>CAIQBE010000040.1 GCA_903870015.1 uncultured Thiotrichales bacterium
CCTAACCGTCGGCAAGCCTCTCCTTATTTCACGATACGTCATAACCCCTTAGCGCGAAGGCTGCCGCGCCGAAGTCCGCAGAACGTAGGCGGGCCTCGGCCCTCCGCGAAAAGCCATCCTAACCGTCGGCAAGCCTCTCCTTCTTTCAAGATACGTCATAATTCCATAGCGCGAAGGCTGCCGCGCCTTGTCGCGCTGAAGCTCGAAGAGCGTAAGCGGATGGCGCCGAAGTGCGAAAGCGGGCCTCGGCAATTACGTGCAAGCAAATACGCATTATTAGATGCGCCAGACTTTGCCCCCCCCCCCCCATTGATCATAGTAGCTTTTCTAAAAAAATAAGCCTAAAATATAGCCTATGTTGTTTAAAAGCACTTACCATGAAAGATCCTGTAGATCACAGACAAGAAGCAGCCATCGTTATATTTAAAGAAAAGGAAATTAGGCGTGTCTGGCATAATAGTGAATGGTGGTTTGCCATTGTAGATGTTATTCAGATTTTAACAGAGTCAGTTAATCCTGCGGGATATATTAAAGATATGCGGCGCAGAGATTCCCAGCTTGCAGAAGGGTGGGGGCAAATTGCCGCCCCCCTTTCGCTTAATACAAAAGGGGGCCGACAGCAGATCAATTGCGCCAATACGGAAGGCATCTTTCGCCTTATCCAGTCTATTCCATCGGCTAAATCTGAGCCATTTAAACGGTGGCTGGCAAAAGTAGGCTATGAACGTATTCAAGAAATTGAAGATCCTGAGCTGGCACAGGAAAGAATGAAGCAGCTTTACGAACAGAAGGGTTATTCTAAAGATTGGATTGATAAGCGCTTGCGGGGCATTGCTATTCGGCAAAACTTGACTGATGAGTGGCAAGATAGAGGGGTCAATACTAGCAAAGACTACGCTATTCTCACTGCAGAAATCTCCAAAGCTACTTTTGGCATGACTCCCAGTGAGTATCGGCAACATAAAAATCTCCCCAGCCAATCCAAAGAGAATTTGCGTGATCATATGACTGATTTAGAGTTAATTTTTACTATGCTTGGCGAAAAAATGACGACGGAAATTTCAAAGCAAGAGAAGCCAGAAGGAATGCCTGAAAATAAAAAAGTGGCTCGTCGCGGTGGTACCGTGGCTGGAAATGCGCGTCAAGATGCAGAGCGCGAATTAGGGAAAAGCATAGCAAGCAAAGAAAATTACCTCATACCACCCAAGCTGCGTAAAATAAAATGACGTAGCGCTACGGCTCGGCAAGCCTGCTGCGCCGAAGTCCGCAGGACGTAGGCGGGCCTCCGCAAAAAGCACCCCTTGCTCAAATACCACTCATGCATTAAAATCAACCAAACACCCCAACTACTCCCACCATGTACACCTACATCCTAAAAACCATCACTCAACCCGAACACCACTACATCGGCAGCACCACCAACCTAAAACACCGCCTAGAAGCACACAACTCAGGAAAATGCCCCCACACCTCAAAATACAAACCCTGGAAAATAAAAAACGCCATCTGGTTCGACGACGCCGAAAAAGCCATTGCCTTTGAACGCTATCTCAAAAGCGGATCAGGAAGGACTTTTGCTAAGAGGCATTTTTAGCTTAATAAATGAATTCACCTTTTAACTCCAAAAGCACTTACAACCATTTTAGGAATATGATCTATCGCTATGTCCATAAATTTCTCCAATATAGCTAACATAGCATCACCACCAGCCTCATTGGCAATTACAGAGTGAGTTATTGCACTCATCCACATATTAGGCCTATACCTAGCAACTGAGCTTAAAATAAAAGCCCCTAAGTAATATAATGAAAACTCTGAAATGTATTCGCCCTCAAAACTCTCGGAGGCGTGTTGATTGCCCTTTAACAAAGCACCTGTTAAAGGCTGTAGAGACTCAATGAAATTAAATTTATCCATTGAATTAAGAGTCGATTGATTAGCTGTAAAATCAGACTCACCTTGTTTAATTAAAAAACTCTCACTTAAATCATTAACGATATTTTTTTCTAAATTTTTAAAATCCAATACTGTCCTCTCATAATGCACACTCGCAGAAATTAAACACCATTTCTGCAAAAATGGATATGATTCTCTTAAATTGTTTACAAGCCTACTTAAATGATCTTGGGTACATGCTATATCTTGATCCCATATTTGTATCTGCGCATTGCTTTCGTTACTATCAACAAATAGTAATATATTTTTATTTTTTGGACGCTCATTAAAAGTAATAAAATAAATATCCCCCAAGCCTGGAAGCCTACTTAATATTTCTTTAAGGCTAATATTTTTACCGAACAAACCAACAGATGAAGATGAAGGCAGCTTTTTGATAAAGCGCTTAGTTCCTGCAATATAACTCACACCATCAAAATTACAAACTACATCATTGAAATCAATAAAAGTACCTGATTTTTTTATTGTAGCCACTGTGTCAGCTAAAGTATTACCCACCCCCTGTAGCACTCCATGACTTGGCACCAAATTAGCAAGAACTTTCCTCGTTTGTACTAAAATAATTGCCGTGGCAAAAGCCATAACCCCATAGTATAGCTGTAGCGGCTTGATCTCTATAGGTGAATCTTTTGCGGCCTGAAGAAACAAACGCCCCTGTATTAAACAAGATGTGATTTCCCGTGCCTTCGAAGTACTAAGGTTGAAGCCTAAATTACCTTGTACAAAGTTCTTTAAGTTTTCGATACTCTCTAAAAATTTAATTTCATACATATTATTTGGTCATATTTATCAAACAGCATGCTATTTTATGCCATACCCCTAAATTTCGCTACCTTAACTAAAAAATTAATTGCACCAACTGCACCATGATTTCATAAATTGCACAAATGAGTGTAATTAACTGCTACCTATTCGCTTTCAACAAACTTAAAATCCTCAACTCAGTTTTCTCCGAACTTGCTTTCATAGAATCATAAACCGCCTGCAACATAAACTCCACAAACGGCGTCGCACTCCCCGCCTCATTTGCATCACCCAAGGCCTTGTAATACTTCTGCTGCTTTTTATGAACCACGGTCTCAACAGGAAGGCTGGCAAAAATGGGTTGCCAGCGACTTAAAATTAACGTTTGCCACAAACGCCCCATGCGTCCATTGCCATCAACGAAGGGATGAATAAACTCAAATTCATAATGAAACACACAACTTACAATTAGGGGATGAAAATCAGTACGCCCAAGCCAATCTAACAGATCATTCATTAAAATTGATACCCGACTTGCGGGCGGGGCCATGTGTACTAATTTCTTGCCGCGATAAATACCGACGCTACTTTCACGAAAGCATCCTGGTGCGTCGATCAAACCTTTCATTAATATTTTATGCGCTGCTAATAAATCCTTGAGCGATGATGACTGCCAACGATCCATTTTCTCATAAGTTGCAAAGGCGTTGCGGACTTCTTGAATTTCTCGTGGTAGCCCGAGCACGCGCTTGCCTTCTAAAATCGCCGTTACTTGCTCTAGCGTTAAGGTATTATTCTCGATGGCAAGCGATGCTTGAATACTGCGAATTTGATTAATACGCCGAAGCTTTGGTGTCAGCTTGCCTTTCATTGAGGCTGACCATACACCTAACAGCTCGCTGATATCCGCGATGAGCTCGATGATTTTTGCGCTTGCATGAAATGGGACTTCGTAATTCTTGACCATATTTAACGATTGATAACACTGATTGTGTTATTTTACGCCAAATTATGAAATTTGACCAGACTGAGCTATAACAACTGCTATAGCTTGACCACTGCGCAGCGGTGGTTGGCCTTACCTATTCTTTCTACCATCCGACCGACATTACTATCAAACGCACCAGCAAGAAAACACTATTTAAAATATTTATTTACACTTAATAAATATAATGATATTATAAAATTAAATCAAAACCAAAAGGAATTAAATTATGTTGTACGCCCGCAAACAATCATTTGCATCAACTCTTTCAGCATCATCGGCCTCTGCAAGCTCAATTTCAGAGGATGAAAAACCTTCTGACCGCATCGCCCCTCCTAGCATGCTCAGCCGAGCTCTTGCCGCTGACCGCAAAGCGCTTGGTGGTGACGACGAGGCATATGTGGATGGCATGCAACAAGCGCTTGCAGGCCTGACTGCTGCCTCAGCCAGACGAGCTAAAGAAGCACTAGCCCTGGCCACCATGATAAAATCCTCTAGCACAACGCTTAGCGCCACTCACTCTACTGCTAGTATCAAGCCTAAACCAGCGGAAACCCACGCGACTTATTTTGCGACTGCACCCTCCTCTGCCCCAGCGCCTTTTGCTCGCCCCCCGCTTCCAGCCGCTACTACTTCTGCTCGCACAACTCATGATGATGCTGTTGCCAGGCATCATGCTGCTGACCGCAGAGCGCTAGGTGGTGATGAACCACATGTAGGCGGCATAGAACAAGCAATTACTGGCCTGAAGAACGCCAGCCAAGCTAAAGCAGCCCTTACCATGGCTGCCAGAACGAAACCTTCTAGCGCAGCGCGCGTCACTTCAGACTTTGAATACAGATAAATTCCACACACTTTCAGGGCTGCTGATCTAAATTAAGATGCGCCGGCCCTGAATATTCGATCTCGGGGCCCTGCAGGCCTAGATGCAGGTGGAGCGACTCTGTCGCATTAACATCAATCAATTCACCCCATCATCACCCACCATCTACACCCACACAAAATACAAACCCTGGAAAATAAAAAACGTCATCTGGTTCGACGACGCCGAAAAAGCTATTGCCTTTGAACGCTATCTCAAAAGTAGATCAGGAAGGGCTTTTGCTAAGAGGCATTTTTAGATTAATCCTAAAAACGGCATTTGAAAGCGCACCGCCTAACCCACCAGCGTCATTCTTCGAAAAATTGCGTAGCAATTTTTGCGGAGGACCCAGGAGCCAATCGCATGCAGCATCACTGCATACCATTTAAAGACGTAGATTTTACGACGTATTAGTAAAAATGGGTCTAGATGCACCTAAGCGCTCCACATTATCAAGCGCACTCCCATGCTTCTCAATTAATACCTGCGCCAGTGCTACTCTATCTGCAGCCCCTGATTTAGATACAAAACTTGAAAAAGCAGTTTTTTCTAGATTAGTTAACGCCGAATAATGAGGCAAGAACTTCAGCAAGGCCCCCAGGTTTTTAGAACCTCCATGGTTCGCTAAAATACTGACAATAAATTTGACCACACTCGTGTATCATAATCGTCATAGACTATCACTGCGTAGCGGGGGTTGACCTTGCCTCTTCGGCAACACAACCTATATTACCAATCGTGTTAACCATCCCAAGGCACAAGCAAAACGACCGACCTTAGGGCATGTCGACCAAAGGCTGATACGCTGCTTGGACACCTGCTTGCGCACCTTGAAAAGTGACCGCCTCGCGCGGTGCACGACCATTAACTAACTCTACTGCATTTTCGTTCGCAGGCGATTGTGCTGCGCTCGCATTACGATATGTAACAGCAACCGCAATTAAAGCGCCCAAAGCAGCAGATATAGGCAATATCTCCGCAAGAACAACAGGAGACGTGTCTTGACGCAAACCAAGAAAAACACCACCAGCAACACATCCAAAGAGCGCCCCCAACAAAAAACCACTAGCGCCATTGAAATACAATCTACTGTTTACCCCTAACATTAACCATTTTCCTTTCGCTTATGAATAGGAATGATTATACCAAAAAACCCAAAAGACCACGAGAAGCCTTATGATGCATGCAACAGACCTGCAAGATCAAAAGATCTAAACATTATTGCCACATGCATTGATTTTAATTAAAGCGCAGAGGTTAAGCTAACCACAATCCCCACCTACACCTCCCATCAATAAAATGCTAACATGACCATTTTCAACTGGAGCAAGACTCTCATGGAACTTAAATCCCAAAATCTCGCAAACGCCATCCGCGCCCTGAGCATGGATGCGGTACAACAAGCTAATTCTGGCCACCCGGGCATGCCGATGGGCATGGCGGATATCGCGACTGTCCTGTGGCGTGAATTTTTACAACACAATCCTAGCAATCCATCCTGGAGCAATCGCGATCGTTTTGTTTTGTCCAATGGCCATGGCTCGATGCTGCATTACAGCTTGCTGCATTTAACCGGCTATGACCTGAGCATTAATGATTTAAAACAATTTCGGCAATTGCATAGTAAAACGCCTGGGCACCCGGAATATGGTTATGCCCCTGGGATTGAAACCACGACCGGCCCATTGGGGCAAGGCCTTGCCAATGCTGTCGGCATGGCTTTGGCTGAAAAAATTTTGGCGGCTTATTTTAATCAAAAAGATTTTTCAATCGTCGATCACTTTACCTATGTATTTATGGGCGATGGCTGTTTGATGGAAGGCATTTCTCATGAAGTGGCATCTTTGGCCGGCACTTTGGGCTTGGGTAAACTCATTGCTTTTTGGGATGATAATGGCATCTCGATTGATGGCGAAGTTCATGGTTGGTTTACTGATGACACCCCCAAACGTTTTGAAGCTTATGGCTGGCAAGTGCTTAAAAATATTGATGGCCATGACCCTGAGGCGCTTAAAAAAGCCATTAAAAAAGCGCGCCGTGAATTAAACAAACCCACACTGATTTGCTGCAAAACCGTGATTGGCTTTGGCTCGCCCAATAAACAAGGCAAAGAATCTTGCCATGGCGCGCCCTTAGGCCCTGATGAAATTAAACTCGCGCGCGAAAAGCTACAGTGGCCTTATGCGGCCTTTGAAATCCCCGAAGATATTTATGCCGCCTGGGATGCCAAATCCGCCGGCAAACGCCGTGAAAACAAATGGAACAAGCTCTTTAAAGATTATCAAGGGCAACACCCAGAATTAGCGGCAGAATTTCTACGCCGTCAACATAAAACCCTCCCCGCTAACTGGCTCGCAACCATGCAGGCCGCCATTCAAAAAGCCCAAAGCGATCAAGCGAATATCGCCACACGCAAATCTTCACAAGATGCGCTTAATATTATCGGCCCAGTTTTACCAGAACTGTTAGGCGGATCAGCAGATTTAGCAGGATCAAATCTTACGCTCTGGAAAGGTTGTACTGGTGTGAGCCATGACAATGCGCGCGGCAATTATATTTATTACGGCGTACGTGAATTTGGCATGTCGGCGATTGCTAATGGCTTGGCGCTGTATGGCGGATTTATCCCCTATGTTGCGACCTTCCTGGTGTTTTCTGATTATGCGCGCAATGCCATGCGCATGTCGGCGATTATGAAGCAACGCGTGATTTATGTTTATACTCATGACTCTATTGGTCTTGGCGAAGATGGCCCAACCCATCAACCAGTTGAGCACATTGCCTCGATTCGCTTGATTCCCAATATGTCCTTGTGGCGCCCTTGTGATGTTGCCGAAACTTATGTCGCGTGGCAGCAAGCGATTGAACGTATCGATGGCCCAACGAGCTTAATTTTTTCGCGCCAAAATTTACCGCATATGCAGCGTACTGAAGCTCAAGTACAAAATATTCAGCGTGGTGGTTATGCAGTTAAAGAAGTTAGCAATCCTGAATTAGTGATTGTCGCTACAGGATCCGAAGTGCATTTGGCAATGCAAGCCGCTGAGCTTTTATCCCAGCGCGTGCAAGTGGTCTCAATGCCCTCAATGGATGTCTTTGCCAAGCAAGATAAAAATTACCAGGACAGCGTACTCCCAAAAGTCCCGACGCTTGCGATCGAGGCTGGCAGCACCTATACCTGGGATCATTTGCTCAAAGGCCGCCCTTATACGATTTTAGGCCTGGATCACTTTGGTGAATCAGCACCTGCACCCGAGTTGTTTAAGCTGTTTGGCTTTACCAAAGAACATGCCGCTGAACTTTGCGCGCAGTTATTAAAAGGCTGATTGGGTTGTAAGCTTAGGCTTAAATCTGTTATCTTTAACCGCAATTAACTTAAGGAGCATCTCATGACCATTCGTGTAGCAATTAACGGCTATGGCCGTATCGGCAAAAATATCTTACGCGCGCTTTATGAAAGCGGTAAGAACAAAGAAATTCAAGTCGTTGCGATTAACGATTTGGGTGATCCTAATATTCTATTATTTTTAACGGAGTATGATACCGTGCATGGCCGCTTCAAAGGCGAAGTGAAGCTTGATGGAGATCATCTGGTTGTCAATGGCGATCGCATTAAGATTTTATCAGAACGTGATCCTGCCAAACTCCCCTGGAAAGAAATGAACATTGATGTGGTGCATGAATGTACCGGCTTTTTCACAAGCAAAGACAAAGCATCCAAACACATCGAAGCGGGCGCTAAAAAAGTGATTATCTCAGCGCCTGGCGGCAAAGATGTCGATGCCACTGTCGTTTTTGGCGTGAATGACAAAATCCTCAAAACCTCTGATACGGTTATTTCCAATGGTTCTTGTACCACCAACTGCTTAGCACCGTTGGTAAAACCTTTACACGAAAAAATTGGCTTAGAAAAAGGCTTAATGACCACAATCCATGCTTATACCAACGATCAACGCTTAACGGATGTGTATCACGAAGATGTCCGTCGCGCGCGCTCAGCGACCCAATCCATGATCCCTGCAAAAACGGGCGCTGCTGCTGCGATTGGCCTGGTGCTACCAGAGTTGAACGGCAAGCTCGATGGTTTTGCCATGCGCGTGCCTGTGATCAATGTGTCTGTGGTTGACTTAACTTTTACCGCAAAACGCGACACGACCGTTGATGAGGTTAACAAAATTTTATTAGATGCGAGCAATGGTGAACTCAAAGGTATTTTAGGTTACAACAGCCTGCCTTTAGTGTCTGTTGACTTTAATCACAACCCACTCTCATCCGTGTTTGATGCTACGCAAACTAAAGTGATCGGCAATTTAGTGAAAGTACTTTCTTGGTATGATAACGAATGGGGCTTCTCTAACAGAATGCTCGATACTACGATTGCGTTGATGCATGCAAAATAAATGAACTTTACACGGGAGGGATAATATATGCTTTTTAAAAAACTAACCCTCCCCTGCTTTTTATCTCTGCTCAGCCTAAGCGCTTATGCAACGCCATACTGTACAGCTGATCAAGTCAGCATTCACGAGCTTGCGCTAAGCGCCGGCGGCATGATGCAAACTCGCAGCCTTTACGCTATTGTGAACAAAACTCAAACTGCATGCAAATTATTGGGAACACCTGCAGTTTGGGGCATGGCCACAGGTAAAGATATCTATCTTGCCAAAACCCCCATCACCAAAGGTCAGAGCGTCGTGCTTCAACCACTGGCGCAACCAGGCAGCATCCCTTTGGATCAATTAGTCTGGTTTAGTTTTAGAGGTAACGCCGCTTCCGATGGCCCAACATTTAATACCATCAAAGTGATCTTACCCGGCATTCTTAACAAAACTTACACTGTGCATTATAGCGGCTACAGTACTGGTGTTGATTCACTGAGCCCAATTCAATCCGGCACTACTGATGATCTCAAGCGCTACTTCACTTGCCCCAGCCTAAAAAACAACACCTGGCCTTTATCTGCGAGTACTGTTGTTTCTTGCGGCTAAATTTCTTGCATTAAGAGCAACGCAAACTCATACCTCAGCTTGTGATACTGAATTAAGATCTTCATGCATCAGGCTCAAAAGCAAATTCATCTACTGGCTCAGGATCTTTTGTGAGCACCATATAGTGATTTCCAGTAAAAAGTAGAGTGATGCTTGCCATGCCATCTGGTAACTCTGAGGGGTCATTGGTACTATCCCCCCCGTTCGTTTCTGGATTAATAAAATGATAAACAAGCTCATGGCTTGGGTCACGCGTATCCATGACACCAATTGCGATATCTAGACGCTCGGCTAAGGCTAGAATTTCAGCATGATCAGCCCACTCACCATCATTAAAATCAGCCTCCTGCGCCAACAACCTTAAACTGTCGTGCGGTGCTGTACCTTCTGGAATTTCTGCCATATGGGGATGATGACCTCTCTCTAGCTGTATAGCAGCCGCATGATAAAAACAATTACCATCGCCTTTCACATCCTCTACCTTATAACCAGGTATTGCCGGCATTTTACCACTGCGAAGTGTTCGTGGAGAAAACACACTTGCAAGCGCTCGATGCATTTTTAAATGCTCGGGGATAAAATCATCACGCTCTTGCCGTTTTCTTTTATTATCTGCTGGTGTTGATAATCCCTCTGGCACAACAACAGGCTCCTCTTCTGGCTCATCATGAAATAACCTAGTAGATTTTGATTCAATATAGGCCTGATCTTCTGGAGTCATATTTTTAACTAACGCCTTAATTACTGCTTTATATTGTTGAGAAATTGTGTGGGCTATGCTCATAAAACCACTCAGTTTATAACGATTTCTCTCTCCAACCGATCTTGATAATTGATCGTAACATAAGGATACGCAGGGAACAGCTGTTGTAGAAATTATCGCCCCACCACCCTCAGCCTCTCTGCCTGCGGATTCAGACAATTTAATAAACAACCCCTGCAACTCTTTTAAATCAGGCTTTTTCAAATCCACATGATGGAAACCACTTAAATCCTCATTATAACGCGCAAAAATTTCATCAATACGCCTGCGGTAGGCCTTGGTTGGCTGGCCACTCATTACCTTTACCCCCACGGGAAATGCACCTAAAAAACGTGGGTAACATTTTAATACGGCTGAAATTTCATCTTCAGGAGCTTCTTCAGCCTCACAGGCCTCTTTTACTGTTAGAGCGCAATCTTCATTTTTTTGGCTTGCAGCTCCTTTCACAGGATTCCATTTCCGATGTGCATCACGTAACTTCTTGATGGTAATTTCAGCCGCAGTCATACAGGCTCGTTCACTTTTAAAAGGCGATATAAAATAATCACAGCCCAACAGCACCGCTTTCACCGTCGCTGTAAAAGTACAACCTAAATCAAAAATCACAAAATCATACTGATTTTGCTCGCCATATTCTCTAAAAACATTGGTTACCATTCCTGGCACCGGGTAACGCGTTGGATCACGAAAACCATCTAAAATCTTCTGCTCCAAATCTCCTGTACGCATATCCCCAGCAATATAATCAATTTGCCCGCCAGACCCTACAGGTGCAGTTTGTGGCTTAATTTTATTTAGCAAAGAGCTCTCACCTGTTTTTCTTACTTGTAAACGGCTGCCCGTAAACTCGCTAACAATGCTAAAAAATGTCAGCTTCTTGCCTGTGCTTTCTTCTTTGTTAATTTGCGCCCAGAGCCTATCGGTCGCTTCATCAACGACAAGATCATCGTCCTCAGCTTCTGAAACATCCTTAGCTAGACCCTTATCGACTATGTTTGCGGCCATGATCGTATTGGTCGTTAAATTCGCTTGCATATCCGCATCAACCAATAGCACTTTAAAACCATCACGCACTAGGTGATAGGCGATCTCCAAACAACTGGTTGTTTTACCCACCCCGCCCTTCATATTATAAATTGCCATTAATATGGTTTTATAATTAGTAATCTCTGCTGCTGATGAATGAGCCCCAGCACTACTTGGGCTAGTTTTTTTTGAACTTTGACTATGCACTAATATTCTCCAGTTAAATTATCACGGCCATTGTACTCATGCATAATCATATTGTAAATCTAGACACTACTGTTGCAACATCGTTGATTATCCAGCATGTTGCTGTGCGCTCAGGCGCGAACATACTTTTATTGACCAAAACTCCAAATTATCGATTTAGACAATCGGTAATTTCAAGCTTCACTCCATTTGGATCAAAGAACCAGATCTGCCGCGGCAACTCTTGAGAAATACGATACTCAATTTTTAAAGCATCTAGCTTATTTAGCAGCACATCAAAATCCGCTGATGCCACCGCCCAAGCCACATGATCTAAAGCACCGGTATTTTGATTTTGAGAGCCAGGCGTCGCTTGTATCTGAAAGGGACTATTTGGATCAGCCAACCTTCGCGCTTTCGACTCCAAAGTACTTAAATGAATCCAGGCATGGCGACCATCGGCAGTATACAGATAATTCTTGCGTCCATCAGGAATATGCTTGCCCTCGATAAAACCAAAAAGCTGATGGTAGAATTCGACCGTTGCATCCCAGTTTTCGGTTAAGATATTTAGATGATCTATTCCTATTTCCACACCCAACCCCACGCCAACGCTTGTTACAACAGAATATCATTATACTGAAAGCTTGGCTACCTTTGACCCTGCCAAAGCCACAATGCTTGCTACATCTATGATGATCATTATCTTTACACGAGCAGTGTTGAAATTCATACCATAAAATTTAATCATTAATTTATTTCATTAATTTCATGAAAAAAAACGACAGTTTTAACTATATTTCAATTTCATTAAAATACACGCTGGTTAAATTAAAACTAAAAGGAAAAAAATTATGTCCGCTGGCCATCCTGCACAACCTTCACCTACAGATTCCCCAATGATATCGGCACCTTTTTTATCAGCCGCATCGCCCGAAGAAGATTTTTTAACAACATTGGCAAGTCACCTCGCAGGCGCTGGTCTTGGTACTTTCAGTCATACAAAGAGATCAGGCGAGGGAGGCGGTTATGTTTATGAACTGCGCTTTCCCGCCGGAGGCGACGCAGCCATGGTGATAGATATGCCTTTTGCACGTATGTTATTTAAAGATATTGGAATACGAGCTACGTTATTGGGTCCTGAAGACACCTTTACAATTACGGAAAGCTTGATAACACCTATTCTCAAAGACTCCAAAAGGCTTGTCGAGTCTTTCTTAAAAAATGCGAAACTTAGTCAGGCACCTACCCATGACATCTAGAGGTTTATGCGTCAGCATCAAGATAGGGCTGGCCAAAGCCTCAGGCCCGCCCTATTAGTCTCTCTTGCATTTAATTGCTGCCTCTTTTTTTGCTCAAGAAAATATTTGCATGACACGAAATGTGCTGTGATTGCAAAAATACGTTTTACTTATACCTCTAACTATACCCGCATTTTTTTGATATGCAGGTACGATTCCAGCGATGAGTTAAAACCGCGTGACCCAAGGATTCCCCGAACTATCAAGGATACGATAGGATACCCAATAGTCATTTAGTTTACAGCTCCAAGTTCCAGAGGCCCCTGGCTTACAAGTTTGTAGAAACTTATTGAGAGCCCAAGGGCCATAAAAGTCTTCTTGATAGGTTTTACCTTTGAGATTATTGACACTCAAGGTAATGTGGCTTGCTGAATCAAAGTTCCAACTGACGGCTGCAGGAACTTGAGGATCATGTCGATATAAGAAGATCTGTTTATTAATCATGAGATTGGCTTGAATCAGATTATTATCGGCATCAACAGGCATGATACTCAGATTGAATCCTAATTTATTTTGGGCAAAGTACTGACTTTGTACCTGTGCCCGGATCTGCATTAGCGTAGTCAAAGGCTCACCCAGATTGACCTTACCTTGATCTTGCAGCGTTGCATTGAGGTGATCCAAAAGCCCTCCTGTTGCAAAAAAATTAGTGAAATTCTGCAGGGAAACATCATCCGCACCCTTAGAATTAAACGGATAATATGCAGCTAAATTGGTGTTATAGGTTCTCATCACTGCGTTAATTTGAGCCTGCAGATCCCCACTCGGTTTTGCTGCCATGGCCTGATTCAGCCCCCTGATATTTCCATACACTTTTTGTAATTGATAAGCATAATAATCACTCACATTAATACCAAAATGCTTCAGCCAATGTTGTTCTGAAATCCCCGAGCTCGCTTGATCCTCAAGGCATTCTGTGGTCATCACTCTCTGCATGTCTGCAAATGCACGAAGGTTGCTATGGTAAGCATAGCCCCAAACTATCCATAACATTGCCATACCCAGTGCCAAAGCAGCTAAAATGATATTTCTCTTTTTGACACTGTGATAACAGGCGTCTGTCTCCCGCCCCAATAGTGCTGCCATTAACTTTTCATCGCTGTCTTTATTTTTAGCTTGCCATAAAGCAATTCCCTGAAAATCCACTTTCGACTGGTAGGGATTAGGAGCACACAATCGCGATAATACCTCGCGAACCTCTACTTGCTTGCTCTGCAAAGCTAACACCGCTGAAAAAGCTTGCGCCTCTTTAGCGGCCTCATAATTTTTAAGCCGCACGCCCTGTAAAATATGCACCAATAAGTTTGCATACGCTTGTTCAAAATAGGCTAGATTATCTTTTTTAGCGCTTAAATCTATTAGCAATGGAACATCGCCTGAATTTAAAGACTCGGGAATTGTCAGCCCTAAGTAACTGGGTAAACGCTTGAGCTTAGTTCGAATGCGTAACAAAGCATCGTGATAAACCACTGAATGATTCTCCGAGCCCTCTGGCATTAACCAAATTGCTGTAAACTTAAAAATGCGCCGCTGTTTTTTTAATTCCATGAGTAATTTGTTCAACTGATCTTGATTCTGCAAAGTTTTAGCATCGATATAAAAATACTGGGCCAGAGCATTCCGATAAATACTAAACTTTAACTCTGTGCCTATTAATTCGTAGCGATAAAAACCCTCATTAAAAAATTTAGCACTGCCTAACACCAAAACCCATGGGAGCTTGCGTGATTCTTTGTTTTCAAAATAAGCTTTATTTTTTTTGATAATTGACTTCATGATCCTCTCCGGATTATAACTTGGTGAATGAGGGTTTCTAGAGGCTGTGCGGCTTTGTAGAGCTCAAGATTTGCAAAAGTCCAGAGACCTATCGTGAGCACAAACAAAGTGATCAAGACCCACACTTGCCAGGAAAGCTTAGACTTTCTTTTTTTTGGCAATAGCCAATGATTCCGAGGATAGACTTGTTGCAATTGAAGTTGCAGCTGACTGCAAAGCTCGCTCCGCTGTCTTTGCCCATCAGCCATCAAGCGATAATGCCCCTCAAATCCCAAAACGAGAAGCATATATCCAAATTCAAGGGCGATTGGGTTACGCTTAGGCTCAGCCATCCAGTACTCCAATCGTTTGAAAAATTTTACGCCGCCTAAATTGTCACTGTGAAAATGGAGAAGGCAACTCTGATGATACTCTCCTCCGACTTGCTTCACAGATCTAAACTCATCAACGGCACAGCACAACATGTAATGCAAATCTTGAACCAGTTTTTCATCGTAGGCTTTGCATTCCGCTTTGAATGCTGAAAGTTTGTCTAGCAAGCCTTGTTGATCCGCCTCACTTAAAATCGGCAATGCAGCATTGACAAAAGGATTTTCGGTCATTGTAGCTCTCCTGCATCCCGAATCGCCCAGAGTTGCATCTTGATATCATCTATGGCGAAAGGAATATGGATAATCAAACTGGACGATTGGCTTAAGGCCGACTTTGCTTGCGGATCAATCTCGATATCAAAATAGAGATAATCGCGATAATAAGGCATAGGCTCTGGAGCATGCGCCAATGGCCTTAAATTAAAGCCCGGCAACTGCAATTGAATTAAATCTTTAATCCGGTTGGGTGTTGCAACTTTCAAGAGGCTCATTTTTTCTTTTAACTCGGCATCTGGATGCGCACCATGAACGGCGAGAATGAAACGGCCACTTGCAATGAGATCTTGATCGGGAATGGTTGCTTGTTTTGAATTGAGCTCATACGACTTCAATTCAAGAGCCTGGAGTTTCTGCAATTGCGTTTGTGTCAGCATTGCTCTGAGGTGATGCATGAGATCCAGAATCTGCGATTGTTCCAGATGTTTATATGCATGGATCGAATGATTGCCGTCACTAGAACTCGTCAGCTCTGCACAGCATTCGCTTAAAGCAGCATATAAAATCTCAGGGTGTAGTACCTCACGCTGGCTCAACTGATTAAAGCGCACTTGATAT
Organism: uncultured Thiotrichales bacterium; assembly: GCA_903870015.1. Classification (GTDB taxonomy): domain Bacteria; phylum Pseudomonadota; class Gammaproteobacteria; order Francisellales; family CACEW01; genus CAIQBE01. The sequence goes on from CAIQBE010000040.1 coordinate 15,793, forward strand.
TTTGCCAGTGTATTGAGCGCTACTAAATCACTAATTGACTGCAAATGATAAGTATACTGATTGCGAATACCGGCCTTAAGATAATTGATGCGATGATTCAATAAATGCGAGAGCTCCTCATAAAATGACCGCACAAGTCCATTATTATTGACATTTAACCAGTCTGGCATGGCCTGATCATCAAAAATGATCTTTCCAGCTGTGCTAACCTCAAGAATTTTAGCAATCTTTAAACATAGATATTGTGGATGCTCTGCCAACATGAATTTTGGCTTAACGCTACCTATAACAATTTCGTTACTGCGCAAACTATTGCTTGTAAGGTCCGTCGTCATTTGTGTTGTCATTGTAAATCGAGCAAAAGCACCCTCCTCAGCTGTGGTAATATTTTTTTTACTGGGACTCACAATAGGCAAACCCAAATATATCCAGGTATTCTTATAGTGATCGGAGATATCCAAGGGCTCAGGCAATAAATCACCATCACGCGTACTCACAAAATAACCGTCTTGAAAAATCGCAGATACTTCACTTAAAGCTAATTTTTTAGTGGCAAGTAAACTCTCTTGCCAGATGCAAGATAAGAGACCATAAGTATTCGCTTGCATCGTAACAAGTGATGCCTGCCACTGTGCTTTCAAATACCCCTCCATTTGTTGAAAATGCTGTGGCTCAATGAACATACCCTCTAACCATAGTGTTGGCCTAGTCATGATGGTTCTCCTACAAAGTTAATTTCTGTTGCGCTTACATTTAATGTGAGCTTTTGACCTAGGGGTGCTTCGGCCTTCCATGAAGTATTATTGAGGCTCTTGAAAGCAGCCATAGCACCGACAGTGGTCACGCCAGTTCTATTGGGGATGTTCACCGTAGTGGATTGCCCAGGGAGCAAAATAACGGTCTGCGCTTCACTTGAGCCATAGAGCGCAAAAAAGCTCGCATCTTTAAATGAACTATCGTCTTTCAACGAAAATATTTTAATCACGATAGGAGAAGCCATACCATCCCTATTGGGGTTAATATCTGCTGAAGCTGTGATTGTTACCATTGCAGCTTCAGGTACACTCGATTTGGTAAGATGCCCGCAGCCCCCTAAAAGGCTACAGAAGCTTGCGACAACACATAATTTTTTCCAACTCATGATCATTCCTTTTGGTTTTCATGAGTCTCATTCTAGACTAGGCCCCTGCATCTTTCAGTGAGCTTTTTGTATGGGATTGTATCGAAATGTAGCAAGGACTAAGCACTCAAATAGAGAGGCAAGGATACCGTCACCCTAAAGCCAACAGGATCAAGGTTTTCAAACTGCATTGTACCCAAATGCTCGTGCACAACTTCATTCACAATGGTCAGCCCCAAGCCCGTGCCAGCAACTTCTTTTGGATTAATACCTCTCTGAAAAGGCTTGACCATTAAATCGAGCTGCTCCTGTTTGATACCCGGACCAAGATCATCAATATCAGTAACGACCACTCCATCCACAAGACTCAAGCGAACCACTACTGCTTTTTGACCACTGTATTTCAGCGCATTTTCAATCAAATTTGTAAACACCCTTTTCAGCGAAAGTAAATTCCCCCATACCACTGGACGAATACTCGTTGCAACAAAGCTCACGGGCACGTTGCTATCTTCATACTCATCACAGATGTCCACGAGTACCGTGGCTAAGTCCAGCGATTTTTTTTCCTGATTTTTGGAATCATGCGAGGCAAACCATAAAATATCTGAAATAAGCTGCTCCATATCACTAATGTCTACTTTCATTTTTTCTGCTGCCACCGAGGGCACCTCTAAGAGATCAAGCCTCAACTTTAAGCGGGTCATAATGGTCCGCAAATCATGGCTAATACTTGCGACCATCCGTGAACGATTATTTAATAGTGAGAGAATTCGGGTTTGCATCAACTCTAAGGCATGTGAAGTTTCCTGAACAATCTTCGGCCCACGCTTTTTATATTTTTTATAGTCCGAAACCCCTTTGATATCAAACCCTAAAAGATCTGCAGCCCTTTTAAACTCTGATAAAGGCTTAATAAACCGCACAATCGACAGCGCGTAAAAAAGTGGAACCCCTACAACCACAAGCTCAATCCCAATAAAAAACAGAAAATAACCATAATGCGCTAAAATTGTATCCGGTCCCTCATAAGGAAGGATCCCAAAAATATAAAAGTGCAGCGTCATCATCGATACAATGACAGCAACTAATACTTTACCCGAACGCCCCAGCTTTATTTTCATTTTTACTCTTTAGTGACTGCAGTGGCAAACATATACCCACCCGAACGAACTGTTTTGACTAATTTTGGATTTTTGGGGTCTTCCTCAAGCTTCAGCCGCAAACGACTCACCAAGATGTCAATGCTCCGATCAAAAGGATCACATTCCCTGTTATTGATAATATCCATTAACTGGTCTCGGGTGATTACGCGCTGAGGACTTTCCAAAAATGCCAATAACAGTTGATACACTTTTGCCGTGAGACTTACTTCGACATTTTGTGGTGAAAATAAGGTCCGCGTTCCCGTTTCGAAGCGCCAGCCCAAGAAATGATAAATAGGCAAACTCAAATGCTCTGAATTTTTTTTACCATCGCCCTGATACTCAAAGCGCCTTAAGACAGCGCGAATACGGGCAAGCAATTCTCTTGGACTAAATGGTTTTGACAGATAATCATCCGCCCCCAGCTCTAAGCCTAAAACCCGATCATTTTCCTCTGACATGGCGGTCAGCAAAATCACCGGCATATTTTGCAACTCTGGATTAGCGCGAATGGCTTTACACACCGAAATACCATCCATCCCCTTCATCATTACATCTAGAATGACCAGATTAATTTCCGGGTTTTCTTTCAACATTTCCAGACCATTTAATCCATCGGTGGCTTTATAAATGGTGAAGTTATATTTTAGCAAAAACTCCTCGAGCAAATCCAAAATATCTTGATCATCATCAACGAGTAAGATTGTGTGTGTCATATATTTTTCACCTTATATTGCATTATTAATAGAGATACAAAAAAGAATACTACGACCAATACCAATACCCAATGCAAAGTGACCAAACTTGCCACGTCACCATTGATTGCCCAAGCAATATAGCCACTTAGGGCCCAGGCAATCAAAGTAGCGGCGCTAACAATTCCCATGTACGCCCCCTTGCGTTTTTCTGAAATCAACTCCAAAGCTACAAACCAAAAATACCCCAGAACATTACCAATGGAAATCGCCACCAGCAACGCCCCCAGAAACAACCAAGCCCCAGAAGAAACCCCTAAAAAAATCAAAGAAATCAAGACGAGAATAGCACTCACTCTATAAATAGAGTGCGGCTTCCAAAAACGCACCCATAACCCAGCGGTAACACCTAGGCTAATTAAAAAAGCTATTCCCCGCAAAGTAATTAGTACATGTGGGCTATACATTGTCAGACCCTCTTGACCTAATAAAGTATCCAAGCTTTGAGCATAGAGAACCCATGATAAATGCAATACAAACCCCGCAAGACAAAGATAATTTAATCGACTATCTTCAAAACATTGCCCAAGATTTTTGAGATAGAGAGGAATATTGATAATTTTTTCTTGAAGCTGCCCTATTCTTTTATGAAAGAACAAGAGGAAAAAAGCCATGCACTCCAGGAAAACACAAGCACACAGGCAATAGCTCCCAGCCTCAAGTAAATGGGCAGGATGCTTCTCGAGGGCATAGGCAAGCAATACTGACAAAGAAACTTGAGGGCTCCACAACATCAACACCCTCAATGCAGCTGAAAATCGCTTCGTGCCTTCATAATAATCGCCCATTATTGCAACCATAATAGGCGTTGTTGCCTGACCTATTTGATTAAGATAAATGGCCAACAAAAAAAACCACCAATCCTCTAAACGCCAAGCAAGTAGAGCCACAAGAAACGACAAGCCATTCGATAAATAACAGAATTTCAATACTGTAATACGTCCAAGATAATCAGAAGCGCTGCTAACTACAGGCCCTATCAAAACATAAATAATACCAATCGAGGCCCAAAAACCTAAGCCATCTAACGATGCCAACTCAAAGTGAGTCACTTTTTTTTCCAAGCCAAATCTGATGGCGAGAATCACAAGAGGAATAAATAAAGCCGAGGCAGCGATATCACAGAAATATGCACCTAAAACCCGCTTAACTGGTTTGTTTGCCACGTGCTGTTATCCTTATTTCACCCTGTTTGAGGGTTACCTCAATTCTTTCGGGGAGTTGATTTGCTCGTTGCTTCATTAAAATCATTTCTGATAATTTTGTCAATAAGATCTCGAGCAACCACTTATCAATAAAGCGCGCGCCGCTTATATGTGCTATTGAAGAGCCCACCACGTGATGAATGACTTCTGGAGCAAGCTTCAGCTCAATCGCATATTTATGTTTGACACGCTCTTGAACCAACTTAATTTTCTGCTGTGCAATAACAGTTAAAGACTCATGTGTTAAGGGCAGGTAGGGCACAATTTTGAACCGACTGAGCAAAGCTGGCTTAAAATGACGGACAAGCTCTTGTTCCAAATGATCAGACAATGCATTGTACTGCTTTGAACTCTTACAATGTGACGCGTTTTTCTCAATCGCCTCAACGCCTAAATTTGCAGTCATAATAATCAAGGTATTTCTAAAATTAACAATACGCCCCTCACCGTCTGCTAAGCTACCCTTGTCAAAAACCTGATAAAAAAGATCCATCACACTTTCGTGGGCTTTATCTACTTCATCTAATAACAAGACGCTGTAAGGACGATGGCGAATCGGTTCTGTTAAAATCCCACCCTCGCCATAACCGACATAGCCGGGAGGCGAACCTGTTAGCAATGAAACTTTATGCGCCTCCTTGAATTCAGACATGTTAATCACTGTCAGTGCATCCTCATGCCCGAAGAGTAGTTTGGCAATATTAAGAGCTGTCTCGGTTTTGCCCACACCACTCGGCCCTGCCAGCAGAAAAACGCCCAGTGGTTTATTCGGGTCTGCCAAACCACTTTTGGCAACTTTGATCGAGTTGCCGAGCTTTTCTAAAGCAAAATCTTGACCACTGATAGCCGTCTTTAGTCGTTCATTAAGATTTAGCAATCCCGTCAACTCCTCTTCTAACATACTACAGAGAGGAATCCCCGTCATTTGCGTTAATACTTCAGCCACAGCTTCACGATCAACTGGTTTTATCGCCTTGTTCTCTTGCCACACTTGGGTGAGCGAGGCTATTTGTTCTGACAATGCTTGTTGTTTTGCCATCAGCATGACCTGATCTGGCAATGCAAGTTGATTACGCCCTAATCTCAGTTGAATCAAAGCCAACTCTTCTTCCAGTACATTCACACTTAATGGCTTATTCGTACTTAACCTGACGTGCGCACAGGCTGTATCTAGCAGACTAATGGCTTTATCAGGTAATTGCCTTGCCGGCAAATATCTTGCTGATAGCTCAACCGCAGCGGGAATTGCATCTGGTACAATCGCAACCCCATGATGTGCTTCAAACTGAGGCACTAAGGTATACAAAATATCTTCTGCCTCTTTCAAACTGGGTTCATCGACCAAAACAGTTTGAAAGCGCCGCACCAAGGCGCTGTCTTTTTCGAAATATTTTTTGTACTCACTGAGCGTTGTGGCCCCAATTGTGCGCAGCTCACCTCGCGCCAATGAGGGCTTGAGAATATTCGCTGCATCCTGCTGCCCTGCAGGACCACCCGCACCAATCAAAGTATGAATTTCATCAATAAATAAAATAATGGGCATGGGCGAGGTTTGAATCTCGGCCAATAAAGTTTTCAGACGCTCTTCAAACTCTCCTTTCACACTTGCGCCCGCCTGCAGCAAGGTTAAATCAAGCAAATGTAATTCAATATCGCGAAGTTCAGCAGGCACTTCTTTTGCGGCAATTTTTAACGCCAGCCCCTCAACCAAGGCCGTTTTGCCCACCCCAGCTTCGCCGATAATGATGGGATTATTTTGACGTCGGCGCAATAAAATATCCATCATTTCCTGAACTTCTGCTTGGCGACCAAAGACCGGATCAATTTTGCCATTTCGGGCTTTCTCAGTCAGATTTTGCGTATACCGATTCAACATATTTTGAACTTTGGCCTGAGGCTCTGCTGCTATACCTTCAATGCTCGCTGATTTTGCAATGCTTATTTTTGCTTGCAGCGCTAGCGGATCCAATACTCCTAAACTATTTTTCAGAAAATGAGGCAATCTTTCTGACTCAGTGATCATCGCCAACAGGAGATGACCACTGTGTAATTCTGCATGCTCAGCCTGGGCAAACTTATCTGCCGCATTCAAAACCATCACTAAACTTTCATCAAATGTGGGCGTGACTGCGACCACCTTGGGCAAAGCATCGAGATAGGCCTCAGCCTCCCAACTTAAGCGCAAGAGATCGAGCTCTTCTTTTAAAACAAGTTGCAGAATCGTGCGATCCTCCAATAGGCTCATGAGCCAATGAGACAACTCTACGGCATAGTGCTTTTGCTTCACGGCACGATGCACAGAGCGCTCCAGGGATTTTTTACCGGCAAAATTCAATACCTGGACCAACTCTCTTATGTTTTTCATGCTACTTCCTTAAGGTTAAATGAAGAATCAAATACGGCGTTGCCCGAAAACCAAGAAAAGTATCCCAACGGACTTGCACCCAATCTAAAAGCTTGCCGCTCTTGTTTAACGAGCCTAAACTGAAAATCAATCATCATTGCTTTGTTCAATAACCGTTTAATCAATGCCCGCAGCAATGTCAAAGCTTGGCCTTGCTCGATCAGTTTTTTATACACGGCGTGTGTTAATTTTGCCTTCACCACCAGCTTTTGATTAGGTTGATGGCTCGCGCCCCCCAGCAAAGCAGTCCTCCCAATACTATAGTAATTTCTACTCAGCGCGGAACGCTCATCGGCTGTTAACGGGCAATAACTCAGATGCTTTACATCAATCTCAACTTGTGCATCTAAATAACTGGCAAGCACTAACTCTAGATCTTGCACCGAAATTTGTTGCCGCATTAAATAAGAACTAAAACGAATGAGCAGCGCTCGCAAAGGCGGCCCATCTTCTAAGGTCCCGGCCAAAGCCGCTGCAGCTTGCTCAAAAGCAACTGGGTTGAAACAAGCCTTATAGTGGATTTCGGCCTTCAAGAAATTTTCGTGATACTGCTGCTCTAATGCCTTGAGCAACAAAAAGTAGGACCCAGGCTTTCCCTCACGTTCAGACTGCCAATACTCCACGGCAAAATGAATCGGCAGCAGGCTATCAAAGCCCAGAGCGTTGAAATCATAATGCTTGAGATTGACCTGCCCATCCACAAAGATCACGGCAGCAATATTTTGACCGCTAAAATGCAAATGTGGCACTGAGCTTAAGGCATATTTCCAACCCATGCGTTTAAATAAATTGAGTAAAACCAGGCTATCAAACTTCGCTAAATGGTTGTGAATGTAAAGTTGCCAAGCTTTGGTGATCATTTGGCTGCTCCCAATTTTAATGAACCCTGATAACAAATATTTTGATATTGATCCTGAATGACAACTTGCAATCCTGTTCCAACCTCAACAAGACTGAGAAAAATACATTCTAATAATTGAGCAAACAGATACAGACTATGGCTTGCAAATGCTGCATGATCAATCTCAATCGCAATGTGGACCACTGGACCAACCGCATAAACTTCTCGAGGCAGCCGCTTAATGATGTTAGATATTTTCAAAGCACGCAGGGACTCAATACTTTTTTTCTGCCAAGGTTCTCTTTTATTGAGATACAACGATAGATGATTTTTTAAAAAAGCCAGACCATTTTTTTGCTGCAGTTGCCCTAAGCCAAACTGCAAATGATTGACCCAAGGCAAAAGGTTTTCATTATGCTGCCACCAGTCTTGCGCTGTACAGGTATAGATTGTCTTAATACTTTCAATAGGCAATAAAGATTCTGAGGATTGCAGAGCATATTGCCTATCACCAAATGCAGCATCATAGACCCAGGCTTTGGCGCGAACGACCTCAGGCTCGGCGGCTAGTTTTTTATGCGGCGGTAAGCTGAGCTCTAAACGTGGTTTTTCACCCCCATGGAACTTCCAATCAACTGGCTCCCGATTTTCAACCTCAGTCACGGCATAAATCTTCGGCTGTGCTCCAGATTGCCCCACCCTCAATGGATAATCAAATTGGGTATAGTCAAAAACAATAGAGTCCAGATAAATTGCATTGAGATTGACCGCGGGAACAACCGAAGTCAAAATACTCTCCTTCGTGCAGGCTTTTTGAATGTTTGGCTCGAGTTCATCAAAATAAATGCAAACAGAAAAAGTGTTGCCGCTTATGGCATGTAGCTTTTGCAAACCCTGTAATTCAAAGGATAAAAATTGCCGGCGATAATAAAAATACTCCAATAACAGTCGATACCCAAGACTCGTGCCCTCATGATAGGGCAAAGTATGTCCAGCTTTAGCAAAGCCCAGAGCACTCAAATTTTTCAAACTTAAGTTTTGACGTTGATCATCAAAAACAAGTTCTATTGACTTGGCTTTGGTCATTAACGCTTCATATATTAATTCAGCATAGGGAGAAGGTGCATCAATAAAAAATGGAATACTCTCAATATTCAAACTCGCAATCGATGCTTCAGTCTGTAGCGTTTGAAGCGTAATCTTCAAGCACGACAAAGCCTCAGCATGATCAGTTTGCCCCACCCTTTTAATCGAAACTGCCGCTATTTTCAGCGGTAACAAATCAAAATCATAGCAAGTCTGTAGACGATAGATATGCTCTGCATTGGTGGTCTCAAGCAAGGTCCCCTTGGGGATCGACACCACCTGATCTAAATTAGCCTTGGGTGCCAACTTTACTAAACTAAAGCCTGGCAAACTCCGCAAACAATGCGGCGCCACTTTTTCAAGAAAATGAGCACTCAACGCTGGAAAACGATCCTCTAAATTTTTAGAAATCCGCGCATTCATAAATGCAAAAGTTTCAATCAGATAGCGCATTTCTGGCTGCTCTATGTCATTCAACACGACTGCATTTAAGTTATGGTATTGCTCCATAAACTGCTGCGTACCCTGCTCTAGCAAGGCTAATTGATTATGATAATGATCAAGTAACTTATCCACAACTCTCCCCCAAACGCATAATACCCTGATGCAACACATCAATATGTGAAATCACCTCAAAGGCCTCTTCTTTAAACTGGGCTCTAATCTTTAACTGTACCAAGCCAGGTCTGACGCCATAGCCCATAAAACTCACTGCAACATCCGCAAATCGCTGATCTTGGCGCCTAATGGCCAGAGCAATCAATTGACAAAGTAATGTCTGATCCTGCAGACTTAACCAACTTAAATGGTTAAAGCCAGGCAATCCATATGCAATCAGTGATGCCGAAGATGAACCGTGAGGCAGGTCAAGAGCTAATGTTCTCGTATTGAGCAATCGCTCTAATTGGAGCTTAATTTGATGAAGCCCATCAGCCCTTGCACGCCTTAACATGATCATTCTCCTAGATCTTATGAAGTTTCATGTTTTTGTAAGTCATATTTGACTTTTTGAGGTGAACCCGCCTTACCACTTTCATCAATATCGACATTATTGATGGTGATCGCAGAAGGATTACCTAAGGTCAAACTCACATTTCTATTACCGCCATGACGCTCATAATGCAACAAATGTACGTTATCTAAGGTGATGTCATACACTGAAGTTTCAGCATTATTCAATTTTGCAACTTCATAGATCGTTACTGTTTTGAGTGGCAGTGCGCCAAGAATATCCTTAATCAGAATACAATTGACAGTTCCCGAAACATTGCTCAAAGTCATCGACACTGAGCTTACATCAGGTGTCCCACCATAAGCCTGACCATTATTAGTCGATGCAAATGGATTGCTAATTGCAATATCTCTATACCCAGCAAGCTCAAAAGCACCCTCAAAACCTTTAACCGTCACAGGCCCTTTGACCCCATCTATTTTCATATAATATTTATCACTCATTTTCATTTCCTTTCGTTAATTGAAAACGAACCATTCGCTTTCAATGTCACCATCTTAAATTGTTTGTGTATTACGCTTATGTTTGGAATGTATCGGTTTGTAACTGCAATTAATTTAATTCATCAAATTCTTTTATTCTTTTGACCAGAATAGTCAAAACATGTCCCTCTAACACGCTCAATAATGGGTTCTAATTTTTCGCCATTTATCTTTAAGCCTAATCTGCTATAGAGGTCTACCTGGCCTTTACGATATGAAATTTTCTCGAGTTCACTGGCATATCGTATAGTGTCGGCTACCGCTTTTATTTTATCTTCTTCACAGTCACACTTTGGCACTAGATAACGATCCAATCCAAAGTTTGTTGTCCTAAGATCAGTAGAAAATGACTTTCTATAATTGTATATTTCATCTGTGACTGGCAATATTCCGATTCTAAGATCAAGACCATCTTTCACTATTTTTTCAACGCTCGTCAGAATAGATTTATCAATGGTTTCATAGGGTGAGAATAAAGGTTGGGTAAAAATACTTTGTGCCCCTAAGCTTATTTTGTAGTCCAGCTCTTCTAATACGTCAGAAGGCTTATCATGAACGTTGAGTACCACACCAGGCTTTCTTCCCTGCGATTTAATGCACTCTATGGCAAGCCTATATCTGTTTGTGATATCAGGGTCATTATTAATGATCTTAGGATTTGACCCTTTGACCACTAAGATGGTTTTTACCTTTGGGCTTTGGCAAAACTGGTTAATTTTTTCTCTTATGCCAGCCTCTGTTTTTCCTGCAACTACCAGGATTTGAGTAATTTCTGGATGTGATGATGCAAATACCTCATTCGATAAATTAACGCCTTTGAAACTGGGAGACATTATGGCGTTATGCATTATAAAATCCTGGTTTTTTCGACTCATTTTTTCGACCTCTTTAGCGAAATTTTCTAGTTTGTCTGCCACAGAACTAAAAAAAGGCCTTTTGCTCATGAGAGTCAAACTAGCTTGGCGTGTTCTTGTTAAACCGTCCATGCCTATTTTTTTAAACATATCCTATCTCCTACTTCTTGTTAATAGATCACCATCATAAAGTAGATAAGTAACACGAAGATGACTGGATCGTTTCAGAATGTATCTTTAGGGCAGGCTCAACCCTTACCAACTGTAACCTGCCCAGGCATCGACACGCTAATCTCGCCGGCATAGGCACACATGAGTTTAGAGTTATCGGTTAACACTGGCTGCTTTTTTACTAAAACCGTCATATCCCCTGGCAGCCAAGGTGCTGGAGTCACAGGCACACATGGCCCGGCGTTGCCGGCACCTGCTGCAATGATTGCGGCAACGGCTGGATTCGCCGGCGAAGAGCACATCCCAAAGCAAGGAATATTCATCATGGGCTTATTATCCATAATACTCGCCGTGGGCTGACCGCCAATGACTGATTGCTTTACGGGTAAAACTGTTAAAGGCCCCGGCGCTTTGCCAAAGCTGCATTTTAATAGCGCACCATTGCATACGTGTTTGGGCATTTTTATTCTCCTAGTTTTGTTGAATGATTCCTGCTTTGAGGGTCATTTGCCCGCCACCGTCGATACTGGCGGAGGCTCCTGCTTTAACATCAACGGTTTGTGCTGAAGCACTTAAGCCTTGGCTTGCTTTCATCTCAATTGATTTGGCTTGTAGACTGAAGGCGTCTTCGGTCGTGAAATTCATGGCACCTTTTGATTTCACAATCAACTGACCTTCCGTTTCGATGGTCATATTGCCTTTGACTTTGAGGTGATATGTTCCTTTGGCGACCTCTTGATTAAAATCTTGCAGGACATTGACCTGCATGTTTTTAGTGGCATTAAGATGCATGAGCTGAGCATCTTTTTTATCTTCAAAACTTAAAAAATTATAGGTTTTTTGGATAGAGGCATCGGGATGCCGGCGCACCAATACACTTTTGGTTTGTTCACCCTCTAGTGTATTGATTGGCATTAACGTATCTTGATGGATGGGACCTAAAATTACAGGATCGTTGATATTGCCATCGATGAAGCCGACCAATACTGGTGTGCCAACGCGCAAGACTCCCTCCCACATTGCAATGGAGCGAAGCCAGACTGACTGCTTAGTCACTTTGGGATTTAAATCCCAGAAGAACTCAACTTGAAGCCGCCCATATTGATCAGTATTATATTCAGCGTTCGAAGCCCCAACCACTATCGCAAGCTGGGTACTGGGCGCTTGTGGAATCGGAGTCATGCGTGGTGGCTGATACACAATGCTTGCTGGAATCGCTTTAAAGTGATTGGTGTACATCTCTCTTGTCTTCGTATCAAAAGTAAAATCTAAATTGCTAATGACCCAATTATTAAGATTCACTGACTTGGCAACCTGTGCGGTTAAATTTAATTTTGCACCAGGCAATAAATCAACATAGCTACTGGCACCCTCCAAAAGAATCGCCTGTTTGTTTTGAGAGCTTGCTAAAATATTAAGTTCTGCTTCACCCTCTGCGGTTGTTTGATAATCGGGTTGATATTGATAAAACTCATATTGGGTATGCTGCATTTTTTCGATCGGCTTGGTTTGCTCCACCTTTAATTTCTGTTTTGACTTGGTGAAGTCATAGCTGTTTAAGGTAAATTTTGCTGGGCACAGATTCATGCTTAAGACAATTGAACTAAGAGCCGGGCCCAAGGTTGTTGAATCAAAATCGGCATCTTGAACCCCATTAAAATAAGAACTGGTTTGATCAGCTAAGACTAGGGTTTCTTGATTCTGCCCCTGAGTAAAGTAATAAAAAATTCCCGCCGCTTCGAGGAGCCTTAAGACAAAGGCCAAATCACTTTCCTGATACTGCACGCAATATTCTTCTTTGGCATAGGTTTTGGATAGGGACGTTTTAAGCTCTAATTGATAAGGTGAGAGTACTGACTTTACAATATCGGGAATCGTTTGATTTTGAAAAATCCTGGAGTGTTGTGTTAATCTGAGTAAAGCCAACCCAGGCTCAACGATCAGCACATAACGCGTTGCGGCAGTCGCCGAGGCTGCGCTCACAAGACCATTGAAATGATAATCATCATTATTGATATTCACTGTAAAGGTAAAAGCCTGCCCCATCAATTGACTCATATCCACTTGGCCTGGCACTTGAAATTCGCAGAGCACCTCGAATTGATATAATTGGCTTAAACCCATCTGCCCCCTTAAAGATAAAACATCTGCCTGGGCTAAGGCCCCACTTGCTTTGATCTGTGTGTATGTATTCATTGCTTTAACCTTTCAACTTAAAATCACTAAACAAAATAAATGTGGCATCAATGCCTTGCAAATTAATCCGGGGTAACAAATCAATTCTTAGGCGATAATGGCTCGCTTGTCCAACCTGACTACGCACTAAAATCTTGGCATCTTTCAAGGGATATTGACCAAAACTCGTGAGCGGCAAATCATCATTACCCGCACAATAGTTGCGAATCCAGTTATACAGATATTGCTCGACTTCAGCGGGACGTGAAAACGCACCAATTTTGTCGCGACAGATCACTTTGAGATATTGGGCAAAGCGACAAACACAAAGCAAATAAGGCAACAGATGATCAATATGATTTTGCTGCGCTCTTTTGATGCTTGGCATATAGTAAAAGATCAAGGCCTTATCATATTGCTTGGTAAACAGCGTCATCAGGCCCTGTTGATTCAGCGACCATTCTTGTGACTCAGTCAGATAAACCTGCATTCCCAACTCCTTGAACTGACTTTGGTTTGTCTGCAATTTTGCGGGATAATGTTGCACCACCCCTGCTTTCTGGCCACCGAAGGGCTCACCCTGAATAAAGTCAAACCAGCTGTATTCGGAAAAAGCCTGTAGAATCACTCCGCCTAAGGCGTAAGCTGGATTACCCCACAAGTAATCATCTGCACTCTGCACCACTTCGCTAAAGCAAAAACCCATCTCTTGCTCTTGATAGGGCTGGCGTAATAATAAAGCGGGTAAAACCAAACTCACAAATTGTGCGTTTGGATAATCACGCAGCTTTTCCCAGGCTTTAAATTCTGCCTTAGATAAATATTCAAAATCCTGCAATCGATGCCAATTAGACCGATCATCAATGCCCATGCTCGCCAAAGAAACCGTGCTGGTGAAAGGGCAAAAACTTGCTGCAGCCACATCACTCACTTGTTTTAATACTTGCAGGGAATGAGGGTCGTTGATGGCAAAAGTATAATCGCCGATCCACAAGCCGAAGGGCTCTCCTCCCGGCATATCAAAAGCCTCGCTATAGATTTTTTTAAAGATCTGGCTTTGATCAAAATCCATAGCGTCTAACAAATCACGTTTTAATTCAGCATAGGTCAAATGTAAACACTTCACTTGAATATTTTTCTCACCCACTGATAACAACAAGCGATGAACACTCCGCCAACTACTTTCTAATGCCTTTACTTTTGTATCGTGTAGAATACTGTTGATCATATCATTCAGCCTTTCGTCTAAAATAGCGATTAGCTTGGTAAGTTTGGCGAGCGTGTTCATCGCGTTGTACCCTCTTAGCCTAGCTGCGGAATACGTGCAACCAAGCGCATCGAAGTACTGAGCTCCTCTAACTGCAACCAAGGACGCATCCAAGCAACAGCACTGTAAGCCCCAGGCTGACCTGCAATTGCGGTCACTTTGACCACGGCATCGGCAAGTGGGAACTTCGCTTTCATGTCTGAACCACTATCCGGATTAGCATTAACATATTGCTTAATCCAGGTATTGAGCCACTTTTCAGCGTCAGCCACTTCCATAAAAGAACCAATCTTGTCACGCGCTAATACTTTCAAATAGTGCGCAAATCTAGAGGACGCTAAAATGTAAGGCAACCGTGCTGAAATCGCTGCATTTTCAGTCGCTGCAGGTGCATCATAGATCAGCGGCTTTTGCGCTGTTTGTGCTCCAAAAAATACTGCATAGTCCGTATTTTTATAGTGGCAGAGTGGCAAAAAGCCCATGGCGCTCAGCTCCGCTTCACGGCGATCGGTAACTCCAATTTCAGTGGGGCATTTTATATCAAGATCACCATCATCACTCATAAAGACGTGACTCGGCAAGCCTTCTACTTTACCACCACCTTCTGCACCCCGAATGGCTGTACACCAACCATGTTCACTAAAAGCCTGAGTCAAACGCACGGCTAAAGTATAGGATGCATTCATCCAGCAATAAGATTCATGATTAACTTTGCTGGCAATGCCTTTTTCATCAATCTTCACTTCTTCATAAGCAAACTCTTCAATCGGTTTGGTCGACTTACCATAAGGCAAGCGCGCCAATACACGGGGCATCGTCAGGGTAACATAACGAGCGTCTTCGCTTTCTCTAAAGCCACGCCATTTGGCATATTCAACCGATGAAAATACTTTGGCTAAATCTCTGGGTTTAGAGAGCTCAGACCAAGATTCAATCCCCATCAACTCTGCGCCAGCAGCACTGATAAAGGGACAGAACGCTGCAGCTGCGACATTGGAAATATCTGTAAGCAAACCAATATCCTCAGGATGATTGGTAAACTCATAGTCCCCAATCAAAACGCCAAAGGGCTCACCCCCTGGAGTGCCATATTCACTTTCATAAATACGTTTGAAGGTTTCGCTTTGGTCAAACTCAATGGCTTTCTGCAAATCTTTTGCCACTTCTTTCTTAGAAAGTTGCAGAACTTTAATCTTCAAGGTTTGTCCAGTTAAGCTATTTTTGACGAGATATTGCAAACCTCTCCAGCTACCTTCTAACTTCTGAAAAATAGCATCGTGCATAATCGTAGCTAATTGTACCGAAAGCAACTGATCAATTTGATTGATGGCTGTTTGAATAGTCTTGGTGAGATTTTTATCCCACTGCACGGTACCCTTCAACGCTTCACTCACCAAGGTCTTTAAGAGACCTTGTGCACGCTCTGGCTCGGTTTGTTTGGTGGCGGCAATGGCTTGATCTAATAAACTTAATTCTGCGCTTGCCTCGGCTGCTACTGATGTTTCTACTGCTGCTGTCATGTCTATCCCCTTAAGCTGCTGGTTGGTCAAGACCCAAATCTTTTGACAGATTTTGGAGTTGATCTTGGTTTTGTAAAATTTTTTCTAATAATGCCTCTAAATTGTCTGAACGATCAGCTTTGCTGAGTAATTCAGAGAGCTCTGTGCGCACCTCCATCAATTTGCGTAATGGCTCTACTTGCTTGGCAATATTTGCGGGCTCAAAGTCACTCATGCTGTTAAATTTAAGCTCAACTGGCATTTCGCTCCCATCATTCGCCAAGGTATTGCTCACCTTTAACTGTAGTTGCGGCCCAATTTTTGCCATCACTGAATCAAAACTATCTGCATCAATTTGCACGAATTTACGATCTTTGAGAGGCTTATTTACTATTGAGGCATTGCCAGCAAAATCTCCCGTCACGCCCACCACAAAAGGTAATTCTTTCTTCAAAGTCGCACCTTCCGTTTCCACATCATAGGTAATATGCACACGAGGTTTTCTTACTTTTTCTAATTTTTGATATACACTTTTCATCACTCTCTCCTTTGGTTAATTGTTACCGCTTTACCTTAAAAACACTTAAGATGAACCCATTGTAAAAGACCTATGTTTCGAACAAATGTTAGCGATGTATGCAATTGTATTAGTATGTATCAGCGATTTAGTTTGCTTCTTGCTGGGGCTGAATACCCAAAATTTTGCCCGCCATGGCTAAACTAGATTGGTCCTCAATGAGCTCTTTGAGCAAATCCGAGAGGCTCATTTCACCCCAAGTCACCGCACGATCTAATAGCAAAATGACAGGCGAACTTGGTTCATTGACACGAAAATAGTTGGCAATACTGCTTAATTGCTTTAATGCTTGCTGGCGTGAATGTAAGGGACTGGCTGTGATGGGGCTAGAAGTATCAACGCTAATAGAGCTATCTTCAGCAATCGGCTGTGGCGCCAGCTGTAACAAGCGACCCACAAATTCACGCAGATCGCCCAAGGATTTAAAAATAGCAGAGTTGGGTGGTGAGTTGCTCAAACCACACTCTGCATCGAGAAAATCTGCCAGTGCTCGATACGCCTGCTCACTTTGCAGCAAAGCCTGTTGCAAGTGATCAAGATGGCTAAATCCTGAAAGTACTGCCCACCGTTTTAAACGACAATCGACGTCCCCTGAGTTCTCAGCCACTAAGGTCTGATAATCCCAATAACTGAAGGCCTCTTGCCCTGGAGCCCCTAAGTTTAAGGTTGCCAGCGCAACAACCAGACTACCATTACCATTGACACCATTTAAACCAATCAAGGGAAAAAGCTGGCTTTCTAAATCATCATTTTCACGAAGAGGATAAAAATCCGGCCAGAACTCCGTCACCAACTGTGTAAGATTTCCAAACCCCTCAGCCAAACCAACAAGGCCATCCGTCCGCAATAATGCCTCACTGCGCCAGACAGCAACTTCAAGATCTTGAGTCTCTTGCAAAATTTGCGTAGTGACGGCTTTAATTTCCTGCCATAGCTTTTGCAACTCGTGCGTATTCGGCTCCTCTTCGCCATTCTGCCGTTCAATCGTCCGTGCTGAATGCCTTAAATCTCGAACGGCCAAATACCGTACTTGATCGTCTTCCCGTAAGTTGATACCCGCTAATTTTTCGCTCATCTCTGCACATCTCATTCATTTAAGAGAATGCCAGTTTAAAGAACAGATGTTTCAGGGGTTTGTTTAGATTGTATGAAAGTGTATTATTTTCTAATTAATGCAAAATCCAAAATGGTTTTCCTGGGCTGATTACGCCTTTGAGGCTATTTGCTATAAACACTTGCGCGAAATCAAATATACCAAAAAACCCTTTAGCATTGATCAACGATATGCTTTGACTCTAGAAAACAAACTCAAAGTTTTCAAACAGCAAACACGAACAAAAAAACAGCTTTTTATGGCGATGATTTCTGCTAATGGAATTGTGCAAAACCAGTATGCTAGAACTTTTGGCCTACGAGTGGTTACGTTAGAAGATTTTTTTTGCAAAGCCTGTTAACTCATGAATTAAGGGCTACAGGGGATTAAAAAATTACTGATGAAAACATTCCTGAAAATATCAAAACAGCCCTGCCTCGCATTGAAGCCCTTGAGGCCGTGTTGGCTGAGGATTTATAAAATGCACATAAAACTTGTGTTGACGGCTCTACCCTAACAAGTGGGGCACTTTAATCTGAAATGTAATAGTCTAATTGTTGCAAGACAAGGACTAACAAAGGAGATTAAAGATGCCCAAGAGGAATGATATCCTAAACCTGCCGTTTCTGACAATTCAAAAAATCA
>CAIQBE010000041.1 GCA_903870015.1 uncultured Thiotrichales bacterium
AAATTTATAGTTATATATATTTAAAATATTATATTTGATTGATATTGTTAAAAAAAAGAACCCCATCCCTAACCAAGCAAAAACCATGAAACCCATAGGAAAATAACAAAATTACAACCACCCTTGGCTTGCTATACAGCAGTTTTTAGACATTAAAAAATGCGAGATAAAAATTTTGAAAATAAAATAATAAAGACTGCTGCATAACCCCTCCCTGGCGTCATCCTTCGAATTTTGCGGAGCAAAATTGCGGAGGATCCAGTTTTTAATAGCATGCAGCTACGCTGCATACGATTGGGTCCTGGTTCCTCGGCAAAAATTGCTGCGCAATTTTTAGAAGGATGACGCCTGGCTTGCTATACAGCAGTCTTTAATAATATAAAAAAACCCCTTTTTCTACAAGGAGAAAAAGGGGCCAACTAGCAAGAAGCTTATACTATGCTTATGGAGCAAAAGCTGAAGGTGTCTCTACCGCACTAGAAGCTAACAAACCACGAAGAGGAGTCGCAACACGAGCAGTCGAACCTGACGATAAACTATCAGTTGACCCAGCTGAACCACGCCGCTCGATTGCATCTAAGCGAGGCAGTGTGTCATGCGCATCTAGAGCAACTCCAGCCCCACGCCTACTAACAAAAAGAGAAGGGCGAGAGCTTAAATCCAAAGCCTCAGCCTTAGCAACTAGTGGAGCAAGATCCTCTCCGCGTGCAAGCGTAGCACGAATATGATCCATAAGGCTTATTTTCTCATCAGCCACAGCTTTATATTGTCGGGCCCACTCCAATCTCTCATTCTCAGTAAACCCCTTAGAATACAGAGGAAAAGCATCATCACGCTCCTGAAGCCCCTCATAAACAAGAGGAGGACGAGCCCCTTTCAAAACAAGCTGAGCAACATCATAAGTATGTTGCGCCTCTTTAACATTTATTTTAGCTTGAGCAGTAGCTGCATTACCGGTAGCAAACAGGGTTAAACCACGAGTAGCTTTAAAATCAGCAGTCGCAACTTTCAATTCAGTAACCGCCAAATCTCTAACATCTTTAACAGCAATGGTGCAGAGACTAGCAAGATGAGAGCGTAAATCCCTAGCAACAGAACCAGCGGAACTAGCGCGAGTAACGATAGTAGCAAGCTCCTGATTCAAGAAATTAACTTCTTGACTAGGCTCACTACTAAAAAAAGGAAACTCCTCATGATACTTAAGCAATTCCCGACAGAACATTTCTGATAAAACGCTATCCATGTTATCATAAACAAGTTGACCAGAAAGACCCGCTGCGGTCAATAAATTAGAAAAACGTTGCGCGATATCTTCATATCGAGAAAGTATTGAGCCAACACGATCCGATAGAATACCTGGAAAAAACTTACTCAACCCTGGAACCAATACGTCTTGATCACCTAACATAATTTAACTCCTTTTAAATTATAAGCTTAAGATACAAGTGTATTGTACATTAATATTAATAACGTGTCAATATATTTCAAATAATTTTAATTATATGCTGCGCGCAGTCCTTGAATGGTAAAAAAGTCCACAAAATCAACGCAATTCGACGTCCTGATCCCCTAGGCATTGCTTGGGGTGCCAGGATCCAGCATAAAATAGCCCCAGCAAGATCTGGGCTTTGAATTTTCAAAAAACCTTGAAAATCAATGTGTTATGATGGATCCTGATGAATGCTGTGTATTATCAGGACGACGACTGGTTTTTTTTAATGGGACAGCCCTGGCAAGAACCATAGAATCTATTGCCCAAACCCCAAATCTTCTATATTATTATGCCATTCTTCTATCAATTGACGTCACCATGACCAGTTTAAGCTTTCAAGACATGATTTTTACCCTTAAGGCCTTTTGGTCCAAGCAGGGCTGTATTATTGTAGAGCCTTATGACATGGAAATGGGGGCGGGGACTTTCCATCCTGCAACTTTTTTGCGGGCCATTGGCCCTGAGCCTTGGAATGCAGCTTATGTCCAGCCTTGCCGGAGACCCAAAGATGGCCGTTATGCCGAAAACCCCAATCGCGTGCAACATTATTATCAATTTCAAGTGATCATGAAGCCTTCACCCGAAAACTTCCAGGAACTTTATCTAGAATCCCTTAAAGAATTGGGCGTGGATCTCAAAAAGCACGATGTGCGTTTTGTTGAGGACAACTGGGAATCACCTACCGCTGGGGCCTGGGGCTTGGGCTGGGAAGTGTGGCTAGATGGTATGGAAGTAACACAATTTACGTATTTCCAGCAAATTGGCGGGCTTGAGTGCAAGCCTGTCAGCGGTGAAATTACCTACGGCCTTGAACGCTTAGCCATGTACTTGCAGAATAAAAACTCCCTATTTGATTTAGTCTGGCACCTAAACCCACAGGGCGTTCCCGTAACCTACGGCGATGTCTTTAGACAAAATGAAATGGAAATGTCCAAATACAACTTTGAAGAAGCCCCCGTCGATGAGCTCTTTAAACAATTTGATTTTTATGAAAGCGAGAGCAAGCGCTTAATGGATAAATCTTTGCCATTGCCAGCTTATGAAATGGCGATTAAATCGACCCATATCTTTAATTTGCTTGATGCCCGCCATGCCATTTCTGTCAATGAGCGCCAGCGGTATATATTACGTATTCGAACTTTAAATATGAGCGTCGCCAAAGCATACTACATCGCGCGCGAAACCCTAGGCTTTCCATTAGTGAGTGCATCATGAACCAAGACTTTTTACTTGAATTAGGCTGCGCGGAATTGCCCGCTGGACAAATCGATGCGCTCATAGAGGCGCTGAAAAAAAGCTTTGAAACACAGCTTAAGGCTTATGGCCTAAAGTTTAATGCCGGCATCGAGTGCTTTTCAACGCCAAGACGCTTAGCATTGCGCATTCATCAATTAGCCGATGCCACCGAGGCCCAAACCCTCGAGCGCCGTGGCCCCTCAAAAGCCCAAGGTTTTGACAGCGAAGGCAACCCCAGCAAAGCATTATTAGGTTTTTTACAATCCGCCAATGCCAAGATTGAGGACTTAATCGAAGTGCCCACTGACAAAGGCATTTGGCTAGCGGTCAAAGTTAATAAACCCGCACAAAAAACCACGGATCTCTTACCCCTCATATTAAACGAAGCCATCAAAAGCCTGCCACTCAAAAAATCCATGCGCTGGGGCGATCATAGCTTTAACTTCGTGCGGCCGCTATATTGGCTCTTGATGCTTTATGGTGAAGAGATTGTAAATGCGGAGGTGTTTGGTATCAAAGCAGGGCGGATCACTCGCGGGCATCGCTTCGAAGGCGATCAGACGATTAGCATTGCAATGCCTAGTGAGTACGAGCAAAAATTAGAAAAAGCCTTTGTGATAGCCTCACCTGAAAAACGCAAAATAATGATTACGGAACAAGCGCAAGCTTTGGCGGGCAATAACGAGACAGGTTTACATACCCTCAATGAAGTCGTTAATCTTGTCGAGTGGCCGCAAGCAATTTTGTGTAACTTTAACCCCAAGTATTTAGAAGTCCCTCAAGCAGTTTTAATCTCTGCCATGGAAACTCATCAACGTGTATTTCCTATTTTGGATCAAAAGAAAAAACTAACAGCAGAATTTATTACAGTGAGTAATAACATTGACAAAGATACTAGCGAAATCAAACTAGGCAATGAAAAAGTCATTTCCGCACGCTTAAGCGATGCCGAGTTTTTTTATGTCTCTGATAAAAAAATACCACTCGAGCAACACTTGGATAGCTTAAAGAAAATTAGCTTTCAGGAAAAATTAGGCTCAATCTACGACAAAGTAGAGCGCATTAAAAAATTATCAGGCTATCTTGCTAGCTTACCCTCTATTTTCAAAACGATTGATCAGCGTTCAGGACTAATGACTGAAAACGATCTTCGTAAACATGCGGAGCGCGCTGCAATACTCTGCAAATGTGACCTAGCTACCGATATGGTACAGGAATTTCCTGAGCTACAAGGTCAAATGGGCGCAACTTATGCAATGAGCCAAGGCGAGAGCGAAGATGTTTACTGGGCAATAGAAAACCATTACAAACCTAAAACTCGTGGGGGGGAGCTACCACACAAAAACACAGGCGCCATCCTTGCCATCGCTGACAAACTCGACACCCTAGTCGGCTTATTCGGCATCGGCGAAAAGCCTTCAGGCAGCGGCGACCCTTATGCACTCCGTCGTCAAGCATTAGGCATCATTGCTATTCTGCAGAAGTTTAATTGGGATATTGATTTAGTGGCTTGCATTAAGCACAGTCATAGCACTTTCACTGATCATGGCGTCAAGCTACAGCCTTTAGAACAAGAGCTTTCGGAGTTCTTCTTAGATCGCATGGCGCAATCATGCCTCGATGACCATCCAGACATCGCCACCAACGTTGTCAACGCCGTTAAATCCAAAATGCAAAAAGATCTTTTAAATAAAAAGCGCGAAGATCTTAACCTTCTAGAATTTCTGGAAAACGCTCGCGCCTTAAATGAGATTTTAAAAAGCGTTAATGGCGAGCCGTTATTGCAATTAGTGAAGCGCGCAAAAAATATTGTACCCAATGGCTTTAGCCCAATTGGCTATCAAGAGTTAAAAGAACCCGCAGAGCAAGGCCTTGTGAAATCCTATGCGGAAATTAGCAGCCATATGCAAGGCCGGTCATTTACAGAAAAATACGAATCATTGCTCGCATTTAAATCACCACTGGCCCAATTTTTTGATGATATTATGGTCATGTGTGATGATGAAACTCTCAAAAAACAGCGCCTAAGCCTGCTCTTTGATGTCCTATCTTTGTTTGATTTACTCGCGGATTTCAGTTGCTTATAAAATACAAGAGGGTGCACGCAAATTTTTTAGTTGCGTCAAATGGCTTTTTTGTTAACAATAGCAGCCTGGTTTTTTTAAAGGAGAAGTTATGTCATTAGATAATCCCATGAGCTTTAAGCCTTATGCACCCAAAAAAACAGAAGAATATATGTCACCTGGGCAACATAAACATTTTGAAGAAATTTTACAAACCTGGAAAGAAAGCCTTCTTGAAGAAATGAATCGCACCATGTCGCATATGCAGGATGAATCTGCCAACTTCCCTGACCCTATGGATCGTGCAAGCCAAGAAGAAGAATTTAGCCTAGAACTACGCACACGGGATCGCGAGCGTAAACTCATCAAAAAAATTGATGATTCTCTTGAAGCGATCAAAAATGGAGAATATGGATACTGCGAATCTTGCGGTGCTGACATTGGATTACGACGCCTAGAAGCGCGGCCTACGGCAAGTATGTGCATTGACTGTAAAACCTTAGATGAAATTAAAGAAAAACAACTTTATAGCTAAACTGCTAAAAAAATCCGTCATTCGCGCCAAGGAGTACGAGGCCAAAGCTTATGGGCTGTATCCGAGCGATTTTGACCAGGCAGTCTTATCGGTGATTGAAACGCTAAAACAACATGGTTTTCAGGCGTATATCGTCGGCGGCGGCGTACGCGATCAAATTTTAAAACTTAATTCAAAAGATTTTGATGTTGCAACCGACGCTCATCCCGAAGAAATCAAAAAATGCTTTAGCCGCGCACTCATTATCGGCAAACGCTTTCGCCTAGTCCATGTGTATTTTAATCGCCGCGATTACATTGAAGTCGCCACATTCCGAGCCGGCCACCAACACGCCCAACACAAAAGTGATGCTCAAACCAAAAAGGGCGGCATTATTGCACGCGACAATGTCTATGGCACACTGGAAGAAGATGCATTTCGCCGAGACTTTACGGTCAATGCCTTATATTATGATCCGATACGCGGCAAAGTATTTGACTATTGCGAGGGCATTCCTGATTTAAAAGCCAAAGTCTTAAGATTGATTGGCAAACCGCATGTACGGTTTAAAGAAGATCCAGTAAGAATTTTAAGAGCACTACGCTTTGCCAACAAAATGGGCTTTACCATCGAAGAAAAGACCCTGCGCGCTATCCCAGAAGATTTACCCATGTTAGCTGAAATCTCCGGAGGACGGTTATTTGATGAATATACAAAACTAATGCTCTATGGCCAAGCCTACAAAAACTTCTATACCTTACGCGACTTTAAAGCCTTAGTTTATTTATTTCCATTTACGCTTGAATATTTAGAGGAGTCTTGGTTTATTCAGATGATCAATTTGGCACTAGAAAACACCGACGAGCGTTTTTATCAAAATAAAACCATTCATCCGGCTTTTTTAATTGCGGTGTTTTTATATGCAGAATTTCTTAATAATTTTCAAAGACTTAGCAAAACAATGTCGAGAAAACAAGCATTTCAGGACGCCATGGACATGACCTTAAAGGCCCAGTCCAAACACACAAGCATGCCTAACTTTTTCAGCCAGATGGTCCGAGATGTCTGGTCTCTACAGCATGCGCTTGAGTTACGGCGTAAAAATAAAGTCTTAGAAATTTTAAAACATCCACGCTTTCGTGCCGCCTATGATTTTATGCTACTGCGTGCTGATGTAGGCAAAGTAAATCAAGGCATAGCAAAGTTTTGGACCGAGGTTCAAACCCTCGAAGAAGCCACCTTGCTCGCGCAATTCTCGCCCCCAGAAAAAAACAAAAAACCAAATAAAGCAGCCGAAGAATAATTACTTAGTATTTTTATACTTCTAAACTCTCAGCCATTTCTTTCCAAAAAAGCCAAACTACCCTATAATACAAACATCAAAAATCAAATAAGGAGACTGCAATGGCCATTCAAACTGTCGAACAACGTATCCTCAATGAATTTAACTGTTCCGTAGCCGAATTACTGCAAAAATATGCGGGTGAAGGCCTAACCTCTAAAGAAGTAGCTGAAATTTTGAAATGCGGCGTCAGCAACGTCCGTCGGATCGCTCGCAAATACAATATTCGTTTTAACCAACCCGCAACCCCAGCAAAAATCGTACATAGCAAAGAGTTTCTTGATAAAGCGATTAATGCCACCAATTTCTTATCCCGCGCTTGGCGCTCAACATTTCCTTCGGTTAAGACCGCTTAAGGCATGAAGATAGCCCTATACCCAGGTACCTTCGATCCGCTGACCCTGGGTCATTTTGATATTATCAAGCGTTCACACCAATTTTTTGATCAGCTCATTATTGCCGTGGCGCTGGGGCATCACAAAGAAACTTTGCTGAACCTCGATGAACGCGTCACTTTGGTGACTGATGCCGTCAAAGAATTTAAAAATGTCACTGTACTTGGGTTTTCGGGTTTATTAGCGGAAGTGATCAAAGCCCATAATGTTGATATTATTTTAAGAGGCGCCAGGCATAGCACCGACTTTGATCAAGAGCTCCAGCTTGCCATGGTTAATAAGCAGCTTACAGAAGTTGATACTTTATTTCTAGCGCCTTCGCTCAATACCCAATTTATTTCCTCGACCTTAATTCGAGAAATTTTTAAACTAAAGGGCGACATCAGTCCCTTTGTGCCCACAAATGTAGTAAAATACCTGCAAGCAAAAAAATAGCGCTCGAGTTGTGGCTTTAATTATTACCGATCAATGTATTAACTGTGATGTCTGCGAACCTGAATGCCCTAATGATGCCATTAGTGAAGGGGCGCTCTATTATGACATAGACCCCAATAAATGCACCGAATGTGTCGGGCATTTTGACACACCGCAATGCCAAGAGGTCTGTCCAGTAGAGTGCATTATTTTGGATGCCAATCATATTGAGACCAAAGAAGCTTTATTAGCCAAATACCATAAAATAAATCATGACTGAAAAAAAAGAAACCTACGCCAGAATTCAAGCACTGCAGAAACAGCTGGCTGAATATAGCCATCAATATCACACCCTGGATCAGCCAACCATATCAGATGAAGTCTATGATGCCTTGTATCAGGAACTATTAGCGCTTGAACAAGCCTATCCTGAATTTAACGATATCCGCTCGATCACCCAAAAAGTAGGCGCCAAGATCGCGCCACAATTTACCTCGATTAAACATCTGCAACCGATGCTATCGCTCAATAATGTCTTTAACGAAGAAGAGCTACTGCGCTTTTTGGAGCGCATCGAGACTGAGGCGAGGCATGATCAGGTTGAATTTAATTGCGAACCCAAAATTGATGGCCTAGCAGTCTCTATTGTTTATGAGCAAGGTACGCTCAAAATGGCTGCTACGCGGGGGGACGGCACCACAGGCGAAAATATTACCCAAAATATTTTAACCATCAAAGATATTCCAAAAATGCTTCAAGATGCTCATCCCCCAAAGTTGATTGAGATCCGCGGCGAAGTCTATATGACACTCAAGTCCTTTGAGGCCTTAAATGCAAAAAACACGGAAAAGCCATTTGCCAATCCACGTAATGCCGCCGCAGGGAGCCTACGCCAGCTTGATGCGAGCATTACCGCAAGTCGTGATTTACATTTTTTTGCCTATGGCGTGGGGGCATTTGAGGGCTTTGATCGACCAGAAACTCAATCGGCCTTATTGCAACAATTAGCCAACTGGGGCTTTACTTTAACAGGCCTACAAGAAATCCAATCGAGCAGCGCAGGCTTACTCCAGTTTCATCAAAAAATTTTACAAGCCCGAGCAACGCTCCCTTATCAAATTGATGGGGTTGTTTACAAAGTAAATGATTTTCGCTTACAAGAAGAATTGGGCTTTGTCGCCAGAGCACCCCGTTTTGCAGTAGCGCATAAATTTGCCGCCGAACAAGCCGAAACACAATTATTAGATGTCGAATTTCAAGTAGGGCGCACAGGCACGATTACACCCGTCGCGATCTTAGCCCCCGTCAAAGTAGGAGGCGTAACCGTCAGTCATGCAACCCTGCATAACAAAGATGAGTTAGAGCGCAAAGATTTGCATATCCATGATTATGTCATGATTCAAAGAGCAGGGGATGTCATTCCTGAAGTTGTTTGTGCCATCCCAGCAAAGCGCCATGATGTACGTGCTATTATTTTCCCCAGCCATTGCCCACAATGCAATAGCCAACTTGAGCAAGTGCCTGGGCAAGTATATATTCGCTGCCCCAACGGCCTAGCTTGCAGCGCCCAGCAAAAAGAAAGCCTCATTCATTTCGCCGCCAAAAATGCCATGAATATCGAAGGCCTGGGCGATAAAATGATTGAGCAATTATTGCAGCATAAATTAGTCTTAACCCCCGCCGATTTTTATCGCCTGACCTATGATCAATTGATTATTTTAGAACGCATGGGGCAAAAATCCGCAGAGAATTTATTAAGCGCAGTAGCTGCCAGTAAAAACACGAGCATGGGGCGATTTTTATTTGGCTTAGGCATTCCTGATGTGGGTGAGGTTACCGCCCATACTCTGGCCAGTGAATTTGGCAATATGACCGATTTAATGGCTGCTAATGAAGCGCGTTTATTAGAGATTCCCGAAATTGGTCCAGTCATTGCCAAAAGTATCGTAGCCTTTTTTAGCAATCCCTTGCATCAGCATCGCGTTGATGATTTATTACAACAAGGCATTCACTGGCCTGAACCTAAAGACACCGAGCATTTACCCCTGAATGGCCATACCTATGTCATTACGGGCAGTCTTGAAACCATGGGAAGATCTGAGGCCAAAGAAAAACTCCAAGGCCTAGGCGCCAAAGTAACCGAGTCCGTCAGCAAAACCACTACCGCAGTGATTGTAGGCACAGACCCCGGCTCTAAATACCAAAAAGCCGTGAAGCTTGGTGTGCCAATTTATAATGAGGCGCAGTTGTTAGGGTTATTGGATGTATCCAAATAAATATCATCGGTCTGATTCCTTAACGTGCAGGCGTCACGCCTGCCACGGGCATCATCCTTCGAATTTTGCAAAGCAAAATTGCGGAGGAACAAGGACCCAATCGCATGCAGCACAGCTGCATTCATTGCATGGGCAAGGAATAAATGAATGCAGCTGTGCTGCATGCTATTAAAAACTG
>CAIQBE010000042.1 GCA_903870015.1 uncultured Thiotrichales bacterium
CAAATACGTGACGCCATCATGCTTCTTGCATCTTCAAACAGAAAGGGTATAATTCCTTTGAACCTATGAAAACGATAAGCTTCGACCTCACACCCTTCGAAAAAGAGCGCCTCGCGAATTTGTGCGGCGAGCTTAATCAGAATCTCCATACCGTTGAGAGACAGCTGGCTGTCGAGGTTGCTCAGCGGGCGAATCACTTTAAAATTATTGGCCCTGATGAAGCAGTCGAACAAGCACGCGTCATTATTACAACGTTGTACGCTAAAAATCTTAACCCTGCTGATATCCCCCAAGAACTGCACTTATTACTCGCCTCTATCCCTAATCAAAATAAAACCATTGATGTTGCCGAGCGCGAAGATTTGAATGATGCCATCATCAAAACCCCCAAAGAAACGATTAAACCTCGGGGCGTCAATCAATTGCGTTATATCAAACGCATTCATAACCATGATATCAGTTTTGGTATTGGCCCTGCGGGCACAGGCAAAACCTTTCTTGCTGTTGCCTGTGCCGTTGCGGCATTATCGAGCGATCAAGTCGCGCGGATTGTGCTAGTCCGCCCTGCGGTTGAAGCTGGCGAACATCTTGGCTTCTTGCCTGGAGATTTATCACAAAAAGTTGACCCTTATCTTCGCCCCATGTATGACGCGCTCTATGAGCTTATGGGCACTGAAAAAGTATTAAAATTAATTGAACGACAAGTGATTGAAATCGCCCCCCTAGCCTTTATGCGTGGGCGCACATTGAATGATGCTTTTATTATTTTGGATGAAGCCCAAAATACCACAAAAGAACAAATGAAAATGTTTTTAACGCGCATTGGCTTTCAGTCAACCGCAGTGATTAATGGCGATATTACTCAAATTGATTTACCTAAGGGCAAACTCTCTGGCCTACGTCATGCGATTGATGTCTTAACCAACGTCAAAGGCATTAGCTTTACTTTCTTTGGCAGCGCTGATGTAGTACGTCACCCTTTGGTACAAAAAATTGTTGAGGCTTATGATCACCATGAGGAAACAGAAACCCTATGAAGGTCGTTATTCAAGTTGCCACCCCACAACATAAAGATTTACCCAGCAAAAATTTTATCAAACAGGTTTTAACTAGCGCAGATCTTTATCTTAAAAAAAACACACCTGAAGTATTGGTGCGCATTGTCACGCCCGATGAAATCCAAACATTAAATGCGACCTATCGCCACAAAGATTATGCCACCAATGTATTGTCTTTTCCCTTCCAGGCGCCTCCTGGTATTGATGCGCCCTTTTTAGGTGATATAATCATCTGTCATCAAGTCTTAAAAACTGAGGCTGAAAGTCAAAATAAAACACTTTTGGATCATTATGCCCATATGCTGATCCATGGTTTTTTGCATTTACACGGCTATGATCATATTAGGCAAAATGATGCTCAGATTATGGAAAATTTAGAAAAAATCATTTTACAACAACTAAATATCGCTAACCCCTATGAGGAAATTTTATGAGTGAAGATGCCGCCCACAAATCATCTTGGCTAACTGAGTTAAAAAACTTACTGTTGCTGCGGCCCCACTCCGAAGCAGAGCTGCTCAATGTTTTACAAACGGCTAGTGAAGAAAAGCTTCTGGATGCTGGCACGCTCAAAATGATGCAGGGTGTTTTGGCGATTTCCAAAATGCAGGTCAAAGACATTATGATCCCGCGCCCACAAATGGCGAGCCTCCAGCATGATCAACCCATGGATGCCATGCTGAAAACGATTATCGCAGCCTCGCACTCACGCTTTCCAGTTTTGGGTGAAAACCAAGATGATGTCATTGGTATTTTGATTGTAAAAGATTTTTTAAAGGCCTATGCCGAGCAAAAAGAAAAACCCTTAGATATTCATAATATCCTGCGCCCCGCTTTTTTCGTGCCTGAGAGTAAACGCCTAGATTCATTGCTCAATGAGTTTAAATCCAGTCGTAATCATTTAGCCATTGTGGTCGACGAGTACGGCGGCATTTCTGGCCTTGCGACGATTGAAGATATTTTAGAAGAAATCGTCGGCGACATCGAAGATGAATTTGATATTATCGAAGAAAATAAAATCGTTCCTCTGGCTGATCATCACTACCAAGCCCACGCCTTGGCACATCTTGATGAAATCAACGAAGTCTTAGGTACCCACTTTGATGATCATGAGGGCGAGGTTGATACCATCGGCGGTTTAGTGACGATTATCCTTGGGCGTGTACCAGTGATCGATGACACCGTTGCAATTGACGAGTGGCAAATTAAAGTCACCAAAGCCAATGAACGCAGAGTGCTTCAGGTGGAGTTGCAGCGGTTGTAAGCTAGCAGCGGCCCTCTACTTTTTTCCTGCTATTTTCGACAAAACTCCAAAATCGGACGCCATTTTTGGAGTCTTGTCCAACAAAATAAACACCCAACTAAAATCAATCTGTTAAATGCAAACTGGGCACACATGCGTGGCGCATTATTAACCTTTATCTTAAAATTCGGTTGCAACCTAACAAAATATTAGTTATAATTAGGTTACAACCAAATAAACTGAAAAATCATGAACGCCTTATTCGAAGCGCAACTGATCATTTTGACACAGTTTAAACAGCAAAAGCTCTACCCTCGCCCCCAGTTTGATGCAATTACGCTTGATAATTACATCACTGGCATTGTTGGTAGCCGAGGGATTGGTAAGACTACGACTCTCTTGCAAAAAGCCCTGAGCGCAGGTGCGCTAGAAGGAAAAGCCTTATACGCCTCTGCCGATCATCTGTTTTTTTTGGACAACTCCCTCCTTGCGCTCGTTGATCAGCTTTACAAAGAAACGGATATTCGCCTCTTGTGTATTGATGAAATTCATAAGCTAGATCGCTGGACGCAGCAACTTAAAAATATTGCGGATACCTATCAAGATTTTCGCATTTTATTTTCAGGTAGCTCGATGATTGATTTACTGCATAGCCAATATGACCTTTCTCGTCGCGTGACCCTGCATACACTCCATGGCTTTTCTTTCCGTGAATACTTAGAGTTTACCCTGGATCGCACCTATCCGATCCTTGATCTACAGACCCTTAAAACCGCGCATCTTCAATATTCACAAGATTTGCAATTACCGGAAATTTTAAAACATTTCAAAACTTATTTACGCACTGGCTACTATCCTTTCTTCAGTCGCTTTAGCCAAGAATGGGAGAAGTTCCAAACGATTGAACACGTCACCCAAAAAACGATTTACGAGGATATTGCTGGCTTCAAATCCCTCAAAACGCCAACGCTTGCCCTGCTCGAAAAACTGTATAAATATGTACTGAACTCACCACCGGGTGAGCTCTCGGCATTTAAACTCGCCAATACTTTGTCTAAAGATTTTGAGGGAATTAGTGAGTGCCTATCCTTACTCGAGCAAGCTGGCCTGGTTCGATTTTTATGGCCAAAACAGTCAGGCAAAGCCGCCCTCAGAAATCCCACCAAAATTTATCCTGAAAATACCAATCTGATCTACGCGAGTCACCTCGTCCATCTGCCTGATATGGTTGTCGGCAAGGTGCGAGAAACATTTGCGCTGAATCAATTACAAAATGCAGGCATTCAGGCTCACTACCCCAAGATGGGTGACTTCCAAATCGATGATACCGTGTTTGAAGTTGGCGGCAAAAATAAAACCGCCACACAGATTCAAAATCTCCAAGATGCCTATGTGCTAGCTGATGGCTTAATACTCGGCAACAAAAAAACCATTCCGCTTTATCTGCTGGGGTTTTTGAGCTAAACCGAACAAAATAACAAAAACTTACCGAATTGACTCACTCCCACTAACATCAAACTATTAATATGAGCCCGGTATGTACTATTTTTTAGCATGTTGGGGACACGAAGGAATCATCTGCTTTATGCATGCCAATAGTCCTTCCAAAATCTTGCAAAGTTTTTATAACTGCCTGACTAGCATCAGACCAACACCAGGCACAAATAATTTCATCATGTTTAGAATCTCTAAGTAACTCACTAAGCCCAGTAGCGCTCTGACCACAGACATTAACCACTTCTACATTATGCAGCCTACCATATGTATTAAAGTCACCAGCAAATGCGCTTAAATTACAGGCGCCTGAAACATCCTGCCCGGTTAAACCACCTGGAGTACCATGAGTACCACTAAGAATTAATATAGTTTTTCCACTCCTCATTTTTTCCTTAACGATATCTAAAAAACTCTCTCCTTTTATAGACTTACTTGCAGTCCAAATAGTTTGAGTCTTGCCCGCTTTAGCTATTTTAGTTCCATACATCAATAAAGGATCCATCCCTTTAAGCTTAACTCTCTTATAGCCACTAAGTTCAGAGAGTTTTTTCACCCCCGCCCCCACAGGTCCTCCAGCTTCATCAGCTATGCTAAAATCTTCTTCACAAGCATCTTGAGTGAACTCATCGCCAAATACAGGTAATTGAGAACCTGATCCATTATATTTCATGGCTACCCGGCTACCTGCTGCCGCGCCAGTGACAGCTCCAACCATCACTCCGCGCAAACCTGCTTTAGCAAGATCTGAAGGAGTAAGCGCCTCACCTGAAACCCTGTTCCAAATAACCGTTGTAGAAATAGCCCCTGCTGCCCCCGCTACGCCTCCTACCGCAAGACCATGCACCCCGCCACATGAGCTCGCAAGCCCAGAGTCTACAATTTTTGACACCGGAAGACTTGCTCTTCCAGCAACCGCACCAGCAAATCCCCCAAGACCTGAGGCGACGACCGTTGATGCCAAAGATTTTGGACTCACCGCCTTTAAAAATTCAGCTGAATCGCCTTTCACACCAGCCTTGACTGCCTCACCTGCAACCTGGCTAACCACTGAAGCGGCTCCATTTAAAACAAAGTGTGCTGCTTGCCTCGCAATCGGAGATTTTGCTGCCTTAATGGTCGCACGAAGATTTTTCGCAACATCCCCCACACCCAAGGTTAGAGCTGAGGTTGCTGCACCGGCTACACCTTCAAAAGCAAATGAACTCCAATTTAAATCCTGACATGGCTGAAATAATGCGTAAAACAACATGCTACTTGCTGCAGAAAATCCCAAGACCCCAGTAAGAGGTCCACCCCAAAAACTACCCCCCATCATTAATGCAGATAGCCCAAGCTGACCATAATAAGCAGCCTGTGAATAATCGAACTCAACCAAGTAAGATCCCTCGTGCTGTGAAAGCATAAACTCTTGAGTATTCAGAAATTTAACAAAATTGATATTTTTTTCCTTTATTTGTTCCGCAGTAAACGCATCCTTTTTAATTGGAAGCAAATGCTCAACTAATGCAGTGGGTATGTATCTGAAATTTTCAGCAGGAATAAGATGGTGACGCCCCCGAGTCTCTAGCGTTGCTACAAGACCACTATCGCCTAGCCCAAACTCAACAAAGCCATATACCTTTTCTCTTCTTGCCAATAGGGTTCTTTGCCCCATCACCTCGGTTGGCGCACCTGCCATAATTACTCCTCATATTTTGAAACATAAATTATCTAACGCCCTCTGGGGCCAATTGAAGGTCCAGAAGGAGGAGGGACTGAAAAATTTCTCCTATTATCTAAAAAAGGCAAGACATATAAACCCTCAGGGTGAATCAAGTCATCAGTCCCTAGGGGCTCAGAGCTCAAAATGGCCACAACATTACCTCCAAGGTTAACAATTTTTCCTGCTATTGCGCCCATTATTTTTTTCACTGATCGCTCAAAGTTATAAACACTGAACTCTTCTAATCCAAACTGTATTGCCTCACCTACTTTTTTTACTAACTCTATACCTTCACGTGTTGCCAATTTTTCTGCTTCACTTTTAAGCCCTATTATTTTTTTAGCACCTGCTTCAAGGGCTTTATGCAAACCTAACACCTGCGCCGCTTTTGCCTGAAAAGCAGTTCCTTTTTGCTCAAGTGCTTTTTGAAGTTGCACATGACGCTTCGTCTCCTCTGTGATTTTACCCCTTAATACTTCAAGCCCTTTTTTCTCACTAACCAGCTTACCCCACTCAGAGCTCAAAGTAGCGCGTTCTTGATTAAGCGAGTTATACACGTGCCAAGATCGATTTTTTGGGGGAGTTCTATTATGAATCAGCATCTTTCTCTCGTACTCTTTATAAGCGGCCTTATATCTTTCTATCATACTGCCGTATACTTTTTGTCGCTTAATAAGATCCGCATCTTTTTTCACAAGAGCCTCAGAACTTTTCCCTACTCCGACACGCTCTTTATCTAAAGCCGCACTTTCAGCCGGTAAATTTGAGGCCGCAATTTTCTTTTTTATCTCATTTTGATCTTTAATTTGCTTTTGAATATCAGCTTCTATCGCAAGCGCTGACCGATCACCGGCCCCTCTTGGTTCCTCCGCCCCTGCTTTTGCCTTCACTTCTGCTTCTGTTTTTGCCAGCGATAAATTATCATATGTTCTTGCGGCCATTCGCTCACCCGCCACAGCCCCTGCAGTCGCACCTGTCATTGCTCCTTGTACAGCAGCAAGCGCTACATCTTTCGCAGATAGGTCACCCCCACTTGCAAGACCCCAGGCAATATCAACAGATCCACTGCCTACAGCGCCCGCTACTGCTCCAGCTGCAAGGCCATGAGTCCCGGCTTTTTTAATGGCATCAACTCTTGATACATCAAGTGCAGAAGCAAGCGCGCTGGCTTTCCCTGCAACTGCACCGGCAAAACCACCTAGGCCTGCTGATACCACTGTTGAAACTATTGACTTACCGGTAAAATCTTTAAATTCATCAGAGGCCTCTCCAGTAGTAACTACTTTTGCGCCCGCTTTTGCGCCGGCTCCTACAACCCTACCACCCAGAGCAGCGGCTCCATTTACACCAAAATGCAATGCCTGCCTACCCAGGGGAGACTCAACAGCTTTAATCCAGGTGCGCACACCTTGAGCAGCACTCCCCAAACCCATGGTTGCTACCGTAGTTACAGCCCCCACTGAACCCTCGAGAACAAAAGAACTCCAATCTAAATCTTGGCATGGCTGAAACACTGAATACATGAGCGTTCCCGCTCCAAAAGCAAAAAGCAATGGCGCCGCGATACCACCCGTAGCAAAACTTCCACCCGCCATCGCCAAAGATAAAGCAATTTGGGAATAATAAGTCGCTTGGGAATACTCAAAATGAAGAGAGTAGCCTTTAGCATCATCCAAAACCAGCTTAACGGGATGCTCCCGTAAAAACTTAGCAACGGCTGCATTTTTTTGAGCCAGCGCCTCTTGAGCTAATTTATCTTTATTAGCGGGAAGCAAATGCTCAACTAGCGCACTGGGAACATAGTTAATATTTGTAGCAGCAATGTCAAAGCGCGTTCCATTACTTTCAAATACAGCCCCAAGCGCACCTGCATTAATTACAAAACGAATACTCCCGCCTGATAACTCTCTACTCGCTAACATAACAATGCTCTCCATATATTTTTAACAATGCCCTGGCTACTTAAGGCTTATAAAAAATTATACTAGCACAATCCCACCATAACCTCCGTATTTTTACGGAGTTTTTGAGCCAAGTTGAATTTATTGCAATAATACTTTAAAATATAAAAATTATAGATACCATCTTATAATACATGGAGCACTAATAAAATGTCGCTATTTACGCGTTTTCTCAAACACTTTGATGATTATAAACGCTCTATCGATGATGCCCAGGCAGGTGAAGCGCTATATGCGCTTTCTGACTTATTAGCGGCCTCACTCTGTGTAGATAATCTTCCCCTTCCACAACAAAAAGCGTTGACAATTGCTCAAATAAAAACAATTACTCAACATCTTCGGAGCTTGCTAGAATCGGACGAAAACACACGCGGGCATGTCGACATGGCGCTATTTGCTGTGTGGAGAGCTTTGCATGTAAATTGTCTAGATGATCCTGATTTGATTTCAGAAGAACAAGCTTTAAAATATATTGAGCATGCCCATAACAAAAAAAATAAATTTGCTACTTTTGAGCTCGCTCAACTGTCAAGTCAGAAATGGGAATTTGCAGAAGCCTTGGCAATATTAAACTCACTGGAGAAGGAGAATTTTGGTCCAGCGTTATTTGCTCTAGCTACAGAGTATCAATACGGAAATATGGGCGTTAAAATCGATCTTAACCAAGCTCAAACCCTATATACACGAGCATTAGCAGCAAGACTTCCATTCCACCCCACGACCAGTTATGAAATTTGCGCAACTCTTGAATTAGCCCGTATCGCTAACGAATTAATGCGTGGAATTTATTCTACTGCAACGCCCGTTGGTGATACCTCAGCAATAGGAAATTCTGTCGCGGCCCCCCTCCCCGTTCCTGCTGTTTAGCTTAAAATAGTTTTTATTTTCATTGAAGCGGCTTACACTCACTTTTTGGCATTTTGGGAGTATAATGGCCTTGCCTATTAACCACTTCCGGAGTTTCTATGAAATACTTAAGCCTCATCTTGGGCTTAACCCTTATTAGCGCAGCTTATGCCGACACTCCACCCTCTTTAGGCTCATTGAAAAAACAGGCGACCGCCCTGCAACAAGCCATTGACCAACAAAATCAAAATTCACAGGCGACCCTGACTGATTTGCAAAACCAGCTCACTGCGTTAAACACCCAGATCGCGCGCCTTGCCTCGCCTGATTTGAAAAAATTTAATTGGGCACTGGCCTCTGATACTTTGCCTCAAAATGCGGTGGTGGTTGCGCAAAATGGCACGACCCCGCTTTATGCTTGCCAGGCGACTTATACCGGCTCTAGTAGCTATTCTAGCACTGTAACAGATCCAGGCGTGGTCACACCTGATGGTTGCGTGATTAGCTTTGCGGGCCAGGCTTATGTTGTGCCACAATATTCGATTTTGGTATCGAGCCTACCAGGGTTCTGGGTTGATGGCAGCAAAATTCAGGCGCCCAACAGCTCACCTCCCGTCACGCCCCTGATGCTTGTGCGCACTGGTGGTGGCGCCAATAAAAACACGCCTGCTAATACCACCAACCAACCCACTCCGCTCTACAACCAATTAGCAATTGTCGGTGGTAATGAAAATGGCAATGATGTTTATATCTGCCGCGTTAATATTAACAATCAATACTTTATCGGCAAAGGCGCCAATGGCACTTGCTTTATTGCTGTGGGTAGTGGCGAAGCCTCTTGGCCTAAATACGAAGTCTTGTTGGCGAAGCAACCCGCAGGTATGTAAATGCTGAAAAAAATCCCCTATGCGGCTTTGGTGATTTTACTGTTGGTTAGCTGCTATTATTTTTTTGAAACCATGGTGGATACCGTACCAAGTATCATGGTCAACGAGCTGATGCAGAGCTTTCACTTAAGCGCCTTTGAGCTTGGGGTTTTGGATGTTAGTTATTTTATTTTAGCAGCATTGATTCAAATTCCTGGGGGTTATGCGCTTGATAAATATGGCGCCAAGCGTGTCCTGCCCTTTGCTGCTTGCTTATGTGCCTTGGGTTTATTTATTTTTGCAGAGAGTCATTCATTTGGCTTTGCGCTTTTGGGGCGGATGCTTGCGGGCTTGGGCAGTGCCTTTGGCTTATTAGGCGCGCTTTTTGTGATTGCTACCAAAATTCCTGCGCGGTGGCTGGCTTTATGTTTGGGACTTGCGATTATGATCGGATTGTCGGGCGCTTTATTGGACAGCCCGATGTCACTGTTAAAACAAGCTTTGGGCTGGCGCGATTTAGTGCTATTACTCTCAGCAATGGCTGCCATTTTTGCACTTTTATTTTACCTATTGCTTCCCTATGACTTACATTCTTCGAATCGACTCAGTTACTCCTGGCAGCAATTACGCGTGCTTTGCAAAGACACCGGCCTTTGGCGCATTGCCCTTTATGGCGGCATTATGTATTTACCTGCTGGCATGCTCGGCAGCTTATGGGGCGTGAATTTTATTTTAGCAGCGGATCCGACCTTAAGCCTCGCGCAAGCGGCGATGATTAATAGCTTGATTTTTTTGGGCTGGATTATTGGCAGCCCGCTTGTGGGTTTAAGCTCGGATTTATTTAGGCAGCGCAAAATATTTTTGCAGTTAGGCGCTTTGCTTTGCCTGGTTTTGCTTGGCGCTCTTTATAGCAATACCCATTTTAATGCCTTGGCCTTGACGAGCATTTTTTTGGGCCTGGGAATTTTTTCAAGCTTTAGTGGCTTAACGTTTGTGATGGGCGTTGAGCGCCACACGACTACACGCGCAATGACGATTGGCTGGATTAACATGTGGGCGATTATTCCCATGCTGATCATGAATCCTTTATTTGGGCATGTGCTTGATTATTTTTGGCAAGGGCAAGTAAGCAACCAGGGTGTGCATGTGTTTTCTCTAAACAGCTACCAGCTCGCACTGTGGCCACTGATGGCCTTGATCGCTATTGCTTTAGCCTTAAGCTTTGGTCGCTTCCAAGACAAATCGATCCATATCATTTAAAAACTGTGATAAGGCTTTGTTGGCGGCGACTACGCCGGCATAAGGCGTATTTTCAGTGCACGGCACTTTGTAGTTAAAGATTTCACTACCCAATACTTTGTGCTGCTGATTACTGATGATAGTCACCTCGACCGAAAGTATGAGCTGACTCGGGTTTTGGGTAAAATCTTGATAGAGGCTGATCACTCGCGTATTGAGCGTATAGGCTACATTGACCCCAGGGTTCACACCATTTAATACCGCTTTAAAATAGCCTAATGCATTTAAATTTTCGGCAATATTGGCGGTTAGCATTTCATTGGGTGTATTGAGCCACGTATTTTTGGCAAAGCTTTGTAACTGATACGGCTGGGTTTGATAGTACATATTAGTGCTATTAATATTGGGCGCGCTCGTGCTATTGCTCACCAAAATCACGCCTGGATTTTTAGCCATGGTTGTTTGGCCAAAGCTATTACTGGCATGCAAGGTGTACGCCTGAGTTGGTGTGGTTGCAATAGGACCAAGGGAACACGCACTTAACAATACTAGCGGCGCAAGTATTAGTAATTTTCTCATGTTATTCTCCTGGGCCTGAAGTTTGTCCTGTGGTGCCGCGTAATAATACCGCTGGGTTTTGTTTCATCTCGCCAGTGACGGTGGTAAGATTGCCACTAACTTGATTTAAACGATCTAATAATTCCAGAGCGCCCGGCATTGCTTGATTCATGTTATTAGTCAATACACCTACGGATTGAGCGGTATTATTCACTGAGGATACCATTTGCGGCATTTCTTTGCTGGCGGTTGCGACATTCGTTAAAATTTCATTAATATTTTGGGTGTTTTTTGCATCAAAAATGGTCTTTAAAGATCCCGAAACTTCTTTAAAATCTACCGCCGCTTCTTTGACTAAGCCCATTACTTGTGCTGTTAACGAAGGCTCAGATGGAATGACTGGATACTGCTGTCCTGGCAATGCGGTTAATAATGGCGCATTGGGGGTTTTCGCACTTAGACTGACATAAGTAACGCCAGTGATCCCCTGGCTTGCTAAAGTCGCGACCGTGCTTGTGGTCACCGGAATATTTTGCTGCACGCGCACGTACACAATCACTTGCTCTGGATTTTGAATATTGAGTTGCACCGAAGTGACATTTCCGACCAAGACGCCGCTATATTTTACCACGGCTTGATTGGTAAGCCCGGAAACATCTTGCTTCATGTAGATCATGTACGTATTGTAACTTTGCCGGCTTAAGCCACTCGTCCACCAAAGAATAAATACGGCAAACAGCGTCGCCAACGCTACAACAATAAAGCCCACCACTGTGTAATTTATCTTTGTATCCAAAAGCTATCCCCTGTTTGTCATTTTTATCTTATCCTGCTTTTACTTGCCCACGCAAGCAAGCTATTCACTCAATGCCCGATCGGCTTTAAAATAATTACGTACCACCGGGTGATCGGTATTGCGCACCTCATCAATCTTACCTAGCGCTAATAATTTACCCTCACCTAAAAATGCCACACGATTGGCAATTTTCTCAATCGAAGGCACATCATGGCTCACCATCACTACCGTTAATTTTAAACTTTCGTGCAACTGAATTACGAGATCATTAAACTCTTCGCGACTTTCTGGATCAAGACCACTTGTAGGCTCATCCAAAAACAAAATCTCTGGATCTAAAACAATCGCTCGCGCGGTAGCTGCACGCTTAATCATACCCCCGCTTAATTCTGAAGGATATTTATTGGCTGCCGCCATGGGCAAACCCGCCATGTTAATTTTGATGAGGGCGAGCTTTTCTGAAAACTCTTTGGGCAGCTTTGTAAATTCTTTTAATGGAAACATCACATTTTGCAATACGGTTAAGGAACCAAATAGCGCGCCTGATTGAAATAACACCCCAAAGCGTGAGCGTAAATATTCGGCTTTGTCCTGACTGCAATCATAAATATTTTCACCCAAAATATTCACAGTGCCTTTACTGGGTGGCAATAACATCAACATATTGCGCAATAGCGTGGTCTTACCGCTACCGCTTGCACCAATAATGCTAAAAATCTCGCCGCGCTCGATGCCAAAACTGATATCATGATGGACTTCGACATCATCAAACTGGTTATACACATTTTTAAATTCAATGATATTCGCCATGTTAAAATCTCAACACATTGTAAAGCACGGAAAAAACTGAATCCGCCACGATAATTAAAAATATTGCCTGCACCACGCTTGTAGTCGTCCGCTTGCCAACGCTCTCTGAGGAAGACTCTACCAAAAAACCTTGATGGCAGCCCACAAGCGCGATGATTGCAGCAAAAATCGGCGCCTTGCCCATGCCAAGCCAAAACTGCTTAACCAGTACTGAACGCTGAAACTCTTGCATGAAAGACTCAAAGCTAATATCTAAACTAGCATGCGCCATCACCATGCCGCCTAACATACCCAAAATATCTGCCCACAAAATTAAAAACGGAAATATGATCAGCATGCCTAAAAACTTGGGCAAAATTAAGCGCTCAACTGGGGATATACCCATGGTTTTTAGTGCATCGATTTCTTGATTCACTTTCATAGTGCCGATCTCGGCGGTAAAAGAAGAGGCACTGCGCCCAGCGATAATCACCGCGGCCATCAAGGGGCCGAATTCGCGCAGAATTGCAATCCCCGTTAAGCGCACAATAAACACATCGGCCCCATAATTTTTCAGTTGAACGCCCACTTGATACGCCAAGACCACACCAATAAGAAATGCTAACAAACCCAAGATAGGCAAAGCCCGGCACCCCGCGTTATCCACAACGCCTACAATATTGGGAAAGGGAAAGCGCCGTATTGCTTTAATAGACTTCACAAAACCAATACTCAACTCACCGATCAATCTTAAAAATATTTTAATTTGCTCAACTTTATAAAATGCCCATTTACCCAAAATTTCAAAGGGCGTACGCCAGGTTGCCGGAATTTTTTCTTTAATAAATTTTTGTGCAGATAATTGATGTTTTTGAATCATCCACTTTACTGACTCTTGCTCTTGCACAAGATGCAATAGATGTTCTTCCTCGGCTTTTAAATTTAATAAATTATTGGGATTGATCTTGGCTTTTAATAACTTTAGAATCAACAATACGCCAGCAGTGTCTAATTTTTCAAGATTCGTCGCATCAATGACTTTTACTTTTTGATCCTGCAAAAATACAGCCTCGGCAATCGTGTCCAAGGTAAGCTCACCCTTAAAACTCACGACTCCGCCCTGGTAGGCTACTTCTAGTTTTTTTGCTTCTGCCATCGATTCAAAACTTTAGGAAAATCCTTAGGATTTATCTTATACCAAGTCTCGATTAAAAGACAATGATTTAGCGAATGATTTAGCGTTTGCACAAATTTTCAAAAGACTACTGCATCACCCAGACCTAGGCTCACACCCACCCCAGCGTCATCCTTCGAAAAATTGCGCAGCAATTTTTGCGGAGGAACCAGGACCCAAGAGCATGCAGCATAGCTGCATTCAATCCTTCCTTACTCATCCAAGGATGGCGCTAGGGAGTGGCATGCCTGGGTTATGCAGCAGTCTTTTCAAAGTCAAATCAGTCATAGCACTCGATCTCTGGACATAAAAACAACAGCAAAATAATTTGACATAAATATTTTAACTGTTAAAATCACTGCAAGTATATTAATAAATAAAAGAATTTAGGATTGTATAACATGATGATGAATAGTTTTAAAAACCCACAACGCAACTACTATTTTGAAAAAAAACAAGATACACACACCACTCCTAAAACAATCAAAAGCAATGATACTGTCCTTGATGCTGTCTATACAACATGGAAGCGCGCATATGCCGTAGGTGAGCAGGCGAGGCCTGAGGCTGAGAAATTTTTAGCGGAATATTTACCTACATTACCAGATCAGATGAACCCCTTAGAACTAATTATAAAAATCCCGACCACAGATGGAACTGAAGAAGGTAACGTCGTTGAATTGTGTGTCCAGCACGCTCAAAATGGCGCCCTTGTAAAAGCAGCCGTTGAAATACTGTGCGACAATCGCCATCGCCAGTACGAACGCGCTAGCCAACTTCTTTTAGAAAATCATCAGGTTGTGTATGCAAGTCCGCGCGAACAAGACAAAGTGGTACAGCTCATTAACACGGCAAGGAAAAAAGCTGCAGCCGCAGTAATAGAAAGAGCAGAACGAGCGGAAAGAGCCGCCGCACAAGCAGCAATAGACCGAGCGACGCGAGAAGCAGAGGTAGCAGCACAATCATTGGCACGACGAGCAGCGCGTGAGGCAGCAGCAGAACGTACTGTCCATCAACCACTCCCTCCCCCCGTGCAAAGGAGGAGGGCAGCAGCTCCCGCTCGAAG
Organism: uncultured Thiotrichales bacterium; assembly: GCA_903870015.1. Classification (GTDB taxonomy): domain Bacteria; phylum Pseudomonadota; class Gammaproteobacteria; order Francisellales; family CACEW01; genus CAIQBE01. The sequence goes on from CAIQBE010000042.1 coordinate 14,796, forward strand.
ATTTTCTATAAACCCACGATTTCTTGTCATGGCCCTGCTGGCACTATTGGCATTAGTAGTCTTGTACGTTTCTTCCGGCAAAGAACTCAACACCTTGCAAAGTTCTGCCCGAGGCTCTGATGATCGATCAGAAGACTTCTTAAAGCGTTTATGGGAAGGTCGCCCGAGGCGAAGTGATATGGAAAAGATTATAAAACATACTAAACTTACATCAGATCAGATGACAGATGTGAAGACAATAACCGCCCTTGTTAACCTCATAAACGATAACACCTTTGATGCCATGCTCACCCAGGTATTATTAGCACTTGCTCATGTTATTGAAGTTAGACCGAGCGTAGATGTCACGTACTCTTCTGAGACAGGATGTCAAGCACTCGTAAAAGCAGGCATTATTAACAGGCTTATGGATTCTTTATCTATACAAAGATCTCATCTTATTGATTTACAAATACTTAGTATGATTGCAAACCTTGCTGCCTCTAAAGCTGGAGCTCAAGCAATGACTACTTCGAATTTTATTGAAAAATTAATGGTTTTTTTAGCAACCACGGAGCCACCTGTGAAGGCGCAGGCACTACGCACAATCGCCAATCTCGCTAAACAATCAGAATCCTCACTCGAGTTACTTATCCAGGGAAGAGCGATTCCAACGATATTAGCTGCTCTTGAGTGGGGTAATGCTAATATTCATCAGGCTGGGCTACCAGCGCTCATAAATCTTATTAGATCTAATGCCGCCGCTGCAGAAGTGGTCAGGGCGAATGGCGTTGAAATTATAGGAGTTTTTTTACACTCGGCGGATTTTTTTATTCAACAAAATGCCGCGATAGCATTTAAGAATCTCGCCACTTACAATGCTGGGGCTGCAGCAATCAAAGGCAATGAAAAGGTATATAGAGCACTTAACACTCTTGCACTATCAGGCAATTCGATAGTCCAACCTCATGCAAGCGATGCCGTCAAGAGTATTTTTGTTTACTCCATGAATCAACCAGGGGCACCACGACTTCCGTTTGCAGAACAACATCCCGCAGAACAGCCTGCCACGCCGGGCCTAAATGCTTGACGAGTAGCTGTTAAGTCTTCGTCTGATAATTCGGTGGCTCTTTGGTTATGGTCACGTCATGCACATGGCTTTCGCGCACGCCGGCTGAGGTGATGCGCACGAACTTGGTTTTGGTATGCAGATCTTTAAGACTGGCGCAGCCGGTATAGCCCATGCCTGAACGCAATCCACCTAATAGCTGATGCACGATATTTACGATGGGGCCGCGATAGGGTACGCGGCCTTCGATGCCTTCGGGGACTAATTTATCGGAGTGTAGGCTTTCTTGGAAATAGCGATCGGAAGAGCCTTTGTTCATGGCGGCGATTGAGCCCATGCCGCGATAGACTTTGTATGAGCGGCCTTCGAATAATTCTACTTCACCAGGAGACTCTTCAGTCCCTGCAAATAATCCACCTAACATCACGGCATCAGCGCCTGCGGCTAAGGCTTTGACGATATCACCGGAATAACGAATACCGCCATCGGCGATGATTTTCACTTTGGTTTTGTGGGTAGCTCTTGCAGCTTCACTAATGGCCGTAAGCTGGGGCACACCGACGCCTGCAATAATACGGGTAGTACAAATCGAACCAGGACCAATACCGACTTTGACAGCATCAACACCCACATCAATCAACGCTCTTGCCGCATCATAAGTCGCGATATTGCCGGCGATCACATCGACTTTAAAGTTTTTCTTAATCCAACGCACGCGCTCAATTACGCCTTGTGAATGGCCATGCGCGGTATCTACGACCAAGACATCAACGCCAGCCGCAACCAAGGCTTCAATGCGTTTATCAGTATCTCCAACCACACCCACTGCAGCACCGACGCGCAATTGCTCTGAGGTATCTTTACACGCAAAAGGCTTTTCAATCGCACGATGAATATCGCGCACAGTGATCAACCCCGTTAATTCAAATTTGTCATTAACGACCAAGACTTTTTCGATGCGATGCTCGTGCAGTAACTTTTGTACTTCTGCGCGCGAAGCACCCTCTTTCACTGTCACTAATTTTTCTTTGGGAGTCATAACCTTTTGAATCGGTTGATCTAAATTCGTGGCAAAGCGGATATCACGACTTGTGACAATTCCTACTAACTCATCGCCCACGACCACAGGCACGCCAGAGAAATGATGTTGCTTAATTAAATTAACGAGCTCACGAATGGTTAAGTCAGGCGTTGCGGTGACCGGATCTTTGATCACGCCGCTTTCGAATTTTTTGACTTTGCGCACTTCAGCGGCTTGTAACTCTAAGGGCATATTTTTATGGATAATTCCCATGCCGCCCTCTTGCGCCATGCCAATCGCCATACGCGCATCGGTAACAGTGTCCATGGCTGCTGACAGGAGTGGAATATTTAAAGCAATATTCGCGGTTAAATGTGTGGCAAGACTCACATCCACAGGCAGCACGGTTGAATGCCCCGGCAACAGTAGCACATCATCAAAGGTAAATGCTTCTCCCACTACACGCTCTAACATAGCCTCTCCTTGTTTGATTGATTATCCTTTCTTGTGGTGCGTACTCGATGCTGCGGCAGCATCTAATAACTCGCGAATCCCACCTAAGCTTCCCAAAATTTGCGTGCTTTCCATCGGCAACATCATCACTTTTTGATTGTCGCTCTGTGCTAATTGTCCCAAAGCCTCAAGATAACGCTGAGCGATAAAATAATTGAGTGCGTGTAAATTACCGCCCTCTTCTAATACGAGCGACATCATCTCGGTGGCAACCGCCTCGGCTTTGGCTTGACGCTCGCGGCCCTCGGCTTCGCGGAATGCAGCTTCTCGCTTTGCTTCGGCTTGTAAAATCGTTGCTTGGCGCACGCCTTCGGATTGTAAAATTGCAGATTGCTTTTCGCCTTCAGCTTTTAAAATTTTTGATTGTTTTTGACCTTCGGCCTCGAGAATTGCGGCGCGTTTTTCGCGTTCAGCTTTCATTTGTTTGGCCATAGCCTCGATTAAATCTGCGGGTGGTGAGATATCCTTGATTTCGATGCGGGTGATTTTAATCCCCCAAGGCTGTACGGAAGCACCTAGGGTTTTTAACATTTCGGTATTAATGCGCGCTCTTTGCGCGAGCATTTCATCGAGCTCCATACTGCCTAACACTGTGCGTAAATTAGTGATCACCAAATTGGTAATGGCAAAGTCGAGCTGATTGACTTCATAGGCTGATTTTGCGGCATCTAATACTACAAAAAATACGACGCCGTTCACGGTCACCATCGCATTGTCAGCGCTAATCACTTCTTGCGAGGCAATATCTAAGACCTGTTCTTTCATATTCACGCGATAACCAATGTTATCAACAAAAGGGATTAAAAAATGCAGGCCAGGCTTTAGGGTACAAACAAAACGCCCAAAGCGCTCAAGTGTCCAATGATAGCCCTGGGGGACTTGCTTGATCGTTTGCATGCCGAACATAACGGCGATGATAAGCACCGCAATAGCGATGGTAATGATATAATTAGTTGGCATCTTTTAACTCCTCAGGTTTCTGAATAAACAACGCGGTGATCAGTGCAAATCCTAAAACGATTAAGAAAGGCAACATCCCTAATCGGTAAACCATTATAGAGGGTTTTGCTAGAGAGTTTAAATAGGCGAGCAGCTGCCCTACCAAAGGCTGTAAAATCGGGGCCCCCAATAATAAACACATCATATTGGTCAAACCCATGGCACTGGCGCAGATCGTTTCGCAGGTATTTAATTTGACATGGGCAAAGGCCAAGGCATAACAGCCAGTGCTGATCCCTAAAATTAAAAACAATAAAGCATTTTCCCAAAAAGCACAGGTCAAAAATAAAATGGCGCCAAGGCACATCACCCCTATGAGACTTGCTGATACCATTAGATATTTAATATTGACTTTACCACAAGCCAATAGACCTGATCCGCCAGCACCGATCGAAGCGCCAATAAAAATCATGCTACTGATCCAAGCGCTTTGGGTAATGCTGTAGTTATAAATCTGCTGCAAAAATGGGATCGCCCACAAGCCACCAAAACCCCCGATGATTGAAAAGCTAAATGCACCATACAAACACCCCATCCACACGGCTTTGTGGGTTAAGGCATTAAAAAAGCGCCGACAAAGTTCTTTGGTCGGCGCCTTCTCACAAGGTTTGTGGATCGCTATTTTGGGCTCATTACGGATGACAATTAATAGGACTAGCGCAAGCACAATACCGCCTAAGCCAACCATGACCATCCCCATGCGCCAACCGACATGAGCCACTAAACTTGCTAAGCTCGTTTCACCCACTGCCCCGCCTAGCATCCCGATCGTCTCAACTAAAGCGGCAAGCAAGACAAATTTTTCCCGAGGAAACCAACGGCCAGCTAGATACATCACGCCAACGACTCCAGGGCTACTTGCCAAGCCCATCAACAGCCGCATCACTACCGCATCCTGAAAATCATGCACACAACCAAAAATAATTGCCGCAATCGCGGTTAAAAGGCACCCGCCCACCAACAGCGCACGCGCACCAAAACGATCGACTAAAATCCCCGCAGGAATTTGTAAAATCACATAAGTATAAAAAAAGCTGGAAGATAAAAATCCAATCTGCGTTAAGCTAGCATGAAAATCCAGCATTAATGGCCCAACCATTACGCTATTGGTAGACTGAAGCAAGAACTGATAAAGGACGAAGAACGACCCGAGAACTATAACAAACCACGGCAAGTAGCGCTTTGGGATCACAAGTAAACCAATTCTTATGGTATTACGGAGTGATTATAGCACAAATCGGCCACTTTGCAAATAAGAAGTCCCGACTTTGCCAGGGCAATCGTCGGGACTGAATATCGATTAACAAACGCTTATTGTTGCTGCGTGCCTTCCATAATCGCAAAAACAGTGACTCCCGTGAATCCTGTATAAGTATAGTAGCAAGTCACTAAATTATTTGTAATACGGCCAAAATCGTTTGATTCAAAAGTGTGGCCATACACTACACCATCAACCATGCTGTTAGGCTCCACAACTTTAGGATGCAGGACAATGCTGCTCTTCGTATTGTCATCGTAACTAATAAAATAGGCTTGATTTTGAGCACTGATCAGTGCGCCCTCACCATCAACTCCAGGACCTATTTGAGCAAAGGCAATTTTAGTCGCCGGAGGGCAGCAAGCTTGTTCTTGGCTAGCCGTCTGAAATTGGGTATCACTCGGACAATTGGGATTTGCAGCATAAGCATGCATACCTACTAGAGCTAAAACTAGCGATGAGAGCACAGTTGTAATCTTTTTCATTTTCAAAACCCCCAGATTTAATTTATTCATACCACCAATAAAATATAACACAAATTAATATAAAAATCAACTATATTTTACGGCCAATGTCAAAATATTAGGCTAAGCCTCTGATAATTCATATGTTAAACAGTGAAGCAACATTATACGCTACCTACGATAATTAAACTGAAAATTGATATTACACCCAATTAACAAGCTCTAACCCCGGAACCTTTATGAATTCCTTTGTATTATTCGTCGCCAAAGGCACTTGCATTGACAAGGCATGTGCTGCAATCCAAAAATCATTAGCCCCAATGACCACCCCTTTTACTTCCATTGCTTGACGGATCACGCCATAATGATGAACGACATCTTCGTCAACAGACAAAATCTTTAACGTATTCATTAAAATTTCAATTTTGGCCAGGTTTTCTATTTTCCGGGCACTCTTATAGGCACCATAAATGAGCTCCCCATAGGCAATCGCTGATACAGCAAGCTCGCCGATTTGATAATGCTCAAAATAATCAATGACGCTCGCTGGCTGTTGTTTCAAAATATAAATACAAATATTTGTATCTAACATTATCTTAATCATAATGCTTCTCGCTCGTCCAGAGGAGGCTGATTCCTTTCTTTCATAAAGTCATCGGATACCCCACCTTTTAACTTCGCAAACATCTCTTTCCAAGAATGTTGAGGCTGTTGAACAATAAAAATATCTCCCATTTTTTGTATTGAAAGATCCCCTACCTTTAGTCCAAAATGTTTCGGTACGCGAATGGCTATGCTATTACCACTTTTAAATGATCGTGTTTTCACCCCACCCCCTGTGTATTCACATTTGCGTATATACTATCATACCTTGAGCTTAAATTCAAATTTTACGCAGTGCTTATATTTTAAAAATGCACCTGCACGCCAATCCCAAGGGAAGAGGTCACGCTATTGAGCAAAAACTTATTGACGTTACTGATCACACCTGAACTTGTATTGGTCGTGCCTTGATTATTACAACTGCTTGTATTAATGCCTGTGGCCTGACACTGGATTTGGGTAACATATAAACTTAGATTGTCTTCGGCGCCATGAAATGCACCGTCCGTTTGCTGAGTAATTTCAGGATCAACGGCACGAGGCGCATCTGGATGATTCACTGGACTACTTGCCGCTTTATAGGTAACTGGGACGAGAGGATCGGAAATATTAGCGCCCCCCAACCCTGATAAAGCTTTTAAGTTTGCAGGCTTAGGCGCTGGCTTTTTACTCACAGCCTGACTTATTTTATTAAAGATATTGGTATTTTCGGACACAGTTGCTGGTACCAAAGGCACAGTGACCATGCTCGCATCATCTGCATATGCTTGCACAAACGACATGACCAGTAAAAAACCAAGCAAAAAATAACGCATTTGAGTACAATCTCATAAAGTAACCATAAGATTAACGCTATGAATTTTGCAAGTCAACTGCTGAGCTGGTTTTATCAAGCGGGGCGCAAAGATTTACCCTGGCAAAAAGACATCACGCCTTATCGGGTGTGGATATCTGAAATTATGCTGCAACAAACACAGGTTAGCACCGTGATCCCTTATTATGAGCGCTTTATGACGCGCTTTCCTGATATTCATACCTTGGCAGAGGCTGCATCTTCTGATGTCTTACAATTTTGGGCGGGCTTGGGCTATTATGCCCGCGGGCGTAATTTACATAAAACGGCCGTGATGATTGTGGAACAATATCATGGTGTCTTTCCAGAAGCCCCCGAAACCCTAATCAGCTTACCTGGCATTGGCAAATCCACTGCCCATGCTATTTTGGCGATTGCTTTTGGGCAAAAACTTGCGATTCTAGATGGTAATGTGAAACGGGTGTTAACGCGTTTTTTAGGAATCCAGGAATACCCAGGCCTACCGATTATTGAAAAACAACTATGGGCTTATGCAACTAAGCTACTGCCTGATACTGAATTACCTGCATACACGCAAGCGATTATGGATTTAGGAGCGACGCTTTGCACTAAAAGCAAACCTAACTGCCCGTCCTGCCCTGTGAATCAAGATTGCCAAGCTTTTAAAAATAATCTTACTGCTGATATTCCCGCAAAAAAGCCTAAAAAAGCCTACCCCACCAAAACCCAGCATTGCCTGGTACTTTATAACCCTTTAAAACATGAAGTATTCTTAGAAACTCGTAAAAACTCAGGGATTTGGGGCGGGCTCAATACGCCGTTATTTTTTGAGGATGAAGCCATGCTTTCTGCCTGGTGCGACACCCACCATCTTGATATCGACACAGCCAATGCATTAAAGCCACGTGTGCATAAGTTTACGCATTTCCAACTGAACTTTACGCCCTGGCTCTTGCCTGTTGATGGCTTTGCCCATGAAACCTTGCAGTGCTACTCTTTGCGTGCTTTAGAAAAGCTCGCACTGCCCGCACCAATTAAAACTTTATTTCAAGAGGAGATTGCAATTTTGGGCAAGTCGTGATTAACTGCAGCAATTTCGCCGCCCTGATCCCCATATGCAGCTTGAGGCATCAGGATCTAGGCTAAAACAGACCCAATAAAACTTAGGCTTTGAATTTTCAAATGATATTTGAAAATAAATATCTGGTCCTGGATCCTGATGAATGCTACGCATTATCAGGACGACGTACTGGGCTGATCTGAGTAAAACTTAGGAAATTATAGAATGACACATAAAACTTTAGGGCTGATCAGCCTCATGCTTCTACTCTCCCTACTATGGTGGACTGGTGTTGCGGTTTTGCATATTCCGCATTATTTTCTTCCTAGCTTTACTGATGTCATCCAGAGTTTTACGGATAATTATGGCAGTATTTTCATGGCTTGTGGCTACACCCTAGGTGAAGCTTTACTCGGACTCACTCTTGCCACCCTCTTAGCCTTAAGCCTTGCCAGCCTTTGTTATTTTATACCCTTTTTGGCAGCATTGTTGCAACCCCTGATTGTGCTAAGCCAGGCATTACCGCTGATGGTATTAGCACCACTTATCGTGTTGTGGCTTGGCTTTGGCTGGTCGGCCAAGCTTACTATTGTAGTGCTCTCACTCTTTTTTCCTATCTTTATCGCAGCGATGAATGGTTTTAACCAAATTCCTAAACTGTGGCTCGAGCTTGCCATTACCGCAAAAGCATCTCGCTTGCGTTTATTTTTGCATGTGATTTTACCAGGGAGCTTTAAAAGCATCAGCGCGGGTTTAAAAATTGCGATTGCCTGGTCGATGCTTTCAGCGATTATTGCAGAATGGGTGGGCGGCAGTCGAGGCTTAGGATTTTTAATGCAAAATTCTTTAAGTCGCCTAGACAGCGCATTTTTGTTTGCGAATCTTTTTATCCTTGTGGCTGTGAGTCTAATGCTTTATGGGCTTGGGGCATTAGTATTTGCAAATATTAACGACGCCCGATAAATTTCATTTCAGGGACAAGGTCAATCGCAAATTTTTCTTTAACGGTTGTTTGAATATGTGCAACTACATCTAAAATATCTTGGGCACTTGCCTCATTTACGTTGATAATGAAATTAGCATGCTTCGGTGATATTTGCGCACCGCCAATCGTAAAGCCCTTTAAACCCGCCTCTTGAATTAATTTTGCGGCAAAATTATCGGGAGGATTACGAAATACCGAACCACAAGAAGGCTCACCCGTAGGTTGCGTTTGTGCACGAGTCTCCAGCAAATGCTTAATGCCTTCAAGGCTCGCCTTACCATCACCAGGCTCAAAGGTAAAATACCCAGCAACAAACCACTCACCCTCTGCCAATCCCTTGCAAAACCGATAGCCCACAGAAAACTCTTCCGGCATTCTTTTTTGTATCTGCCCCTGCGAGTTTAACGTCTCTACGCTACTGACATACTCCCACGTTTCACCACCAAAAGCACCAGCATTCATATACAGTGCCCCGCCCACAGTCCCGGGAATTCCCGCTAAAAACTCACCTTTTACTAAATTATTTTTTGCAGCAAAACGGGCCACTTGCGCACAGGACACTCCGGCCTCAGCGCGCACAGTGTGGGGATCAACCAAGGTCATTTCTTTTAAAGCACCCTGAGTAATAATCACCGTTCCGGCAACGCCCAAATCACTGACCAAGGTATTGCTACCCAGGCCCAAAAAAGTAACCGGCTGCTTTGGATGCGTTTGGAGAAAATTTTGTAAATCGGCCAAATCGCGGGGCCAGTAGAAAAATTCAGCATTGCCACCAATACCCCAAGAGGTAAAGCGCTTTAAATTAACATTTTCAAGAATAATGCCTTTTTCAATGTCTCGTTTCACACCGATCTCTTTTTTGATTTTTTAGCCATATTACGTTTTAGCAGGCGATGTATCAACTGGTCAATATCTCCCGCACCCTGAGTCATTAGAATATCACCGTCTTTTAAAATATTGGGCAACAACTCAATTGCGTCATCAAAATCATTAACGTAAATGGGATCTAACTTACCTCTTTGGCGAATCGAGCGGCTGAGCGCCTTGCTATCAATATTCGTAATCGGCAACTCTCCCGCGCTATACACTTCAAATAACAATAATAAGTCAACACCCGATAACACATTCACAAAATCATCAAATAGCTCTTGGGTACGGCTATAGCGATGCGGCTGAAATGCTAAAATAACCCGTCGATCAGGATAGGCATTTTTCAACGCTTCGTAGGTCACTCGAATTTCTTGAGGATGATGTCCATAATCATCAATCAGCGTTAGCTTTTTACCCCCAATCATCACCGTGCCATATTGCTGACAACGCCGACCAACACCGGCAAAATGTGCTAATGATTTTTTAATATTGCTAATGGGAATACCACAATCAAGTGCTACCGCTATCGTCGCCAAGGCATTTTGGACATTGTGCCGTCCGGCTAAATTTAATTTTACTTTGAATGATTTCTGATGCCCCTTGCCATACAACACGGTAAAACTCGATTGCAAATTAGTCTGCACAAAATCAACCGCACGAATGTCAGCCTCTTCAGAAAAACCATAAGTGGTGACTGAGCACGTAATTTCTGGCAAAATCGCTTTCACTTCCGGATCATCAATACACATCACTGCCAAACCATAAAATGGCAGGCGCTGAATAAACCGCAAAAACGTCGCACGCAATTCTGAAAAATCGTTGTTATAGGTGTGCATATGATCGGCATCAATGTTAGTGATTACCGTAATCAATGGTGTTAAGTGCAAAAAAGAGGCATCACTTTCATCAGCCTCAGCGATAAAATAACGCCCCTCTCCCAAACGGGCATTAGCGCCTGCGCTGTTTACTTTGCCGCCTACCACAAAAGTGGGCTTTAACCCCGCTTCACCAAAAATACTGGCCAATAAACTCGTTGTTGTGGTTTTTCCATGAGTTCCCGCGACGGTAATACCGTACTTGAAGCGCATTAACTCCGCCAACATCTGCGCTCTTGGAATCACCGGAATGCGCCGTAAATGTGCTTCTTTCACCTCTGGATTCTCGGGCGATATTGCTGTAGAAACAACCACCACATCCGATTGACGTAAGTGCTCTTCTTTATGCCCAATAAATATATGAATACCAAGCCCCTGTAGGCGCAGAACCACAGCAGAACGCTTTAAATCTGAGCCGGTAACTATATAACCAAGGTTGTGCAAAACTTCGGCAATTCCCGACATCCCTGCGCCACCAATTCCCACAAAATGAATTCGCTTAATTCGGCGCATGATCTGCGCAATTGCTGTTTCTGTCATTTATTTGTTAGACTGACTAGATGTTGGTATTATGTTGCTAATTTAATAAAAAGTCACGCAGTTATTGCGTACAGTGCTTGAGCAGTACAAAAAAATAAGGAATAAAATCATGACTTATCTGCTAGGTCTTATTGGCGTTCTACAAATGCTCCTGATCCCAGGGCTTATTTTATATCGTATTCTGGGCAATGGGCACCAGAAAAATTTTTGGATCGACCTACCCCTAATCCTGACTTTTAGCTTTATGATTAATTATGCTGTCGTCTTTAGCCTCACGAGCCTACATTTTTACCTACCTATTGTTTTACGGATCATTGTGGCCCTAGAGCTGCTTGCCCTATTTTATTGTTATCCACGCTTTTGGACACAGCCATTCATGCTGTATGAAAAACATGAAAAAATCGAGCAGGGTCAACACACCCGCATTTACTTTTGGATTTTTGCTGCTATTTTTGGCATTATGCTCTGGCAGTGGGTAAGTAATTTGGGCATGGTTTTTGGCATACGTGATCCTTCTGTGTCTTATAACATTTGGGCTATTGCTTGGTCACAAAATCAATTCCCCATCCTCACCTGGCATTATCCACAGCTACTCACCACCAACTGGTCGATTCCTTACGTCATGATGGGGACACTCCCCAATAACATCGTTTTGGAAATGTTCCCTGCAAGTTTGAATGAATTATTCCCGATTTTGTTTATGATTATTTTCTTCGATTTGTTTCGGCGTGAACGTAATCGCGCCTATCTGTTAGCTGGCATTATCACTAGCATCTGGATGTACGCGGAGTGGATTTACATCCATAATGGCCATATGGATTGGGTGTGTGCATTCTTCAATCTCTTATCCTTAAAACTAATCTATGACCTAAGCCACAGCACTCAAAAAACGTTTCCTTGGCGGGCTTATCTGCAAATTATTCTCGTTATCTCCGCTTCTATCCTAGTAAAACCCGCGGGCCTTGCTACTGCTATCTTAGCACCGCTACTGCTCGTGGCTTTAGTGCGTTTTGACACCTGCAAAAGACCCGAATTATTATTAATGCTTTCTTACGCACTCATCGCACTCCTCGTTCTGCCTTGGTATATTTATGCTGAAAATCATGAAGTCCTGCATTCACAGGGATCTGATTTATTATTTTTGATCTGGAATATTTTTCGGATTAACTCCTGGCTATTTTATTTTGATGAAATCATTTACCTGAGCTGGGCTGCTGTAATTATGCTGATTTTCACTTATTTCTTCTCTAAATCTTTACCTCGTTTTTGGCGCTTTGTCTTTTATTTTTTTGGGCCGTATTTTTTCGTATGGGCATTTTTCTACTCTTATGATGTTCGCAACCTAACCCTTTTATTGCCAATTTTATCAGTCTGGGTTAGCTTGATTATCATTCATAACAATATGGACCTTCATGTGATTACGTATGTCCGAAAAAATGGCTATCGAATTAACCAACTGTCATTTTTATTCCTAGCCCTGGGTATTTCTGCAAGCGCTGTTTATGTCATTAATAATTTGCAGCAAACAACACTCATCCAACATGAAACCGTGGCAAAAGATAATATCTTTGATATCCGCCCTGGATTCATGGAGGTTAAGCGCTATACTATATCCCCTGGTTTTAATGGTAAAATCCTTAGCCCCATGCTCATTTACCATACCATCCCCCTGCTCTCACCCCTTATGATACAATTGCCACCTGAGACTTATGGCGCTGATATGCTGCCACAAGTATTTAACGACCCCAAGATGCTGCAACAAACGTTAATCAATTATCCTGATATTCGCTATTTTCTTTTCGATATGCGATTTAGAGATTTGGTAACTTCTGATGCAACACGTAAGATCATCAGTCACTGGGAAGACACTGGCAAAATTAAGCCGATCATTAACAAGGACAAAATTTTAGTTTATCAAATCCTGGTGCCCTTAACTCAGCTGGACTTTACCATTCCAGCAAATCCTTCAAATACCAAGAGTTCCATGCTAAAATAAGCTATGTGTTACATAAAAGTTGATTGAATATGACGCCTAGAAAAATCATTGCCACTACCGCGCTGTTTTATGCCAACGGTTCGATTCATCTTGGGCATTTGGTTGAGGCCATTCAAACCGATATTTGGGTGCGCTTTCAGCGTATGCGCGGCCATACCTGCTATGCCATTTCGGGTTACGATACTCATGGCACGCCGATTATGCTTAAAGCCGAAGAAAACAAAGAAGCCCCTGAGGTAATGGTTGATCGCATTGGCGCTGAACAACTAAAAACGTTTAATCAATTTTTGATTCAGTTTGATGGTTTTGAGTCTACAAATTCGGAGACCAACAAAGCCCTTTCCTATGATATTTACGCCAAAGTCAAAGCCCATGGCGCGATTGATACAGCGGAAATTGAACAATGCTTTGACACCGTCAAAAACATGTTTTTGCCAGATCGTTTTGTTAAGGGCACATGTCCACGTTGTAAGGCCAAAAATCAAAATGGCGATAGCTGTGAAGTATGTGGCGCCACCTACAGTCCCAAAGATTTATTAGATTCAGTTTCAGTGTTATCGGGAACTGCACCAATTTTGAAAAAAAGCGAACATTACTTTTTTAAGCTTACCCAATATCGCGATTTTTTAGCGACCTGGACCGAGGCGCATTTGCAAAGCGAGATGCATAATAAGCTCAAAGAATGGTTTGACCAAGGCTTAAGCGACTGGGATATCTCGCGCGATGCGCCCTATTTTGGCTTTTTAATTCCCGGCACGACCGACAAATATTTTTATGTGTGGCTTGATGCGCCCGTGGGGTATCTGAATAGCTTCAAGGCTTTGTGCGATCGCACTAATTTAGATTTTAATGAATTTTGGCACAAAGATTCGACCACTGAATTACATCATTTTATCGGCAAAGATATTATGTATTTTCACGCCATGTTTTGGCCAGCACTGCTCCACGCCGCAGATTTTCGCACGCCGACAGAGATTCATTGCCACGGCTTTTTGACGATTAATGGCGAGAAGATGTCCAAATCGCGCGGGACTTTTATCAAAGGCGATGATTACCTTGCGCAAGACCTAAACCCTGAATATCTGCGCTATTATTTTGCTGCTAAGCTCAATAGCGGCGTTGAGGACTTGGATATCAATCTGGCTGATTTTGTGCATCGTGTGAATAGCGACTTGGTTGGCAAATTTGTTAATATCGCCAGCCGCTCGGCCAGCTTTATTCAGAAAAAATTTAATGGCCAGCTTGCAAAAAACCTTATGAATCAAGAACTGTGGCAAAGCTTTGTCGACAAATCCGCAGGTATTGCTAATGACTTTGAAAAGTTGAATTACGCCAAAGCGATTCGTGAGATTATGGCGCTGGCTGATATTGCCAATCAATTTGTGGATCAGCATCAGCCTTGGAGCCTGGCTAAAGATGAAAGCAAACTCCCCGAAGTCCAACTAATCTGCACGCAAGCCTTAAATCTATTTAGAATTTTGTTAATTTATTTAAAGCCGATTGTGCCTGAGCTGACGCTCAAAGCTGAGGCATTTTTTAATATCGCACCCCTGACATGGGATGATTTAACCAAGCCCTTACTGGATCATCAACTAAACGCCTTCACGCCTTTAATCACGCGCGTGGATGAGCTAAAAGTCAATGAGTTAATTCAAAAAAAACCATGACCCTTAAGCAAGCGATTATCCGCCCAGAAGATTGCATCGGCTGCACCAAATGCTTAGATGTCTGCCCAACCGATGCCATTATCGGCGCTAGCCAACTGTTACATTCTGTGATCACCGAAGACTGCATCGGCTGCGAACGCTGCGTACCAGCTTGCCCGGTCGATTGCATTGATTTAATGCCAATGCCTGATGAATATAATCCCGAAAAATTAGATGCCACCGCCAAATCCAAACGCTCCGAGCATATACGAAGTATTTCACAGCAACGCAAAGAGCGCCTAGCGCGACTCGAAGCCCAAGAGCGCGAGGCTTTTTTCGCTTCTAAGGCTGAGAGTAGCGAGCGCAAGGGGTATCTTGAGGGGCTGCTTAAGAAAGAGAAGTTATAACGCAAATTCTCGCCCCACTTGCCAGCGCGTTTATCAAAAAGATAGCTGCGTTACCACACTGGTCTGACTAAAAGCGCACCGAGCTACCCTCGCCGACCAGGACAAAGAGCTGACAGTGATTTATCCCGGTGATGTTCCCATTCGTTTAAGCAAAGAAGTGATTTGTATTGGCTTACAAGCGTTTCTTTCAAAATAACCAAACATCATCACCCCATGACTAACACTACCCCGCCTTACCTTCCATACACTGCACAATATATTCAGCGAGCATTTCCCCGGCTTTGGAGAGATTATCTTTTTTAATTAATGCGATCTCTGCATCTGCAAGCTTAGGGAGTTTTAGTTCTTTTTGGATTGGGTGAATTCCTGGGGGGAGCATATTTGCTGGCAACACAGTAATGCCTAGCCCCGCTTTTACTGCTGCTAGCGTCCCCGCTAGGCTTGGACTTGTGTAACTCATATGCCATGGTTTTTTTACGTGATCTAGGGCAGCTAGGGCTCTAGCCCGATAAATACAGGGCTGGGGTGAGAGCACTAATGACAATGACTCTTCGGGTTGATAATCATTGGCGGCGGCCCACACGAGTGGTTCGCGCCATACTTTGATGCCTGATTTGACTAGCTGCGGGTCGCGTTTAAACAAAATCACATCATAAAGACCTTTGTGAAAACCATCAATTAAATTAAGCGTTAAATCACAGGCGACGTTTAATTGCACGCGGGGGTGGTATTTTCTAAAGTTGGCCAAGACCTGCGGTAGATAGTGGGTGGCGAAATCCTCTGGGGTACCGATGCGAATTTCGCCTTCGATGTCTGGCTCTTTTAAGCGACTATACGCCTCCCACTGCAACTGCACGATACGCTTGGCATAGCCAAAAAATATTTCGCCTTCTTGCGTCAGGGTCACTCTGCGGCGCTCACGATTAAACAAAGCGCAGCCTAGCTCATCTTCGAGTTTTTGTATTTGCAACGTCAATGCTGCTTGGGTACGGCCCACCATGGCGGCTGCTTGGCTAAAAGTACCGACCTCAACAATCGCAATAAAGTTTTTGAGCTGCAAGCTATCTAGATGTAATGGCACCAGAATCTTATATTAGTTTTTTTAATATATTAAATTAAAACTATTAATTTTACAAATACAATCGCCAGCCTTAAAATAAGGCTACTCATAAAAAAAGGGCCTCCAATGACATTATTTCAAGGACTGTTTCAACCCGATCACTTATCCTGGATTATGGCGGGACTAATTATCTTGGTGATGATAACGGTTTACGGCTTTTCCAAGCGCTATATGATGGGCGATCGATATTATCAGGGGCATCTCAAGAATATCTTATTTTTAACGGTCAGCCTATTAGTCATGGTATTTGCCGATAACCTACTCATATTACTTGGCGCATGGACGCTTAGCAATCTCGTGTTAGCACGCCTCATGATTCATAAAAAAGAATGGGTGGCTGCACGCGCTTCGGGAATTTTGGCACTCAAAACTTTGGGGATTGGCATCGTACTGCTGGCGATTGGATTTTATCTACTGATTGATATCACCGGCACATTTTCTCTTCATACCCTGCTCTCAAATAGTAATGCTCAGCCCTCGGCAAAACTTACTATCGCGCTCACCCTCATTTTTATAGCAGCGATGACCCAATCGGCGATCTACCCCTTTCATCGTTGGCTGATCTCATCACTCAACTCCCCCACTCCGGTTTCGGCCTTGATGCATGCAGGCCTGGTCAATGGCGGTGGCTTTCTCTTGATCCGCTTCGCGCCCCTTTACTTATCAAAACCCTTCTTGCTGCATGTGATCTTTATTGCTGGACTCATCACTGTGATTCTTGGCACGTTCTGGAAACTCATTCAAACGGATATTAAGCGCATGCTGGCCTGCTCGACCATGGGACAAATGGGTTTTATGGTGATGGAATGCGGCATGGGTTTATTTCCGCTCGCACTATCGCACCTTGTCTGGCATGGTTTATTTAAGGCTTATTTATTCTTAGGTAGCGGCGCAGTGGCCCAGGAAAAATTGCGCAACAATCACTTTGGTCGCACTACTGTGCTATCCTTCATTCTCGCTGCAATCTTTGGACTGATCGGGGCTTATGTTTTTGCCTTAACCGCTCGTAATATTTTTAGCCTTGAGAATACTAGCATCATCATGCTTGGCTTGGCTTTTATGACCTGCACTCAATTTGCCTGTAATTTCCTTGAGGCGAATATTACCCTGGTGAAGGTGATTTTGGCTATCCTTGCAAGTGTGTTGTCTGGATTATTTTATGGCGCCAGCATCTTTGTGATCGATTATTTACTTGCAGCATTAAATCTCTTTCAACCCCAAGCGCTTGATGCGATCTACACCAGTGGCTTTGCTGTTATTTTCTTGATTTGGATTTGCTTAAATCTAAATATCAGTGAACGTTTACAAAAAACGACGCTGTGGCAGCGCCTGTATATGTCGGCACTTAATAGCAGCCAACCCAATGCCAGTACCATTACTGCTAACCGCACTGACTATCAATTCTAGAAGGACACAATCTATGAATGCTCATTCACCTATACAAAATCTAGTGACTCAAGCCGCTGCTGTTATTGCACCAGTCTGGCCCATCAAAACTTTTATTGCCTGCAATCCCTTGCAAGGTTTCGAAGATTTCCCTATCGAACAAGCGCTAACTTTGGCAGAGCACTACAAAGACATCAATCGTTTGATTGAACCTGGACGCGAGGCGGTTAATCGAGAAATGATTAAATGGCTGATGGCTTTTTTAGATGATGGCCAAGCCATTATTGCCTTGCCCAATCGTGCCAAGGGTTTTTATCATGCTTTTATTAACCTTGCGCGATTTGACAGCCACTTGTGTAAAGATCCAGAGATGACGTCTTGGCTTGCTAACTTACCCAACAATCCCGAGCAGGCTATTGTAGAAAGCTTTGTGCGCCTGCATATCAATGCTAGCGATCAAGAAGAGTTTATTAAGCAATCGCTATTCGCGTTGTCTGGATGGTCAGGCTATGTTAAATGGAATAATGATTGGCGCAACGGCACTAATGACAAAAACCCAATTACCATGACCGACTATGTCGCGGTGCGTTTAATTATCACCTGCGCTTTGTGGCCACAAGCGAAAGTCTTAACAACCAATAGCACTTCTGCCCCCGCATTACCCAATGCTACCGCTGAAGCAGCATACCGTGATGACTTATTGCAAAAAATTTTGGGACAAGCACAAACAGGCAATTTAACGACAACACAAAGACCTGATGCGCAATTAGCGTTTTGTATCGATGTCCGCTCTGAACCTTTTCGCCGCGCGTTAGAAGCCACTGGCAATTATGAGACCCTGGGCTTTGCCGGATTTTTTGGATTACCGGTGCGGGTTAAAAACTATGGTGATGATGAGGCCCATGACTCCTGCCCAGTATTGTTAAAACCTTGTCATGAAGTGCATGAACATCCTGAGGGCCATGATGCTGCCGAAATTAGGCGTCATGACCAGGGCAAATCCGCGCTTAAATTGCCAAAATCTTTTTATCAAGGATTGAAATATCATTTCGCCACGCCATTAGCCCTGGCTGAAATGCTCGGCCCTTGGCTTGGCTTGCGAGCCCTGGCGCGTACTTTTCTGCCGCAACTTACGAGCAGCCTTAAGAGCACTTGCAAAGCAATCATTGCCTCAGAAATCAATACCACCCCCATATTAGAAGATATTAACCTACCGCAACAAGCTGATTATGCCGAGGGCGCGCTGCGCATGATGGGGCTGACACAGAATCTTGCGCCTGTTATTGTTTTTTGTGGACATGGCAGCACCACCCATAATAATGCTTACGCCTCAGCCCTTGACTGTGGCGCTTGCGGGGGTAATGCAGGTGGTAGTAATGCCCGGATTTTAGCATTGATCTTAAATAAAAAAGACATTCGCTTAATACTTGCTGCAAGAGGCTTGATCATCCCCGATAACACGATATTTATGGCCGCTCAGCATGATACCACGACTGATGACCTCACGCTGTATGATGCCAACCCTAGTGATTCACAACATAAAACCCTGATAGCCGATTTAAAGAAAAACCTGATCATCGCCAGACATACCAATGCAGCATCGCGCGCTGCTGAGTTTGGTGTCAGTGCAATCGCAGACCCGGTCAACGGCACATTGCTGCGCAGTCAAGATTGGGCACAACCACGACCAGAATGGGGCTTAGCCCGTAATGCTGCTTTTATCGTCGGCCCAAGAACCCTCACCAAAAATTTAAATTTACAAGGTCGTTGTTTCTTGCATTCTTACGACTGGCAACATGACACAGATGGCAAATTTTTACAGACTATTCTCACAGCGCCTATGGTCGTGGCCCAATGGATTAATAACCAATACCTATTCTCAACCCTTGATAATGTCTCGTATGGTGGCGGCAGCAAGGTTACCAAAAATGTCATTGGCAAAATCGGAGTTATGCAGGGCAATGCCAGTGACTTAATGCACGGCCTACCCCTACAATCAGTGTACGCGACTGATGACCAGCCTTATCATGAAGCGCTTCGCCTCTTAACCATTGTGTACGCACCCCGAGCTGTCATCATGCCCCTCATTCAAGCGAATCCAATTTTGCAAAAACTTTTTGGCAATGGCTGGGTGAGCCTCGCCTGTATTGATCCCTCGGACAACAAAGCTTATCTTTTGCAACGGGACTTAAACTGGATAATGACAGAGCAACCTTAGCCACCTTTCTTAGCTGGCAGAGGCTCAGCCTTAAAATACGGCGTAGCAATTTGTATCCCTAAATACGAACTCGCACCTGGTGTCATCACCTCTTGGCCATTGATCTTTATGATCTTCGTGGTATTTTGACAACCATTCACGGTCATAAATGCTTTACCATCTTTTGTTCCTAGCGCATAAGAGGGCGAAATAAAGGTACCGCTATCGTGACTTGAGGTCTCCATCAATACATTCACGCAGCGCAGCACTGTAGGCATGGGGCTAATAAATACGCCCTGGTCTGGTACTGCGTAAAACGTATTTCCTGTGCCAGGTACTGGCTTGATATTTTGCATAAAAGAAGGTCCGCCATAATCACCAAAACCACCTTTGGAAAAATCCGGGATTTGATCGCCATTGGCCTCCATCCCCACTTCTGCTGCCGTCCAATTAGGACCAAAGCTTAGCCGTTGATAGGATTGGCTGCCAATAGCACTTAACGTGTTATTCATCTGCGC
Organism: uncultured Thiotrichales bacterium; assembly: GCA_903870015.1. GTDB lineage: Bacteria > Pseudomonadota > Gammaproteobacteria > Francisellales > CACEW01 > CAIQBE01. The sequence goes on from CAIQBE010000042.1 coordinate 35,116, forward strand.
TTGTGCTAAGGCCGCATCAATCACATTGCGCAAACCATCGTAGGCCTGTAAAAATCGCGGTAAATCAGTTTTAGGATTAGGCACCTGAAAATGACCATCCGCTCCTCGAAACCCTGGTACCAAATCTGCAACACCTTGTGGCGAACAGAGTTGATCACCAATATTAGTCGTTGCATTCGTTTGTGCATAAACAGAAAAAGGTAAGAGTAAACTTGAAAAGATCACGGGTAATACGGCATATTTCATGCTGGGCTCCTGGACTAAGATTGAAGTTGATTATACGCATAAAATACTAAGTTTTTCAATGCACAATAAATGTCTGCGATGCTATTCATGGATTGCCAATTGCCAGCTATGAAATGTGGCTGTGGTGTTGTGAAATATTTATCTGGAGGCACAAAATCAAATTGGGTTCATTTAACTTTACAAGGAATGTGTGTTATAATATGGCCTATAAACGCGATAATTTTAGGAGGTTTTTTATGAGTACTCATTTGGTGATTAACACCAATCCTCATTTAAAAGACCCAAAAAAAGTAGCCCAAGGCATTTGTCGAATGGTCAAAAGCTCTTCAGCCGTAGAAGGCATCTATGTTAACATCAATGCTGCTGCGAAAAACGGCGCGTATCAATTTACCGTGACCTCGCAATTATCTCAGAAAAAATAGCTTTCATGGGCTCATAATCATCATTTAAACCCTGTCTGATTGCAGAGAAATATGACTCTTTTTGCTCTCTTGCAATAAGCGAGAAGTCTAACAGGGGTAATTGCCCTTGCAATGCCATTAACTGCGAGATCAATCGCGCCAATCGTCCATTACCTTCGCGAAATGGATGAATTAATACAAACTCAACATGGACGATTGCTAATGCAAATAATAACTCATCTTCAGACTTAAAAGTGCATGGCGTGTATTTTGCGAGAACTGTTTTTTCAAAATCCCGCATTAATTTTGGCACTAAGTGTGCCGCAGCAAAAGTAAATTTGCCCTTACTCATGTTTACTTGACGATAATGGCCCGCCCAACTATACACGTCTTTTAACCAATCATAATGCATAGCGATGATGTCTTGTTCAGAAAAGGCTCTATCTTGCAGTAGAGAAAAGATCATTTTTTGAGACAACTCAGCAAATTTCATGGTCTCAACTTGCCCTATTTCAGCTCCTGAGTTGATATTCAATAGGTTTTTAAGCACCCTAGCTTCTGATCCAGATTGATACTCTCCTTCGCTAGCACCCTCTGTGTTATAACGTCCGGTATTTTTCATTTTCTGTCCTGCCCTTATCGCATTTAAACTTCGCAATCTACTGATTACCTTTGCATATTTTTTATTCTTGATTATTTTAACATCAAAAAGATAAGGGCGTGCGAAATACAGTCAAAAAATTTCTCTAGTAGCAAAACTCTTTGTTAACTCCGCTGCGTTTTCAAGTACAATAGTCTTAATTAAATTACCAACCCTCTGGAAATTAAAATCATGATTGAATTTGATAAGGCGGGCCCTGAGCGCAATAGCATTATTACGCCTGAGGCTCAGAATGATGATCATTTGATTGATCGGGCGATTCGACCCAAGACGCTGAAAGATTATGAAGGTCAGGAAGAAACGGCTGACCAGCTCTCCATTTTTATTCAGGCGGCGCGTAAACGCGCTGAGGCCCTCGACCATGTCTTAATTTTTGGCCCACCGGGTCTTGGGAAAACCACACTCTCGCATATTATTGCCACTGAAATGGGGGTGAATATTAAAAGCACCTCGGGGCCTGTGCTTGAAAAGCCTGGGGATGTTGCCGCACTGCTTACGAACCTACAGGCCAATGACGTCTTGTTTATTGATGAGATTCATCGCTTAAGCCCCGTGGTTGAAGAAATTTTATATCCGGCGATGGAGGATTATCAGCTGGATATTATTATTGGTGAGGGTCCGGCGGCGCGCTCGATTAAAGTGGATTTACAGCCTTTTACTTTGATTGGTGCGACGACGCGTGCAGGCTTGCTCACTTCGCCTTTGCGTGATCGCTTTGGGATTGTGTTGCGCTTGGAATTTTATAAGATTGCTGATTTAACCAATATTGTCATGCGTTCTGCGCATATCTTGAATGTCGGTATTGATGAGGCTGGCGCTCATGAGATTGCCAAACGCGCGCGCGGCACCCCGCGGATTGCCAATCGCTTACTGCGCCGCGTGCGTGACTTTGCAGAGGTTGAAGCCAATGGTCATATTGATAAAACTATTGCTGATCGCGCCCTGAACTTACTCAAGGTTGACACCTTTGGTCTTGATCAAATGGATCATCGTGTACTGCTCACGCTTATGCAAAAATTTGGTGGCGGCCCTTGTGGCTTAGAGAGCTTAGCTGCGGCGGTGAGTGAAGAAAAAGGTACGATTGAGGATGTGATTGAGCCCTACCTAATTCAACAAGGCTTTTTAGCACGCACCCAGCGTGGCCGTGTTGCGACTGACTTGGCTTATACTCACTTTCACTTAACTAGAGAGCCTTCATGAAAACTTTTGAGCATCCTTTTAGAATTTATTATGAAGATACCGATGCTGGTGGCGTCGTGTACCATCCGAACTATCTTAACTTTATGGCGCGTACTCGTACTGAATGGCTACGCTCTCTACCTAACTTTTTTGAAAATTTACGCGCGCAAAAAATTTTAACACCGGTCAAGGCAGTTGAGATAGAATATCATGCCCCGGCTTTTTTAGATGATGAAATTATCGTGCGCATGTACTTAAAAAGTTTTAAGCCTGTCAGCGCTCTTTTCTTTCATGAAGTCTACCGTTACAATACTGATATTCTTTTGTGTACGGCAACCATTAAAATCGCCTGCGTTGACCAGGACCTGAAATTATGCCGCTGGCCAGATTATAATGCCATGCTAGAATTGCTTAAATAACAAGGAGATTTCATGGGAAGCGAATTATCAATTTTTGGCTTAATCGCCAACTCCAGCTGGGTCGTGAAAATCATTATGCTGATTCTACTAGCCGGATCAGTATGGTCGTGGACCGTGATTTTCCAAAAAATAAAATTAATCAGAAGTACCAAAGCCGTATCGATGAAGTTCCATAAAGCCTTTTGGTCAGGCACTGATTTAGGCACCTTAGCCCGTAATTTCAAAGGTGATACGGTTGCGCTGCCTTCGATTTTTCAAGCCGGTTTTCAAAATTTTTTAAAATGGCAGGATAGCAAAGCGCCTGCGTCGCAAATTATTGAAAATGTTGAGCGTGCTATGCGCGTTGCCTTTGTGCGTGAAAGTGATCGCTTAGAAGTACAACTGCCTTTTCTTGCAACGATTGGCTCAGTGAGCCCTTATGTTGGTTTATTTGGAACCGTGTGGGGCATTATGAGTGCGTTTGTCGCTTTGGGCGGCGTTGAGCAAGCGACATTATCGATGGTTGCCCCTGGCATTGCTGAAGCCTTGATTGCCACAGCCATGGGGTTATTTGTCGCAATTCCTGCAGTTATTGCCTATAATCGTTTTCTCGCGAGCATCGAGCCATTATTGAATGAATATGAAAACTTTCAAGATGAATTTGTGAATATTTTAGAGCGGCAATTGTCACAACCCGCACGGAAAACTTCATGAGAAAAACACGCTCTAAACGTAAACGCATTTCTGAAATCAACGTCGTCCCCTATATCGATGTGATGCTGGTTTTGCTGATTATTTTTATGGTGACCACCCCTTTGTTGTCCCAAGGCGTGAAAGTCGATCTACCCAAAGCTGCAGCCAAAGCATTGCCCAATGAAAACGTCCCGATTATTGTTTCAGTTGATCAAAAAGGTAATTACTTTTTAAATATTGCACAAAGCCCTTCAGCGCCTATTTCTGCCGCTGATTTAACACAGCAAGTATCGTCAAGCTTGGAAAAAAATAAAGATCGCAAAGTCTATGTACGCGCGGATCAAAGTGTTGATTACGGCAAAGTCATTAGCGTCATGGTGACCTTACAACAAGCCGGCGCCGGTAGCGTAGGACTCATGACGGATAGTCCAAAAAACCAGAGCTAGGTGATCATGCAAACCCTTGAGACCCGATCTTTTGTTTATTCCTTTGGCTTGCATCTCTTGATTGTGCTTGGAATTGTGATAGCTGGCTTGCAACATCAAACCAATTTTTTTTACGGCACGGCCGTGCGATCTCCACAACAAGTGCAAATTGTGAATGCCATGTTGGTCCTGCCCCAACCCTCACTTTCAAAAGTTATTACCCCCACCCCACCTGCAGCGGCCTCTGTACCAACACCGCCAACGCCTAAAACCTCAACACCCAGCCCAGCAAAACCCGCACCCGCCCTGATTGCCCAAAGCAAAGAGGGCACTGTTCAACAAAAGCAAAAGCAGGCGCAGCCCAAACAATCGGCCCAGCAAGTCCAAGCTTTGCAAAAATTAAAGTCCCTGGGACTCTCTAGCATCCAACAGGCAGTGGATTCTAATCAAAAAGAAGCGGCTTCTGCGGCACAAGCAGCAGCAATGCTTACCATGCAAGAAAAATATATGGGCTTGATTCAGCAAACAGTTAAAAGCAATTGGATTAATCAGTTTAGCCCTAGCGCACAATTGACAGCTATTTTAAAAATCAAGCTGGATCAAGAGGGCAATGTACTAGCAGTTTCGGTGGCACAATCCAGTGGCAATGCTGCGTTTGATCGACAGGCGATTCTTGCCGTACAAAAATCTTCACCCTTGCCATTACCCCCTGATCCTACACTCCTGAAAAAATTTATAAATTTGACCTTGCCGTTTAATAACCAGGATTTACAGTAACCCTAAATCCATGCGACAATGAAGCCCTCAAATAATCAATTGCAAAATTATGCGTAAACTTCTAAGCTTTGTTTTTGGCTTGTGCTTTGTGGTAGCAAGCTATGCCGATCTGACTATTCAAATTGTTCAGGGTGTTAACAAACCCTATCCGATTGCAATTGTGCCCTTTGGCCATGATTTGCAGGCGCTTCCCGGCTTGCCTAATGGTTTAACGGGCGTCATTAACAATGACTTAAATAACTCTGGACGTTTTGCACCCTTAGCGCAAAGCCTCATGCCCAGCAAACCTTCTGAAATACAAAACTTTAATTGGAAACAATGGAACAATGCTAATACTGGCATCGAATATGCATTGATTGGTAATGTCACTCCTGGCACCACCCCAAATACTTATACCGTCACGTTTGCTTTATTAAGCTTGCTCAATAATAAACCTTTGGTAGGCCTAAAATTTTCAAATATTCCAGAAGCACAAATGCGCTTACTCGCCCACCAAATTAGCGATACGGTGTACCAAACCGTGACTGGAAAAAAAGGGTATTTTCGTACACGCTTAGCTTATGTGACTGTCGATCATCATACTTCACCCAATGCTTTGTGGGAGCTCGTTGTTTCTGATTATGATGGCTACAATCCTACCGTTCTCTTAAAGCAAACTAATATTCCCATTACGTCCCCTGCCTGGTCTGCTAATGGCTCAGAGTTAGCTTATGTGACTTATATCAATAATCGTCAGGCGGTTATGAGCATTACCCTTGCCTCAGCCAAACGTAAAATTATTGCGAATTTTCCTGGCATGAATAGCGCGCCGGCCTTTTCGCCTGATGGCAAATATATTGCTATGGCACTTTCTGGGTCAGATACTTCAGATAACTCCAATATCTACGTGATGGATTTATCGACGCGCAAGCTCACCAAGTACACGACCTTTGCCAACAATACCTCACCTACTTGGTCACCTGATTCCAAAAGTATTGCCTTTAACTCTGACCGTGGCGGCTCACCACAAATTTATTTGTTAAATTTAAGTGATAGTTCAGTATCACGCTTGTCTTATACCGGGGCAAGTAATTATGCACCGGTGTTTATGCCTGATGGTCAAAGTTTAGTGATCATGACTCAGCAAATACCCGGTGGTCCCATTCGCATTGCAACACTTAATCTGGCCTCAAATGCTATTAACATGATTACTAATGGCCAACTCGATAAATCACCATCAATCGCACCCAATGGAGATATGGTTGTCTATACTAACTATAATACTACGAACGGCATCTTGTCAGCGGCATCATTAGATGGTACAGTACAATTACGGTTACCGGCCACCGAAGGGTCAGTTGAGTCTTCAGCATGGTCACCATTTTTAAATTAAACAAAACAGGAGATGATTAATGAAAATAAATACAATTCTGAAAGTCGCTGCGATTGCAGTATCCGCCAGCCTTTTAATCGGTTGTGCTACAAAGACTAAAGAGGGCAACAATGCTCCAGCAGTACCTGGCGCGCAAAATGCAGGCCCACAAGGTTTAGCACCCTCTGCTGATTTACAAGCAACCCTAAATGCGTTGCCTAACACCGTTTACTTCGGTTTTGACCAATACAACTTAACACCTAAAGCAATCGCTGCGCTTCAACAAAATGCTGCCGTTTTGTTAAAGAACCCACAAGTTAACATTATGATTGCTGGTAATGCTGACCCACGTGGTAGCGTTGAGTACAACTTTCACTTAGGTATGCGTCGTGCACAAGCAACTTACAACTACTTAGTGCAACAAGGTGTTCCAGCTGCACAAATGTGTATGGTTAGCTATGGTGATATGAAACCTGTTGCAACCCCAGAGCAATTTGGTGGCAACAAAGACAAAGCCTACTCTATGAATCGTAATGCTCAAATCGGTTACAACGAAAATTGCACCGGTTGGGATGCAAACCAATACAAAGGCGGCCACTAATTCTTATTTAGTTGAACCTTTAAAAAGCCCCGAATTCGGGGCTTTTTTATTTTTACCACTATTATTTTTACCACTCCTTGCACAATCATATCAATGCTACTAGAATATCTAAAACATTTGATCACTGACTGTTATGAAACGTTTATCCATTTTATTGATCTGCGCCTTAGGCATCAGCAACGGGTTTGCAAGCGCACCCGTGTCTACACTCAGCATTCCCACGACTAATAACGATGCCGCAACTGCCGATGTGCATACCATTAACACCACGGATGCAAGCTCACATGAAAGCGCTGCTGTGCCTCAGGTCGTTAATAGCCAAGCTGTCCTCGCCAGCTTAACCCCCGATGAACGTATCGCTCGCTTAGAAAATCAAGTGACTTATTTAAACACTTACACCACTCAAGTGAATAGCATATCAACTCAAATGGATATGCTCCGTGGCCAGATCGAAGATTTAAATCATCAAGTCGCTGATCTACAAAAACAAGTGACTACACTCACGCAAGCCCAAGCTGCCGCAGCTACACAAGCACAAGCCGCAGCCGCTGATAGCAAAACCGCAAGCACTGCCCCCGCACCTTCTGCTGCCGAGCAAAGCGCGTATCAGAGCGCCTATAACCTTATGGCCAAAAAATCCTACGCCCCAGCGATCAAAGCCTTTAATAACTTCTTAACCAAATACCCCAAGAGCACGCTCAACCCCAATGTACATTATTGGCTAGGCGATTTATATTTAACTCAAGGCCAACCTGATTTAGCCTCCAAGCAATACCGCAGTGTTATCAACACCCAAGACGCCACCAAACGCCCCGACGCCATGGTTAAACTCGGCACGATTTTATTAGCCTACGGCGATAACGCCCATGCCAAGACTTTATTTCAAAGCGTAGTGAAGCAGTATCCTGGCACCCCACAAGCAACTCAGGCTAAGGGACATTTGAAGGATATCCAGTAGGGTTCATTGAGAATAACCCCACCCCCTGTACAACACATATAACATCAGCCATAGATGCATTAAACAACTTGTATAATACAACCTGCAACATAAGGTTAGTTAGGTTAGGTTAACTAAACCAACCTAACATGCTTCAAATTCAAGCTCACCTTGGTTTTTTGCTGGTAGGTTTGGGCGCCCAAGCTATACACCACAAACACCTGATCGCCCGTGTTAAGCATGAATTTATCCGAATCACCGCCGCCGAACCAAATGGCGGTGTGCTCGCTTTCTTGATGATGCAGGGCTAATTTTAATTCTAGGTGATTTAGGTTTTGGCCAAAGCGCCTAACATTGCGCACATAGGCTTTGCCCTCAAATAAAGGCTCATCGAATTCGCGACCGAAGGGGGCTAGGGTTTTTAGGGTTTCTACTAAATTTAAATCAATCTGTTCTTGTACGTAACCATCGCTTAGTAATAAGGGCCCGACTTGTTTGCCTTTGAGCATGTTGCCGACGGCTTCTTCAAAAGCGTTAGAAAATAATTCGAGATCCTCGAGATTAATCGTTAAGCCTGCGGCGGCTTTGTGGCCACCGAATTTGACTAATAACTCAGGATGTAAATTGCTGATGATTTGCAAGACATCGCGCACATGGACATCATCGACACTGCGACAAGAGCCTGTGAGCACTTCGGGTTCATTAAGCTTGGGGGATAAAATCACTGTGGGTCGACCAAAGGTATCTTTGATACGACTGGCCGCAATGCCATGCACACCAGCATGCCCTGCTTCTAAATGGATTACCAAAGAAATACGCCCTTGCATCACTTGATTCTCGGCGATTTTTAAGGCATCACTGACTAACTCTTTTTGAATGCGTTTGCGCTCTTCATTTTGCTGCCATAATAATTGCGCGTAAGGACCTGCGGCCTCTAAACTTTCCGCGAGCAAAAAATTGACCGAACCCAAGGCGTCGGACAAACGCCCATCGCTATTTAACAAAGGCCCAATCAAAAAGCCTAAATCTTCTGCGGAGATTTGGGGATTTTTTAACAAGGGTTGCAATGCCTGCCAACAGGGGCGCTTAAATTCGTTAATGCGCTGCAGGCCGTATTGGACAATCACGCGATTATTGATGCTGCGCGCTAGGCTGACGCAATCGGCGACTGTTCCTACGGCGACATAATCCAAAACACCTAGCACTGATGGCGTATCTTTGGGTAAATCACCCGCATCAACCATGGTGCGTCTTGTGGCGGCCATCAATAACCACGCCACCATACACCCAGCAATATAAGGATCTGGGAATTTACAATCTTCGCGTGTTGGATTTAATACTGCATAGGCGCTTGCAGGAATGCCCTCACTTGGAATCGCATGATGGTCAGTGACAATGACATCAATGCCAAAGGCTTTTAATTTGGCAATGCGTCCTTCATCTGAGCTGCCATTATCCGCGGTGATTAATAAAGTCGGCGGGACAGGATTTTCTAAGATTCGAGCGCACAAGGCTTCAGATAAGCCATAGCCCTCTTGCATCCGATGGCCGATATAGGATTGCAATTTATCTTCGGGATGCTGAAATACTTCTTTTAAACAGGTGATCAAGACTGCATGACTCGTTTGACCATCGCAATCATGATCGGTCTCAATGCCGATGACTTCTTTATTTTTAAGCGCTAAACGCAAACGCGCGACGGCTTTATCCATGTCTTGCAATAAAAAAGGGGAGGTAATATCAGCCAAGCGGCCTTGTATTACTGCGAGGGCTTTTTTGTCATGCTCAGGGATGGGGCGCGCAGCGATGATCCTCGCTAAAAATGGCGACACGCCCTCTTTTACTAAAAGGTTAAGCGCTGCTTCGTTGACAGGACGGCGTTGTATACGGATAGGTTCTAACATCATGCCGTGATTATACCTAAAAAATCATGGCAGTTCACTGGCGCAGTCAGAGGTCAATTTAAAAAGAAAATGGCGCAGGTTGAGCGCTATTTCCCTCAACATTTCTCATAAACATCGTAGCGGCAGCCGCAGCTGTAAACGCTACAGATGCACCTGCAACCATTGCATGCACAGCGCCAAGAGTATTTCTTCTCATAGAATTAGGCCTCATCAACATCTGCTGACAATACATCGCAACGGAGGCAACAAAAGCCAAGGGCGCAATAACGAGCGCCTCAGGCTTGCTGAGATCTTGCCCTATAATCCTGAATGTGGCGATGATAATTGCAGCTGTGGCGACTGAACTAGCATCTTGTATATTATGAACATGATGATTAGCTAACATATTCTGTGCCTTACATTAATTGTTACAATGCCTACCACTATGACCAATTGTTGAATTTTTGTCAAATTATTTAAGCACCATGAGCAAACTAAATCGGGATAGGCAAAAAGACCTCTATTTAATCTTCTGATCATTTTATATTAACCTAAATTTGTATAAAATTTTCAGGATGAAAAATTATGACCCATCTGCGCTGATTTTTACTATCCCATATCTCACTTTCAAGGCTGTCAATATTCGACAGCGAGGCCTAAAACGGGCATAATACTGTCTTCAGGGCCCTGATGCCTCTGCTTTGAAGGGATCGGGACAATGCATTCGCGCATGAGGAGTTCATTATGCTAAGTTTGCTTATCGTTGTTCTTGCTTTATGTTTATGCCTTTATGGCTCTTTGCATATTTGGCCTAACCGTAGTGCCTGGCTTTTGCTGCAATGGCATAACCGTCAACATTATCGTGTGCATTTTCAGGGCGCTGATTATAGGCTTGATAACGCGATGGTGATGATTGCGCGCGCACCCAATGTACGCATGGCCTGCTTACTCAAGCGCTTGACGCCAGTACCGGTTTATTGTCTGAATCAAGAGATTCCTCATTCAAAACTATTACAGCGTTTTCTAAAACACTCACATATTCACTTTATCACCAGTGCAGAACTTTATAAGCTGCCTAAACCTGGCTTGATTCTTATCAGCACCGATGATTATGAGGCCGTACAAAAACTGCAGTTGCCGCTCTCTTTGGCTTATCTCGCCGGCAGTGCGTCTCCTTGTCACACACGCATGCGTTTTAGCCCTCGGGATTTACAATTATCACTACAACGTTTTCATGAAGGTGAAACTAGCCTTGATATCGCTTTGCAGCGTTTATCAGTGTATGCGTGGGAGCACTATGTCGATAAACTGCCCTCGATTATTGATTCCTGGCTGGATCAGGCTAAGGCCTTGGGTTCACGCCTCAGCGTTGCCGATTCAACGGGTTTACAGCTTTCGCATTATCGCTTGATGGCTAGTGTTATTACTTTGCATACGAAACTCTTTAGCCCTTTATCTGACTCTAATCGTGTCGGTATTTGCCTGCCCAATAGCGTTGCGGGCACCGCGGCTTTATTAACTTTATTTTCTTTGGGCAAGACTGTTGTTACGATTAACTATACCGCAGGCATTGCTGCGCTTAGGACCGTTATTGAAGACTCAGGGCTTACCACAATCATTACCTCTAAACTGTTTGTGGCAAACCTGCGGAAGAAAGGCTTTCCCATTGATGACATGTTGACGCTTGTGGCCCCGATTTATCTTGAAGATCTTAAAGCTAGCATGACCAAGCATGAGCTTTTAAAAAATTATCTGCTGGCTCGCTTTGCCCCTACGGCGTTTTTGCGGGCGATTTTAGTACCGCCTGTAGCATCAAATCAGGTCGCAGTGATTTTATTTAGCAGTGGTAGTGAGGGCAAACCCAAAGGCGTTGAACTCACGCATAAAAATATTATCGGCAATGTACGCCAAGTCTCTGAGGTCTTAGAGGCCCATGCTAATGATGTATTATTATCTGTGTTACCTACGTTCCATGCCTTTGGCTTAAGTGCGGCAATGCTCTTGCCGCTCATGGAGGGCATCAGTATTATCTCCCATCCTGACCCAACCGATACCGCCACTATTGGCGCTTTGGCCCAGCAATATAAAGCTACCGTGCTCTTTGGCACCTCAACTTTTTTGCGCCTGTATGCTAAAGCTAAAAATATCACACCTGAGATGTTTACTAATTTACGTGTTGTGGTTGCCGGTGCAGAACGCTTATTGCCCGAGGCGCGGTGTTTGTTTGAAGAGAAATTTAAAAAAGTCATTTATGAAGGTTATGGCACGACTGAATTAAGCCCCGTTGCGAGCGTTAATTTACCCGACACGCCCTGCCAAATTCGCCAAAAAATTGGCTCTGTCGGTAAAGCCATTGCTGGCTGCATGATTCGCATTATTGATCCTGAAACCGGTGTGACCTTGCCTCAAGGCGAGGCTGGTTTAATTTTGGTAGGCGGTGTCAATGTGATGAAAGGCTATTTGAATCATGATGACAGCACTAATGCCAATATTTTATACGAGCATGGCATTCGTTGGTATAAGACTGGCGATAAGGGCCGCCTTGATGCCGATGGCTTTTTAGTTATCGCCGATCGCTATTCCCGCTTTGCCAAACTAGCCGGCGAGACAGTGAGCTTAGGTGCGGTCGAACAGCAAATCACAATGCTAGTGGCTACCCCTGAGCTTGAGCTTTTAGCCGTTGCCATTCCAGACCCCAAAAAAGGCGAGATGATTGTATTATTGCACACAAACGCGATTAGCTCTGATGAGTTGCGACAAAAAGTAGATCAATCGAATTTGCATAATTTGCAGAAGCCTTCAAAATATTTACAGGTCGAGGCAATTCCTAAGCTAGGCGTCGGCAAAACCGACTTTGCGGCGGCAAAGGCGCTTGCTTTTAGTACATAAATCTGGCATCGTTAATAGCATAAAGTATCATTTAGCTTTGAGGGATAACATGAAACCTGAGATTCAACTTAACCCTGGCGAAACACTCTTATATGAAACTCAACCCAAGCAGGTGCTTGCTACATACAACATTCTGTTCTTGATTTTGATGCTGCCTGTTTTTATGCTTATGGGTTGTATTGCCGTCTATTTAAAGTATTCCGCTGCAGTGTTCTCTGAATCATTATCCTACTCCGTTACTCTTGCTCATGCGGATGGAGCTCTTATCATAGAAACCTTTATAGTCATTCTGATTTTTGTATACTGTTGGCTAAACTTAGCGATTAAGAAATATTGGTACTTCATTACGAATGAGCGCTGCATCAAATTTTCATATTTTGGGGGAGTTAACAAACAAATCGTTTTGTTCAGTGATATTGTCGATGTCGATATTTCTCAAAATATGTTGCAAACTCTCTTCGGGATACGCTCAGTTATTATTAATGCGCCTGTGATGCGCCCAGCTGGCAAAGTTGTTATTGCTGGACTCACCGCTGAATCTGCGGAAAAAATCTCGAATATCATTGGCGAGCAAATGCGTGCTGCGTCCAAGAAATAACTACTTAGCGCTTGCTTTTGGTCCATAGATCTGGCATCTTTGTTTATAATATGTCAGAAACTGAAGGGGCAACATGAAACCTACGATTCAGCTGCACGATGGTGAGACTATTTTATTTGAGACTCAACCTAAAAAAACACTCCTTGCGTATCGAATTATTACTGGCTGTTTCAGTTATTTTTTTGCAATTTGGGTTTTTCTCTTTATCTCCTACCTTCAGACTCCATTTAATTTACTATCGATGCTCAATATTAGCCAGGCTGATTTCACTACGCTCTTAATCGTTATCATCTTAATTTTTGCGCTTCTAATCTATTATTGGATGAACTCAGCGATTCAAAAACATTGGTATTTCATTACGAATGAGCGCTGTATCAATTTTGCAGGCTTTTGGGGCATTAACAAACAAATCATTTTGTTCAGCAATATCGTCGATGTCAATGTTCGCCAAAACCCCCTTGAAACCTTGCTCGGATTAAGCTCAGTCACCGTTGATACTCCTGGCCTAGCAGTTACAGGCAGGCGCTCACGTGGCAGTATCATTATTGCCGGACTCACCGCGGAATCTGCTGAAAAAATTTCTCATTTGATTGGCGAGCAAATGCGTAATGCGCGTAAAAAGTAATTACTTAATGAGGCAAAATGAAACCTATCATTCAACTCAACGATGGTGAAACACTCTTATATGACACTCAACCTAAGAAAGCATTTCTTTTATGCGTATTCAATTTATTTCTGTTCTTAGTGGTTGTACCTCCCTTATTTTACTTCAGATATATTGACTATATCGATGATGGGGGGCGGCGGTTTATACCAAATTTACCCCTCAACGACTGGGAGGCTGTTGCTCTAAGCTTTCTCCTTTTTCTGATCCTCATGCTCTGTTATCTACAATTAGTGCTTAAAAAATATTGGTACTTCATTACCAATCAACGCTGTATCATTTTTTCAGGCTTTTTTAGAATAAAAAAACGAATCATTTTGTTGGGTAGTATTACCAATGTTTCTATCCGCCAAAGCTTCCTGGATTCATCACTGGGCACTAGTGCAGTCGTTATTAATGTGCCTGGGATGGGCATAAGCAATGGGATAGTCATTAGCGGACTCACCCCAGAATCTGCTGAAAAAATCTCTCATTTGATTGGCAAGCCAATGCGTAATGCGCGTAAGAATTAAGTTTAGTAGCAATAACAACATTTGCTGGGCAGAGGAAACATCATGCTGATCTTTACTTTTTGTGTTTTATAGCTTAAATTTGCCCGACAAAATAAAGACTTATGTAATTTATGAATGCCATAACCCCCATAGAATCCCTTGCTTTACTAATAAACGTTACCCATGCTAATTTTGATGTCATTGCACTTGAAGATCATGAGGAGCGTAAATTTACTTTCTGTGCTGACTACATGTTGCGAGCAATCTACTATGGATTAAAATATAAAGACTGGATGCCTGACTATGCGGCAATGGTGTTGTATTATTTTATAAACACTTATCCAAAATTTCAAATGCAACTATCAAGCAGAGGTACTGCTTTACAGAATCATCTTAGCGCTCTTGTTACTGAATTGGACCCAATGATGCCCTTCAGAAAAACCGCTATCTTTGTACCGCCAGGCTCGCTAAACTCTACCACGCCCCAATAAATGCTTCAGCTCATTCTTTTCTTCGATACTTAATTCGCCCTGGCGCGATTTACTGAGCAGATACTCTAATTGCATGGTTTGGCTCTGCTCTGCAAGCTTTGAGACGATATCGCTAAATTCCCCTTCAGTATCGGTGATCATTTCGGTGTAGGGATGCGTGCCTAAATCTTTGAGTAATTCAAAATCATCTGATCCTTCAAAATGTCCAAGCAAAGCACCAAAATGTGCTGGCTTGTGCTCAAGACAAAATTGCCAGACTGTGTTCAGCGCGCGCGTATTGGTGTCATCCGTTAAACTAGGCTTCGTGAACTTTTGTGCCAGTCCTGGATTCACCAATAATAACGCCAAGGCACGCTCGATAATATCCAGGCTTTTTTGGGTTCTTTTATTGGGTGCAGGCGCTTCTGACTCAGGCACTTCACCGCTATGCCATAATGAGGCTAATTGTTCACTCACAAGACCCATGCGCCGTGCCAGTGATTCTTCAATTAAAATTCGATACGCGCCCTGGGGAATTTTATCAAAATAAGGTTTGAGCTCTGATAAATATTGGCTTTTACCGCCAATTGAGCGTAGATCAAAATTTTTGGCGCATTCGGTTAATAAAAATTCGCCCAAGGCTAGGGACTCTTGTATTTTTTCTTCAAATTTGGCTTTACCAATTTTTTGAACTAACGAATCAGGATCTTCGCCATCGGGCAAAAATAAAAAGCGCATATTGCTGCTGCCGGTCATAAAGGGCAAACAAACTTTGAGCGCACGCCATGCAGCTTCACGCCCGGCGCGATCACCATCAAAACAAAAGACTAGTTCCTGCGTTTCTTTTAATAAAAGCCTAATATGCTCTTCTGTCGTTGCCGTACCCAAGGTCGCAACGGCGTAATCAATACCCGCTTGCGCGAGCATGAGCACATCCATATAACCCTCGACGATGATGATCTGGCTCAGATTTTTATGGGCTTGTTTCGCCTCCCACAAACCATAGAGCGTGCGGCCTTTGTGAAAAATTGGTGTCTCGGGTGAGTTTAAATATTTAGGCTCGCCCTTCTCAATCACTCGCCCACCAAAACCAATCACCCGCCCACGTAAATCATGGATCGGAAACATAATGCGATTGCGAAAACGATCATACAAACGTCCTTGATCTTGTTTGATGATTAAACCAGTTTTCATCAATAATGTTTCATCAGCTGGCTTTAAATGATTGAGCATTAGATCCCACGCCTCTGGCGCAAAGCCCAGGCCAAAGCGCTTAGCACTCACACCGGTCACACCGCGCTTTTTGAGATATTCGATGGGAATATTTTTATCTTGATCTTCACGTAAATTTTTTTCAAACAGTTCTTGGGCTTTGTTCATGAGTGCATACACATCATCGAGCTTTTCTTTGGGCGCGATATCGTTACCGCCCTCATAGGGTACTTCGATCGATAAGGTTTTGGCAAGCTCTTCAACGGCATCAACAAAGCCTAAATGCTCATAGTCCATCAAGAATCCAAAAGCATTGCCATGCTGACCGCAACCAAAACAATGAAAGAACTGTTTGGGTTGGCTTACGGTAAATGACGGACTTTTTTCCTGATGAAAAGGACAAATACCAATGTAGTTCCCCCCGCGTTTTTTAATGGGCACGCGCGCTTTCACCACATCGACGATATCGATGCGGGATAATAAATCTCGAAGAAAATATTCTGGAATATGTTTTGCCATAATGACTGCTTTCTTGTCTTCAAGGCTATTGTACCATAATTATTATATTTTTTTCTTGAGGCAAACTGCGCTACTTTTTGCAACTCAAAATTTTGTCGGTAACCGCAATAGTCAACGCTGAGATGAGCAGCGTGATATGAATGACTAGTTGCCACATAATCGTGGTATTGAGAATGCCTGTTGGCGCAATAAAAGGCGGTTATTGATAAATTACTCTTGACTGCCAGTATTAGATAATAAATGGGCTTGCACTGAATCAGATCTTCCAGATGATCCCACAGGACAACACCATACATGAGCATTTTCCGTAGGGGTATGGCGAGCAGGAGCACTATTTAGCGCTGCCAATGCCCCTAATTCCGTTTTTGAGTAAAAACGCCAGCCTAAAGGCACCGAGCTAAAGACATTTCCGAAAACATAACCTATGGCAAGCCCATAAATTCCCAAATCAGTGGCTAAGGCCAACACTGCCGCGATGCCAACACCGGCCCAAAGCGCTCCTATTGATACTTCCATTGGCATCACATGATCATCTAACGATCTTAGCGTTTGCACCATAGCATTACAGAACGCGTCAAAAATAATGCCCATTGCGGTAATTCTCATTGCCGTTTGTGCAATGGGTATGACATTAGAGCCCTCTGCATTGGGCTTACCTAGAATATCTGTGATTAATTTAGGATAAACCATAACAATACTACAAAGCCCTGCCATTAATAAACCTGTTGTTAACAATCCGCTACGCGCTACTCTTGCCGTATTTTCATAGACTTTGTTGCTTAAATCTGCACCTATCTCTATAACACTTTGAGCCTCGGAATCACTGTGGGACTGCGAAGCACTTTGCGCTTGCGAAGCACTTTGAGTCTGTGAAACACTTTGAGTCTGCGAAACATTTTGAGTCTGCGAAACACTTTGAGTCTGCGAAACATTTTGAGTCTGCGAAACACTTTGAGTCTGCGAAACACTTTGAGTCTGCGAAACACTTTGAGTCTGCGAAACATTTTGAGTCTGCGAAACACTTTGAGTCTGCGAAACACTTTGAGCCTGTGCTTGAGCACGTCCCTTACTTCTGTTTACCTCCTGAGTGACCGCTTGACCCAACGCGGCCTGAGGAATAAGCAAACCAAAGAGCAGCCAAGATGAATAAGACTGTGCCGCCAATGCTTCTGGACCTAACTGACCCGCGATTATATTAATGACAAGAGGTGCCGTGACCTGGCTTGCCATAATTGCCAATATTGGCAAACCTTTCTCACCTAAAGCCGTCGCTCTCATAAAGTCTTTCTTGCTATACGGAGTCAATAATTCTTTAAAAAAATTAAACTCTTTCAAAGTTTTGTCATAGCACAAGACTGCGCCAAAAAGTATTGCCGTTAAATAGGATTCTATTAAAAAACCATAAGCAATCCCAGGCAAGCCCATTGCTGGCGTCACGCCACTACCAAAACACATTAAATAAGCGAGTCCAGAGCCTGTCGCAAAACTGATTAAAGCAAGAATCATGAGTAAATTTTGCTTTTCATAGCTAAATAGAATTTGCTCAAAGGCAACTCTTAAAAGCGAGGTAGCAGGAATAGAAAAGGCGTAAGGACGCAAAAAACTTTGTGCTTCTTCAGAAACATCGGGGGCTTGACCCAGAATAATTAAAAGCTCTTTTGAGCAACACATCGCTATCATTGGCAAGACTAAACTGGGAAGTCCAAGCATCATTCCTGCTTTTAAAACCCCTGAGATATCATCCTTCAAGACCTGAATATCTCGCAACTCCTCCTCTGTGGCAAACCTCTCTGCTCTTTCCGAAATTAATTTAAGTTTTTGTTCTAATTGCCCTCGCTTCTGATTCGTATAAAAGTTTATAGAAAACATAGTCGCCTGTGCAATTGCCACCATTGTCATCAGCATGGGCATAATTAAAGCACTCGCAGCAAGGTTTTTTTGCGTATCTCCTGGTGCATGATCTGCCATAATACTTGCAACGATAATAGTACCGCTAAAGGTATAGGATAACATCATAGGAAAAGCAATCTTTATTATGTTATATGCTACGCTACCAAATGAGATTGGTGCGCTTTCTGCGCTAATTACAGGCCTCCTGGCTCCAAACACAATGCACCTTTTTCATGATTAATTACTGGATCATTAATATAACACAAAAATACCCTCAACAAAATAACCAATTAAAATTATTAATTCATTAATTTTTCCAGCCTTAGAAAATAGCTTAGTATTTTTGCATTAGTGATGCTTGGCAAACCATTGTGCTTGCATATAAAAGTGCAAAATGCCCAACTATAAATATTGCTTACTTTTCTGGCGGCGTTACGACTTCGGTATGACCACAGCCTTCTTTGGGACAGACTTTTTCTGTGCCACGGCGTTTGGTGGTTTTAAGCGTTGTAATTGGCCATGCGCATTTGGGACAAGATTCTTTCACAGGCTCATTCCATAAGGCATATTTGCAATCGGGATAGCGATTACAGGAATAAAAGAGCTTGCCATAACGGGATTTGCGGGCGACGATTTCGCCTTTTTGGCATTCTGGGCATTCAATGCCGGTGCCGGCGGGCTGGGCTTTATTGGTCAAAGACTCAATATGTTTACATTTCGGATAATTGGTACAGCCAATAAATTTACCAAAGCGGCCTTTGCGGTACATCAGCGGATGACCGCAGTCTGGACACGCCCGATCTAACTTTTCTTCCTCCAGCGCTTCAGCTTTGGCTTCTTCCGCGGTTTGCTCGACCGAACGTGTGTATTTACATTCGGGATAACCGGTACAACCAATAAAGCGACCGTTACGGCTTAGGCGAATCGATAAGGGCTTGCTACATTCAGGACAGTTTTCATCAAGGGCTTCCTGGGTGACATCGCTGCGTTTCACGCTGCTGTCAATTTCGCCGACCTTGGCATAAAAAGCGCTCCAGAATTTTTCAAGTAAGGGGATCCATTCTTGTTTGCCCTCAGCGACATCATCAAGCTGATCTTCTAATTTTGCGGTGAAATCATAATCAACGTATTGCGTAAAATATTCCGTCAAAAATTTATTGACCACACGTCCGACATCAGTGGGTTTAAAACGTTTATTTTCAAGCTCGGTATATTTACGTTGCTGCAAGGTTGAAATAATCGATGCATAAGTCGACGGCCGGCCGATACCGAACTCTTCTAGTGCCTTCACTAGACTTGCTTCAGAATAGCGAGGTGGTGGCTCGGTGAAATGTTGTTTGGGGATCAGCTCTTTAATATCGATGAGCTCGCCCACAACTAAAGGTGGCAATAGCCCCTCTTCGTCTTCATCCTCTTTTTTATCTTCGTTGGTTTCTTGATAGACGGTTAAAAATCCAGGCTTAGCAATCGTTGAACCGGTAGCACGAAATACGCCTTTGTCGCCCGCCGCTAAATCAATACCTACGGTATCAATCAAAGCATTTTCCATTTGTGAGGCAATCGCTCTTTGCCAAATCAATTGGTATAACTTAAATTGATCAGCGCTTAAATATTGTTTCACTGAATCAGGCGTGCGATAAAATGAGGTTGGGCGAATCGCCTCATGCGCTTCTTGGGCATTTTTACTTTTGCTTTTGAAGACACGTGGTGCATCGGGCACTAAATCTTTGCCATATTTTTCTTCAATAAATTGGCGCGCCTCCGCCAAGGCATCGTTGGATAAAATAATCGAGTCGGTACGCATATAAGTGATCAAACCCACGCTTTCATCGCCGACATCAATACCTTCATATAAATTTTGTGCGATCATCATGGCTTTTTTACTGGTAAAGCCTAATTTTTTCACTGCTTCTTGTTGCAGGGTTGAGGTAATAAAGGGCGCTGCAGGTTGGCGTTGCTTTTGTTTCTTTTCAATATCGATAACTTTGAGCTTGCCCTCAGCAGCATCCGTTAAGACCTGCAAAGCGTCTTTGGCGTCTTTTTCGTTATTGATATCAAATTGCTTTAAGGGTTTGCCCAAGTATTGTGAAAGTTTGGCTTTGAGCCCACCTTTAGGATGGAGTAGATCTGCGGTAATACTCCAATATTCTTGCGCAATAAATCTTTCAATCTCTTCTTCGCGCTCAACAATCAAACGCAATGCAGGGCTTTGTACGCGCCCCGCGGATAAACCACGTGCGACTTTTTTCCAAAGCAATGGCGATAAATTAAAACCTACGAGATAATCTAAAGCACGGCGCGCTTGCTGGGCATTGACCAAATCCATCGAAATTTCGCGGGGATGGGCAACCGCATCAACAATTGCGGATTTGGTAATTTCATGAAACACGACACGGCGGACTGGCTTGTCTTTCAATAATTTTTTTGCTTTTAATACTTCGTACAAATGCCAAGAAATGGCCTCACCCTCTCTATCCGGGTCAGTGGCTAGGTATAACGCGTCGGATTTTTTAATCGCTGCGACAATTTCATTGACATGTTTGGTGTTTTTCTCTATTAACTCATAGGTCATTTTAAAATCGTTATCAGGATCGACCGAACCTTTTTTGGGAAGCAGATCGCGCACGTGGCCGTAAGAAGCAAGCACTTGATAATCCTTGCCCAAATATTTGGTAATGGTTTTACATTTTGCTGGGGATTCTACAATAACCAGATTTTTCATTTCTTTTGTTTCTTCCTTTGTTTACACTAGGATATACCCACCGGTCACCCGTTTAATCTCACCCGTTAACTCTAATGCCAATAATTCTTTTTGTAAAGTCGAGTGCATTTTGTTGGTGCTTAAGGCGAGCTCATCCAATGACTTTGGGGTATTAAAGCTTAAATTCTCTAATAAATCTAGTGAAATTTTATTTTGGGTCTTGGGCGTAACGGCCTTGACCCCTTGTGTCCATCGCCTTAATGGCTCATAAAGCTCGTGTAAAATATCCTCTATTTTTTCTGTTAATAGTGCACCTTCACGCAACAATTGATGGCAACCTCGACTCTGCGGGCTATCAACTCTACCCGGAATCGCAAAGACAGGCCGATTTTGCTCCAAGGCATATTTGGCGGTAATCAGCGAGCCACTCTTTTGCGCAGCTTCGACTACCAAAACTCCCAAAGATAGACCGCTAATAATGCGATTACGCTGCGGAAAATGTTCACGTTTAATGCCAACACTTGGAGCAAACTCTGAGACTAAAGTCCCACCGTTATGTATGATATTTTGACTCAATGGTGTATGAGCCTCCGGATAAATGTGATTTAAGCCCGTGCCTAACACCGCAATAGTATGTCCATGGCCCTGCAATGCGCCCTCGTGAGCCATGCCATCAATGCCCAAAGCTAAGCCACTTGTAATCGTAATCCCCATAGCGGCAAGTTCTTTCGCAAATCGAAAAGCAAGCATTTGGCCGTAGTTGCTCATATCACGACAACCCACCACACCTAATTGCGGCTCATGTAAATTGTCTAAGCGACCCTTAAGATATAAAAATGCAGGAGGATCGTGGATTTGCTTTAAGAGCTTTGGATATCTGGCATCATCAATACAAATTAAATGGCATTCTGGCTGATCGGCCCATTGTAAAATTTTATCAACGGTTGCATTAGAAGTTTTTAAAAAATTTTTAGCGGCTTCACTAATGGGTAACAATTGAATGAGCCCACGATCATTCTTCCAAGAACACTCGGGATTGAGCGCCACAATATTTTTGAAGGCCACAGGCCCAACGCCAGGCGCCAATGATAAAGCTAATTTTGCCGCAATTAAGTCCATTTAAGCCGCACTGAATTTTTGATTATTTTATCATCCATTCTTTTTTTAATCAATTAAATCTTTTGTGGTTGTATTTCCCCAAACTTTTTTATGATTTATTTATTTTTAAATAAACCAATGCTACAATGATTAAAACTACTGCATAACCCCTGCCTCATCCTCCGCAAAATTCGAAGGATGGTGCCGGAGAGGGGCTATCCAGCAGTATTTTATTTTGAATATTAACTTCACGGAAATATTATTATGTATAAAACGATGCAACAACCGGATAGATTGCTTTCTGGCAAATCAGATTTAACTGAGCGTGGGAAGTTTCTCACTCAGATGATTACTACTGATGGCATTATCAGTGTAGAGCAATACACGTTGGTTAAGACTTTTTTGGAAGAATGCCTCCAGCAAGCTTACAATTCAAGAGTTGCACGCAGCCAACAACTCACTGCTCGCCTGCAATTTTCCACTATGTTGTGTCTTTTAGAAAAACACGCTAGCCATGATTCTTACTCTGCTCGATTAAAATCAGAAATCATCCAATATCAAGCACGACTGCTTACCCCAAGGTCTTCTTTAGATACATTATCTCTTTCTGATGCTTTTACGCCTGCAGCCAAAGCCCTACCGCCTCCGCCACCAAGAGCTGATTTTATTTCTGCTCTTTCTGGCGCTCTGAAACTCCAAGCCCGGGCACCAGGATCTCATTTAGTTTCCCCCCTCCCCAGTCCAGCCGAAGCCTATGACCCAGAGCAATCTGCTTGTGCTATAACGACAAAAGGTCATCCTCGATTTCATGCAATCGTTGTTTTCTTAGAAGCAATGGCATCACCCGGCATAAATGCCATTGCACAGCCCTCTGCACTTCAACATGCTGCACACTAAGCTGAGACGGCCTATAACTGCTGCCCCAGGGCTCGAATAAAGCCATCGACGAAGGTTGGGTTATATTTACAAAACGTCCACTGCCCGCGACGCTCCATGCTGATTAAGCCGGCATTTTGTAGTTGTAGCAAGTACTGGGAGACTGTGGATTGGGATAACCGACTTTTTTTCTCAATAAGCCCCACGTACACGCCATCCTCCTCCACATCAAACTCGCTGGAGGGGAAGTATTTCTTAGGTTCTTTTAGCCACTGTAAGATTTTAAAGCGCTTATCATTGGCTAAAACTTTTAAAGTCGGTACGAGATTCATCATAGCCACTTATTGTATCGTAATTTTCCGATACTTCAATATGTGCATACGTTTATTCTAGTGTTTTTTTGCGAGTATTTTTCATCACCACGTATAGGTGGTATAATTAGTCAACTATTTTTGAGGATTATCATGGGCCTGTTTATTTGTCTGCGCTTCTTGGATTATATTGCCTATACCGTTTTTTATGGCACACTCACCTTATTTTTGATTCATGGTGAGGGCATGTCAAGCAGCACAGCCTTCATGATAATGGGTGGTTTTATTGGGCTTAATTATGGCTGCTCGCTTTTGGGTGGGGCTTTACTTGAATGGGTCAGTGATTTGCGCCTACCGATCTTTTTTGGGATTACCTTGCACTTTTTGGGGGTTTTGCTGTTTTTTAAATTTGGGATGATTTTGCTGGGCTTATCTTTATTTGTGCTGGGCTCGCTCACTTTTGAAAGCTCATTCTTTTTATTATTAACGCGCCTGTATCAAAATAATTTGGCGACTTTGCAAAAGGCTTTTTACTTTAATTATCTCGCGATGAATGTGGGTGGCTTAATTGGCTTCACCTTGGGTGGCTTGATGCAGCAAAATAACTCTACACACTTTGTCGTGCTTGCAACCATTGTTGCCTTTACGCTCTCCTTAATGATTTTATGCGCGCGCTTTAAATTTATCGCTACGGCTAAAACCGCAACGACAGCTTGGACATCGGTATATCAATTTGTGCTGTACCCATTATTGCTCCTGATCGCAGGCAGCTTAATTTTTACTTTATTTAAATTTGTTAGTTTAGTTAGCAGCCTAGTGATGGGTTTATGGCTGCTGGTTTATTTTAGCATATGGGCTGTCTTGCTTATGAAGCAACGCTATAAGCGCTACCCTGCCTATTCTCATTTTTTAGTATTAACCCTCGCTTATTTGTTATTTTGGTCAGTGTACTTTTTGATTCCTACGCTGATGGCTTTGTTCCTCAGCAGTAATGTTGATCTGCATTTTTATACTATCGAATTTAGCCCGGCGTGGTTTATTAATATTATGTGCCTGGTCGTCATTGTCGGCGTCTTACGTACTGTGCGTGTGTTTAGCAAGCATGCGCTTAATATTGAACGGCAATTTGCTTTAGGCTTTGCTCTGCAAATTATTGCGCTGATGGTATTGTGTATGGGAATTTTTATAGCGGCGGGGCATCAGATTGCGCTATTTTGGGCTGTACTTTATTTTATTATCCAGGCCTTAGCTGAGCTTGCACTTGCGCCGATTGCTTTTTCCTCGGTAGGGCAAATGATTGCGCCTAAGCTTCAGCCATTTTTTACTGGGGTTTGGCTCTCAACTCTAGGAGTATCAGTGCTAATTGCCAGTAAACTCTCGGAGACCGTTGCCCCACACTTATATGGCAATGTTAGCGATAACGGCACTTACATGTATTTGTTTCTGTGCTTAGTTGCCTTGAGCTTTATCGGATTGTTCTTAGTTGGCGTGAAGCATTATGTCTTGGGGCGGTTGCTTCCTCTTGATCCTATGCCGACAAGACAGGTTTAACGCTATCATGATGCTTTTTATCAACCGCATAAAACGCGCCATACACATACGTAAACACTGATAATACTGCCAATAGAATCATGCTGGTTGTGGTGTCAATCATATTGCCATCAACCGGATTATCACCCAAGAATGCTATCAAGCTAATACCCAGAATATAAATAATCAGCCACGAAGCGCCTTTGAACACCGAAGAGAACTTTTCATCGCGGAACCATTTTCTTTCATAGTAAAAGAAGAATGCCAGTCCTGGCAAAATCAGAATCAGCATTTCCCCAGTGAGTGGCCACGCTGCGTAAAATAACAATGTTGATAATACAAACATTAAAATGGGCGCTAAAATGTAGGCGCCTTTTAATTTAAACTGATCCGTATGGGCCATCACGTCCTTATTCTTGGTACGATTGGCAATTGTGATAATCGGCGCCGCTAGATACGAGAAGATATGCAATACGGAAATGACTGCTACGAGTGCATACCAGCCTTTGAATAAAAACAAAAATAAACAGCCGATCAAGGTACAAGCAATAATAGCATTACGAGGATTTTTATAGATAGGATGCACTCTACTTAACGCTGCGGGCAAATGCTTTTCATGTGATAAGGAATACATAATGCGCGAGCCTGATGCCATAAAAGCCACGCCGCACACCCCTGGTGAAATCACTGAGCCTGCGTAGATAATCGTTGCCATGATTTGCATATTCGCAAGCAATAATAGCTCAACATAGGGGGAGCGATAATTCACATGTGCCCAGCCTTGCGCCAACATATTCGGCTCAACGCTTCCGATAAAGACTACCTGCAGTACTACATATAAAACTAAAGCGATAAGCACACTGGAAATCACGGCAATCGGCAACATCTTTTTGGGATTGCTAATTTCTTCTGAAAAGGTCATCGGCGATTGAAAGCCATTGAAGGACATGACGACCCCACAGGTAATAACCCCAATCATAATAGACTTAGGACCGTAAGGTACAAACTCTTGTATATTGGTGCCAAAATTCGAGGCATGTAAACCGCTATAAATCAGGCAGATAATCGTCAAAAGTGGCACAACGACTTTGATTACGGTAAAGAAATTGTTAAAACGAATAAAGAAGCTCACACTCCAGTAATTCACTAACATGAAAACTAGCATTAAACCAATAGCAGCGGCAATTCCAATACTCGTAAGATCATGAGTGCCGGGCGTATAGAGCGTCATGAAGCTGGCATTGATCTGACTCATGTATTGTATGACTGCCTGCGCCTCGATCGGAGGCACGGCAACGATACTTAACCAATTAATCCAGGAGGTTAAAAATCCACAAAAACGACCATGCGTGATATGAGAATAATAACCAATACCCCCTGCAGAAGGAAAAGCACTCCCAATTTCTACATAAAACAAACCGACAATCAAAGCAATCGCCGCGCCAATAATCCAAGCAAAAATACTAGCAGGCCCAGTGATTTCAGCTAATTTTTGCGTCCCCAACAACCACCCTGAACCCACAATAGAAGTTAACCCTGTCATTGTAAGAGAAAAGGTCGAAATATTCTTTTTAAAATGAATCCCTGACATATATGTCTCCGTAGATTAAAACGCCATCAAAACCGTTTAAAATAGTTCTGCCAAGATACACTAAATGGGCAAAAAATCAAAGGTGATCTTTTCTCTAGGTATGATTTATTATGCAGGGGATTTTTGCTGGGCTATAAAACCTGAAATAACAACGCCTACCTCAGGTGGGTAGGCGTACTTGTGCTAGCTATGAGCCTCTACTAATGCATGTCCACGTGGACTAGATGCACTAGAAAGCTGGGTAGTAAGTACAGGCGTTGTCGATACCCTACCTCTAGTGGCTGACCAATTACTAATGGCTGTAGCAGCACATAAACAGCCTGCACCTATGGCTAGCAAGCCTAATACTCCAACGCTCACAGGCCATGCAACCGTACCAATAGCTGCAATTGCAATGCATCCAGCCAAACCCAATCCTGCACTAATGCCTCCAGTCCACCCAAAAGCCGTGGAGATACTATTAGCAAGTTTAGACTTAGGCGCTGCTTCTTGTGATGGAGCCTTCCCCATAGATCTCGCATCAGTAGATCGCTGTGGTGATGATACCGTTCGCGCAGATGGTAATGAATTCGCAGATACTTTGGAAGATTCACCCCCTCTTAATACGCTATCAAAACCTTGGGAGAGTACATTGCTGCTTGCTCCGAGAGCAAAGGCATCTCCGACAAGATGGGGCACTTCTACGGCTGCTGATCGAACCACAGGGCGGAGAGGCAACGCACTCAAACTACTGCCGTCAGCTTGCCATGGGGCGGGGCCCCCCGAACGCGCTAACTCAAAAGCCATGTCCCATTTTATTCTTTCATTGGGATCAGTTATCAATTTTTCTAACTTGCTCTCCAATGCTTTACCACTATTTGCACCGTTATTTACAATCAGTCGTGCATACTCTATTCGATGCAGATCAAATATAAGTTTTACAAACCTATCTAGTTTTTCTGAAGCTTGATTAATAATCGCTTCCAATTGTTTAAACCTATACTGATCCAAACTTTGCCCCTCAGGAGCTGAATCCTTTATTAATTCATAAAGCTCTGGGGGGGGGATTACATTGCTGCTTGCTCCGAGAGCAACGGTATCTTGGACAAGCTGGGGCACTTCTACGGCTGCTGATAGAACCACAGGGCAGAAACGCGACGCACTCGAACTACTGTCGTCAGCTTGCTCTGCGGCTGATAATGGTGAATCACGACCAGATGATTCGCTTCCACTTGACCCTCCTGACTCTGGTGATGGTTCATCCACTGTTGTTTGTGATCCAAGCTCAGGGAGGGAGGCGGCACTAATAGCTACTGTATCTGACACTGGCCCAACCCTTTGCGCTGCAACTGCGTGGATTCCCCGCCCCCAACGCTCATTGATCTCTCCTACCGATATCGCCGTGCGTAGATATTTACAAAGTTCACGCCAATGATTAGCATCATTTTTGAGAAGATCTGCACAGACCTCTGGAAGCTCACTTAAACGTCCTGTAATGGATGCGATGAAACCCCCTTTTACGTAATGAAAAGGCTTATCATCTAAGGCCTTGAGCCTGTCTATACTCCTTAATAAAGCGTTTAATTTATCTTCTGTATCTGCCGATTTATCTTCTAGCATGGATAAATCTTTCTCAAAATCAACGTACTCTTTTTGTATGCTAAGTGCAACCGTTGCCGCATCTTTTTTATATTCACCTAGCTTTTTATAAGGAGGGGCACCATTCATTGTTGCAACAATATCTGAATATTCCACTTGATAATAACCTAACAGAGATTGCCTACCAGGCTTCGCTATAAAGGCCATGAACCTTGATGCTAGCTGCTCTGATGCTTCTGATGGTACCTCTGGTGAATTGCCAATGATTAGCTCAATATACGCCTTGAAATTCTCAGCAAAAAGAATTCTGAATTGCTGCCGATCCTTTTCTTCTATTGTTGGTAACTCAAGATGATCAATGAGTACTGGCAATAATTTTATTAGCCTATCACGGTTGCCTCCGCAGGGTAACGTGGTGGCACTTGCACTAGCTGGATCCGTCGATAACATAGCTAACAGAGTTTTCTTACCGTGCTTAAATATATAGGCCATGAATTTCTTGGCCAACGCTGTGGGATCTTCGTGTGTCTCAATATCTTGCATACGCTTTTCAAAGTTATTCAAAAAATAACCGACGCACTTCCTGTGATCCTCATCAGAGTCTCCTCCATCCAGCAGTGCGTCAAGAAGCCGGGATAACATCTCTGACTTACGCTGCGGCGTATACTCAGGCGTAGTAAGTGATAGTTTCTCCAACGTGCTTGCATACATCTGACTTTTTAATTCTGCTCGTGTTAATCTTATAGCCCCTGAACTCATAGCATCACTCCTTGATGATTCAACCTCAACGCACCGTCTTATAATACCAAATAAAACACTATTATCATAGCAAAAAACTATATAAAAACATAACAGTATGATTTTTCAATTAAATAAAATATATTTATTTTGTTTAAAACACTGAATGAACGCTCTGCCATATTTTATAATGCGTTGAAGCATAGCGATCAGTAACGCTCTAAAACGCTATCTTGTGCTCTTGATGTTTTTTATATAAAAAAACTGCTGCATAACCCAGACGTCTTAAGGATGATGCCCGGAAGGAGTTATGCAGCAGTCTTTAAAAGATTGTTATACAGATTGCATTACAGGTGTTGCATCAGTAGCGCTATTACTAGCATAAGCCTCTTGCCGATCATAAAATGGTTTTGTTTCTTTTTTTGTTATTGGTATTGGCCTTGGTGTCGGCTTTGGCCTTGAGCATTCCTTTTTTATTTCACTTGCAGCACAGAAACATGCACCTGCAACCATTAAACTAAATGTTACAGCGGCGCCCTCCCATCCAACCACACCACTGGCTGAAATTATGAAACCCACTAAACTCACTCCTATCAGGCCTCTTCCAGTCCAACCTAAAGTATTCGCTGTTGTGTCAGTTGGTAGTTGCTGTTCTTGAGATTCTCTCGTAGATACTGTTGATGGTGGCATAGCCCCATGATTACCTGCCGATCTTGCATTCTGCTGTGGTAAGAGTCGAGTAGATTCCGTTGGCATAATATTACTCCCTTGCTCAATGATGACTTATTTTTTCTGCGGCGGCATTGTACCTTAGATTATTTTCATTCTCAAAGTAATTCACACACTATCCGCGCTTGACACTTTTTATACAATAGATCATTATACAGTCATAATTGATCAAACAACGCTCTTATGGTTCAGCACGAAGATATTTACTGTGATCTTAGCCTCAACGGCATGCTATTCGATGATTGCGAGCTTAAAGCCCTAAAGATTACCACGGCTTTGGATCGGCCTTTTGTGGTACAGATCACGTTGCTATCACACCAGGCTTTGCGTTTTTTTCAACAAAATATCTTCAATCCCTTTACGCTTAAAATTAGTGGTCAGGATTTTTCTGCGTGTTATTTTGATGGTGTGCTTACCCAGGTGCGCTTCAGCGGCTACCATTGCTATGATTTATGCATAGAGCCAGCTGTAGCCTTGTATCGCGATGAGACTTATCAGCATCTTTTTAATGGCGTCTCGGTGCTTGATATCGCCAAGCAAATTTTATGGGGACGGCCATTTAATATCCCCGCACCGATGTTTCAGGCTTATGCAATTAAGCTCATGGGCGATCGGGATTATCCTTTGCTCTATCGGGTCTTGATACGTGATGAAACTATGCTTGGATTTTTGCAAAGGATCTTGAGTTATCAAGGCTTGGCTTATTATTTTGATTATAGCCTTGAAAAATCACCCCTGATTATCACCGACTGTGTGAATCATTTTGCTGGCAATATTGATGCCGCCTATTCTCCGAACTCGCCGCATGCGCTAACGCTTAAGCCTTATATCGAAACAATTATTTATAAAAAACTAGGCCTGCCACAGAATGTTTTAAGCTCAGGTGCGCCTACGTTACAACCCAATAATTTAGTCGCAGAGACGGCTGAGGTTTTAAAGAACAATGCCCCTAACACGCTATATCATGTCAATACCAATGAGCAATCAGATCGCAATGCCAAAACTCGCGCTGACATTACTCGCCTTGCACTCTTGAGCCAACAACATACCGCGAAAATGCTAGGTGGCGGATTATTGTTTGCAGGAATGACAATTAATGTCCATGGTGCTTGGTTAATTCGCGCAAGCGAGATTGATATCACTTTTGATGAGCATCATCCCGAGCGCTTGGGTAGTATCGCAACGACAATTTCTGTGCAAGATGCCGCCGTACGTTATCAAGCCATGCCTCAATTTGGCGAGCATGCCACGCTCATGGCTGGTATTAAAACCGGCACGCCCGGCACTGAAATGGGTGTGAATTTAATGAGCGTAAATGAGCAAGGGCATTATCATGCAACCCTCCCATCTAATATTAGCAGCAATAGTGAAGCACATGGTGTGCATATTTTTGATACCCGCATGGTCCAGCCGATGCATTCTGATGATCATCGCAGCCATATGACCCTGCCGACCAATAGCGAGGGTGCGATGCTTTGGTCTGAGGGTTTTAGTGGCGAGCCACTTTTGCTTGGCACGCTCAATAATCTTAGCAATATCCACCCAACTACCAGCCGCAATCCTCAAAATGCCTATTGGCAAGATAACGACACCAACAAGCTCGCCTTTATCAATCATGGCACGTATGAGCCTTATCAAAAAACCGGCAGAAAAACTGCCACAATTTTGGAAACGCCTTGCTACGATCTTAAGCAGAACCACAGCTATGTGCGTATGGGAGATAAGATTGATCATGATATCGCGCATCCAGCACAAGAGGCCGAGCCTGGGTTGTTTTTGCATACTTCGGGAAACTATCATGAACAACATCATGGTGGCCTGCTGATGCTGTTGGGCAATCTTTATCAAGACCCACAAAAAAGCGGCTTTACCCCAGTCTTGCGTCATATGGTGCAATTGGCCCAGGCTCTTAATGCTTATCATATTTTACATTCTGTGACAGCACATTTTCAGTCAGAAACGCTCACATCCAGCGGCGTCACTGAAACACATACGCAGGATGCGACTACGATTAACAAAACCCTCACTGCCACTAATAATTTTCAAAATTATCATGCCAATACGGTGGATAATGTTTATGTGAATCAACAACATCAGACTCAAGGTGATACTACATCAAAAACTTTTAATACCCACGTTTTAAACACTACCAGCAATACAACCACATTGACAGAATCTGGTGATCATACGACTGAAAGCCATGATAAGCATACGCTGAACTTAAATCATCTGAATAACCAATTCATGACGACCACGCAAAAGACTACGATCCATACACAAACCACGCAAATAAACACCTTGAGCCAAAATTTTAGTGAGTATTCAGCGCAGGTAGACCGGCTTAATATCAATAGCGCGCATACCCTCATGACGGCTAACACCGCGGCGCTCGGGGGGGCGAATTTTTATCAGGGCGATATACTGTCGATTGGCTCTGACGCCCAAGCACCCGATACTCCAGCTATGGTTGATCTTAATCAAAATGGCGCTAATGCGATTAGCGATGAACAATCTACGATTAAAAAAGCTATCGTGTTTTTGCTGGATTGCCCAAATCACTCGCCACTGTTGCAACTGTGCGTGAACCATCTCAACCCGCAAACTATTCCGGCTAATAACCCATTTATCTATCCACTCACCCATGAGCAAAAGCGTGGTGCAATCACCCTAACTACGCAATTCAAGCAAAAAGCCGTTCACTATACCCTGCACCCACAAATTCGCAATATCAACCTGCAATATAAAGCACCCATGCAGCAAAGCAATCCATGGTTTACGCCCGAGGGTAAGCTGCCGACATATATGGGTATGCGCGCCTTATCATCGCACCAGGGCACTGACTTTAGTGATGCTGATCAAAATATTGTGATGCTGAAGGCTGATAGCACCCCGCCAGCCTCTTGCCTAAAAGGCGGCGGCTTTCATGTAAATTCTGTTGATAATAATACGATTGCTTGGCTGATGCAGCAGCTTTACAAAATTAATAAACATTATACCTATGGCGCGAACAACCAAGACCAAACCTGGCAATGGAGCCCACCTTCAACCTCCGATTATATCGGCCTTGCCGAAAAAGGCGTCACCACTTTTGCCCTGAAATATAATCGCGAATTTGTTTTGGAATTTTTTAATAAAGGCCATTTTTATCTTAAAGAAGTGCGCGGCGAATGGATGCTAGTGTTTAAAGGCGCGGCCAATACTCGCAAATGGATTCGCGGCACGACCTATTCTCTCGACAATCCAAAAGTCGCAATCTTCAAAACTTATGCGCTGGCACAAGCACCCGAAAGCATCTTAAGAAAAAGCACTGATTTAGCCAAAGATGCCGCTGCTGACACTCCTATGAATTTTATTCTAGTAGCACCGATTGATGCCGTGCAGTATTTCTTTTTTGATGATGATCCGCATAAGCAAATGAGCGATCTTTTGGTGAATATTGGGGTGGATTTGATTAATGCAGCAATTGTCGGGATTTTGGTGGCGTTGATTGGATTTTTTTTCTCGGCCGCTTTTGGAATTGGACTTGGGTTGATTGTTATTCTTGGCGTGCCTGCAGCAGCTCTTGCTGGCTGGATCTTAGAAACCGCTGAAGAAAATCTCGGCATCAAAGATAAACTGATTGAAATGGGACGCTCAGCTCAAAATCTGTTTTCACATCTCAACGATCAGCTAAAATTTGATTTCCCAGCATTTGCAAATACTGCAGCACAAACTTTAACGGCAGCATAATTAACATCGAGGACTTTTATGACGACATGCAACCACTCATTATCTGTTAAAACTTTTTTGATCCTGCCATTCCTTTGGCTAGTCATCACTATGCCCCCAACTTGTATTACTTGGTGGCATGGTGGCTCAGTCTACTTTATTTATCTGCTTTCATTGATTAATCTTGTCGGCGCATTATTTGTTTTTAAGAACTATAAAAACTACTATTTATTGATGTGCGTTCTTTTTATTGTTAGCACTGCCTTTAATCTTTTTGGAATCTTACTCCTTTTTTTCCCGGCGCTGAATGCTCATACGCTTATCTTCCTTTATTTACCACCAACTACTAGCTTGATTATGCTCGCGCTCTTACTTTCCCCCTTTGCTGTTTTTGCCACTCTGAAAGCCTTGACTATTGATTATGACGCTATGAAGCGCGAGGCCTATAAAAATGGCGCTATTGATAAGCTAAACAGTTTGTTAATTTTTGATAATCGTCGCAGTTACGTCGCGAGAATCAGGTTTAAAAACATCTTTTCCCCCAAGCATCGCAACTGGATGAAACCCACAATAGTCACTTCGGTTTTATTAGTATTTGGCCCCATTGGCGCGCTAGGAAGTTCGATGGCAAGAAACGGCAACTCAACGTTTAACGCCCTATTTTTTCTGATTGCAGGTTCTATCTTCCTATGGTGCGCTTATTTCTGTGCTGTTAGTGCTTATGCGCAGTATCAGCTGATCAAAAAGATTGAACAAGATTTGCGGGTTGCGTTGAAGCCTGTGTTTAAAACATCTAGCACGCCGTCCTGATAATGCCTAGCATTCATCAGGATCCAGCATTAATTAGCTATTTTCAAAGTCATTTGAAAATTCAAAGCCTAAGTTTTGTTAGATCTATTTCAACCTGGATCCTGACGCCCCAAGCTTCGTTGATATCCCCGTCATTGTGCTTGTCATTAAATCACAAAATTAAGCTCTTTTTTGAAGTTAATCGTGCTAAAAAAATTGATGCTGATTTTAGACTATATTACAGTCATTAGGACCTGGCCGTTTTGGTGGTCCTCCCCGCTGCACTGCTATTGCTGCCGCCACCGGCAATGCGGTTTCCGGCCTTGACACTGCTGGCTCTGCTCGTGGCAAGACCACTCTTGATGCTGCAGGCCTTTTTTCCAAAGCAAAATGAATATTTTGCGTAATCAATTCAGCATCCCCTATTATCAGAATCTCTCTAGCCTTTTTTTCTTCAATTTCTGCTGTAACTTTTGCTAAAAGCTCTTCAAGCACTGAGAATCCACCCTCTGCATCAATTGCTGCACAGCTTTCGGGAAAGTGAGAAAGATTAGCCATCACTTTTGCTGCCATTAGCTGAACATAAGAATCATCTGACCCCAAAACCCTCACGAGCGGTCCAACCACCTTTGCCGCTATGATTGCATGGCAATCAGCCTTACATCCAGAATGATTCAGGAGTTTTCGCACTGCATTTTTCTGTTGATCCAAGTCCTCTAAATCCTTTGATATTTTCGAAAAATCCACTGCCTCGGCTATAGCACTTGATCCATCATACATACAAATATCTCCTTTTTGACAACTCTTGCTTATTGTACTCGATTAAATTTTTTATACCAAGATCAAAAAACCAAACAATAATATACTCAAACAATTTTCAATATGCAGGCTATAGATCCGATTGGATATTTCAAAGTATCTATTGCGCACTAATAGCATCGAATCTTCAACCTGAAATCGAGCCCCTCCCTATACTACAATCGTACTATTCACCCGCACCATTAACAACAATAGCCCCATGATGCTTAAAATCACATAAAAAACACCTAGCAACATCTGGCCTTGATCAGGCATGAAGTTCAATGAAAAGTTCACGAGCATGGCAATGAATGTTTGAATAAACCCATAAATCGCACCAGCAATGCCAATATTCACATTAATTGCAGCAAAACTTAGCGCTAAAGCATTTGGAAATACCAGACCACAGCCCAGAGTCACTAAGAAAACACAGGGAACCAGAATTTGCACATGACTACCCCACAGCGCCTCTGTGATTACTAATACCAAACCACTAAGGAACAAGAGACTTAGGCCAACACGCAGCAAAGTACGGGGCGATGTCTTTTTAACCATGCGACTACTGATCAGGGCAGCCATTGTTAAGCCTGACGCTGCAAATAGCATTATTTCCCCATTCACTGTGGCGGATAAGCGTAGTTGCTTCTGAATAATAAAAGGTAGGATATTGGCATAAAGAATGATGGCTGAAAAACTAAACCCCGTGATCAAGACATAATGCATAAAATGAAAATTACCAAGAAGCTCACGATAGTGCTTGAGCGTACGCGATAGGCTTAGGCTTTTTTCTTTATGCTGCAAGGGTTCTTTAAAGCAGAACAACACTAGCATTAGAAGCATGATGCCATAAGCGGATAAGAATCCAAAAACTGCACGAAAGCCAAACTCATTTTGCAAGAGCCCTCCAACAAAAGGCGCAACTGCTGGGCTCAAACAAATAAAAATAGCCATCTGTGAAGATTTGACAGCGAGGGTCACGCCAGAAAATAAATCGCGTAAGACCACGCGTGACAGCGATAGCCCCGCACCCACCGCCAGGCCTTCAAGTACCCGACCCAAACAAAATAACTCAAAAGACGGTGCCAACATACAGAGTATCGATCCGACTACAAAAAGGCTTAAACCAAAAATGATCGGTGGCTTGCGCCCCACACGATCAGAGACCGGGCCATAGACAAGCTGAGAAAAAGCAAACCCCACTAAAAACAAACTGACCGTCAGCTCAGTATGATTGGCGGTTTGGCCAAAGTAAGCGCCAATCGCCGGCAAGGATGGGGCAAAAATATCCGTCGCAATAAGACTCAAGACCGCCATTAATATTAAGATCATGAACATAAAAACTCCTTAAGGTTTAAATTTGTGCTATTTTTACCGATCTAGTATAATAAGTAAAATTTATTATACTTATAAGATGAATAACTTCTAATGATGGACCTATACCGACTCAATTTAAACTTATTAGTGGCCCTGGATGTGTTACTGACGGAGCAAAGCGTGACGAAGGCAGCAAAAAAGCTCTTTATGACCCAGGCAGCCATGAGCAATAATCTGCAACAGTTGCGTGAAGTATTTAAAGATGAACTACTCATGCGCGAAAAAAATCGCATGGTTCCAACAAGCTATGCTACCTCTCTGCAACCAAGGCTCCATGAAATTTTGGAAGAGTTGCGTAGCGTGGTCTTAGTGGGCCAATCTTTTTTACCCCAAGTATCGCGTAGAACTTTTAAAATCATGATGACGGATTATATGAGTGCACTGATCCTCCCCAAGCTTATCCAAACGCTGGAAGCAAAAGCGCCGGAGATTAAAATCGTGGCATTGCCCGTGGATTATCACATGCAAGATCCCGCTTCATCCCTCAGTGACTGTGATTTGGCAGTGTGCAAGGGACAATACGCTGATGCTCACCTGAAAAAGAAATTACTTTTTAAAGATCGTGCCGTCAGCATTATCAATGCCAAGCATCCTTTGGCTAAAAAAGCTAGCATCAGCCTGGATGAGTATTTGGCCTATCCTCATATCGCGATTTGTTTAAATAATCCCGAGATACCCACGTTAGTAGAAGAGGCTTTATCAAAGCTTAATCGCACCCGCCGCATTCAAATAGGTATTCCCTTTGTCGGCGTTATTTTTCAAATGATTCAAGCCTCCCATGAACTCATAGGCACCGTGCCAGAACAGGTAGCAAAACTTTATCAGGCCCAATATAGCTTTGCAATCAAGCCCCTGCCTATTCCGATGGATGAAATGGATTTCAATCTCATATGGCATCCACGCCATGATAATGATGCTGGGCATTGTTGGTTGCGGGAGGAGTTGATGCGGTGTGTTTCTGAGTAAAACAGAGCCAAACCCAACCTCTTATCAAAACTACGCAACCGCTTTCAACTCAACCACAAAGTGCATGCCATCTTGGTTCAGCGCATCTTGCAATGCCAAGGCAATAAACTGCTCCTCCGAATATCCAAGCTTTTGTGCAAACTCCTTGGCTTTTTTAGGGCTCAAGCTCTTACGACCACGCTCTAAATCGCACAAGTACTGGTTAGAGATATTCAACTTTTTCGCAAAATCGACTTGATTAACATCATCACTCGTACGAATCGCCCAAAGTAAATTAGCAATCGTCAAGGTCTCGCCCGTCATTTTTTCAAGATCTTTGAGCGCTTTGCTCTTTTTTCTAGTAATCATGCTTGTTGACCTCTACTATTTTGATCAAATGAATCTCACCGGTTGCAGTAATTTCATATATTGCCCTATAGGCTTTATTCAAACGGATTGATCGCTGTCCCTTCCTATTTCCTTTCAATGGCTCATCGTGAAAACTAGGAATTTTTCGGATTTCAAGTAATCCAATCCGCTCAACCATATCAATCCAAACTTGTAACTTCAATTTAATTTGATGCGGAACTTTCTCTAAATCCCTCTTTGCTTGTTTGGTCAGCTCTATTTCGCACTTCATTCAAACAATACTCCGATTAAGTGTATCATACTCCTGGCAAGAGTATAATGTCAAACAAAACTAAAGCCTCAATCTTGATTGAGAGTCTGGATACAAAATGCCTTCACTTGCTTTAGTGACTGATCAAATTTTACCAATTAATCAAATAATGATCAATCATTGACCGCGCTCACCAATATCCCTTTAATTTTCGCTGCGTTAATCCGTGTTGTGTTATAATCAAGCGCCTAAAAATTTTAAATACTTTCATGAATACCCATTTATTTTTTGATACTTTCTCCATAAAATTTAAAGCGCTTAAATCACAAACTGAAGAAAAGCTTCAAAACTCCAAGAAAGCCATCCGAAATATGAATGCTTCCAAAGGCTTTACTGACTACCCAAAAGAATTTAAAGAACTGGTCAAGGCCATTGAGAAATCGATACTGCCATTAACTTCTCAACTGTACGAAGATTTAAAATAAACTGACTGGCATTATCTTAAAAGCATTAAAAATCAAAAACAGCTTTCTAGTTTTTTTGCAATGGAAATAAATGAAGTTACAGCACCTCAAGAATCTTTTTTACGTCAGCATATAGTAAAAATGAGCTACCGCAATATACCCCTGCAAAACTACTTCCAATAGCAACAATCATTGCTTTATGTAATGTTTCTTCAGAAAACCCTTGAGCCTCCTCTGCTTTACAATAGGTTGCATCACTCACTACTGTTAGTTTATGCCCCAGATGAAATCCAGCAACTGCTGTTGCTAACACACATTTACTCGTTCCATATCCGATCACATAAATAGGCTCACTTCTCTTTGTCTCGATGAATACCGTAAAATCTGGATTGGCGTAACATGAAAAAATATTTTTTTCAAAATACCCCTATCCCGCTCTTGGCTCAAATCCCTCTACAAAGCCTGAAAATTCTGGAGCATCTCGATTAAAAATTGGAGCGCCTGGTATATTTCTAAAATGCTGAACATGAATAACATTCCAAGCCTGTAACCTTGCAAGCTCTAATAATTTCTTGGCATTATTTTTTCTCCTATATTATGATGATTAAAATACGAAAGGGGGGGACATTGTCCGCACCCCAATAAACGGCAAGCGCTTCCGACTATTTTTCTTGCGCAGAACTCGCGGCGCCAGCTGATTTTAACAACACTAAAATCCAGGCCGTCAAGATAACGCCAATCGCTCCCATCACCCATAAGGTATCATGAAATGCTTTGTCATAACCTACAATGGCTTGCTGGGTCGCATATTGTTGCTGCGCGGCTAGACTGCCATTCCCAAAAGAACTTAAACTAACATTCACATGTCCTTCGGCAATCGCATTTAACCATGCGGAAAGATGTTCTGGTCCCACTAGTGATACACCTACTGATGACAAATGGGCGTACAAGGCGGAGGTAAAGACAGCTGCAAAAATGGTGATTGCAATCGCTTCACTGCCTAAGCGGAATGTATTTAATAATCCTGCTGCCATACCTGATTTTTCTGGCGCAATAATACCTAAGGCAATGCCATCTACCGTACCAAAAGATAACCCCATCGCTATTCCGCCTGTTAACATAGGTAGTGCAAGACCTAACAGCGTGGAATCAGGATGAATGGTTTGTAAGGAGAAGATACTAAACAACATAAAGCCCATTGCAATCGAAATAATGGTTTTTGGTGTTAGCCCCATTTGAATCAATTTAGAGGACAAGAAAGGCAAGACGAAAACAGGTCCCGTTAATAACACAATAGCGATACCGGCATCCACAGGACTAAATTGCAAAACACTCATAAAATAGATTGGCAAGTAGAGAATGATCGTAACATAGCAAAACGCCAATACTACGGGCACCATGGTCATAGCTAAAAATACACGCTCTTTTAAAATTTCTAAATGGAGCATGGGCGCAGAATAACGCTTTTCCCGGTAAACAAATAAGCCAAAAATAACAACCACACCTGCTAAAATACCCATAATTGATTGACTAAACCCACCCCATTGCGATGATTGCACAATTGCAAACATCAGAGCAAATAAGCCGACCACAAATAAACCCGAGCCCAACCAATCAAAGCCAGCATTATGCGTTGGACGTACATGTTTTTCATTGAAAGTGAAACTGAGTGCTGTCACCAATAACAAACCAATGGCGTGGGTATAAAATACTGACTGCCAACCAAATAGATGGAGCAAAATGCCCGCCATCGTGGGGCCAAATGCAACGCCTGCGCCTGCAACTGAACCAAATAAGGCAAAAGCCCGAGTCAATGCATGGCCAGAAAAATTATTAGAGAGAATCGCAGGGCCACAAGCAAAAACAGCAGCGGCACCAATACCTGCAAACGCCCGAGCGACATCAAGCATATATCCGCCAGGTGCTAACCCAGATGCAATTGAGGCAACGGCAAACAGTAAGCACCCTGCTGTAAAGGTGCTCGCACGACCAAATCGATCCGCTAATGCACCCCATAACAACGTAAAGCTTGCAAAGCATAAGTTAAAGGATGGCGCTACCCACTGCAAAGAGATAATATTAATATTACTCCCCAGCCCCTGACTAATGGCAGGTAAAATAATCCCTGTCCCAGCAAGGGCCATGGGTACGATAAAAACTGCCAGTAAAATCGTAAATAGCAGCAGGGTCTTCGATGATGTTTTTTCAGTACTTGCTTTCATATTTGTATCTCTCCTATCAAAAAGGTTAATGTAAAGTTTTATAATTCTCAATTATTTTAAAGCCACTCCCGCTCGCCGTCTCCGTGGGCCAGGCTTGTTCCATAATGGAGTTTTTCCACTCGCTCAATTTCTCTAAATGTTGCCGCAATATCTTCCTGAGCCAGCGCTAGCGCCTTATCAATGGACATCTGCTTTTCAAACCCATAAAGCTTAACAATTTTCTCTAATCGCTCTTCAATAGACCCTCCAATAATTGTATATTTAATATCAAGTTCGTTCAAGGTTTTGATAAGCAGCTCATCTGACAGCGCTCTAAATCTTTCAGAAACAGGACGATGCCCATCAGCCACTAAGGGAAACTCAATCGGCAAATGAATGAATTCGCTGTAGGTGCTTTTGGCATAATCTCGTGCAATCGCACCAAAATTTACCATCATATCTTCAAAAAATAATACTGAATCTGTTCTTGGAATATCAAAGTCCTGCCCTTCTTTAGGATGCATGCCTACACGCACCCGAACCATGCCATAGACCCACTCATGCAAGGCTGAACCATCAGAAACAAAAGTGCTTAAGTGACTCTCTTTGACAGACCGCTCCATAATGCGCCGTATCGACAAATGCATTAACTCCCCCGGAGAACAGCCTTCAAGTGTTTTGCCAGGCAGTGCTATGGGCAAGATTTCCCGCATGGTTTTTGCACGTGTTGCGGTAATGCCAACCAAGTGCGACAAGGCCAGTGTTGTTGTCGTTTTCCCACTAGAGTAGGTCCCTGATATTGCTAATTTCATAATGTTTTCCCTTTGTTTGTTAAAAAATAAGTTTTAATTAGGCAGCGCATGACCCAGCCCATAAAAAACCCTCATATCACCCATAACTCCTTCGATATTGACACACCGCCAAGGAGCTCCCTCTATTAAAATCTGCTCACTTCTTATCACATTTATCGATGCCAATCCCCCATTACTTTTAGGAGTGTTATCTCTAGAGAAAGTCATCCCTCGCATCCATAATGTAGAACTATTAGCACGTGATATCCCATCTAATAGGTACAAATAACATTGCCCCAACTGAGATAGCACTACCATCGCATCAATAGGTGATGCGCCTTGCCCTATTAAGGTCTCCATACCTTGATAGGCTGCACGCTCCGCGAAAGCACTCTCCACCTTAGCGGTCACTGAAGCGGCATCTAAATCAACATCCACTTCCGTAATGTTATGCGTCACATTCGCAAAACCCGTGCCATAAAAATTATTGGTTGGTTCACCTAAAATAGTATTGATCGTATCGTAGTGCAGCCCCTCTTTTGGAATGAGGTTTTGATGCTCTCTTAACGTGGGCAATTGCAGCTCGAGCACCACCACCATTCCACCTATATGACTTTCAAAAGAGACAACCGAACCTTCGGTTGTCAATAAAGTCGTAGTCGCTTTAAAATTCTCTAAATTTTCTAAAGGCTCCTTGCCTGCTTTCATGGTGAGTGAAACGATAGTGATTGCTTTACGCTTCAATGTCGTAAGCCCGCGTGATATGACACAATAAGCCTCGCTTAATTGCAGGGCAATTAATGCTGCATCCACACTACTCAGATGCACTTTTTGATGGGTACTGCCCTTAGTCGACCAATTTTCAGGAATAGCCACACAACACATCGCCTCTGCTCCTGATGCAGTTATCATTATTTCTTTGATTGTTCGCACGGCACGTTTATACCCATTAGAAAAAAAACGTGTACTCTTGTCCCCTAAAAAGTCATCAATATTCGCAAATTTTGTACGCATCATAGTCCTCATTAAAAGTTATATTTCAGTCACGCCCATTAATCGAGTCTCGCTCAAATTCATTGCCATACTGCCCCACGACAATCCCACACCAAATCCAGAGAGCACCACTTGCTCTTTGGTTTTGGCTGTAAAACTTTCGCGCTCATGGCATAAAGCCAAGGGAATAGAGGCGGGCCCCGTATTACCATAATGCTTGACCGTAATCGGTACCTGCTCTTTACTAAGCGCTAATTTTTTACGTAAATAGTCGAGGATAAACTGATTGGCCTGGTGTAATGCAAAAATACCCACTTCCTCTTTAGCCCAACCCATTTGCGCAAGCACGGAATTAATAGATAGAGGGACTTCACGTAAGGCAAACTCCATAATTTCAGAGCCATTCATGTGCAGATAAGCATCTCCACCCTCTTTGGTTTTATCAATCATGAGGTGTTGAAAACCCGTGCCATCGGTCATGATATTAAAAGCGATATCATGGGTGCCTTGCTCTACAATGGTTGCCGCACCCCCATCACCAAATACTAACCGTACCTTTTGATCATCAGGATTAAGGTATTGGCTAATGGTATCGCCTACACAGATCAGCACCCGCTTGCAGCTGCCCGAATTAATCAATAGTGAAGCTTGATATAACCCATAAATATACCCAGAGCATCCATAATTAATATCAAGAGCAATGGCTGTTTTTGGGAGCTGCAACTTACCTTGTAAAATACAGCTTGTGGCCGGCATTTTATAATCGGGTGTTTGTGATACAAAAATAATGGCATCGACGGATTCAGGAGCTATTGCTAATGCTGCCATCAAATTTCGCGCCGCCTCTAGACAAAAATCAGATGCCTTTTGATGCGGTAAGGCAATGCCCACAGATTCAATACCCGTGCTCATCATGACCCGTTTAATTTCATTTAGACCAAACTTATCTTCAAGCGTTGTTAGATCTAATTTATTTTTAGGTATCACGGCAGAGATGCCTTTAATCGCCAAATTTTTGAGCCTAATGTTCATCCGTTCAGTCCTTTGGTTGCTAATCTCTGCTTAATGAGGTCAAAAATATCGCCTACTGTTTTACATTGTTCTACCTCAATTCCCTTCACCATGACTTGATAGTGACGATCAATCACTGCAATCGTTGAAACGATGGAAAGTGAGTCCCAGAGCTGCGCACCCTCAAGTAGAAACCCATCCGTTAAGGTGTCAACCTTCACTGCTAACAGCTTTGCTAATTCTTGTAAATATTGTTGCTTTTCCATCATATACTCCCCTGTTTTATTTATAGATTTCTCATTTTTTTAAAGCGCTGACCATGAAACGTGTGTTCAACAAATTCTATCTTTTGCGGAATCTTGTATGCGGGTAATTGCGTTCTACAAAAAAATATCAGCTTGGTTTTAAATTCTCCCGGATCAAAACCGCTTTTTACTCTTACTTTTACCGCAACGATATTTCCTAAAATGGCGTTGGGCTCACCGCTTACGACAGCATCTTCAATGCCTTCCATTTTTAATAGCACATTTTCAATCTCACCGGGGTAGACTTTTTCTCCTCCGACATTGATAACATCACTTTTTCGGCCTAAAATTTTAATGTAGCCATCTTGCTCCATGACCATGTCACCGGTTTTAAACCAACCGTCTTCGGTATAGGGCGATGGCGCATTTAAATAGCCGAGCATGCCATTTTCCAACTTCACTTCTAACATTCCATCGTTGATCCGCACGCGCTCAGGATCCTCATCTAACTTGATAAATAAAGAATCTGATGCTTTTGATTTAGCCTTTAAAACACCGATTTCTGAAAGACCATAAGCCTGAAAAAATCTAACCTCTGGGAAAGCAGCATTTAATCGATGCAGTAATGATTCTGGCATCGGCTCACTGCCATAATTAACAATTTTCAATGAATGTAAGTCATACTTTTCATGTGCCTGACTTAATAACAATAAGTTTAAAAATGAGGGCGAGGTCACTAACACCTCAACTTTTTCCGCCTCAACTACCTTCGCAACTGCATCGGTTTCTCGTACCTCGGGAATAATGAGCGTCCCACCACTAAATAAATTACACAATATGGTATTAAAGCCCCCGATATGATCAAAGAGTAAAAAAGAAATCGTTCTAAATGCTGTTTTCTTTTCGCGAAAGTTCATGAGCAAGTTATTAAAATCATGGATGATGGCTTTGCTTTTGCCACTCGATCCCGATGACATGATGA
This sequence comes from uncultured Thiotrichales bacterium, assembly GCA_903870015.1. Classification (GTDB taxonomy): domain Bacteria; phylum Pseudomonadota; class Gammaproteobacteria; order Francisellales; family CACEW01; genus CAIQBE01. Next base: position 79,473 of record CAIQBE010000042.1, read on the forward strand.
TTAGGCCCGGATGATTCTCTTTTCTTAAGCGCATGACTAAATCATGTTGGAGCCGATACTGTAGTGGCTCAATGGCAAATTGTGCATCATGAAAAGTAACGACATATTCTATGCCCACGATGGCCTGATACTCCTGCTGTTTTGCGGGAACTACATTGGTCATCGGCACAATGATGCAGTTAGTATTGGCTAAAGCAAACAACATCGCTACCGAATAAGGTGAAAAATCAGCATTGATTTGGACAATAGCACCGGATGAGATCCCCTGATTTTGTAGTGTTGCTTCATACTCAGCTATTTTTTTGCTAAGCCACGCATAAGAAAAGTGCTCTCCCTGGCTCACAATCGCCGTTTTATCAAATTGTTGAAATCCTGCGATGAAAGTTTGCACGTTCATGAAACTCCTCCCAAATAAATATTTTGACCTGTGACAAAATCACTTTCTTTTTTGATGTAAAAATCAATTGTGTTGGCCACATCCTCAAAAGTTCCCATTCTTGGGATAGCCTGCCGGCTAATTAATCTCGACATTTTCTCTTTTGGGACCGAACGAATTAAATCCGTTTCAATGGGCGTCGGACCGATGGCATTTACGGTAATTCCTAGGGCAGCTAATTCACGCGCCATGACTTCAGTCAAGGATTTAATCCCTGCTTTTGATGCCGCATAAATAGCTTCACCCTCTAGCTTTAATGGCGTTGCGACCGTCGTGAAATTGATGATGCGGCCATAACGATGCTTTGACATTAGTTTTGAGGCTTCTCGGCAAAACAAAAATGTACCCACAACATTCGTTCCTAAAATGTCATTTACCGTCGATAGTGGTGTGAGCGCGATATGATTCATCGATGCAATGCCCGCATTATTGATAAGATTGTCTAATCGCCCATGGGTCTTACGAATATATGAAAAAATTTTCTTCACGGCAGATTCATCGGTCACATCGGCAATGAAATGTTGATATCCGACAAGCGACCAATCAATATCAGAGCGACTGCAACCAATCACAATGTGCCCTTGCCTCACATAATGCTCGACGAGATAGCGACCAATGCCTTTGCGTGTACCAGTAATGAGTGTGATGGGCTTCTTAGTCATGATGATTGCCCTCAACTAGCGTTTGCAAATAGCTGGATAATGTACCTATGGTTAAGAAGGGGCTATTACGTTGTGACATGGCTTTTTCATTGGCAAGAATGATCGACACCCCAAACTGATCCTCAATTTTTTGCTCAACATTCACAATCAGTGAAACTAATGAGATAGAATCTAATACCCCGTGTTTACCATAGATGGGGGCATCACCTCCAAACTCTGTATTTATTGGCGTGTCTAAGGTTTGGTTTAACTCATTAATTGCGTCGATGACGACTTGACTATACTCATTGGCTAACATGTTTTACGCTCCTTATTATCCTGTTTGTTGTGCGGCAATTTTTTTCTTTGTTTCTTGGTCACTTTTACTCTCCAGTTGATTATTTTTGGGTTATTGGCCGATTGTCGTCATGATTTTCTCCTGTTTAAAATTAAAGGCTACAGTTAATTATGAGTAAAATATACGAAACAAACGTGACCATGTCAAGCATTATTTGCATATTATATTCAAATCAATGAGGCAAGCTTGATATTTTGAAACTTTAATGAGATAATTGGGGCACATAAATGCCGATAAATGATTATCTTGAACTTAAAAAAATGGACCACTAGTGAAATTTTAAAAAATTTCATGTTTAAGAAAAATCTCAAATCAGCTGAGTTGGCTCGTCTGACCGGCCTTCCCCAACCTACTGTCCATCGTATTGTTGAGGGAGATAGCATCCGACCCCATAGAGACTCCTTAGAGGCCCTGGCAAAATTCTTTAATATTACCGTTCCACAACTCCAAGGCATTGACCCTATTGAAGAACTAGAGGTTACAGTTGCAAACCCCATGCCAGAGGGCTGGCGAAAAATTCCAGTCTATAACTGGGATAATGTAGTTAGCTTTGCTAAATCAAATAAAAGTGAAATCCAAACAGGTCGCGCTGAAACCCTTACTAATGCCGACGTTAATGATGCAGGCTTTCTTATTGAGCTTACTGATGAATCGATGTACCCACAGTTTCCCGCAGGAACCGAAATCATTGTAAATACTGAATATGAGCCCATGGATCGTGAAATGGTTGTTGTATATTTAAAACACCTTGATAAAGCATTTTTCAGAATGATATTATTTAATGGTGCTGAGCGCTTTGTGCGCCCGCTGAACCCTGATCTTATGCCCATTGGTGTCGTAAAACTTAACTTAGAGGAAGATATTGTTGTTGGCGTTTTTATTGAAGAGCGAAAAAAATCAAGACGTAGTGTATAATTATTGCAAATAGAAAGACCGGAGTTCTTACATATGAAAGATTCAAAAAAAATAAGTGATTACATCAAATGGATGATTGAAGCCTATGCAGAATTACGTGCTGAACAAGCAACGCATGTTACTCACCGCGTTGTAGAATCTCATAAAAATGAAAAAGGCGAACATCAAGTTTCAGTTCAAATCACTGGAAAAAGCCTTGTATTTAAAGCATCACCCAAAGAAATTATGGCCGACGATAACTTATTAGAATCTTTTTCTCGAAAAGATATTCGCTTGCTCACCTACCTTGCCTGCGAGGATATCAAGGAACCCACCCATGAAATACTAGAGCAAAAATTTATTCGTAATATGAACAAATTTTTCTTTAAACTCAAGCACGGCAAGACCGGCGAAGAAATGGAAAAATCTGCCGAGGAAATTTCAACCAACCCTGAACTGATTAAATCCCTCAGTCCTGAAGATGCCCATAAGATTGGCTATGTTACTGCAAACCAAATGATCAAGAGCGAAAGCAAAGCATGATCTCCAAAAAAAATGTGGCTTCTAACACATTTCTCGTCCTTGCAATGCTTTTTCTGGCCCTCATTCTTCTTACCCACACATTTGCAAATAAAGAGTTACTCTACCCCCTGGGAGGAATTAGCTCCCCTGGGATGTTGACTTTTCCGCTTGCCTTTATGGTTTTAGATATTATTGCAGAGATCTATGGCTTTCACACCGCCAAACAAGTTATTTGGGCTACACTTGCAATCAGTGGATTTTTCTTTTTTGCCGGCGCTATGATGGCCTACTTCCCTGACCCAAACAATATTCCCAATTTGATTCCTGGACAATACTACCAAGCTATTTTTGGAATCTTACCCAGAGTTTATATCGCAACCTTCATTGGCATGCTCCTAGGCTCTACAGTGAATGCAAAACTCCTTTCAAAATGGAGAATATTACTAAAAGGTAAATATTTTTGGGCAAGAAGCTTAGGCGCATCTGCAATAGGCGATTTCATCTTTATCTTTGTTGGAACTTTTTTAATCTGCCTGGAACGATTTCCATTTTACATAATCTTAAAGTTTTCCCTTACCGCGTACCTCATTGAAATTTGTGCACTCATTATTCTTGCCCCATTTGCCAGCATTGTTACCTCCCTAATAAAACTGATACTGAGAGATAAAGCTAGCTCTTTACAGATTGAGTACAACCCTTTCAGTCTTGAAAACTAAGCTTTTTGTAAAAAAGGATTGGCAATTTCCTCAGATGCAATAACTCGTGTGCAATCTGTTTTTTTCAGAACAAAAACTACGATATTTGCAGGAAATGACAATAAGATATTGATAGTGGCTTTCAAAGCAATACCCCAAAAAATCATGGAAACAAGTTCGCCTTGAAATGTAGTCCCATATAGCATAATGGCGAACCCTAAACTGGTAAAAATAATCTCTCCAATCATCGATGCACCAATACTTCTTAACCAAAAATAGCGTCCTTTCAGCAACACCTTCCACTTTGTCACCAAGCGGATATTTAAAAAGCCTCCGATAAAAAAACCCACAAAAGTTGCCAAAAATAACTTCAACAATGGCCCAAAAATCATTTCATAATCAGACTCACCGTGCCACGTTAAGGGCGAAGGAAAATGAATTAAAAGCACTAAAATCAAGGCCACAATAAAATCGACTACCAACATGCAATAAAACATGTTTTTTGCCGCCTTATAACCATATAACTCTGCAATGATATCACTTAAGATAAACCAAAATGGCGAGATAAAAGATCCTGCCGATGCCACACTATGACCCATTGAAATAGGCTTATACACAAGCAATTCTGCACACAACCCAAGAGCAACATATAACATACTAAAAAACACTAAACACCTAAATTGATTGTCTTTGATCATCACCAACCTAATACGCTCTTTGCAATGATTGTAGCGAATATGGTAAAGTTTCTCAACAACGCATCTTTAATGAGTTTTCTATGTCTCATGGCCCCGAGGCCCCTCAGTACCTGCACTCTTATGGTGACGCAACCGACCTTGGTGAACTTGAGGTCGAACGGTTACGACTACTTAACACTGCCTATAGCCCAACGGCACATGCGATGCTTGCGCCTCATTTAAAGCCAGGAATGGAAGTATTAGAGCTAGGTGTGGGGACAGGTGAAATTGGTAGCTGGTTAGCCGAAAAGGTTGGTGCAGAGGGTAAATACATTGCCATAGATAAAGATCCGCAACAACTAGCAAAAGCAGCGCGCCTCATTCATGGCTCTCAAGTGCACCTTATTGCTGCAGATGCTCTACGCCTCAGCGATTCCGCAGAATTTTCTGCCCAGCGACCTGCAGAAGGCTTTAATCTTGTCTATTGTCGCTGGTTCCTCTGCCACATTACAGAAGCCCAACGCACAAAATTAATTCAACATATTATGTCACTGCTCGCTCCCAACGGTGTATTTATCTGTGAAGAGCCTGACTATCGAAATATGCGCCTGAAGGAAAGAGGCGCCATAACCCCTAGCCCAGCGATAGATAGCTGGAAAGATATTGTTAAAGGCTTGCAAGCAAAGCCTAGCTTAGGCCTTGATTTAGAAATGGATGATAGCAAATTGACGGCTGAATTACAGAAAGCCATTTTAGGGCATGCCGGTTATCATGCTGAAATTATCTGTCGGTTTGAGGCCGAATTAACTAATGGCCAGAAACATGCTTTGGTTCTAGGAATACAAACTGCTGCCAAAGCAATTCTTTCTCTTGGAAAAGCACCAGCAGATGTTGATACTTTGTTGTCCCAACTTCGAATCATAGAGAGCAATCCCGATCAAAGTGTTGTATTTTATACTAATACTTTTGCCAAACTAACGAGATCGGTAGACTCGATGACTGCAGCACTCCCCTTACCTACCTAAGGTAGCTTCGTGTAAAAACTTAGCTTGTTCAGCAATACTATGCCGAGATAGTAGATCAGACATTTTTATGACATACCCAAGTTCGATTATTTTACTGAACAGCCTAATATAAAGCATAGAATCTCCACCCAAATCAAAAAAACTATCTGTGGGCTGGATTTCATCGATCCCCAGTAGCTCATGCCATATATCCATTAATTTCGCCTGAATCTCTACGTGATTGGCACTGACTATAGATTGGCTTGGCAATAATACCTCAGAAAGTACCGGTTGATCGACTAAAGATGAAATAGCTACGTCAGCATCTGCCTCTATGACCTGATTAATATCTAACAACATCGGTACAAAATTTTCTTGTCGACTCACACAACAAAGAAACTGTTCAGGTCGCCCAGGGTGAAGCACCATAAAAGCCTGTAAACCCATTTTTTGTATTTCATCATGTAGCACCGTGAGATCGCCCCCCTCCTCCATGCTATAGAGCCGTGTATTTGTCAGACCGGTAATAATCAAACTGCCTTGGACAAAAGGAAGCTGCGACATAAGCCACTCCCTTAATTGACTTAATGAGCTCCATTGTGCCCCTTTAAATACAATAGGGGGCCCTCGATCCGCTTCAACCTTATTGGCTTTTGGCAATACATGCAAGGTTGCAGTATATCTAAAATCTCGTAACTCATTACTAAAATGCATTAGTTTCGGTTCAAAGAGTGGCACCAGACTGAACGATGCTTTTTGAATAATTTGCATAATAAACCGAGGGCTCACAAACAATTCTTTTTCAAGCAAATGGTAATCATTTAATTGCTTGCAATCATTCACGCCCTGCGCACATTTGGCTTGCCGTACATACTCATAAAAACAACCTTGCCAGTCTGCGTGCCGCAAGTCACCCAAAATAATTCGCCCTCCCTGAGGGTTCAGCAAAGCAATTGCTTGCTCCAATACTAATTCAAAATATTCAAGACTCGGAAAATATTGCACCACAGAATTCAGTATAATAGTGTCAAATGTCCCGGGTAGAATATTAAGTTCATCTGCGGCTAATACCTTAAACTGCGTGTCTTTATCTTGATACGTCGAGGCCAGTTTTTCGATCACCGCTGCTGAAAGATCAACTCCTAAATATTGGATATATTTTTTTTCCAAGGCCTTCATCACCTGACCTGTACCGCAACCAACTTCAAGCACACGCCCCAATGGCTCCCTTTTTATTTTTGCAGCAATATCATGCAGCCAATCCTGCATGACCTCAGATGAAAATGGGTGACCATCTACACTATTATTCCACCCCAACCAGGGCTGCATATTCAGATCTGAAACCCCATGATATAAATCATCATAAATTGCGCTCCAGTACGCCAGAACTCCTTCATTTTTTTGATTTTGAGCTGAGCTTAGAGACAACAAGACCCTTTCAAATGCATTGACAAGCCCAGAGGCATTTTCCCTAGAAAATACGTCCTGAGAGAAAATAAATGTTAAATCTGCCTCATCCTCTGACCACGCTACCTGCAGTTCTAGATCAAAACGAGCCATTCCATAATCAAGCTGCACCGCCTGAAAGCCCCTCCCATCTTCTGCCCCCCGATCAAAGGCATTAAATACAAACTGTGACAGCGGCTGAGCATCGGTTAAAAGAGTTGCCCCTACTGCTGATGCAATCTTTGCGAAAGGGATATCACGATACTCCAAGATCATAGTGCTTTTTCTTTTGATTTCGGCAATCCAATGTTCGGGACTCCACCTATCTGTTTTATGGCGTTGTAGTGCCAGCACTCCAAAATTAATAAATAGTCCTATACAATCCTGCTCTTCTTCTCCACGCAAAGAAATGGGCAATGCAATTTGCAAATGATCTTCATTGATAAAAGCAAAAAGCACTTTTGCAAAGGCGGCAAGCAAAACTGTATTTGCTGTTGCAGAAGACTGGGCAGCAAGCTTTTTGAGCGCTACCAATAAGTCTTTATTTAAATGCAATCTTTGCTGAAACCCCTTAAAGGAACGCACCAATGGGGGTTGTAACGATGAGCGCAAAGTATTTTTTAAACGCTGCAACCCCATTACCTCAATATAATTTTTAACACTTTTCGGATCCACCTCATCATCTACTGCATTTTTTACATATTCGAGATAGCTCTTAGGAGCCGATGGAAGTACTCCATGTCTCAACCAATGCTTGAGACGACTTAATAAATTGAGCAAACTGCGCCCATCTGTAATAATATGATGCAATACAAGCTGCACATACAGCGAATCAGAAAACGAATGAACTACTACCCTTAGCAAAGGAGGCTCTGTTAAATTGAAAGGAGGGTCAATAAACTCTCTCAGGGCACCTAAGAATAAGGCATCATTTGCAATATTTTCCGGCGCCGAATGAGCATATTTTTTTAGCTGAACATGAGGCATTTCCGCCCCCACTTTCTGCACAACGCCATGGTTTTCTTCAAAAAACCCAATCCTGAAAAAAGGCTCATTTTTCAGAATTAAATCTAATCCCTGAACCACACTCTCATCAGAGGTCGGCCATAAAACCTGATATAAAAATGCATCATGATAACATACCGCCTCTGGGAAAAACCGGCTAAATACCCAAATCCCCTTTTGCATGGCAGACAGAGGAAGGGGCTCTTTATCTAAATTTATCTGCTGCGTAGACTCAACTTCTGGTCGCTCGGTAATAGCTTTTTCTCGAATAATATGTAGCAAATCATCAAACCACGGCTGATTTAAAAACTGGGTCAAGGATACTTTAACCCCCAATACCTCATTAACTTTACTGAGCAATTCAATTGCTCGCAAAGAGTGCCCACCATTTTCAAAAAACGACAAACTCAAATCGATTTGCTCACGCCGTAGAACCTTACACCATATTAATAAAATTTTTTGCACCAAAGGATCTCCTTGATCTGGTTGATGCAATGTCATTACTGGGGAGGTGCTTTCCTTATACAATAGCTTCAGCGCCTGAAAATCAATTTTGCCATTCGCCGTCAGCGGCATTTCATTCAGAAAAATAAAGTGGCTAGGGAGCATCACCGGGGGTAACTCTTTACTCAAAATATGGCGTAGCTCATTAAGATCACAAGATTCTCGACAAAACTCCTGCGGAATCATTGCCTGTAATTGCGCAATTTGTTCTACTCCCTCTAAAATATTGGCTTCGGGCATGCCAAAATCAATCAGCGAGGCAATTTCGGTAACCCCCGCTTCTTGTAACTTTACTGCAAATTCCGCACACTGCTGGGGTGTACCGATTAAACACTTCTGCTCAATAAAGCGCTCTACTAAATTTTCAAAATAGGCTTCTGACAATGTATTTCCAATATCTGAACTTGCTTCATTTTGTATTTTTGTTAAAAGACGCATATGGGCGCGAAAATACTCTTGCAATGGCTTTTTTACCTCTTCACGAGCCACGCCTGACTCAGGATGAATATACGTATGCACCATCAATGTTACATGCTTTTGCAAAGGATCAAATCCATGCTCAGTCAAGTTTTGGCGATATACCCGTAGTTTTTTCGCTAGAGCATCCAAATCCTGAATCAAAAGATGCGTTAAAATATTTAAGCCTAAACGCCCGGCCTCTGCGAACACCTCTACATCATCAGCAACGGTGAGCCACAAGGGGCACCCTGCTTGGGTTGGCCTCGGATACACTGAGAGTGAACGCAGTTCATCTGCCCCGTTTTTACCCTCATACACCCCATGAGCCCAGATATTTTTAAGTATTTTTAACTTTTCAAACATCACTTGCTTTCTGTCTTGATATTGCTCTGGGGCAAAAATAAAATCATTTGGATGCCAACCTGATGCAATAGATAGACGCACTCGTCCATTATAGAGGCAATCTAATGTCGCCCATTGCTCTGCAACGATAACGGGATGATGTAAAGGCAAAACCACACTTCCCGCACCTAAAACCAGATTTTCTGTTATTGCCGCCAATGCCGCAGTTACGACTGCAGGCGTAGAAAAAACAGCACCCATTGGATCAAAATGACGCTCTGGTGTCCACATGCCATACAGACCCGCTTGATCGGCTTTCTTCGCCAACAACTTATAAAAATCAAAGTTATTTTTTTGTGGGGCTTCAACTTCTGGAAAGCAAAAAAGACTCATTCGCATTGAATGTGCTTTTTTCTTTTTAACCTGCAAGTATGCTACCAAACTTTGTGAGTCACTTGGAGCAGTCATCACCACAGCACTTTCAACAAGTCCTGTTGCACAAAGTACATTTTCAATCTCAACAGGATCTAGACGCTGCCCTCTTAACTTTAACTGCCGATCCTGCCGCCCTACAAAATAAATACGTCCTTCTGGACTAATCCATGCCTTGTCACCAGTTTTATAGACTCTAACTGTTTTATCGGATGAAATCGCTAGGCTGACAAAAGATTGTGTGGTTTGGATAGAATCTAAATAACCCTCTGCTAGCGCCGCACCTCCAATACAAAGTTCGCCCTTCACACCATGAGGCAAAATCTGGTTGAACTGATTGACCACAACACAAAAGCAATTGGCGAGTGGGCGCCCAACATGAATAGGCTCATTGAAATTAAGCTGTGCTAGAGTAGCCCAAATCGTTGCCTCTGTTGGTCCATATAGATTTATCACTTTCTTTTGCCTAGCTGATAGGCGTTGAAATAACTCTAAAGGCAGCGCCTCACCTCCTACCAATAAAATACGGAAAGAACTAAGCGGCAAGCCTTCATCCAAAAATAACTTCCAACGTGAAGGAGTCGTTTGCAAAAAAGTAGGTTGATGCTTGTGCACAAGCGCTTGCAGGCGCATAAAATCAGCAATGACTGCATCACTTGGAAGCAAAAGCGTGCTGCCAGCACAAAGAGGCGCAAGCACTTCTAACAATAAAATATCAAAAGTTGTCTGCGTTACCGACAACCAAATATCATCGCTACAAACTTTCAGTTCATCAGACAGAGCAGTAATATTATTATTCAGTGCTGAGCGAGGGACTGCGACACCCTTTCCCTGCCCAGTACTCCCAGAAGTAAAGAGAATATAAGCAATAGAGCCTGGAAGATGATCATTATTGATAAAGCTAACGCCTTGACTGCTTGCAAAAATCTCAGGATAAACATGAAAACGTACGCCACTAATCGGATTAATGTGGTCCTGCGCCAATAAGATGTCATGACAATCTGCCTCATGCAATCTTTTGTGCAAGCGTATATCCGGCCAGTCAAGCCCCAATGGCATGAATGGAATCCCTGCGGTCAAACAAGCCAAAATTGTGACAACCCATGCACCCCCCCGAGGCAGAAAAACCCCTAGAGCAGTGTGGATATTTTGGCTTTTTAAATATATAGCAAGGTTTTGAACTTGCTCTGATAATTGCTGATACGTCCACTCTTGCGCATCAGTGATACAAGCCAATCTTTGTGGATTTTTTTGAACTTGTCTCTGAAAACAGCTTATTATATCTAGCGGTTGCGGAGTGCTTTTCCCATAAATAATTGCCCAACTCTGCTCGTTCTCTAAATTAAAAAGTCTAAAATCTTTCAATAGTCGATGAGGATTATTTAGCGCCTGTTCGATGATAGAATGATAAGCAGATACGATAAGAGGCCATATTTCTGTAGGCAGCTCCGTAGGGCGAAACTTTAAACATAACTCCATTTTAATAGGATCAAATTGTATCGTGAGTGGAAAATCCGTAATTTGATCATAATCTACTTGCACTAATGCTGGCACCCCAAAAAAATCTGGCCTCCGAAAACTCAACGCGGTAAATACAGAGTCAAAATACCCTGCAATATTCATACCACTTGACTGAGTAATTTCAAGCAAACTACTGATATCATGTTTCATCAAACTTTGAATGTTTTGCTTAATCTGCCTCATCCAATCTGCAAAAGAGCGCTCAGGATCTACTGTAACAATAAGAGGTAATGTATTAATAAAACAACCTGTTGCGTTATTCCATTCTATCGGTAGCTTATTTTTACCAGAATAAACCAAACCCGATACAACCGTAGTTTGATTTAACCATGAGGCAAGGAGCAAACTCCAACAACCCTGAAGCAATGCAGTCGCAGATACCTTGTAAGTTTTAGAAAACTCTTGTATCTGTGCGCACTCAAGCTCACTCATCTGAATAAAAAAGGATTGGGACACCCCGTCTTGTAGTTCAGATCCCGTGATTAGCGAGGCCTCTTCCAGACCGATTAATTGCTGCCTCCAAAAAGCCTGATGCTCTTTCATATCGTAATCAACACGAAAATTTAGAAACTCAGCAATTGACTGCTGCGAAGTCATAGATGCTTTCTGCTGTTGTTCAATTTCGTGATAAATTTGATGCAATCGATTCACCACGGGAGTTAAACTTCCCGCATCAAACAAGAGATGGCTGTAGAAGAAATGAATTTTGTCCTGCTCATTAGGCAAATGAAAATGTTCGATATATAAAGCTCTTGGCTGAAAAGGATTCAAGCCTTGATTCATGACCCGCTCTTTTCTAGCGATTAACCATAAGTCAATTTGACTTTTCTCATACCTAGACCAATCAAAATAGGCAAAAGGAACCGTAAACGGCTGATGTAGCATGACACTAATCGACTCAGCTGAATCAATTTTTTTGAAAGACTGCCGTAATACATCAAACTCACTAACGAGCTGCTGACAAGCACGCTCTAAAATAATGCGATTTAAACTTTGCTGATAATGCAAAGTAATTGCAATTGTGTAAGTGCCTCTCGCCTTCTTAATCAACTCATAGAGCATACCCTGCTGATTAGGAGGAACTGGAAACTCCTGACTTTTGTAATATTGCCGCTTTGATGGCTTTAGAGGCATTGGAGATTGCTTTACACTATTCTGAGTTGCTATACGCTCAGACAAGCATTTAAAATCAATTTTTCCATTTGCAGTTAATGGCCATTGATCCATCCAAATATATCGCTTAGGAATCATTGCTGAACTGAGTATTCCTGTGAGTAGACTACGAATTTCTCTATCTTCAGGAATACTTTCCTGCAAAGGATAAGCTTTTAATAAAGCAACGACATCGCAACCGTCGCTCTGCTGAACCAAAACCACAGCTGACTCTACTGCCTTTACTTTACAAAGTGCCTGTTCTATTTCAGTCAGATCAATTCTATTGCCCTGAGCCTTTGCCTGACGATCTAGTCGCCCCATAAACTCAATCAATGCATTATCCAGATTCATCTTCCCTGCATCACGACACTTAAACACACGACCTATGCCAGTTATGTTGGGAAATCTACTTGAGGTTAAAGCAGGGTTGCGCCAATAACAGCTGGCTAGTCCCTGGCCTGCGATCACAATTTCACCGATTGCACCGGGAGGTAATAAAAAATCATGATCATCAACAATATAAATTTGCTGATTTTTTAGTGGACGCCCATATGGGACTGGCTCCTGACTATCCCAATGCGTTATTTCTGAGCCGATGGACCAAATAGATGCCTCTGTTGACCCTCCTAATTCTAAGATACGACAATCTGCACCAACATAGTGCTGTATTTTCTCAGGCAAGTTTTGAGGAATAAAATCCCCACTTAACAATACCCAACGAAGCGGCAATACTGTAGCCCCACCACTACTCGGTGAAAGCTTTAAATGCTCAAGCATCAAGGCCATTAAAGCAGGGACGCTATTCCAAATCGTCACATGATGCGTGTGAATTAAATCAACCCATACTTGTGGATTTCTGCTATCTGCCTCATCTAATAAAACAATTGCTGCCCCAACTCTGAAAGCACCAAACATATCAAAAACAGAAAGATCAAAGCCTAACCCTGATATAGATAAAATTCGGTCTTGCTCATTTAAATTGAGACGCATGACCATGTCATCTACGGTATTAAGTACTGCAGCATGGCTGATGGCCACTCCCTTGGGCTGACCTGTTGAACCTGATGTATAAATTAAATAGGCTATGGAATTCGGGGCGATCTGTTGTGTGATCACATGTTGCTCTGACTCTGATGCAAATAAAATCAAATCCATACACTGAGCTTGTGTCAGAACCAAGCTAGGTTGTGCTTCATCTAAAATACTGTTAATACGCGCGCCAGGATCTTTCGCATTTAAAAACAGATAAGGCAAACCTGCTTTTACAATACCCAATATCGTGACAATAAGCTCCCACCCACGCTCACCAATAACGGCAACCGGGACTGTTTGATGCAAGTGGCGTGCCACCAAATTAGCCGCTACTCGACTTGACAGAATATCGAGCTCTCCATAAGTCAAACATCGCGAGGTAGAAATAACTGCTACCGCATCTGAAAGCGCTTTAGCCGTCTTACTAAAACATTCTGATAAAGTCTGAGGACTATCAAATGAAAACGCTGTGTTATTCCAGTTGTGCCACCACAACATTTGTTTTGGAGATACAATCGAAATATCTTCAATATACCTAGGGAGTATCTTTTCTATATCTCCAAGAAGAAATAAATAGCTATCTGACACTTGCGAGAGCAGGGCATCAGAAAAAATGGCTGCGTCGTAATCCAGCCTTAACACCCATTGCTGGTCCTCTATAGCACAAGCCCAACGCATTGAATTACTGGGTTGCTCTGGCGGATTTCTTATCCATTCAATAAGGGTTATTTTAGAGTCCAAGCACTCCGAATATTTAAATTTTGCTACCACAAAAAACCATAATGCCTCTAAAAGTGTCTTTACTTTTGAGTCTGCATCAAAACTTTTTTCAATCAATATCGACCGACTAATCATACCCACGCGCTAGCACTGAAACTAGTGAGTAGTATATAATACCTTGTAAACAAAGACCTATATAAGCACAACCATAAGGCAGGTGAAACCAATGGAACAACTCTCGAAAGCCCAAAAAATTATTGCTCTTTTTGGAATCACTTTTATCGTATTCATTGCCTTTTTAGAATACACCATCGTCAACACAGCCCTCCCTACCATTCAAAATTTTTTCAATGTTTCTCTACTTAACTTGCAGTGGATTTTTAACATTTACAGCATGGGTGTTGCCATTTTCATGATTATTTTCGGGCGCTTGGGTGATCTATACGGGCATCGCCGCATTTTTTATTTAGGTATTTTTCTTCTTGCTGCAGGCTCACTAGGAGCGGGGCTTTCCAAGTATTTTTGGTGCCTTATTGCTTTTCGAGGACTGCAAAGTCTTGGCGTTGCTGCAATTGTCACTTTGGGCCCAGGCCTTATTAACCATATCTTTCAAGGAAAAGTACATCACCCCATGAGCTTTTATGGAACCGTGACGGGTATTGGTGTAACCCTTGGGCCAATCATAGGTGGACTCATTGTAATGCACTGGGATTGGCAATGGATTTTTTACATCAATATCCCCTTATTAATGCTTGGCAGCGCACTGTGCCTGCCCTTTATCCCCAAAATAACATCTAGCCATAAAACGCGCATTGATTATTACGGAGGACTTTTAATTGCACTCTCTCTGGCGGCATTGATGAATGGAATTATTCACGGTGAACAAGCAGGGTGGAGTGATCACTGGACTCTTTTATTTTTCGCGATATTTGCCGCTTCTTTTCCCCTGCTAATCTTCACTGAGAATCGCCACGTAGCCCCACTTCTTAACTTTCACTTTTTTAAAATTCCCGTTTTTTTGCTTGGAGTTTTAGCTGCCATGATGTCCAGCATCATTTTCTCAACCGCTCTTTTTTTCTGCCCCCTCTTACTTCAAGAGGTTCTCTTGCTATCACCCAAAGCAGCAGGAAGTTTTTTATTAGCCATTCCAGTTGCTATCATTTTTTTAGGCCCTTTTATCGGGAAAATTGTGCATAAAATTGGAATTGAATATACACTGCTGACCGCTATGATTTCAGGCTTAATTGCAGCGATCCTCTATACCTTCTTTGCAAGCCATACCTCGATGATGTCGATTGCTATCGCTGCCTTTGTTTTTACAGGAATTGCATGGGGTATTGTTACAGTAGGCGCTTCTATCTCTGCCATGACAGCAGTCCCCCCTTCTGATGCAGGGGCCGCAATAGGCACAACTTATTCAAGTTGGAATATTGCTGCAGCACTTATCATTGCTATTACCTCTGTTATCTTTCACCAAACATCCAATGCAAACCCGAGCCTGAGCCAAACCGCTGCTTTTCTGCATGGATTCCAATCTGTTTTTATTTGGACAAGCGTAACTATTGCTCTTTTAATCATTGTTACTATCACGCTGATTATTTTCAACAAAAAGCGCAAATTATCGTTTGAGAGTTAGAGTGGGCTCTACCCTAACAAGTGGGGCACTTTAATCTGAAATGTAATAGTCTAATTGTTGCAAGACAAGGACTAACAAAGGAGATTAAAGATGCCCAAGAGGAATGATATCCTAAACCTGCCGTTTCTGACAATTCAAAAAATCA
>CAIQBE010000043.1 GCA_903870015.1 uncultured Thiotrichales bacterium
TGATTTTTTGAATTGTCAGAAACGGCAGGTTTAGGATATCATTCCTCTTGGGCATCTTTAATCTCCTTTGTTAGTCCTTGTCTTGCAACAATTAGACTATTACATTTCAGATTAAAGTGCCCCACTTGTTAGGGTAGAGCCAATGTTCAGGTGCATTCACATGTTTTTTTGTTTTGGCTGTAAGCCTTATAATATAATTTGTGCAAGCATTTTGTGGTTCTGGTGTCTTTTTGCCTGTTTTGGGTGTTCAAAAATGAATTTGGGGGTATCGGGGCGGTCAGAAGTATGATACCCCCAGAATTGTTTGCAAGACTTTATTTTCTTGGCTTTTTGGTTATTGTGGTCTGTGGTAATAAAAATTTGTTAAAAGTCATTTATCTTAGAGTTTTAATGTCAAAACTACTATTTATTTGTTAGAATGTGGCCATTGATTAGGAGGCGGTTTTCCATTGTGTAAAGGCATTAGCTGGAGAGAATAATGAGTTTTAAAGGAGATGATGAAGGTGCCGATAAAAGCATAGAGTTCAATCCAGCTCATGAATTAGCATTGACTACACTTGACGGTACCGCCATTGCTTTAAAGTTTTTTGAAGAATATATGAACATGGGTGGGAGTCCACCAGAGGCGGCAGTTGCACGATGGCTTTCTCAAAACTTTATACGTCGAGGCCTTGTTGGTACGACAAAAAAAACTTTGAATAATGTATTAAAAAAGGGAGAGAGTGGGGCAGCTGCAATCAATCATGGTCTTTTCGAGAATATTGTTGATGTTTGTATCAAAAAAAAATATCAAGATGCCTTAAAATTAAGATTGTTAAATGGCGTTGCACGTCATTTTGGCGTGGGACAAATGCTTGGAGTGCTTCCATTTTCCTCAGCTGTTTTTATTGGGTGTGAACTTGCTGGAGTAGCCGCTCGGTGGGCAGATCCATTGGCAGATACTGTAGCCAATTATCGGCGTAAAATCTTTAGTAATGGAGTTCCAAGCGGATATGAAGGTGCGTATGGTGGCCTAGTGATTCTCGAAGCTGTGATTAGGACACCCCGTGGAGTTAATAATATTTACGAGTTTGTCCCTAGTCTTGTAAGGGCTTTTCCAGAATTTGCTACGCAACTTGGCTCAGCCATGTTTCCTTATGCCTATGCACAATCGCCGCGAATGATGACAGACTATTCGGGCTCTAGTGACGCATATGGGCCTTATTTAATGCCTACTGTTTTGTCGAAAGGGATTTATCAATCCAGTACTGATATTTCTGAGCAATTAGCAGTACCCTTGTTTTCAGTGGGCTCTACTCCTAAAGTATTGTTGCTTGCTGGAGTGGATTTCCCCAAAGCAGGTGCTGTGAGCCCTGCACCAAGAGAATCCGTTGTTGCTTCTACCGCAGGCTTGGATGTTCCGACGCCCTTAGCGCATATGCAAACATTCAATGCACATAGTCAGGTCCCACAGGCGCCTTTACCTAAGGATATTTCGACGTTAGTATTGTCGAATGCTACAGTACCCAGCATGTCGAATCTAATTCAGCCCTCAGTATCAATTTTTGAGGGGGTTCAGCTTGTGCCTCATCCAGAGAGGGAAGCTTGGAGGCGTCAAGAACAATTATCGGCACTCGCGCAACAGTCTCAAGAAAGGGCTTCTCAAATTTCAGTGGGTGGCCATCTGGATGAGCAGGGAAGGCCTGTGCTTGATGTTAAAAACAATTGGACGAAGGACTTTGGTACTTTTTTTGGTATAGGTGCTGGAGGCTTGTCTTTTGGGGGAACGCTTGCGTTTGCGGGATTCGATGCACTGATAGGAGCTACAGTCGTTGGAGGATTTGCCGTGATGGCAGGCTTCTTGATTAAGGAGCTTGTTGCTGGGGATCCTGAGCAGCATTATAAAAACATTGATTATCATATTAAGAGTGCAAAACCTTGCCGAAGCACGGTATATCATTTTTTTCCTGATAATTTCTGGAAAGGGGATTTATTGAGGCTTGATGACAGGCTTGTGGATTTATATCTTCATGATGCGCCTGATAAGAGAATTGTCCAGAGCATTTCTGACTATATCAAAGGTTTGAAAAGGCCTTTGACTCAGGCAGAGTTAATGATGAAATATATAGGGGAAAATTATAGCGCTATAGTTAGTGTTAAGCATCCAGAGGATCAAGCTATTTATGACTCTTTACAGCGGGAGTATTGCTATTTCAAAGGAAGGGGTAGTGAGCGTGAAGCATCGCGTCGTTACGCAGCCTCGTATCATATTTTTGGAGGGCTGGCTACTAAAGGTGAAAAAATAGCAGAGCAAGACTCGTATTATGATGATGCGATTAAAGTTGGGGATAAAATTCAAAAATTGATGCGCCTTGTTAATATTAAAAACTGTGTCAAAGCCTATGCACAACAAGTTAAAAAAAGTGATTTTTTGGGTGCCGTCAATTCTTTAATGGGCTTGGAGGTTTTTCTTTTTGCTGATGGGCAAAAAGATGAAGCAGTGGCGGTTAGAGCTGAAATAGCCAAGTGCCGTATGGAATTAAAAGACTGGGCTCAAGCTGAGACTGATTTTCATTTGATTGTCTCGATTCGTCCAACTGACATTACTGCTCAGAAAGATATGAGCACGTTTTATATGAAATGGGCAGACAGTCTTGAAAGAAGCTCTGTTATTTATACTCAGTGTCTTGAAAAAGCGGGTTACTATTTTGCCCAAGCCACAAAATTAGATCCAACCAATCCAAGCGTTAGCTTAGTTGCTGCAAATTTGTGTATGCGTCAAGATAATAGAGAGGGTGCTGCGGCTCACTTACAAGCAGTCCTAGCTAACAAGCGCAGCAAACCAGAGGAATTAATTGAATCCCATCGCGTATTAGCAAATTTATCTATAACGAAGGCGGAGGCGCTTAAGTTTGGGTATCAGGATACCATTACTTTGCTTGAGGAGGCCCGCAATCATATTGAGCAGGCAGAAAAATTAAGCTCAACTGCAGTATCAAAAAAACAGTTTACAGAGGCATTGTCAACAATTACAAGAAGTCTAGAAGCGCAGAAGAAAATGCGTGCAGATTTAACTGATGCGATGAATTTACAAAATCTAGAACTTAGCGCTTATGCGGAAGCAGTGACTAGAAATTATGGAGCACAGGCTGCAGTAGATGTTTTGATAGCAGAGCTAAGAGCAGACTATGAGGCTCATGCAAAAAATCCAGAAGGTATTGATGATGCAGTACTGGATAAAAAAATCAAAGCCATTCAAGCCTTGGTCGGTGAAATTGCTGCTGAAAAACAGCAGTTTGAAGGAAAACATCAACAGTATGTTGGCGTGTTGATTGACAATACTTTGGCAACGCTTAGAAGCTATTTGGGTCAATGGGCAGAACTTCCTGAATATGAAAAAGTTTCAAAAGCAGTGCTGGCTTTGATTGCAGAGCTTGATCAATTAAAGTCATCTGATTTAAATGCGGCGGATAAAGAAAAAGCTTTAGCCATTTTAACGGCTAAAGCAGGCAAGCAACAGCAAGAGCAAGTTGCAGAGCATGAGGCGCGCGTAAGTCGTGAACGAGATGTGAAACGTTTGATGCTGGGTACGAGTATGCTGTTGCAGGCTACGGGATCGCTCTTGCACGCTTATGTTAATTATTCGCAAGCTACAAGACAATTGGAGTTCGCACAAAGGCCGTTGACATTACTTCCAGAGGCATTTTTAGATGATTTAGCGCGAGATAGAGTGCCGGTGTCAGCCCCTGCAATTGCGTTGTTGCATGATAGGGCGCTTGTTGATGAGCGTATGGCTTTTCAAGAATATGTGAGAGCGGCATCAGATATGCCTGAGTCAGTTGATGTTGAGGCAATCTATGGCTTAAAGCGTCATGTTGTGCTGCGACAGACCGATAGTTTATATCAGTCTATTATTTTGCAATTGCAGTTGCATCACCATGAGCGTGCGGATGAATTTAGAGGGCAGATCACGCATTATCTTCGCTTAAAAGCGGCTTCTTGTATCAGAACGAATGCAAGTTGTTTTGAAGATGAGTATCGTGATGCCTTTGCGCGTGTGGGGGGTATCGAAGTTTATCTTGAAGCGATGCAGAAAGAAACGCACCCAGGCGATGATATTACCCTGTTGGCTTTAGCGATTTTATTTCAACGGCAGATTATTCTGCTCAGTGTTGATGATCAAGATAAAGTAGTCATGACTGTTTTTGCCCAAGGGCATTATGAGGATCAGCATCCCTTCATTTTATTTGAGACACCCTCAGGGTATTATGAAACATTTTCAAGCAAACCCAATCAGCATTTTTTTGATCAGTTGGCTGGAGTTGATGCAGGCAGTGCGGCGGGCATTGAGAGATAAATAAACAAGGAGTGATAAGTTATGGCATTAGCAGTTAGAGAGCTACCTGATGTACCCAGAGAATATTTGGCGCAATGGAAAGCGGCGCAACCTAGCACTGAAGAAAATATAGCTGGCTTTTTGGGGCTTGGAGCTGAGGTAGGAGGGAATGCCTTAAGAAATGCCAGTTTTCTGGGGCTGACTGGCGAAGTGGGCGGGCGCATTGCAAAAGGCCCAGTTTCTTTCGTCCTTCCAGGAGTGATTGTGGCAGAGGCAGGCATAAGGCTCTGGGCAGGGTTTGTTAACTACTGTGCTAAGCAAAAGCGGGATCGAGCTGGGTCTGAGTATTTGCTTCGTGAAGTCGAGTTAAAAACTAAAGTTAGAGCCTATGTTGATTTGTTGAGAAAAAGTGAAGACCAAATGCTTGCGCTTCATTTTGGGGAGTTGGATTCGACCTTTCAGGAGATTGCTGGGAAGTTGGGTCAATTTATTCAAGAAACTAGTGAAAAAATTTTAGAGTTAGGTGCTTTTATTACCAAAAAAATGGAGGAGAGGCAAAAGTATGTTGATGTAAAAAAAGGTTATGGCGAGGGCCACCTTTTGAAGGTTGCAGGTGGTGTTGTGGCGACGTTTTGTGGAGGAGCTGTTCTGGTAATTGGTGCTCCATTTTTAGCACCTTTAGTGGTGGTGAATATCTTTGTACCTTCAGTGATGTTTGGTAGCGCTGGGGTTGGTGTTGTTGCAGGGTGGCATATTGAATCAAAACTGGACCAAGGGATTATTGATAACTTACAGACAGAGATTAATTACGCCAAAGTAGATCAATATGCTTATAAACATCAATTACAAGTGTTGTATTACAATTTGGCAGTGCAGCATTTTAAATGGGCACAGGTTAAAATGTCTCAGGGAAAATATGCAGATGCGCTATCCCAGTTTGAAAGAGCAGAGGCCAATCTCCAAAGGTTAGATATTATGGAGACCACAGCGCTTTCTGAAATTAACCAGCACCGTGCAATTTGTAAATTTCTTTTAGCAGAAGTAATTACTGGTGAGGTGAGGCAGGTTGAGCGTATTAGCTATCGTACTGAGGGTCAGGTATGTGCTGCGCATGTCTTTCCAGCAGCGGGTACTGATACAGGTCAGGCTTATCATTTTTTACATGCGTTTGATTCCTTTAGTAAAGGCAATTATGAGCCGGCTCAAAGGTCGCTTGAGCATTATTTGGCTGAGAAAACTTTGATGGAGGCTAGCGGAAACATTGTGGGTGCGGCAAAGTGTTTGCAACAACGGTTAGAGATTGCGGCGTTAATATTACAAGCCAAAATTGTTAAAAAATTACACCGCAGCGAAGTATTATCAGAAGGTAAGCAGGCAAAAATGATTGATGCAGTAAAAATACTCGACAGCGTATTGGAGATTTTGAAAGGGGGCGGGGATATTTTTAAAGAGCAAAGAGAGTTAGTCAGTCGTCGATTACTTCGTTATGCTGAGAAAATTGGCCAAGGAGCCTATATTAAAAAATATGCCTTTTATATTTTAGAGCATGTAAATAAACGTGATCGGGACGTTCTGGGAAAATTGCAAGCTCTTGAGCCAGGTGTTTGTGCAGATAAGAAACTGCTGCGTACTCAGGCGAGCGCTTTTTCTGCTTATTTGGTTATGGAATCTCATTTTGATACTTCAAAAGGATTTGGGGAGTTACGCCCAGGAATGGATGGGCCTTTAACAGCAGGGGCTGCAGAGCATTGTCACAATGCAGAAGCATGGCTGGCGTTAACATATCTTGGTAATGATTCTTTGAGTGCTGCCAATCAAATATTCATCAAAAAAGTAGTGGACAATAATTCAAAAGGATCTTTTGGTCTCTATCTTGCAGGTTTGGTTCATGAATATGGCTTATGTGGTTATCCACAAAATTATAAAACGGCCTTAGCGCACTATAGAGTAGCGGCCAAAGCGGGTGTTCCCTTTGCTGAGTATCGTTTGGCAAGGATTTATCTTGGTAAAGTGGCTGCGGGTGCTGCGGATCCGATTCCAGATGATCTGCAAAGTGCGGAGCTGGGGAAGCATTATCTGACGCTGGCATTAGGGCATGGGGTGCGTGCATCTAAAACATTAGGTGTAGAGATAGGGCATTTTAGCGATGATCATGTGGTTGGCGCACCAACGGTTTCTATCGCGGTACTGGATGGAGGGCAGCGTAATCCTCCTGTGCCAGTAGCAGAGGCAGGGGTCTTTAGAGGTGTTCGAGGTCACAGAGTTGGAGGTGTGGCTAGTGCTGAGGCTAGGTGATGAGTCCTTTGGTTTTTTTAGCTTTTCTGTTAATGTAAGAGATTTTTTTAATTGTTATTACATTTGCTTTGTTGTAATATTTCTTGGCAAGAAGTGAGTGTAAAAGCTCTATTTTTCTGGGTTACATCTAGAATTCTTTCTGGGGGTATCGGGTAAGGTGTTCGGGGGAGTTCTTTATTTTATAAGGGCTGCAAGGCAGGGTGTGACGCCCGTCCGCTCCGCCAATTTATATCTAATTTTATCAAAGCCTTATAAATAAAGCCTTCCATGCAATGTGTCTTAATGCAGCGTTCGCATTCGAACTGGGTGTTCAGGAGCTGTCATAGTTTTTTCATTATTTTGTTGTAAGCCTTTATGTGTCAGGGTTCTGTGCGCTTTTTTCTTTTGAGTTTATCAGTCTCTTTTTATCAAGTTTTGCCTGGTAAGAATGAAAAATGGGGGCCTTTTTGGGGGCCTCGAGCTTTTAGCACTTTACGAGGCCCCCAAAATGGTCTGGGGGTTTTGAGTTAAAAGGCATTGATGGTTTTGTTGTTGTATTTATGTGGGGCCATTGCTAGCTGGTTCAGATTCGCCGGAGGAATCAGACCATGATCTGGCAGAGCCTGTTGCAGCTAAGGGCAGGGTCAGTGTTGAGGCGGTAGAGCCACGAACGCTACTTGTTGCTACAATGGGCTGGCCTTTCTCGTCAAGGTTTAAATGATATTTCTCTAAGATTGCAGTTACCTCTGGCGTTCTGTGAATAAATTCTTCAGGTAAAGCACAATCTCCTGGGTTTGGGTTGACGCCATATTGTACTAGCAAAGCTACGATGCTTAATGTTGCTTCCCAGTCACCGTGTTCTCCTCTATGCCATAAAAATGGACCGCCTCTATATAGTCGTGCGCCGTTACGTAGTAAATTTTCAATGGTTTTTAGATCTGGGCGACCCTTGCTTATGGCATTTTCTAAGAGTGTGTGTCCAAGGGAGGATCCAGGTCTGGCAAGGCAGGTGTGATTAATATGCTTCAGGTGCATTCTCTCAAAGCGTTCGCTGCATAAGTAATTAAATAATTCAGGATGAGATGCCGCATAATGCAAAGCTAGCAAACCAGTTTGACTTGTTTGTTCGTATAAACGAGGATATTTTTCTAATAAGTATGCCACACAAGCTCTGTGTCCCCTGCTTGCAGCCTCATGAAAAAAAGTCATTCCATATGAGTCCTGATGATCCAATAAAGCTTCGACAGCTTTTATTCTTGCAGAATCCGGGGACTCAAAATGTTCTTTAAGAATCATTAATTTAGTTGCATCATCTAGTGTTTTATCTTCCATCAGTTTAGATATTTTGTTGGATTCGCCCCTTTTGCCACCTAAATTTTCGGGGGCTTTAAAATATGTAATTTTCTCTGCGCGTAGCATAGTTGTCCTTGATTTTATTTCGTTGGCCCTGATGCTGCGGTTTCTGTCGCTGTATCAGAGGTTGTTAATTTCTTGCTTTTTGCCTCTAAAGCCTCTAGTGCAAAATCATAATGATCTAGATTTGGCCAGTGCTCACCTAGTAAGCGTGGTCTTAGTAGCATTAACTCCATGTCAATGACTCTTTTGCGTAAGTTTAGATCAGAGTCGGTAACATTGCAAGTGTCAATAGCGCAGGTAAAGCCATAGGCGACACAGTTGCCGCCAAGTTGTGATTCAAAAGATTGGAGGTCTAAGCTGGCTCTACCCAAAGGGGTGCTTCTATATATCGCTGGTTCATTTTTCTCTATATCCTCATCCTCATCAAGTGATAGAATTTTGGCTAGATAATCTAGTCCTCTTGTTGTTAGACTTGTTTTTGAAAATTCAGAAATCAGATAGGGGTAAATTTTTTTTGTATCTATTGATGAATTAATTTGCGCGCCTTGTCCATAGTTATGTGCTAAAAAGCGATAATGTCCCTTTAGATATAATACTTGTAAGTAAATACGATGATCTTTCCAGCATCGTAGAGGTATGATGAGGCTGCCTTTATCAGGCAGTCTTAATATGGCAGTGCAAATAGCAGCGGCTAATTTTCTGTTGGCAATATTGCCAGTATGCTCGTCTATCCTGGCTCCAGAGGCTGCTGCTAGTTTATGATAAGCCTCTATGCGATATGCTATCAAGGTTTGATTAATTTCCTTCTTAAATATTAGCTCTAAATTTTCGCGTAATTCAAGATCATCAATAGTAGGTGCGAAAGATTTTGTACTTGCGCTATTGCCATAGAGTAAGCTCAGGAGGTCATCACGACGCATAATGTTGATAGAAAAGTAAATTTCAAGCATGTTCATTAAGCGTGTCATTAAAAAACTTTTGCAATTCAAGCTCAAATCCAAGCGTGTTGATTTTTTGGTAGATAAAACACTAAGATTAGTGGAATAAGCTTGAAGGAATGTGGGTGGGGTGGTGGCGGCTGCAGCTGCAGAAGCAGTCGGGGTAGCCGCAATATTTTCTGGGTGATTATCTCTTAACTCCGTTAAGCAATCCGTTTGGCATAGTACTGAGGTAACGTAGGCAGTCCATCGAAACTTTTCTAATGGGGCGTCTGCTAATTTTTTATAGCCTTGCATTCCAGCGATTAAAACTCTTGTTAAATAAGTGTCTTCTGGTGTCAATCCATGTACAAAAGTATGCGGTAATTCGCTTGCAAAAGTACGTTCGTCCATGATGCTATCGCTTTTAAATATCTCTCTGATTTTTGTGGCTTGAGCGTAAGCAAGGGGTGTTGGGTTTATAGTTAGTTCAGTCTCTATTGTTGTGGGTGCAAATGCAGTGGCTACTCTTGGAGGTGTGTGAGCTGTAGCGATAGTATGATCCTTTGGGGTAATAATCGGTTGATATGCCTGGTAATATTCACCATCATAAGTTAAGTAGGCTGTTTGTGCTGTTGCCATTGATGGGCCTATGCTATGCGCTTTCCCAGTGGGAAGATTTATAAGATGAAATTCAATTCCCAAGGCATGGCTTAAAACTTGCAGCACTTGTAGGTCTAAATGCCTATCAAAATCTACTAATCCCATTAAAAATGATGGAATATCACTGATAGAGTCACGAAATAAATGTGGGTAGGTTCGCACAAAATGGTTGGTTTTACTCCATAAGGCTAAATTTTTATTTTCGGGAAGGCCAATGCTAATCGCAACGGCAGAAAACAGGTTTTTATCATCCCTTTCTATAAGATGTTTGGTGTATCCGATCTCTTCGAGTCGTGTATTGAGTAAAGTTGCGTGAGACACAATCTTAGCTTTATTATTAAACTATTCATATATTATGCAGTATCTGTTTGTAAAGCACAATCAAAATATATTATTTAGATTAAAATTAATTATATTTAGTTTAAGAGTGCTATTTATTTTGTAAGCAATTGATTTTTATTGTGTTTTCTATGTCTTTTTAGCAGAGCATTGAGGTTTTGGCCTCATGCCCTTCAGGTATGCTTGACGTTGCTAGTTCATAAAGGCGCTTTTTTTAATTGAGTATTGGGCTTTTGTGTTGTAACATGCTGATTAGGCTGAATTAGTTTTTTTGGGGGCCTCGATGGGGGCATCGGCGTTAGTGGTGGTAATGAACCCTTTATTTTATGAGCCGTCTAGGTCATAGTTTGAATGTCGTCCGCTCCGCCAATTTGTTTCTAATTGTCTCAAAGCCTTATAAATCAAGCTGGCTCTTTCCGAATTTGCTTTGGCTTTTGCTATACTTCTCTCAGGCTTTTAGTGGCCAGCTATAGGAGTCCCCTATGTCAATACAACCCGCTATTTTTGAAGAACATCAGATTCGTCGTGTGTATGATGAAGCGACGGAGACTTGGCTATTCTCGGTGATTGATATCATCCAGGTGCTGACGCAACAGTTGGATTATCAGGGTGCCAGAAAATATTGGAAGGTGTTGAAAAGCCGTCTGAATAAGGAAGGCAGTCAACTGGTATCAAATTGTTACCAGTTGAAAATGGCGGCTGACGATGGCAAACAGCGTCTGACGGATGTGGCCACTGCCGAAACATTGCTACGACTGGTGCAGTCTGTTCCCAGCCCTAAGGCCGAACCGATTAAGCTTTGGCTTGCCAAGGTGGGTTATGAGCGCATGCAGGAAATGGCTGATCCAGCGCTGTCGCTGAATCATGCCCGTGAGACCTGGCAAAAACTGGGAAGAAAAAATGAATGAAGCAGGTATCCGATGGCTCTTGGTTTTCGATGCTAGCATGAAATCATTATAGACTTTCTAACGTAATTAAGGTATTGACAAGCTAATTCCATTAGACCTATGTCCCTCTCCAGCTGATGCCCATAGCATCTGGTAAAGCGCCAGTTCTTGCTGGTGCTCCCATTGTAGTAATTGAGGTGAGTGGTGAATTTGTCGTATATATTGCTGTTGCTTGTTCAGCGGTGTGGACTTGACTGGGCGCTGGCTGCTTTGGCATTCCTGTAGGTAATGATGCTGGATTTTCAGTGCCTGGGGTTGATGCTCTTTCTAGTACGTTCTGTAATCCATATGGATTGGAGCAGCCATTATGCCAATCTTTACATAGTCCCAGAATTTGACTTAATACAAAAAGACCTACGGCAACAGCGACTCCCTCTGCTACCCCAACTAGGTAGTCGCGACCATCGCTTTTATTAAAGGGATCCGTTGTTGTTAGGCTATGACCAAGGAGGGTGCCTGTGGCAAGTGCAAATACAAATAGACCCAAGGCCATCGAAAAGCGTGCTTGTTGTGTGAGTAAAATCTCAGGAGAAAAGCATTTGGCAAGCAAGTTAAGGCCGCAATTAGACGCAATATATGATATTACGCCTGCGCACCCTATTGCAGCAGTTATAATGCCAAGAATTTCATCTGCGGGTTGAGGATCGGAATATATTCTAATTCCCTCTTCGGCAGAGTATCCAATGCTGCCCGCCAGCAATATCTGGGATAAAAATCGTAACCATACCCATTTAGTACTAAGGTCAGTTGCAATACCTGCTTTTCCCAATAAATGCACTACAATGCTAGTGCAATTATGACGTGGCGCGCATCCAGGTAAGCTTGGAAATGGTGGATTGGTGCAGCAAGCGGCAAATGACAGGCAGGCAAACATTTTGAAAAACTGATCGGTATTATCATCACCCGTTGTGGGAACATTGTAGCCAGCATCATAGTTAAATTTTTGTGCATTCGAGCCCAATCTAATTTCTTGTAACCTAGATAATTCTTGATGTAAGTGACTTACGTAGATATCATCCCCTGAAAAGCGATACACAGATGCCTTGTAGTGTGTCACTGGAGTTATATCACGTCTTGGATCGTGCGCGGAAGATAAGTAGCTATCAAAATCATCGCGTTTAGTACGAAATTTTACAGGCAAGCAGGCTAGTCCATTATGACTTTTTTCTCTTGGGTATATGCTAACATAGTGTTCATCACCACTTGCAAGGCAATAACGTAAAGCAGCATGGCTTGTTTTTCCGCAGGCAATAGCTTTATCTGAGAATATGTGAACTTCAATTTCGCCTGGAGCAAGAGCTCCATTGGTTGAAGTTTGTTTAAATATTTTCATAAGAAAATTTCCCTTTTTTAAAGTTGATCGTTTTCAATAAGTGGTTGCTGATTGTCAGGTACTGGCACCAGGGGGGCTGGAGCATTTAATGGTTGTGCTACATTAAAAAGGGCGGCCCGATCCAATACTTGTTTTAATCCGCGAGGGTTCGAGCAGCCATTTTGCCAATCTTGGAAGAATCCATAAATTTGCACAAGTAGAAAAAGTCCAGCAGCAATGCCAGCGCCTGCTGCAGTACCTTTTAGGAAATCATATCCCTCGCCTTTTCCAAAAGGATCAGGTATCGTGCAGGCATGTACAGTCAGAGAAAGCATAGCATAAACCGTTGTTACCAAGCCGTAAAGAATGGATGCCGAAGCATTTTGTAAGAGTAGCCCCTCTGCAGATGTTACGTACGGATGACCTAATAAAGAAAGTCTCATATGACTAGCAATTAAAGCAGTCCCCGCATTTGGTTTTAGGAAATTCAATAGTGGGCGTATGACATGAGTTAGGACCCAAGCAGCCCCTCCAACCCCTAGTGCTATCATTGCAAGTACATCGTCAGCTTTAATATTCGAAGAATCGGTTCTGATAACTTCTTTAGCAGAGTAGCCAATACTAGCCATCCATAATAGTTGAAATCCAAAGCGTATCCACACCCAATGAGTGCTAAGGTCAGTTCCAACGCCAGCACTTCCCAATAAGTGTACTACAAGGCTAGTACAATTATGGCGAGGGAGGCATCCAGGTAGACTTGAAAATGGCGGGCTGGTACAGCAAAGCTCAAATGACGTGCAAGAATACATCTTGAAAAATTGGTCATCTGGTGTGAGCAGCGCATTTGTATTTGGAATAACATAGCCATCCCCAGGTATTTCTTCAAGGCACTCACTTTCTTGAGGCTCGGGTCTATCATTGCCTCGCTGCAATCTAATTTTTTGCAATCGGATTAACTCAGTGTGCAATCGATCAACATGAATGTCATTGCCTGAAAATCGATAGACAGATGTTGTATAACGATCTCTTGGAATAATAGGGCCTCTGAGAGCTAAGCCCATGTAGTGATCTTCATCATCGGTTTTCTTGCGAAATTTCACAGGCAGGCATGCTAATGGGTTGGTGTTGGCTTCTTGTGGGTAAATGCTAACGTAGTATTCTCTGCCATTAGGATTAACAGTATGATAGCGTAAAGCAGCATGGCTTGTTTTTCCGCAAGCAATAGTTTTGTCTGAGAATATGTGAACCTCAAGCTCACCAGGTGCAAGTGGCTCAATCGTTGAATCTTTTCTAGCTATTTGCATACCAATAGTCCTTCTCATAAAATAGGATCAAGCGTGCATTTACATAAGCTCGCATGTGAAGCCCCCTGCAACCACCCGAGGTTTGTCTATAGGTGAGAGATCGGTAATGCCTATTTCTCTTAATTTATCCTTACACCAGACTGCACAATTAATAGGTTCATGCTCTTCACGTTCCGCTCGAGTTCTCTGGTCATAAAAAAACAGGCTGGGTCCTGTGATTCGAAAGGGCATCAAGCCTGAGTCTCCGAGTAGATAGCCATCATTTCTCATTTTTTTCATGTTTTCTTTAAAAAATCGCTCTAGCTTGAAAGTGATCTTCATAAAACGAGTTGCTAACTCAGCTTGATATTCTATGTTGGTGGGGGGCTCAAAAGATCGTTCCACTAAAGTACATAGATTTAAAAAAATTGACATTGCAGTTTGACCCGCAATAGTGGGTCTGAACATTTGAGTTTTAGAGCCATCAGCGCCAGTATGGGTGTAGGCCAAAAGGTCTTCCTGGCAATGGAAGTAGTCTTTAAAGCCTCTTGCTCGTTCAGCTCTTAAAAAAGCTAGTGCAATGCCTTTGGCTGTATTGAGTTGGTCATTGATAACAGAGCGATATAAGCGTATGGCATCAGGAACGGGTCTGCTCCATGCGCGGCTAGTGGAGGGGGGGCTGAAGTCAGCGCCATAAGGCTCGTCGGCTTGTTTCAATGTATTTATGACTCTGACTGAGGATATACATCCATATTCGAAAAAATGAGCCGATGCACCACTACCCTCCGTGCTTCTAGGAAAGGGTGTTGCCATGAAATCATATTTTCCAAGTGCGATTTTGCCATCAGCAGTCATGCCTTCAATAATAAGCGCTGAGTGTCCGCCAGTAAAATAGGTGGTTGATGCTCCAGCGGTATCGACTAAAAACACCAGCCAATTTTCACGATCAAAAAGACTTTTGCCATCTATTTTACTTGTGTGCATATCTTATTTCCATATTTTCGATATTATCATGGTCGTGATTCTGGTTCAGGCTCTCTCTCCTCAGCACAGCCACCTGCAGCGTCCCAGCCTAATGTCGATATTTGTCTTGCCGTAGTCGTTCCATCAGAGGCAGTTGCTGTAGTAGCAACTGCTGGTGAAAGTGCAGTAGCAGTCCACAGGCTAGATGATATAGTTGTCATACGAGCGGCATCTCCTGGGTGTCCTAAAGTCGACAGTACGCTAGAGGCTGCTGTTGCACCAGCTGCATATGCAGGTATTGCAAGCACTATTTCAAGTCTTTCTTGAGTTCGTGCTTTAAATGCGCGAATAACATCAGCAATCGTTAGTCTGTCTACGCCTCGATCGATAGGGGGTTGAGCTGCAACAGCTCGCTCACGCACATACGCATCGATTATCGTGCGCAGTTGACGATTTTCTACTAAAGCAGCAGGTGGTGCAATGGGATCCCTTGTGAGTGGGCTGATGCCGTGGCCCCCATCAATCCATTCTTGAATAGCGGCTCTTTCATAACTATGCCCATCTGCTGCAACTACAGGATCAGCCATCAGTGCAAGCGTAATAGGGCATCGCATACCAGAAATATCATCATCGCTGAGTGCAGCCACAGGTGTAACAGGATCAGGCGCTGTTGCTAAATCAGGGCCATAAGTATCTCGTAATAAGCGTGCAAGTCCTCTGATTGCATAATTGGGATAGGTCCTTTCTCTCACCGGTTCGGCTGCATGGATAGTCTCGCCATTTGAAATAATGATAACGGGATCTGTTAGTAGTCGGCCAGTACGGATAAGGCTTGGGTGAAAGTATGGCATAAAATTCTCCTCAGTTTTGGTGTGAGTTGGGGCGCATTATTCAAGTAAAACTGTATTCATAGCCTATAAGTATTATCTATGAAAGAACATAATATTTTTAATTTAGCAAGGTGTAAATAGGTGTTACAGCAAAGGACGAAAATTGAAATTTCATAATTTTTTAATGGGACAGCCCTGGTGAAGCTATAATAGCCTATAGTCTTTTAGGCCATATTTCTGTAGGATTTAAATAAGTTTTTTAAGATCGCAGTTATGAGCATATTCATTTGTAGGGGGAGTCGCTTATCAATCACAGTGCCTCTGTATGAGTTTTCGGTTGGTCATGTACTGGTTTTTTTTGTTGTGGAGCATTCCAGGCTTCATTAGATAATGCTGTTAAAATATGGTCATTCCAGCGCTTATGATAATAGAGATAATTTTTAGCTAGGCCTTCTTTTTGGAATCCTAATCTTTCAAGTAGTAATGCACTTTTATAATTCTCAGGATCATAGTTGGCCATGATTCGATGCAAGTTTAATCGTTCAAAAACATATTTTATACCTTGTTCCAGTGCTTCCATCATTAAGCCTTTTCCCGCTGCTTTTTCAGCTAACCCATATCCTAGGTAGCAAGCATGAAAAGCGCCTCTAACAAAATTAAAAAAATTACAAAAGCCAATAATGGCTCCCGTATCTTTATTAAAAATAAATAGACGTAGCGCCTGGTCTTTTTCAAAATCAACGAGCCTTTGGTCAAGCTCTTGTGACCAGAATAATTGCTTGTAATGTTCTTCTGGGCGAGGGTCAGAAAATTGTTGTAAAAATTGTTGATTTTTTTGATAAAAGGCAATAATTTCGGGAATATCATCATGGGTGCCAAATCTTAAAGCGACACGGCTTCCGACTAATTTTAATTCTAATATATTGCTTTGTGTCATCATTTTTTGCCGACCTCCTTTATGCTATTTTTATAGTTTCAATTAAAATGATGAATATCAATTTAGTGACTCATTAGCCATATGCGTTCTATAAATAGCTCTCTCGGGACGAAAAAAATTCTTCCATCTGTTTTGCCCTTCATTTTCAGAGCCTTGTAGTGCTAAATATTGAGGTTTTTTGTTATCTTCTTCTAAATCATTATAGTAATGTACAACAGATGCCCATAACAAAAATCGCATTAAGTTTGATTTGTTCTCACTAATGATCGCATTAAAAAAAAGATTGTCTTCAACGTGGGTCATGAAAGTTACGGCAATTAAGTTATTATTCTCTAAGACTGCAAATATCGCTTTCTTTTTTATACGGTCATCAAAAATAAATTCGTGTGCTAATATGACGTTCTTTTGAAAATCAACACCTTTATTAGCCAGGTATTCGGCATTTTTTTCTAATAATTTGATTGCTTGATTCTCAAAGGATTTATCGTAGGGAACAAAAACATACTTATTTTCTTTGGTAATTTTTTTAATGATGGCTTTTGTGACGCCGCTAAACTTAAGATTGATAAATTTTTTAATATCATAAACAAATTCTGAAAAGGTATTATCATCTCGAAATGAATAATCGCTCCACGGCACAATAGTCTCTGTGAAGCCTAGATTATTCCAAAAGGGAATTTTATCTCGATCGATGTTCTTAACAATGCTCGCTATATTGAGCCTCTTAGCTGCCGCTACTATTTTGCATACGTTTATCTCTGAATTATGCCCAAGGTGATTGACAATAATTAGCGTGTGCGTTTGAGGATTACTTGTATTTTCTCGCAGATAAAAATACACAATGGCCTTTTCGTTTTGGTAATAAAATCCGCATCCTCGAGTTGCTTGAATAACATAGGGCCAATTATAAGAAAAAGCAGAGCGGTCTATTGGGCTATATTTTACATATTCGTAAAATTGCTCTTCGCTATTGTTATCTAAGGGGCTTATGCCGCCTGGTAAGAGAGAAGATATTTCATTGATAATGTTTTTGATGATTAAATCCTTGTGGGCATCAAAAGCGGTATTCATTCTCTTGTCTCTTGCTGCAAATTTTTTTTCTGAGTAAATGATATATTATTGTGCAATAAAATGCGAGGCGCTTATCTTTTTTATATTCATGATGAGGTAATTCCTCAAAAGGCAGGAGTCTTGTGGGGGCGCTCGAGCAATAATAATGAAGATAGCCCACAATACCTAAATTATGGTTTAGCCCCTCTTCAGACTTATGGTGTGTGGCAAGCGGTTAGGAAATAAAGCCTTATTATGCTAAGATGTTTTGCATAGATCTTTTAATGCTCAGCCATAGGAGTTCCTCATGTCAATACAGCCCGCTATTTTTGAAGAACATCAGATTCGTCGTGTGTATGATGAAGCGACGGAGACTTGGCTATTCTCGGTGATTGATATCATCCAGGTACTGACGCAACAGTTGGATTATCAGGGTGCCAGAAAATATTGGAAGGTGTTGAAAGGCCGTCTGAATAAGGAAGGCAGTCAACTGGTATCAAATTGTTACCAGTTGAAAATGGCTGCTGACGATGGCAAACAGCGTCTGACGGATGTGGCCACTGCCGAAACATTGCTACGGTTAGTGCAATCTGTTCCCAGCCCTAAGGCCGAACCGATTAAGCTTTGGCTCGCCAAGGTGGGTTATGAGCGCATGCAGGAAATGGCTGATCCAGCGCTGTCGCTGAATCGCGCGCGTGAGACTTGGCAAAAACATGGGCGTAGCGAAAAGTGGATACAGCAACGTATGACTGGGCAGGAAACCCGCAATAAGCTCACTGATTACTGGTCTCATCACGATATCAAGGAGGGGCAGGAGTTTGCCATCTTGACCAATATTATCCATCAGGAATGGTCTGGGGTGAGTGTGAAAACGCATAAGGATATGAAAGGCTTGCAGACTCATAATTTGCGTGACCACATGAGCGAGGCTGAATTGATTTTTACCGCCCTTGCTGAGCTCTCCACCCGCCAGATTGCTGAAACCGATGAGGCTACCGGCATGGTAGAGAATAGCGTTGCTGCTAAAAAGGGCGGGGCGATTGCCAAGCAGGCACGTAAAGCACTTGAAGCCAAAACAGGCAAATCAGTGATCACAGGGGATAGCTTTTTGCCACCCGCTCCATCATCCATACATGGGAATAAAAAATGAATGAAGCAGATACCCCGATTTGATGCGGTACCATAGCAATGGGGGTTGTGCTTTTAGTACTCGTTTTTTGCTTGCTCATGGCATCTGTTTGTCATATGATTATCTTTGCAAAGAGTAAGTTTAGTCCTTATTTCGATGCTAGGTTTTTAAGAAAACATTTTTGGGGGCATCGGTGTAAGTGGTAATAGTGAACTTTTTATGTTATGAGCCGTCTAGGTCATGGTTTGAAGGTCGTCCGCTCCGCCAATTTGTTTTTAATCCTCTTTGCTTTACTTTAAGCACCCGCAATATTTAAAATTCCCAAGCCCTTCGCCGCAATTAAATTAAGCAAGGTAAGCGCCGGTCCTGACGGATGTTTTTCACCGCTTTCCCATTTTTTAATTGTGGAGGGGCTGGCATTGATATACTCTGCAAAAACAGGTTGGCTGAGTTTCTCACGCAAACGAATTGCCTTGATTTCTTTTGCGCTCAGTGGTTGCAGTGCTGGTATGCATAGGGTGTCAAATTCTCGCATAGTTTTCAGATTCATTAATCCGCCTTTATGCAAGCCTTGTGCTGTTTCGTGGACTGTTTCTAATATCGATTTTTTCATGATTTCACCTCGATTAGTTCGCCTAATTTGATTGCTTTATTTATTTGTGTCTCACTATAACTAAAATACTCAGTCGCCAAGGCTTTCAGTGCTTTTTCCTCTTTATCAGTAATATTACTGCGCTTATTTTTGGCGTAGCCATAAATAAAAATTGCTTTGTCATGTGCTTTAAAGGCAATAATCGTGCGTGCTCCCCCTCGTTTTCCTTGATTGTTTATGGCAATTCTTTTTTTATAAATGTGGCCACCTAATTTGGCGTCATATAGTCCCTTCTTTAATTCATGCACAGCATCAATCAAATTTTGGTCCATCAAATCAATTTCTTTGGTCCAGTGTTGAAAGAGCTTTGTTTTTAGAACGCGCATGAACGTTACAAATGATGTATTGTATAATAAGCAAAGTATAGCACTTGGTGGTATACTTGTCAAGGGTAGTTGCAATGGGATGGCAAGTGGTTTGGAAATAAGGCCTGTTCTGGTTGGTTTTATATCATTTTAATCTTATGCTCATAGCCTAGTTTGAATAATTGAGAAGAGGGGAAATGTCCAAGGCACATACCGTTATTGCAATTTTAGAAGCTAAAAAGGGAAAAGAGCAGGAGTTAAAACAGGCGTTGATTGAGGTGATTGCTCCAAGTCGAAATGAGTTAACCTGCCTGGAGTTTCGCCTGCATCAGGCAAAAAATAATACTCAGCAATTCATTATCTAAGACTGCTGCATAACCCATCCCCCCGGCGTCATCCTTCGAAAAATTGCGCAGCAATTTTTGCGGAGGAACCAGGACCCAATCGCATGCAGCGTAGCTGCATTCAACCCTTCCCTAATCATGCAATGAATGCAGCTACGCTGCA
>CAIQBE010000044.1 GCA_903870015.1 uncultured Thiotrichales bacterium
GTTTTTCCCCTTTGTTTTTGTTTATCACTTACATCTTGTATAAGAGTATTAAAACACGCACCTGAAAACAAGTATACTGTTTAATTAACTGGTAAAATACGCATGCTAATTCTGTTTTGTATTTGTGATAAGCTTTTATTTGTATATGCTATATCAGCGCCGAAGCCTAACACAGCCTTGCATATCAGCGTATGGATGGTATAGTAACCTTTATTAAAACCTAAGATAATAAAACATGAAACTAGCAGGCATTGAGGCGGGCGGCACAAAATTTATCATCGTTATAGGGGATGACCAGGGCAAGGTGCTAGCGCGCAGCCAAATCCCCACCACCACCACCACAGAGACCATGACACAAGTCATTGATTTCTTAAAAAAGCATGAATTTTCCGCCCTGGGCGTTGCTTGCTTTGGCCCCATTGACCCCAACCCCCATTCGCCAACTTACGGTTATATCACCTCAACGCCAAAAACCTCTTGGCGCCATTATGATATTGTAGGCACACTTACACGCGCCCTACCCCCTGTCCCTGTATTTTTTGATACTGATGTTAATGGCGCAGCTTTAGGCGAATACTATTGGGGGAACGGCAAAAACATCAATAACTTCATTTATTTAACGGTAGGCACAGGCATTGGTGGCGGCGTGATGATTGACGGCAAATTATTGCACGGCACCATGCATCCCGAGCTTGGGCATATCTTGATCCCCCAAGACCTCATCAACGACCCCTTTCCTGGGATCTGCCCCTATCACGGCAACTGCCTAGAAGGCTTAGCCTCAGGCCCTGCGATTAAATCCCGCTGGGATGTTGAATCAGCGCTTGATTTACACGCCTCTCATCCAGCCTGGGATTTTGAGGCGGATTATCTCGCCAAAGCCATGACGAATTACATTTTATGCTTTTCGCCTGAACGCATTATTTTGGGCGGCGGCGTCATGCAGCAACAACAACTACTGCCTTTAATTCAAGCGAAAACCAAGCAACTACTTGCAGGTTATATTGAAAATCAAACGATTACTTCCATCGAGAAAACTATTGTTCTTGCTGCTTTAGGTCAAGAGGCTGGCAATATGGGTGCATTAGCCCTGGCTCGCCTGGCGCTCACTACCACCCTATAATCAAATAATTTTGCAAAACACACTTTACTTTTAACCAAGAGTTGATTATTATGCGATCAATGCTGGTTATATAATCAGCATATTATAAAATATAAAAGGACTTATATTATGCACTCACACCCCATTTCTCAACTTAAGTTGACCCCTCCCTCATTGCGCCGCATGCTTTCATGGTTTAGCCCCAGCACAGAAGAAGCCTCCGCATCTGCAGAATTACTCTCCGCCCTAATGCTCATCCCCGCCTATCTCAATCAAAAAAAGCGCCTGAACCCTGACTCAGGGCGTATTTTTAATAGTTATTTTGATATAGACAACATGCGGCATTTACTCGGCGCATTAAAGAAACACACTCCCGACGCCCAGGATATTGAGCTTGCTCATACATCTTTATTTCTCATGTATCAAATGCTGCGCCACCTCAGCCAACAATCCCACCTCACAGACATTGAGGTGATCAAGACAATTTTGGATGATTTTAGCCGAAAAGTCTTTAAAATTGAGGCTATTGGACCCCATGTTTTCAAACCAGGCGAATCACTCATGACCTGCATCACCTCAAAACTAGGCCATCACAAGCATCCAACACCGCACACTGTATTTTTTGATAAAGACCTACCAGTCCGGGCTACTATCACTATTAATGACCAGCACTTCCCCCTGATGCTAACGCCCTTTGATCAACCACACCGCCTGCTTCGACCTTTTGAAATTGCGCCTTGTTAATCACTCGTGCTATGCTTTGCTGAAACAGAATAAAATGGAAGATAAAAATTATGATGGACACCTTTGTCAATGGCATGAATGTCATGGTACTGCAATTTCATACGCTTTTTATTGTGATGATGGTGCTATTACACATCTTTTGCGCTACCGCGATTGCAAGTAACATCGGACAGCTACACAAACGCGCTGTCCCACCCCAAATGATGCCTGGCAGTGCTTGGGTGTTGGCGGGATTAGTCATGGGTATTTGGGGCTTACTGGTCTATTGGTTAATGCATCATTCTAGTCTAGCACGATAAATAGCATGAGCCGCCCACAAGACTAAAAATAAAATCACTGAGGAATATGTTACCAAAAAGCCACTCAAGCTCACGGTATGACTAATCAACAAACCCTGCGCTTGCCCAATGATTACCAATAATAAAATGATCATTGAAATAATTGGGCCCCAAGGATAGAACTTGGCGCGAAATTTTAGATCGGATAATTTACCACCTTCCCTCAAATACACTTTACGAAAACGATAGTGTGACAGGGCGATGCCAAACCAGGCAATAAAGCCAGACAAAGATGATATCTGTACTACATAAGAGAAGAATACGCCATTACCTACAAAAGAAGACACAAAGATTAAAGACCCAATCGCCGCCGTCACTAAGAGCGCCAAGAGTGGCACGCCTTTTTTGGTGGTATGCGCAAATACTTTAGGGGTTTCACCTTCTTTGGCCATATACCAAAAGATTCGTGTTGCCGAATACATGCTGGCATTTGCGGCAGATAACACCGCCACCAAGATAATAAAGTTAATAATCGAACCCGCGTACTTTAGACCAGCCTCCGTGAAAATTTTAGTAAATGGACTCATCATTACATCAGTCTGATTCGTCAGCGAAGGATCCATATAAGGGATGAGACTGCCAATAATAAACGTTGCCAAAATATAAAATAGACACAGGCGCCAAAATACCATTTTGATGGAGCGGGGAATGGTAATGTGTGGATTTTTGGCCTCGCCTGAAGCCACGCCCACGAGTTCCGTCCCCTGAAAGGAAAAGCCGGCAAATAAAAATACCGTCACAAAACCTAAAAATCCGGTATGAAAGGGCGCATCACCGACAGTCCAATTTTGATGAATCAATGCAGGTTGCTCACCTAAAAGATATAAACCCACCAAAATAAACACAACAACTGTTGCCACTTTAAGGAACGATAGAAGATACTCAATCTCACCATACACATTCACCGAAAAAATATTCGCACCAAAAACTCCCAGAAATAAGACAGCTGATAACCAAAAATCACTGGCCTGGGGATACCAAAAATGAATCAAGATGACTGCGGCAGAAATCTCGGTCGCGACGGTAATCGCCCAGTTAAACCAATAATTGTAAGACATGGCAAAACCAAAAGAAGGGTTCACATATTGTGAGGAATACTTACAAAAAGTACCGGTATGCGGCTGGTAGGTGCTCATCTCACCCAAGCTCATCATCAAGAAATACACGACAATCGCCATAATGGCATAAGCCAAAAGCGAACCGCCAGGGCCCCCAACCGATATGGAGTAACCACTTGCTAGAAAAATACCCGTACCGATGGAGCCACCTAGGGCGATCATGTTGACATGGCGGGCTTCAAGTTTTTGCGCAAGTTTTGTCATAATGGCTTTTTTTAATAAATATTAAGGAATGGTACTGTCGTAGCGCGTTGCTGTCAATTGATTTTACTGCTCATCACCCTATCCTTGATGCAAAAACAACCCACCAATACCTAACAGCGTGAGCAATGTTCCCCCAAAAAATAAGCGCTGCATTAGCACCAACCCTGTCTCTAAAGCGCTGAGCCTATTATTAATCGCACCAATATCATGCTTAAGCTCAATTTTCAGCTCATTAATATCTGCCTTAAACTCTGCTCGAAGTGATGTACCCATTGCCTGCATGTCTGATCGGATGACCGCTTCCATCGCCTGCATATCCGAACGAATACCTGCTTCCATCGCCTGCATATCAGCCCTGATACCAGCCTCCATTACCTGCATATCCGATCTCAGGCTGGTCTCTAGCAATTGCAAATCAGCTCGCGTTGCCAGATGCTCAATACTGCTATTGAGGGACTCTTCGAATATACCTACAAACTCTCGCGCCTGCTGCTCAGAAACACCTGCATTGGTGAGTCGATCAAAAGACTTTAATGAATTAAACGGAGGCATGATATGAACCATGGCTTGCTTTGCTGCTTGCATTATAACGTATTTTTTTTAATCTGACATGATCATATTATATTCGATATGCGCATATTTGCAACACTTATTTTGCAAATTGAACGGGGATTAAATTCCTAACGCCTTACCCATAAAAAACAACACCGCTTGAATCGCAATAATTAGAATCAAGGGCGCTAAATCAAAGCCATGAATTGGTTTAACTACTGATCTTATTGGCCTCAGCACAGGCTCAGTCAGTTGCGCCAGCACAATATATATTGGATTCATCATCGCATGAGGATTAAAGCTCATAATCGCACGAATAATAATTGCAAAGAAATAAAGATTCAGCACTAACTGGATAAACTTAACCAACAACGTTATTAAAAACACCCCTACAGGTGCGATACTAAGCACTAATGAAATAATAGCTAAATTCAACGCCAAAATTAAAAACACCAAAAACAACGCGGCAATATCTACACCAAATAACCCTGGAATAATGCGCCGCAATGGCAAGAGCAAAGGATTGGTTAGCTTCATGACAAATTGGCACAAAGGATTATAAAAATCAGCCTTGACCCACTGCAATAAAAACCGCAGTAACACAATGCTTGCGAACATGGTAAATACCATATTGACCACAAAGAGTAATGTTGCTGTTAATGCTCCGATCATATTAATCCTCTAGCGCTCAAAAGCCATATGGCTTCGGGTTAACTCTTCTTGATTAGTCTGCGCGGCCATCAAGGATAATTCACCACACAAGACCGTTGCCGCAATAATTTCTGCCAAGCGCTCACTGCTCGCCCCTGGATTTGCAGAATCGGGCAGGCAGGCTAAATTTTGTAAATTTTCTTGAATGCTTTCATGCTGCTTGCCATTACCAATCGTACCGACAATTATATTGGGTAAATTCACAGAAAAATAACAATCACCACTACTTGTGACTTCAACCTGGGTAATGCCTTGCGAGCCCTCGACAATATTGGCGGCATCTTGGCCGGTGGCAAGATAGGTGGCTAATAACATATTGGCATAATGCGCATTGGCTGAGCGTACACTACCTGCGAGTAAACCACCCATTAAATTTTTATTGGTGTTAAGCGCCGCTAATAACTCTGGTGTCGTACGCAAATGCTTTTCACACAAAGTTCGCGGCAGTGTGGCCTCAGCCACCACTGACTTGCCTCGACCTAAAATACCATTGATCACTGAGACTTTTTTATCCACGCAAAAATTCGCTGAAATGCTACCATAACTTAACTCTGGATACTGCGCCAAGATACTTTTGATGATGGCATCGGCGGCCTTGGTTGTCATGTTATGACCGGCAGCATCGCCAGTAAAAAAGCTTAAACGTAAATAAAGATTATGCCCGAGGATCTCGCTATGAATACTTTGCAAGCGACAAAAGCGACTGGTGCTTGCCACAGCTTGTTGCAAAACCTGTATATCTAATGCTTGCGCAACTTTTACCGCTGCCTTGGCACTAGGCGCATATAACAATACCGAACGCGTCATACAGTTTTTAATGACTTGCGTATGAATACCACCCGCTAGATGTGTCACTTTGGCACCACGCTGGGTGGAGGGCCACAACGTGGTCTCAAACGTTGCCATCGGTACCTGTACCTCACCCTGCCATACGCCTCCATAAATTAAGACTGGCCCAATGGTTTTGGTGGGAATATTGGTGGTGTTGGTCATAACTCTGCCCATGCTTTTTGTGGTAAAAAATCAGTGAATAAATGCGCTTCCGCTGATCCCGTCTCTGGCTTCCAATTATAACGCCAACTGACCTCACTGGGTAGTGACATCAGGATTGATTCTGTGCGCCCCCCTGATTGCAAACCAAAAAGCGTGCCACGATCGTAAATCAGATTAAACTCCACATAACGCCCACGGCGCCATAATTGGAACTCCCGTTCATTCTTGGTAAAATCTAAATCTTTACGCCGAGCCAATACTTCATCATAGCTCTTGATGTAAGCATCGGTCACACTTTGTAAAAATGCCAAACTCTGCTCAAAGGTTAATTCATTAAAATCATCAAAGAAAATTCCACCAATCCCCCGCGCTTCATTGCGATGCTTCAAATAAAAATACTCATCACACCAAGCTTTAAAGCGGGAATATAAATCTGTGCCATAAAGATCACAAGCATCCCTGGCATTTTTATGCCAAAGCACGCAATCTTCGACAAAACCATAATACGGCGTTAAATCAAAACCGCCGCCGACCCACCATATGGGCTTATCATTTTGATCCAAAGTTTGAATCAAGCGCACATTAAAATGCGAGGTCGGTGCATAAGGATTTTGCGGATGAATCACCACAGATACGCCGGTCGCGCGAAAAGGTTTGTTTTGAATATGCGGGCGATTCGCCGTTGCGCTTTTGGGTAAAGACTCTGCGGTAATATCCGAAAAATTCACCCCGCCTTTTTCAATCACACTACCACCTTCGAGCACACAAGTGCGTCCGCCGCCACCTCTAGGATATTGCCACTCCTCTATCAAAAATGCTTTTGGCTCATGGCGCATGAGCATGGTTTTGATATCGTTTTGAATCTTTTGAAAAAACTGACTACAATCTTTGAATGCCATCGCGTCCGTCCTTGAGTTTTGTGGGCGCATTATAGCATTTTATGGGGTTTTGCTGCAAATGGGATGGGGCCTTGTGGATGCAAATAAGACCCATTCTGGATTAGAATAAAAAGTTATCTAACGATTAACAGGGTTTACCAGGCCAGGATCTTGACTGGGATTATGCGCTTTATTTAATACCACCTGTGCAAATGGTGTTGTGGACCTATGCATTGGCGCATCTTTACCAAAAAGCTTCTGGTCTAATTTTTTTAGATTTTTATAAGCGGACTCAATCTTGGCGTGTGCATCCACAGACGCTAATACATCCTTAATAACTTCTTTGCAGCGCTCTGCTTCTACTTTTTTATTAAGAGGATCTCGACCCTGTTCCGCCAGTTGCTTGCAGGTATGATTTATTTGATGCATTGATAAAGCTACAATAATCTTTTCCCAATTCAATATCTTTGCCTCTATTTCGATCGTCAGGTACTCCTGCTTTAATCCTTTTATTTCTTCTAAAACATTTTTAATGTAAGGCGTCATATCTACATCTAGTTTTTTCTTCCTAATCCCATTAAGATTGCTTTTAACACTTACAAAACTCCCCCCCTGAATACCACTAGAAAGCCCTTCAACATAATCGCGCGTATCTTCAGAGGTTAACTCTTTTGTCCATCCCGCTACTTTTGTTAGTGCCCAAGCACCATCATTCATAACTGCCGATGCTGCCTGACTTACAGCCCCTGCAGTTGCTACTGCCGCAACTCCAATACCATTCGCAACTGTCGATGTTGCCTGGCCCACAGCCCGCGCTGCCGATGCCAAAGCCTCTCCAACCTTCACCCTTGCTGTATTTGACGATGTATAGCTTGGATACTCGAAAGAATTTTTTAATGAGGCAGCTGGCCAATGCTGATCAACCGCAGGAAGGGCCGGACGAGGCCAATACTGCTCTTGATGGGCTGGTGGGACGATCGGAACTGAATTTTGGCTCACCGGTTGAGGAGCAAAAGCCGTTGGCTGCGAATCTTTACGCGCTTCATAAGGAACTAAGGCAAGTGAATAAGAATTAGGAACCTCAGCAGGTGGCGCTGAAGGCTTTGACAGAATTGAATCCTCTATAATAGGGGCTGAAGGCTTTGGTGCACTAGAAATCCCCATAGGCGCCGACGGCTCTGACTGAAGCCATGTAGGGTCTTCTGCCATCTCATTCTTGGAAGAGAATGCAGTATCAGAAACCTGTGGCTTTGGATTTTCATCGTCTTCTTTATCTATTATGATTTTGATACCCGCCTCATTAAAAATTAAATCAAATTTTATGGTGTAATTTTACCATATAAAACCTTAATTTTCAACTATTTTACAACATATATTTAATCTATAATTATTTGATAAAAACCACCCTGAATAATACTATTGCGCATACCAGGAATTCTTAGTAAGTACAAAGTCTCATATACCCAGCCAATCCTTATCTCCAATCAAGCCCACTGAATTCTTGGCCTTGATTGATACCCATTCTATGTTAAAAAAACATTAACACACCGCCCAGGCGGGTAAAAAATAAATCCTTTTTTCGGCATCATAGCGAAACTCGCCGCGATAAATGTAAAAGGCATAATCAAGCTGCTCTTGCTGCATCAGTGTTTGTAAGTTTTTTACTTTCTTAGCCTCTGGCGTCATGCCATAGGTCACCTCAAACAAAAAAGTATGGGGCTTTTTGATCACGACAAAATCAACCTCCTGCCCGCCTGAACTGCGCCAGTAATAAACCCCTGTTTTTACCACTGCTGTATCCAGGGCTACTTTTAACTCTTTTAAAAACCAATTTTCAAAGCGATGGCCTATTTGCCCGCTTTTACTTAATAACTCAAAGTCATAACTACCGTAAAAATAAGTGAGCAAGCCATTATTTAGCAAGTAGGCTTTGGGAGATTTCACCACACGCTTTAACGTACTAGGAATAAAAGGAAAGATCTCTTCATAAAATAAGGTTGCCTC
This sequence comes from uncultured Thiotrichales bacterium, assembly GCA_903870015.1. Lineage (GTDB taxonomy): Bacteria > Pseudomonadota > Gammaproteobacteria > Francisellales > CACEW01 > CAIQBE01. The sequence continues at coordinate 8,645 of CAIQBE010000044.1, forward strand.
CAGATAACCACTATATTTTTTGATTGTTTCCCTATGCCCACCTAATGCATTGCTAAGCTTAGAGTAGTCCCTCTGTGAGCCTGTCTGTGCTGCAATGATCTCAATCAGATCATGATATAATTTTAAATTATCAATTTTTTGAATGGCTCTAACATCCCGCTCCAAATAGGTTTGGAGATAGTTAACGATATAGCGCAAACGCTCTTGAGGCTCTTGTAATTTTAACACTTCTGGCAGGCCGCCCCAGATTAACTCTGTTTGTAGCGCTGCCTCAAGATCTGCGCGCAAAGGTGCTAAGGTTTCGATAATCACGGGCAAATCTGCAAAATCCTCTTTAAATATAGCGTCCAACAATGAAACACCAGGTATTTGCCTTTGCAAACCCAAGGCTTCTTTAATCGTAAATTCACGCAAATAAAATAACTCAATGCGCCCAGCCAAAGTTTCTGCGCTAAGCTCATGTAAATCCAAAAGCGAGGACCCTGTCAGAATAAACTTCAGGCAATTTTGATCCTTGTACTGATCATATAGGAGCTTTATGCCATCAAACAGCATCGGCATTTTTTGGACTTCATCAATAAAAACCCAAATTTTTTCATCGCCTAATTTGCAGCGCGTAGATTCCTCAATCACACGCCCTAGGCTTTTTTCTATGATGGTTCTCTGATGACCTACACTATCCATGTTGAGCTCACACCACTTCCAAGTAGAATTTTGTTCACGAAAATGACTGACAAGCGTTGACTTACCCACACGACGAGGACCGAGCAATGCCGTAATAAAAGGCTTCTGAAATGAGGCTAAAATTTCTTTTTCATTCTTTCGACCGCTATACATAAGGACCCTGCGCTATTTTTGCAATTTTAACATCTTAATGTACAAATTACAATGAAATATTCACATCACAATGTACATATTGCAAAAAATCCAGAAACACCCAGTTTAATCAATCACTTAAAACATGCACAAGCGCGGCTTTCACCTGCCAAACAGTCACATCAGCGACAAAATCAGCCATTTGCGTCACCGCTAAATTCTCATAACCACAGGGATTGATATCGCTAAAAGGCTTTAAGTCCATATTGATATTCAGCGCCAAGCCGTGATAGGTAAAGCCATGCTTGACCCGCAAACCGATGGAGCAAATTTTAGCGTGATCGACATAAACACCCGGACGGCCTTTTTCACACGTTGCATTGATACCAAACTCTTTTAACACATTGATAATTTTTGCCTCTAGATCACAGACAAATTCGGCAATGCCTTTTTTCTTGCGCCTTAAATCAAATAAACAATAGACCATGAGCTGCCCCGGGCCATGATAGGTAACTTGACCGCCACGATCCGTGTGTTCGATGGGGATATCATACGCATTTAGAATATGCTTAGCGTCGGCGTGTCGGCCCAAGGTAAACACAGGAGGATGCTCGCAGAGCCATAGCTCATCAGGGGTATCGGCATTACGATTTTCGGTAAAAGCCTGCATTTGCGCCAAGGCTTCACCATACTGAATTAAATGTAAATCTTTAATAATCACTACAGCACCATCTTGACGCCAGGAATTTTGGTTAGGCGCTGATAGAGCTTATCTAATTGCTCGCGCGACTCCGCGGTAAAGATCACGGTAATCGACAAATACTTTTCCCCCGTGCTTAAGCGCTCGCTCCATTCAGTTTTCGCAATATCAATGCCTTCATCAATAAACGCTTGCTTAATCAACGCCTTTAAATCACCCTGCTTTTCACCCATGATTTTAATCGGGAATGGGCATGGAAACTGAAATAATGCATCTAATTCTTGTTGCGCCATCTTATATCTTTGCCTGAGTTCATTTACGCTTATTCTACATGATTACGCATCGTCCTGTACATCCTCGTCGATAATCTGTAAAATAAGACCTTTAAAAATAAGGATTGTCATGGCTGATTACGAACTGAATGACCATGATCGCGCAGAGATCGTCAAACGATTTTTTCTCCGCTATGGTTATATTATTCTGATTACTTTGATTTTATGCGCTGTTGCTATGGGCGTTCAGGCTTTGTGGCAAAATCATCAGCAAAATAGAAACCAAGCGGCTTCTAATGCCTATCAGGCCCTGACTGTGAGCATGCAAAACGGCGCTAAGCCTGAGGTTATTTCTGCAGGAGCTAATCAAATTGTTGCCAACTACCCTGATACTGCCTACGCCAGTCTTGCTCAAATGAACTTAGCCCAAATTGCCGTTACCCAAAATAACTTAAGCTTGGCTGAATCCACTTTAACGGCTGATCTTAAAAACAATCACAGCAATGATCTTGCTCCGATTATCACGCTACGTTTGGCACGCGTGCTCTTGGCCGAAAACAAAGCTACTGAGGCATTAAAAATTCTTCAAGACCCGCCCAAGGGTTATGTTTCCGCTTATAGCTTACTTATGGGCGATGCTAATGTACAGCTCAATAATAGACTCGCGGCTAAAGATAACTATCAAAAAGGCCTGATTGCTGCAGGGGACACTAATCCTTTGATCACACAGCTATTAACCGAGCGACTCAATCATTTAAATGTGAATTAAGGCTTTAGTATTATGATTAAAAATTGTTTACGCATTCTTGCTTTGGTCGGTGTATTTAGCATTCTTGTCGGTTGCGACAAGGATAACACCCCTGCGCCTACGCCCCTATCCAAAATGGCACCTGATGCCTTACAGCTTAATGTAGCATGGTCACTAAACCCAACCAATGGCGCTGATTCACGTTACGTTACAATTGGCTCTGGTATGAGCAGCAATGTTTTGGTAAGCGCTGGTGTGAATGGCTCTGTTGTCGCGATTGATGCAGATAAAGGCAAAGAATTATGGCATATCTCATTGCCTGCACCCGTGAGCGCTACCCCAGCATTGAATGACACCGCAGTTTTTGCCACGACTTTTAATGGTTACCTATATGCTCTTAAACAAAGCAATGGCCAAGTGTTATGGAGAGTTGAGCTCCCCAGCTCAGTGTTGGGCTCGCCCGCAGCTACCGATGATGTCGTGATTGTCCATTGTCATGATGGCTCGGTTGAGGCTTATGCTGCTGATACCGGCCGCGTACTCTGGTCTTTTAATGCCAATGTACCGCCACTGACACTTTATGCAGGTAGCAGCCCTTTAATTAATAATGGCAAGGTTTTTGTAGGCTTTGCCAATGGCCAAGTCACTGCTTTTGATTTATATCAAGGCACCGCACTGTGGCAATCTCCGGTTGCCCTGCCCAGCAGCCCTTATGCTGTCGGCAACATGGTCGATGTGACTGCCAACCCTATCTTTGATAATAATGCGATTTTTACTGTAGCTTATCACGGTAACATTATGGCACTTAACACGACCAATGGCAGCATTATTTGGGGCGCAACGGTTTCATCCTATCAAACCCCTTCTGTGGCTAGCATGCGCGTTGCTGTGACCGATGAAACTGGCAAGGTGATTCTCTATGATGAATCCTCAGGCCAGGAGCTCTGGGAACAAAAAGATTTACTGTATCGTTTTGTCAGCCCACCTGCGATTTTTGGCAACTCTGTTATTGTCGGTGATTATGCTGGCTATGTACATTTCCTGTCTTTAACCGATGGTTCGCCCTTGGCGCGCATTAATGTCGATAGCAAAGGAATTCGCGCACAACCTTTAATTTACGGAAATACCATCATTATTACCACAAATAGTGGTAAGATTGTCGCACTAGAGATTAAAGGGTCATAAGCCATGCTACCAGTTGTTGCCTTAGTGGGCCGCCCCAATGTCGGAAAATCGACACTTTTTAACGCATTAACCAATAGCCGAAAGGCTTTGGTTGCCGACGAGCCTGGCGTGACACGCGATCGCCAGTATGGCGAAGTCATTTCAGGTGACAAGCCTTTTATCGTTATTGACACTGGCGGCCTCGTGAGCAAAGCCCATGGTATGGCTGAGCTGATTTTCAAAAATGCTGAAATCGCCCTGAACGAAGCCGATTTTATTTACTTTATCGTTGATGCTAAAAATGGCGTCACCCCTGAGGATCAACATATTGCCGCGTTTTTGCGTAAGCTTAACAAGCCTTTGCTTGTGGTCGTAAATAAAATTGATGGCAAAGATCCTGATCTTATCTCCGGTGAGTTTTATGCCTTGGGCCTAGGCGAGCCCATGGGAATTTCGGCAGTGCATCGTGAATACTTAAGCTCTCTGATCGATCACACGGTTGAAGCCCTTGAGACCTTGCCGATTTCTGACGCCCCTCCCCTTGATTTGCGTGGTATCAAAATTGCCCTTGTTGGCCGCCCTAATGTCGGTAAATCAACGCTCACCAATCGCATGTTAGGCGAAGAACGAGTGATTGCAAGCGACATTCCCGGTACCACGCGCGATAGTATTTATATCCCTTTCACCCATCACGGCGAAGAATATACTCTGATTGATACCGCAGGCGTACGCCGCCGCGGCCGTATTTCTGAGGTCGTCGAAAAATTCTCGGTGATCAAAACCCTGCAAGCGATTCGTGATGCTTCTGTCGTTATCTTTTTGATTGATGCGCAAGAGGGCTTAACCGACCAAGACATGCATTTATTAGGCTTTGTGATTGATGCTGGCCGCTCTATCGTCATTGCCATTAATAAATGGGATGGCTTAAGCACCGACCAAAAAGATAATGTAAAAATGGAGCTTGAGCGGCGTTTAGCCTTTGTTGATTATGCCGAATCTTTTTTTATCTCTGCACTGCATGGGACCAATGTTGGGCATTTGTTTGATGCGGTTCAACGCGCGTATAAAGCGGCAACACAAGAACTTTCAACCCCAAAACTTACAGAACTCTTAGAGCAAGCGCTCTTTGAACACAACCCTCCCATGGTGCAAGGCCGACGCATCAAGCTCAAATATGTCCACTGCGGCGGCCATAATCCGCCAACGCTTGTTGTGCACGGTAATCAATTACAAAACTTGCCCGGCAGCTATTTACGCTATTTAGAGAAGTTTTTCCGTAAGGCTTTAAAAATGGTGGGGACACCCATTCGCTTTGAATGCAAAACCTCATCTAATCCATATGCTGGAAAAAAAGAAAAGCTGACCACGCGTCAACAGCATAGCGGCCGTAAATTGCAAAAGACCTTGGATCATTCTTCGTCAAAAAAACGCATACACAAATGACTATGACTGATACTTTTCAACCGGTGATTGATAAACTCGGCCTCGCGCATTTTAAAAGGCATATTTTTATCTGTGCTGATTCCTCCAAAAATAAATGTTGCACCCAAGAAGTCGGCACTGAAGCCTTTGAATATCTCAAAAATCGTCTGGATGAATTAGGCTTATCGGGCCAAGGCGGGATATTGCGCACTAAGGCTAATTGCTTACGCTTTTGCAAGCAAGGACCCATTGCGGTAGTTTATCCCGAAGGTATTTGGTATCACTCTTGTACGCCCCTGGTTTTAGAACGCATTATCCAGGAGCATTTAATTAACGATCAGCCGGTTGCTGAGTTTAGGATACTTTAGAAATATGCCGTCACGTCTAAGGTACCGGTATAACTGTTCTGACCGGTGTATAGCTGCGCGGTTACAAATTCAGGCCCGATCCACACATTGTGGAAGAACTGCCCTTGAATACTCGTGAGCCACTGTGATTGAATCCCTGCATTCGTTTTTAAACTACTAGGAATATCGGCATTGTAAGTCATTTGTATATTATTCATATTGACAGTTTGGCTATAGCTGAGCTGGAATTTTGTAGGGATATCGTGAACCTTAAAATTACTTTGCTCGCCCAACATCCATGCGCTCATGACTCCTGTACTGTGCCCCCCTTGCATTGCACCACCGACGGTACTCACATACTCAGCCAATAAGGTAAAGTAGGCAGGTCCAATACTCGCATTAATGTCATAAGCGCCATTGGTTGCACTTGATAAATTATTGGGGCCACTTGCACCTGTCCCATAGGCCTTACCCAAGCCTGAGTTAGAACCACTAACATCACTCATGTATCCTGCGCCAAAACTCATGCCAATACCATTCCAGGTCTTTTGCGCAATCGCATTAGCCAGATAGTTAATACTACTAGAGCCCGCTACACCCGTATTGCTGTAAATACCAGTATTTACAATTAACCAATTATTGCTAAAGTTGGCGATGACTTGATTCGTTGTAGACACCCGGAACATATTGGTTGTCAAAGCATTACTCCAGGGACCATTTCCTGAAAAGTTACCAAAAGGCAAATAGTTGGCACCGACCATTAATGAGAAGGGGCTTTTATTGAGATTACCAAACATCAAAAATGCGCGCTCAATGCTAATAGAGCTTCCCACATTAGCAGGTTGCGCTTTTAGATTCACCAAGCCCGTAATGTAATCGTTAAAATTTACCATTGTCATTAAGTAAACTTTACTTAAAGATACATCTGAACCTTGTTGATAAGTGGAACCACCTTTTAATGGAATCTTATCCCCATCAGTATACTGTGCATCAGCTTCAATTTGACCGCCTATCACTACGGTGTTGTTCAATTGATTTTTAGCACGCAATACATTAATCGGCATTTGTACTTTTGACATTGCGGCTAATGGATTTGCTGTATCTAGGCCAATAAAAGGCACGCTTGCATTAGACTGAGGAGTTTGTGAAGTGAGCTCTGCACTGATTTGATTTAATTGGCTTTGGATATTCGCCATGGTCGTATTGACATCATCCGCGTAGGCACTCGCAGTGATAAAACTTAATACAGCAATCGCAATTTTTTTCATGAAGCATCCTTGTTTATTGACTAATTTCGCTTTTGATTTTAACAAATTTTTGTCAAAATAGAATGGCGTCATTGTGGCAACTTTTACATAAACTATTGCAATAAATTTTTAATTTTTTGGCTAACGACACCCATATCGGCACGCCCCTGAACTTGTGCTTTTAGAATGGCCATTACTTTGCCCATGTCTTGAATACCTGCGGCGCCCACTTGTTTGATGGCATCTTGAATTAACGTCGTAATTTCATCTTCACTTAAGGCCGCGGGCAGATACGTCTGAATTAAATCAATTTCAAAACTTTCTTGGGCGACTAAATCTTGGCGATTAGCGAGCTCGTACTGCCTCACTGATTCGCGGCGTTGTTTGATCATTTTATCTAAAATAACTAAGACGTCGTTATCTACAAGCTCGATGCGCTCATCTACTTCTTTTTGTTTAATGGCGGCGGTGATTAAACGAATGGCTTGCAATTTCGCTTTGTTTTGCTCGCGCATGCATTGCTTCATGTCTTCGATAATTTTTGCTTTAAGTGCGCAATCTGCCATGTTCATAGTCCTTTTGAGGTGTGCGGGTATTATACATCACTGTGCGCCAAAATTACTAGTGAGCAGGGGCCCAAACCACTGTAAAACCATGGGGATAGCGCAAATCAATATTAGTCGGTACTTGGCCTGGGGGCGCATTTTTCATGAGCGTAGGATACGTGTTTAAAAAGTTGCCGACGCGATTGACCAAATCGTTCTTACCTAAAACAATCCAGGTTTGATGATTAATCTCGACCTGCCAGTCGCCATTAGGTAGCAAACCAAAACCCGTTACATTAAGATTTAGTTCGTTAAAGACAGGGGTCAAACTTTCTAACATAGCAAGCATGGGCTTAACGTAATTAATATCGCCTTGCAACATAGGTACATCCGTCAAGGCCGTGCTATCATCATTAGGAGGAAACATTGAGCCATCGGCTGCCAATAACTGATTATTTAATTCCGCAATGGCTGTTTTTTCACGTACGACAACCCGAATTTTATTGGGATATACCCGCCAAATACTGGCGTCTTGAACGCCTGGTATTTGCTCTATCGCACGCTCGGCTTCTAACTCTGGCATACCAAATAAGCCTTTTTGCACATAGGGAATTAAAGCGACTTGAATATCCCCTGACTTCACGTATTGATAAGTCCCCATTACTTCGACTTTTTCAATCGGATACATCCCAGGGGTGGATAAATAATTCCAGATGAAATGATAGGCGGTGCTAAAAATAATGATTCCAGCAAAGATAATGCTTAGGCTTATCTTTGCACGACGGCGCATGCGCTCTTCTTTGAGCATGCCTTTGAAATCATTAATTTTATCGCCAATGTCTCCAGTTAGCTCTTTTGACAACTCGACGGAGTCTTTTAACACCCTACCACTGACAGGCCCCACTTGTGCCAATGCTGGCTTTACCTGTGCCAAAGCCGCTTTAGATTTTTCAATGGAAAAATCAATGGACTTATCCAGAGATTTTCGCAACATAGCACGCTTTTGTGGCTGGGTCTGATCTTCTGTGGTCATACTTCTTTAAATCCTGAGGGTTTTTCCGACCCGGTTCCAAATAAAAATTTTTGCATTTCCGCTTTTAAAAAATCACGGGCACTTTGATCAAGCATATTCAATCGGTACTCATTAATCAAGGTGGTTTGATGTTTTAACCAGTCGCCCCATGCTTGTTTGGAGATATTATCATATATTTTCTTGCCTAAATCACCTGGGTAGGTTTGAAAATCTAGCCCTTCTAGCTCTTGGTGTAGTTTTTGACATACAATTATTCTACTCATATTTATTTCCCTTAATAAAACAATCAATTTTTGCGTAGCGTTAATGCTTAAACCGACTCTTGAAGCGCGCCAATAGAGTATAAGCTACTGGCACGACAAAGAGCGAGAAAAATGTGCCAAAGATTAAACCAAACACAATGACCACTCCAATTTGTCGGCGCCCAAAGGCATCAGTCCCAGTCGCAAACACTAAGGGCAAGGCCCCTAAAATCATCGTTAAGCTTGTCATTAAAATCGGCCGCAGGCGAATACTGGCTGCACGCTTCACTGCTTCATGTAATTCCACACCTTCCATGCGTAATTGATTACTAAATTGCGTAATTAACACGCCATGTTTTGAAATTAATCCAATCAAAGTCACTAAACTAATATTGGTATAAATATTCAAAGATCCATTCATCAACCATAGCGCCACAAGCGCACCCAAAATACAGGGTGGAATCCCAACCAACATAATCAGCGGATCAATAAAGCTTTCAAATAACGCTGCTAATACCAAATAAATAAACACAAAGCCCAAAATAAAAATCAAATTCATGGCATTAATACTTTGCTGAAAGGTTGAAATATTATTGGCGTAGATGATACTCAAATTAGCGGGTAAATTTTTAGCCAACTGATTCACCTTGGCAATAATTTGCCCGGTGGTATAGCCAGGGGCAATGTTGGCATCGACTTCCCCAGCACGTAATAAATTCACATGTTGGCGATATGGTAGATCTAAAGCCATCTGCCCTGTCACTAAACTTGATAAAGGAATCAAATTACCGCTAGCATTTTTGACATAGGTGGTATTCAAAATATCAAAATTTTGCAAATCCTCTTCCGGCAATTGCACCACAATCGGGTAACCATAGCCACCGACTTGATATTGCGACACCGCGGTGTAGCCGCCGAATAGCGTCGAGATCGCCGCATTAATATCATCGATATTTACGCCTAAGCTTGTGGCATAATCACGATTCACATCAAGATCAATGGTCTGGCTATTAAATTGCGTCGCACTTACAGGATCAGTGACCCCGGGATATTGTGCCAAGCCATCAACTAAGCTTTGGGCTGCTCGGCTAATTTCCTGATAACTCGCTAAGCCGCTGACGTAAAAGTAAAAATTACCCTGATGATTGTTGCCACCGGTTTGATTGGCATTAAATACACTCAACCCTCCGTTGATATTGGGGTAATTATTACGGATTGTGGTATTAATTTGCCGCGCTAATGTTGCGGGATCAGGCCCAAACCAAGTGCTTGGCTTTAATTGCAGCATGACAAATACCGAACCGACATTACTATTACCAAAGAGAATATTTTGAATTTGTGGATATTGCTCTTTAAGTTGCTGCATTAATTTTTCACTTTGCGCCTGCATAAAGACATTGTTGGCCGAGCTTGGGCCTACAACCTGACCCAAGATATAATCCAATTGATTCACTGGCAAGAGCTCAGTGGGCAAGGTTTTGTACATCACGCCCGTCAACCCCAAAAATATCAAAAAACTGATGATCATGGCTTTTTGATGCTGCAAGACTTTGCTTAAAATATCTTGATAACGTTGTTGCCACTTTGCTGTTAGCTGACTCAATTTCTGTTCATACTTTGAGTGATGTTGCGCTCGCAATACCCGAGCACACATCATTGGCGTCAGCGTCAGCGCGATAAAGCCAGAGATCAACACGGCGCCCGCGAGCGTAAATGAAAACTCTTGGGCAAATGCTGCCACCATGCTTTTGGGCATAAAAATAATGGGTACATAAATCGCGACCAAGCATAAAGTCATGCCTAAAACGGCAAAACTAATTTCATGAATACTTTTGTACGCCGCATCAAATGGGGCCAGGCCTTTTTCAATATGGCGCACGCAATTTTCTAAGACCACAATGGCATCATCGACCACTAGCCCCACTCCTAGGACAAAAGCCAATAAAGTCATGACATTAATCGTAAAGCCCAAAAACAAAATCACCGCAAAGCTTGCGATCAAACAAATTGGGATGGTAATCACTGGAATTAAGGTCGTCCTCAGGCTACCCAAAAATAACAAACTCACTAAAATTACTAAAACAATGGCAATGCCAATCGTCTGATACACTTCATTGACTGCATCTTTTAAGGGTTTTCCAATATTAAAAATAACGTGATAATCCATCCCCGGCGGAAATCCAATAGCCATGGTTGTTAACAACTTGCCAATATTTTCAGAGACTTCAATGGGATTAGCGTCATCGCTCGCTGAAATCATGAGTGCTCCGGCGTTTTGGCCATTGACCTCGGTAAAGCCTCCTGATGACACCGAGGAATCCACACTCACCGTGCTGATATCGCCCAAGGTAATTTGTCGCCCTTGGCTATTGCTAATCACCAAATTTTTAAAATCATCAACACTGCTGAGAGTTAAATCGGCATTGATCTGGATATATTGCTGTGCCGTCACTACCTGGCCTGCGGCTAAATTTTGATTATTATTTTCCAGAGCATCGGTGACTTGGGTTGCGGTAATCCCCAAGGCCGCCATTTTTGCTGGATTTAGCGAAATAAATAGCGTTGAGGTGTCCGTCCATTGATTGATATTACCGACGCCTGGTATGGTCGCAATTCTTGTCGCCAGGACATTGTTGACGTAATTATTAAGCTCAACCTTACTCATGTTTGGATCAGTTAACGCTACAAGATACGTCCAGCTACCGGCATTTCCCTGAAACACATGCGGCTGATCAACATTTTGTGGCAATTTTACTGAGGCAATCTCCTGCAAAACCTGGGACTGCGCCACCACAAATTGCTGTTGTGATAAATCTTTGAAAGATAGATTAATATTGGCATAGCCTGTTTGCGATTGCGAAGAAATTTGCGTGAGCCCAGGTGTGCCATTCAAGGCGTTTTCTAAGAGCTGAGTTACATTCATTTCGACTGCCTGGCTGCCAGCGCCCGGATAATTTGCCATGATCGTTAAGTGCGGCCGAAAATAATACGGTGCAAAGCGCACAGTAAGCTGCATAAAACTCAAAAGTCCTAAAAAAACCAAGACTAGGCTCAAAACAATCGTAAACACAGGGCGTTTGATACAAACTTCTGAAAGCTTCATGCCTAAGTCCCTGAATCTATCACAGTGACATTACTGCCCGGCTGGACTTTTTCTTGGCCTGCAGAAATAATCGGGGTTCCTGGTTTTACACCTGATATTACTGCAACCCAATCCCCAAAGCGCATCCCAATTTGTACTGGCAAGGACAGGACCTTGCCGCTCTCCACAGTATATACTGCGTATCCAGACATATCAGCCACTAAACTCAGGGCTGGTACGGCTAAAACGCGATGATCGGCATTGAGCACCTGGGTCAAATTGACCAACATCCCCGGGGATAGTTGCTCTGAATGCTGCCCCACCAAGGCTCGCACGCTAAAAGCGCGATTTTGCTGACTAATCAAAGGCGCAACATAATCAACCGTTGCCTCAAAAGTTTTATCGGGATAAGCATCCGAAGTAAAACTAACTTTTTGACCTAGCTTCACTTGTCCATAATAACTTTCGGGTAAATTATACGTCAGCTCCAATACATTGCGATTAACCACCGCTATGAGCTGATCGCCCTGATTGACATAACTACCTACTGCCAATGTCGTTGAGCCAACCACCCCCTCAAAAGGCGCACGAATTTGCATATTACTAAGCGCCTTTGCTGCAGCCGCAAGTGCCGCCTGTGATTCTTTGTAAGTGCTATATACTTGATCTACCTGCAATTTTGATAATGCATCAGGTGCTTGTTTCTCTAGGGCCTGGTAGCGATCATATGTCACTTTTGCTACATTCATTGTCGCCCAGGCCTTTTGATACAGAGCCTCATTCTCGGCATTATCAAGCTGAATTAACAGCTGCCCCTCACGCACATTTTGGCCGTTTTGAAAGGCTACCTTCGTCACCACCCCTCCAACCTGGGCCTTGAGCATGGTTGATTGTGGCGCGGTGAGGCTGCCGATCGCATTAACCGTGACCGGAATATTTTGATATTGCGCAGGGGTAACCTCAACCGCAGTGGGTAAAGCAGCAGGTGCTGCCTCTGGCACAAGTCGTTGATACACGAGATACAAAAAAACAAACATTAGCGACAAGGCTACCACGGTGGCAATTATACGTTTTTTGGTCCATTTTAGCCGCAAAAAACGGCTCAAGAGTTGCATATTTGGCTTTAAATTTAGGCTTTAGCGTAACATCAGTGTATACCCTTTCTACCTCAAAATGCAAGCTGATGACGGGACCATTTTTTAAGAATCTACAACATAACCCACTGATTACACTAAAAATATTAAAAAAACATAAATTAACTTAATGCCGATTTTTATTGACTTTTTAATACATTAACAGTATAATTGTAACATAAAAATATATTGTAAAATCATTTACCCAAAGGAATGGAATAAAAATGAATAACATACAACAAAATCCAAATAATGAATCCAGAGTTCAACGTGCCTTTAACAATGCTGCGTTTTTCTGGCTCGATCGTACCGAGTTCCCCCTCGCCGACTTTTTACAGGCCTGTACTACCAATTTTTTACTGCGCCCCGATTTTACGAGTGATGATGCTGAGTTTATTTTAAAGTGGCTCGAAAAACAAAAGCGCGATGCCAAATCCAATTTAAATAAAACCCTAAAGCAGCACGAAAAAATGGGGGTTCACCCTAAGGACTTAGATGTCGTCAAAATATCGCTCAAAGCTTTTATGACCAAACCCAAGATTAGCTTTAAGCCCAGTGCAAAAAGCAATCTCGCAAAAAAAACCGCTGAGCCTAAAGCAAAAATCACCAAAAAAACGACTAAAACTGTGGCTAAAAAGCCCATCAAAGCTAAAATTGTTAAAAAAGCAGCAGAAAAACCCAAGGCCACAATCGCTAAAAAAGCCGTCGCTAAAAAGCCCCCCGTTAAAAAAATAGCACGCACAGTCAAAAAATCTGCAAAAAAAGTGACTTTAGTTAAAAAAGCCAAAACCTCAGTCAAAAATATATCATTGCGTTCGTTAAAAAGTAAAAGCAAGAAGCGGCGCTTGGCTTAAATATTGAGAAATACCTGGGCTTTAATATTACCAACAAATAATGCATTAAAATTATGATGTTATAATATTCACTACCAATAATCATTTATTTATGATACAATTATGTCAGCAAATTAATATTAAGGATGATATTATGTCACACGGAACTAATGTTAGACAAGATAAGGCCAGAGGAAAAGCAGCAGCTAGGGTAGCTGCAACACAAGATCATCATACTAGCCCTTCTAGCTTTCCCTCAGCGGACTCATCTGCTAGTATCGCCACTGAACGCGATTCTTCCACCGCTGTCAGCATATCAAGAAACAATGCATTAGCTTCCGCAATAACCCCCACCAATACTTTAAGCGAGACTCAGGCGCTACAAGCTTTATATGGCATTGGAACAGGGCGCTTTCTTGAAAGCATGGGGGGGGGGTATGGTGTTTGGCGATGACGTGGATGATGACCAGGAGGCCGAGCTTAAGCACATACCCAACGAACATCCGAATACACGACAGCTGCTTACTGTCAATGCTACTGTGAAAGAGATCATAAATGCGTATAAAAGAGATCCATCCACCTTTGAACAGTATATGTCTGACCAGGCAAAACTTTGCGAAACGCCAGACGAGATTCAATACTTACAAAATGCATATGAGCAAACTACAAAACCTGACGGCCAGTTACGCAAGTTAATTGTTACAAATTTCTTCATTTCTGTGCATAGCAGAAAAGTAGACGGAGATGATGTTTATACCTCACCTATGGATTTAAACATCCTAACAACTCTTAGAAAGCGCGCAGCTGAGCTACAAAGATTTAGCTCTACCGAGACCACGCCTCAAGCTAGCACTGCGACCGCTACTCCTTCTAGCCTCACCTCCGCTGCTGCAAGCCCTGCCGCAGTTTTTGCTACCACACTACCTGCTAACCCTCAAGGCTCCAGAGCCACTCTTGCCAAATTTGATGAAAATCGAACGACTGAGCGTCGATATGGAAAGACTACTAAAAACACCCAGGTCGGAACTATTGCGCTTACGATAATCGCAGGTGTTGCGGCAGCTGCTGCTGTTACTGCGTTTTTAGTTTTAGCTGCTCCAGTTGCTGCTGTAGCGTTGGCTGCGGTATCTGTGGGCGCTGCTGCACTAGCGATTTACAATTATTGCGCAAATAAGGCTCCTGCAAAATCTGTATCTACTCCAAGAGCACCTACTACCGTAACTACTATGTGTAACCATCAGCTTCAATCAGGACTCCCACGGCCCCAGGCTACTCCTGCACCTGCACTTACACTTACACAAGCTAGTTGATGATATGAACTCACCTACCTGCTTCCACAGGTAGGATGCGTTTAGTAGAGAGTCAACACTGGCAAGTTCTTGGCCAAACGCCATAACTGCAATAAACCTTACGTTGAAAAAAAAGCTATCTATGTCGCGTGAGCGGCTTAGCTCTTCCAAACTTTCCTTATCGTTGCCATTGTCAAAAACAGCCGATGCTCTGCATCAGCCAATTGAATAAAACCATAACGCTTATAAAACAGAACTGGCTCTTCGTTTTTCGCATCAACCATTATGGCCATTGATGCAATATCAGCACTGAGCTGCAAACTGCGCTTTATCGCATCCACCACAAGTAATTAGCCTAATTTTTTCCTATGCTGCTTGTTGACCGCCAAGCGCTATACTCGTTACCGCTAACGTATAATAGCCGATAATATTATCATCGCCCTCTTCGGTTAAAAAAAAACAGCCGCGACATGGCGCTTGTGATCCTGGCTCGCATTTGTCTGCAAATAACGATCTAGTGCATCAACGCCACACTTACAAGAAAATTTTTTATAAATTAAAACACCACAACACGAAGAGAACAATTTGACAGTGATGCTAGCATATGCTAGCATTTACTTAACTCAATTAAACTCCGGGGCAACATGGCCAATCTTAGCATTAGAAAACTAGATCATGACGTCTATAAACAACTGCAGATGCGCTCTCTTAAGCATGGTGTTTCCATGGAAGAAGAAGTGCGTCAAATTATCTTTCTTGCTGTTTCAGCTCCTGAGCGCATTAGCGATGTTTTCGTCGCATGCTTTGGCAAAAAAAACGGTATTGACTTAGATAAGACCCTCGCAAAACATAAAGCTCATCAACCCATGGACTTTACAGAATGATCCTCCTTGATACCAATATTGTTTCAGAGTTGATGAGAACTGAACCTGCAACCCAGGTGATTGAGTGGCTGAATGATCAAAACAGTTCTGAACTGTACCTAAGCGCTATTACCGTTGCCGAAATCAGCTATGGACTCAATGCACTCCCTGCTGGCGCACGCCGCAAACAATTGAAGAGCGCATTTAATAAAGCGCTTGATCTTGGTTTTAAGCATCGCATTTTAGCTTTTGACTTTGCTGCAGCAGAACACTATGGCATCATCATGGCGGACCGCAAAGCAGCCGGGCGCCCCTTAAGCGTTCCCGATGGACAAATTGCTGCCATCACTTATTCACAAGGCCTACTGCTGGCGACACGCAATGGCCGTGATTTTGTGGATTGTGGCATTGAGATTGTTAACCCGTTTAAGGCTTAGCAAGACCTTCTATTGTCTTAATCAATTCACAAACCGCATCGACAAATCCACCGCATGCACATGTTTCGTTAAAGCGCCGACTGAAATAAAATCCACGCCGGTTGCGGCGATCTTGGCGATGTTATCAAGGCTCACATTGCCAGAGACTTCTAGCTTGCTGCGGCCTTGGTTTAATTTTACTGCGGCGCTAATGCCATCGAGATCAAAATTATCGAGCATGATAATATTGCTGCCGGCCTGAATCGCTTCATCGAGCTGCGCCAAGCTCTCTACTTCC
This sequence comes from uncultured Thiotrichales bacterium, assembly GCA_903870015.1. Classification (GTDB taxonomy): domain Bacteria; phylum Pseudomonadota; class Gammaproteobacteria; order Francisellales; family CACEW01; genus CAIQBE01. The sequence continues at coordinate 25,095 of CAIQBE010000044.1, forward strand.
ACTTCTATGGGTTTACCTGGGGCAATGACTTTGGCAGCCTTGACAGCGTCGGTAATCGACCCTGCGGCCATGATATGATTTTCCTTTATCAAAAACGCGTCAAACAAACCCAAGCGATGATTATGTCCGCCACCGCAACGCACCGCGTATTTTTGGGCTTGGCGAAATAAGGGGATGGTTTTGCGCGTGTCTAATAATTTAGTCGTGGTACCTGTAAGCTTTTGCACCCACACCCAGGTCGTCGTTGCTGTGCCTGAGAGCATCTGCAAAAAATTGAGGGCGCTGCGCTCGCCCGTTAGTAATGCCCGGGCCGGGCCTTTGACTTCGAATAATAGCGCATCTTTGTGCACATGCTCGCTGTCTTTGGCATGCCATATAACTTCAATAGCGGGATTGATTTGCCGAAATACTTCATTCACAAAAGCCTGGCCACAGAGCACCATCGGTTCACGTGTAATCACTCGGGCGTGGGCGGTTTTGTCTTTGGGAATTAGTTGCGCGGTGATATCGCCCGTGCCGACGTCTTCGAGCAAGGCTTGATTCACTAAATTTTCAATATCATCATGGCTTAGCATAAACATTTTAACTTAAGGTTGGATACAAGGTATAATACCTCAAACGCCTGGCTTTCACGAGGATTTTCATGAATATTACCGATATTTTACTCTTACAAAAAGAGCATAAACTGCATGTCACTTTTGCAGATGGTACTAAAATTAGCTTTCCCTGCAGCTATCTCCGCGCCTGTTCACCTTCCGCTGAAGTCACGCAAAATCAAGATCCTGCTGTCAATATCGATACCATTGAGCCCATTGGCAACTATGCCCTCAAATTTCACTTTGATGATGGTCATCAATCAGGGATTTATACTTTTGAGTACTTACACACACTCATGCAAAAATTTAAAACGCTTGAGGAACCTCTATGCGCTTAAGCTTCAAAGAATCGCTTATTTTTTTCACTCTAAGATGCGTCGGGCAATTATCATTACGAAAACTCCATGCCTTGGCGGCCTTTGTCAATTTCCTATTATCGCTGTTTCCGTTACGAATGATCAGGTTCAAACGCACGATTTACATTAATATTAGCCGCTGCATGCCTGAGCTCACGCCTACGGAGTTAAAGCGCTTAGTCGATGACACGACATTTCACACGATTGTACGCATGTTAGAAATGATGTTTTTTTGGTTTGCGCCCTTAGATAAAGTGAAAGCACTAAAATGGGAAACAGTGAATGAAGAAGGCTACAAAAATGCAACCCATGCTAGCGGGATGATTACGCTATACACGCACTTTGGTGCTTGGGAAGCTCTTAATTATTATGGCGGTACGCACTATTCTTTATCCACGCTTTATAAACCTTTTAAAAAAGCCTATCAAGAGATTTTATTAAAAATCGCGCGCGAGCGTTTTGGCATCAATATGTTCCCCGCTAATGTTTCTGGTATCAAAAGTTTATTCCAGGCACTGAAATCCGGTAAATGCATCTGCATTCCCTGTGACCATGATCCTGGAGATAATGGCGGTATGTATGTGCCGTTTTTTAATATCCCTGCCAACACCACAACTTTGGTGGCAAAATTTGCCAAAAAAACCACGGCTTCTATTTACTTTGTCACAGCCGAGCGCTTGCCCAAAGGCGCTGGGTTTCGTATTCACTTCATTCCTGGCCTTGAGGCCCTACGCGCCCCTAATCCTCAAGACGCAGTTCGTGCCCTTAACGCCCAAATGGCCGATATGATTAAACTCTTTCCCGAGCAACATGAATGGTCCTATAAGCGCTTTCGCCGCACGCGCTTTGGCAAACATGGCTTTTATGAAACCGAAGCTTTACATGCTAATGTCGCCATTGGCCTGATCGGCGGCATTGCCATGGGTAAAACCACAGCGGCACAATTCTTTGCCAATGCAGGCACTAAGATCATCGACACTGATCACATTGCCCGTGACTTAACAGCACCTGGGCCAATTCTGGATCAAATCACCCAGCATTTTGGTGCTGAGGTTCTCGCCTCTGATGGCACGCTGAATCGCCGCAACTTAAGAAAAATTATTTTTGAAAATCCTGAGGGCCGCAAGTGGTTAGAAGCGTTACTGCATCCGCTGATTCGTCAACAAGCTGAACAAGAAGCCAAAGAAGCCCCCGGCCCCTACAGCATCGTAGCGATCCCCTTATTAAAACAACGCGAAGATTATGCGTTCTTACAAAAAATCATTGCGATCATTACACCCAAAGATCTACAAACCCCCCGCCTAATGGCACGCGATCACATCAGCGAAGCCGAAGCTGAATCGATCATTGCCACGCAACCAAGCATCGAAGACTTTACCCGCATTGCCGATATCGTCATTGAAAATAATGGCACAGAAGCTGAGTTGATGGTGAAGTTGCAGGCGGTGTATGAGCGCTTAGCGCGTGAGGGATAAGAGCATAACTTGGGCGCATCAATTTGATAATGCGTAATACTCATCAACACCAAAAAAGACCCACAGCCCTAACCATGTGCAGCATGCGCCAAAACACCAAACAGCCTGTCGTCCTGATAATGCTCAGCATTAATTAAAGACTGCTGCATAACCCAGGCCCAGGCCTACTCCCCCAGCGTCATCCTTCGAAAAATTGCGCAGCAATTTTTGCGGAGGAACCAGGACCCAATCGCATGCAGCATAGCTGCATTCAATCCTTCCCTAATCATGCAATGAATGCAGCTACGCTGCATGCTATTAAAAACTGGATCCTCCGCAAAATTCGAAGGATGACGCCGGGGAGGAGCATGCCTGGGTTATGCAGATGAACGCTACGCATTATCAGGACGACGGCAGGTTTTTTAATGGGACAGTCCTAAGACTTTGATATTTATAAAAACTACTCCACCGTCACACTCTTCGCCAAATTTCTGGGCTGATCGACATCAGCGCCGTTCGCCACTCCGACGTGATAAGCTAATAATTGCAGGGCGATGGTTTCCACGAACGGGCTTAAGTTTTCTGATACTTTGGGCAGATAAATCACTTTGCCTAGCCATTTGTGTCGCTCTGCTATCGCTGCATCGACGAATAGATATAGCTGGCCTTTGCGCGCGGCAATTTCTTCGATATTGCTTTTGAGCTTGTCGATCAGGGCATCATTGGGGACTAGGACAATCACAGGCATCGCTTCGTCGATTAAGGCCAATGGGCCGTGTTTTAATTCGCCGGCAGGATAGCTTTCTGCGTGGATATACGAAATCTCTTTTAGCTTTAACGCGCCTTCCATCGCCACGGGGTAATGGACGCCGCGACCTAAGAATAGCGCCCCTTGGGCAGCTTTAATATCTTGGGCTAATGCTTTTATTTCATCATCAAGCTTTAATACTTCTTGCAATACTGGCGCAAGATTCACTAAATCGGTTAGGGGTGGCACGTGTTTTTTATCACAGAGCACGGTTGTTAATAAATACAGACCCAATATCTGGGCTAAAAATGTTTTGGTGGCAGCAACGCCAATTTCCGTGCCTGCACGTGTCAGATACACTAAATCAGCCTCTCGCGCCAAGGTACTCGTGGCCACATTACAAATCGCGAGTGTTGCTAAAAAGCCCTTGTCTTTGGCCATGCGTAATGCTGCTAGAGTATCGGCGGTTTCACCCGATTGTGAAATCGCGATAAATAACGTTTTAGGCGCCACCGGACTATCGCGATAACGATATTCACTGGCGACTTCAACATCACATGGGATTTTTGCGATGGCTTCTAACCAATATTTGGCGATCATGCCGGCATGATAACTTGTGCCACAGGCAATGATTTTGATATTTTTGACTTTGGGTAAGATTTTGCGGGCGCGTTCGCCAAAGGCTTCGACCACACCTTGGCGTGCTTCAAGATATTGCATTAAAATATCATTGATCATCTCAGGTTGCTCAAAAATTTCTTTGAACATAAAATGTTGAAACTCGCCTTTTTCAGCGGCATCTTCCGCCACATCAAGTTCTTTAATTGGACGTGTAACTATTTTACCCTGAGCATTCGTGATGTTAATTTTATCGCGAAATATTTGCGCACAATCGCCTTCTTCCAAATAAATAAAGCGTTGCGTGACCGGTAATAAAGATAAAGCATCAGAGGCAATAAAGTTTTCACCCGCACCTAAACCAATCACCAACGGCGAACCCTGGCGCAGCGCCCATAACTCTTCGTGATGATGACGATGCATGATGAGAAGCGCAAAGGCGCCTTTCAATTGCCGCTCTACGATTCTTAATGCGGTGAGCATGTCTGAGTGAGTATCGAGGGTTTCATTCAACAAACAGGCAATAACCTCGGTATCCGTGTCGGAGTGAAAGACGCAACCACGACTGATCAGCTGCTCTTTTAATTCCGTGTAATTTTCAATAATGCCGTTATGCACGAGCATAATATCACCGGCGATATGAGGATGGGCATTGGCCTCTGTAGGTTTGCCATGGGTTGCCCAACGCGTATGTGCAATGCCCATATCACTACTACAAGGTGTTTCGGCTAATTTCTTTGCTAGGCTCTCAATTTTCCCTACCGAACGAATTCGTAAAAATTCATCATCATGATCAAGCACACCAATCCCGGCAGAATCATAGCCGCGGTATTCTAAGCGGCGCAGGCCATCTAACAATACGGGTACTATATTTTTTTGAGCAATGGCTCCGACGATTCCACACATATCAATTCCTATTTTTTATTTTTTACGGGCCGCTTCCAGCCTTCGATCACTTGTTGGGGCACACGTGATACCGCTAAGACATCGGCGGTGATATCTTTGGTAATGGTGCTACCAGCACCAATCGTCGCACCCTTACCCACACTCACAGGCGCAACTAATTGCACATCTGAGCCGACAAATACATCATCGGCAATTTTGGTTTTATGTTTATGCGCGCCGTCATAATTGCAGGTGATGACGCCTGCACCGATATTCACGTTTTTGCCAATCTCAGCATCGCCGATATAACTTAAATGATTCGCTTTTGAGCCTGATGCAATCTCTGTATTTTTGATTTCGACAAAATTGCCGATATGCACTGCATCCGCGAGTACTGTTTCTGGGCGAATGCGCGCAAAAGGCCCAATGACACAGCCTGCGCCTATGACCGCGCCTTCGATTACTGAATTGGCCTTGATGGTGGTATTGGGCGCGAGTTTGACATTTTCGAGATAACAATTGGGGCCAATATAGCAATTTTCTGCGAGCTCAACCTTCCCGGCTAAAATGACATTGACATCAATCACGCAGTCTTTCGCTGGAATGACTTCGCCGCGAATATCAAAACGCGCAGGATCATAGAGTGTCACGCCCGATAGCATTAATCTTTGCGCCTGCCACTTTTGATAAATACGCTCTAAGCGCGAGAGTTCTGCGCGGGTATTCGTTCCTAGGATCTCTTCGGTTTGTCTTGGGCGCGATACCGTAATTGAGACATGTTCTTGGCAAGCAAAGCTAACGATTTCTGTTAGATAATATTCTTTTTGGGCATTATTCTTACCCAATTTAGGCAGCCATTTTTGTAGGTAATGCACGGGCACGCAATAGATCCCAGTGTTAATCTCGGTGATGTTGCGCTCCATATCGGTGGCATCTTTTTCTTCCACAATGCCTTTCACATGATTAAATTCATCGCGAATAATCCGCCCTAATCCAGTCGGGTTAGGCACATGCGCGCTCACCATACCCATTTGATCTTTACCCGTGCTCGTCACTAAATTCGCCAACGTCTCAGGCGTAATGAGAGGTACATCACCGCAAAGAATCAATACTTGATCATTGGGGTCTTTTAAATAGGGCAGACACATCTGCACCGCATGCCCAGTCCCCAGGCGCTCTTTTTGCTCAACCCAGGTAATATTTTGATGATGCGCCATTGCCGCCAAAACTACGTCACCCATATGGCCATAAATCACAAAAGTTTTTGCAGGCTTAAGATGTGATACCGCATCAATCACATGATCGAGCAAAGCCTTGCCCCCTAATTTATGCAAAACTTTGGGCTGATTGGAAGCCATACGCGTGCCAGAACCACCTGCCAAGATAATGACGTTTAGAGCCATATTAAAGTCCACTATGTCGATATTTTGCGTTATTTTACTGTATTTTTACGAATAATGCAGTGGGGGATCGCGAGATTTTGGCAAAATCTCTTGACCTTAGCGCCAGTTTATTGTTAAATAGCCCCTCAAGATGATGGCTCAGTAGCTCAGTCGGTAGAGCAGAGGATTGAAAATCCTTGTGTCGGTGGTTCGATTCCGCCCTGAGCCACCATGTTTTTTGGCAATTTTTGAGTTTTACAATAACTTCTCAGCACTACTTTTTTGCATGCTCTCCAAAAATCTCCGCATAACGCTCTTTTGATTTTTCAGTCATGACGGACTGATAAACACCACCTTGCAGGGCTTGAAATAACTCTTGTTCTTCTTGATCTAGCACATCGACAGGCTCATATTTTTTAAAATCAATTTTTGCTTTCATAGCGTTTCTTCACGAAAGGCCAACGACAACAACGCCTCTTGCCAATGCAATGCCTGCACCAAACCATCACCAAACACTTTCTTGATTGGATCATTACTAATACACCAAAATTGGGCCCCTGGAAATTCTGGCTGGATTTTTTTAAGCGTAGCGATTGCGCCCTCATCGACCTGCGCTGTGCTTTTGATTTCAATAAATATCAATGGCTTCCCAGGTCGCTCAATGACTAAATCTACCTCTAAATCATCTTTGGCGCGAAAAAAACTTAGACGATAATCAGGATGAAAATATTGGCACAACTTATAGCATTCTGTAATCACGAACTGTTCGAAATAATCACCATAGGCAAATGTCTGTGGCGTTAGCTCTATGCGGTGTGTACGTGCTAAGGTTCTGGCCACTCCCACATCAAAAAAATAAAACTTTGGTTTTTTGGCGAGGCGTTTACGGAAAGAGTGTTGATATGACTCGAGCGTAAAACCGGCCCAGGTGTCTTCTAGTATGCTGAAATAAGTCCTCACTGTTTTATCATCAACGCCGCAATCTCTGGCGATGTTTGTATAATTGATAATTTTACCATTGCCTTGCGCGGCAACTTCTAAAAACTTGCGAAAAGGTTCTAATTTTCGAATTAAGTGCTCGGCCCAGATTTCTTCTTTTAGGTAGGTGTATGTATAGGCCTCTAAAAAATCCCACTGTTCTTCTTTGGTTTTAAAACTCCAGACTTTAGGCAGCATGCCGACGGCCAGGGCCTGATCTAAATTAAACTGCTCTTTTAACTCTGTGAAGGTAAACGGATACAGATGCCTTATAAAAGCCCGCCCAGCCAAAAGATTAGCACCGCCATGTTTTAACTTTCTGGCACTTGAGCCTGTTAAGATGAAGTATTTTTGAGTGCTCTCAATTAGACTGTGAACTGCATCCAGCAGTTTTGGCACTTTTTGAATTTCATCGATGACGACATAGCGTGTGGTTTCTGGAAGCGCCCTCACTTCCTGTAGCAAAAGCGCTGGATTTTTAAGGTAACGGTCTTCAACCGAAGCATCGAGCAAATCAATCCAAAATGCCTCTTGCTGATCAAAGGCTTTTCGAATCAACGTACTTTTGCCTACACCACGCGCACCAAACAGAAAAAAACTGTAGTTTTTAGGCAACGTTAAAAGACGCTCTTGCATCTCAATATCCATTTTCGGAGTATATTCCGAAATTGTACGCCATTTCCGGAGTATAGTCTACTTTTTTATTAACTCTTTAATAATCAATTGGTTATGATGTTTTTTAGCGATTTTGGGGACTTAAAAGAACTTAAGCTCCCTTTAGTTAGCTTTTCTTTAACTAAAGAAAAACGCACTTTCCTTTAGTTAAATAAAACTTAACTAAAGGATTATTACGGCAAGTCTAACCCCAAAAAGCACATTATTGCCAAGCGCTGCCTCGTCTTGTAGACTAGGCCCAACATACGGAGAACCCCATGCACCCAACCATAAAGCCCCGCACCACCGCCACTGAAATTCTCCAAACTTTTCCGGTGCTTAAATAACTGCGTCCTCATCTTGAGGAGATTCAATACCCGGGCTTAATTGAAACGCTGAAACGTGAAGGCGCTACCTTGATTGCGGCATTTGATGCGCAGGATCAATGTCTTGGCGTTGCTATTTTTCGTATCCATACGTTGATGTTTTTAAATGGTGAGCGAGAAATGTATGTGGATGATCTTATGGTGGCTGAAAGTGCTCGCTCACAAGGAATTGGCAAATTGCTTTTGGATTGGCTAAAGGCTGAGGCAGCGCGCCTGGGTTGTGTGGGTTTGAGTTTAGACTCAGCCAATTATCGCGTGGATGCGCATCGCTTTTATAAACGTGAAGGCTTGGAGAATATGGGAGGGCATTTTCGTGCGGCTTTTTCTTAGACTGAACTCATCATGCAAAACGAAATGATTCTCATTTAAGATCAAGATTCAACCTTTTTTTAAGCATTTGGTTTATAATGTGCGCTTAAAATTCAATGGAGCTTAAACTTTATGGATCCTACCCTTGCATCAGTCTTTATGGCGCGCCTCCAGTTTGGGGTTGCGGCTTCTTATCACTTTTTGTTTGTGCCGCTAACGCTTGGTTTGGCTTGGTTGTTGGTCGCCATGGAAATCTTGTATATTACTTCTGGCAAGCAAGTTTACAAAGACATGACCCGCTTTTGGGGTAAGCTTTTTGGGATTAACTTTGCTATGGGCGTGTTGACAGGCCTAACGCTTGAATTTCAATTCGGTACTAACTGGGCTTATTACTCACAATATGTCGGCGATATCTTTGGGACGCCGCTTGCGATTGAGGGCTTGGTTGCATTTATGCTCGAATCTACTTTCTTAGGACTCTTTTTCTTTGGCTGGAATAAGCTTTCTAAAGGCCAGCATTTGTTTGCAACGCTTTGTTTAGCTGTTGGATCAAGCTTATCTGCACTCTTGATTTTGGTCGCTAATGGCTATATGCAATATCCCATGGGCTCAGGGTTTAATTTTCAAACCATGCGTATGGAAACCCAAAGCTTGGGAGAACTCTTTACCAATCCTATCGCACAAATTGGCTTTGCCCATACTGTCATTGCTGGCTTTGTGACTGGCTCGGTATTTGTATTAGGTATTAGCGCCTATTATCTTTTAAAAGGGCGCGATCTTGATTTTGCGAAACGCTCTTTTGCAGTGGCTTCAGGCTTTGGCCTTGTTGCTTGCCTGATGGTTGCCTTTGTTGGTGATGCTAGCGGCTTGATTATCTTTAAAGATCAACCCATGAAACTCGCTGCCGTTGAAGCCGAATGGGATACTCAGCCTGCGCCTGCGAATTTTAACCTGATCGCCTTCCCTGATCAGGATCAGCATAAAAACTTATATGCGATCCAAATCCCTAGGATCATGGGCTTAGTTGTTACTCACTCAGAAACAGCAGTTGTGCCTGGCATTAACAATCTCGAAGCAGAGAATGTGCAAAGAATCCAAAATGGCATGCTCGCATACGGCGCCTTGGTAAAATTGCGTTCAGGAGACTTGAGCGCCAAACCCACTTTTGAGAAATATCAAGATGACTTGGGTTATGGCTTACTCTTGAAAAAATATACTGACAAAATCACCGATGCAACCCCAGCACAAATCCATCAAGCCGCTGAAGATAGCATTCCTTCGGTATGGTCCGTGTTCTGGGCATTCAGAATCATGGTTGGCTCTGCTTTATTAATGTTAGCGACATTTGTGTTTGCGTTCTTTAGCGTCTTACGCAATAACAAACTCTGGCAACGCCGTTGGTTTTTACGCACGGCGCTTTATAGCATTCCCGTGCCCTGGATCGCCTGTTTATCTGGCTGGTTTGTGACTGAGCATGGCCGTCAGCCTTGGACCATCTATGGCGTATTGCCGACGAACCTAAGCTCATCTTCGATCGCTGCTGTAGATATTGGCTTAAGCTTTGCCATGTTTGTACTGTTTTATACCGGACTCTTTTTGATTGAAATGTATTTGATGTTTAAATATGCGCGCTTAGGCCCAAGCGCCTTGGGCACCGGCCAATATCATTTTGAGGGGAAATAATATGGATCTCATGAGCATTTTACAATTCTTAGGATGGGGCGCTGTTGGCCTCGTCATGATTATGTTTGCATTGACCGGAGGCTTTGACTTTGGCGCGGGGATTTTACTGCCCTTTATCGGCAAGAATGATGATGAACGCCGTGTGGTGATTAACACCGTTGGCCCGACTTGGGATGGTAATCAAGTATGGCTCATCACTGCTGGTGGTGCGATTTTTGCAATCTGGCCCCGTGTTTATGCCGCTTCATTTTCTGGCCTTTACTTTGCGTTCTTGGCTGTGCTTTGGGCCTTATTTTTCCGCCCTGTGGCTTTTGAATATCGCTCTAAAATAGCCAGCCCAAAATGGCGTAATTTTTGGGATTGGGCTTTATTTGCCGGAAGCTTTCTGCCTGCGCTCTTGATCGGTGTTGCGATTGGTAATTTCTTCTTAGGCTTACCATTTCAATATGATCCTATGAGCCTACGTTTCTTTTACGGCCCCACCATGTCCGATGCCAATGCACTGATGGGCTTAGTTGGTTTATTGCGTCCTTTTGCGTTATTTTGTGGTGTCGTATCAGTTGTGATGATGCTCATGCAAGGCGCTAGTTACTTGATGATGCGCACCGAAGGCATGATTTACGAGCGTGCTAAGACCACCGTCATTAAGGTTGCTTTTGTGTTGATGGTATTATTTGCTATCGGTGGCTTATGGGTTGGTTTTGGTATTGATGGCTACCATTGGTCTTACTTAGCAGATCCTATGAATGACCCTCTGCATGGTATTGTGACACGGAGTCTTGGTGGTTGGCTGCAAAACTATCATAACTACCCTGAGCTATACTTAGTACCTGCGCTTGGTTTTGTAGGCTGCCTTGGCGTTATGGCTTATGCGAAACAAAATCGCGCTTTGGCAACGTTTATTTTTAGCTCGATTGCTTTAACTGCAATTGTGATTACCATGGGCATTGGACTATTTCCTTTTGTCATGCCATCCATCACCCATCCTGAGCAAAGCTTAGTGATCTGGAATGCCAGCAGCTCAGAGCGCTCACTCATCGGTATTTTAGTGGTTGCCATCGTGATGCTGCCAATTATCTTGGGTTACACTTTGTTTGTGTACAAAAAACTTTGGGGTCGCGGTGTGCGTATGTCGGTTGAAACCATTCGCGCTGAATCCAAAGTATTATATTAATAGGGGATCATTATGTTTTATATCATTTGGCTATTTACGGGCGTTGTTGCCGTAGGAGTAGGTTATTATGCGGCTTCCTGCTTGGATCGATAAATGGAAACAGCGCCACACGTTTAAAATTGAAATTACCCTGGCGCTGCTTTTTAAAGTGTTACTACTAACCTTACTTTGGTATTGTTTTTTTAGCACGCCCTTAGGTGATACGCTGACCGATCAAAAGATGGGTGAGCATATTATTGGTTCGTAGGAACCGTCAGCCCCAAGCACTGGTCAAAAGCTCTTTGAGCCTCTGGACTGCTATGGCGATGATCATATAGCACTTTTGCTGTCATATCAAAAAAAACAGTTTCTGGCCTGGAGGGGCGGGTTGCCCGCAAAAAATACTGGGAATACCCTTTAGACATTGGTACCTGTGCTTGGATCTCATTGAAACTGCCTAATTTTGCCTGGCGCCCTACATTGATCCTATCTCTGTAACTGGCATAGGCCTGTTTCTCCAGCATTTTTGCCTTGGGATTCGCCTCTAGCTCAGTAAAAGTAACCTCTGTTTCTTCGAAGCAAGGCAAACTGCTCCATGGACTAATATTACAAGCATCTTCGTCCTCAGAGTACATACTTATAAACATGGGAAACAAAAGATTCGCTACAGCATCCTCTATATGCTTCCAGATCACCCCCACGCCTTCTTTTTGTACCCGTATCATTACTTGCATAAAGTGATAAAACGCTTCTGCTGTTTCTGGAGAGGCGCGGGCTTGTAAATATTTTAGCGCCTGCTCCTCAACCACCTCAGAGAGCTCATCTGCGAGCTCAAATACAGGGCCAACATCGAGGCCATCATTCATAGCAAGCAAGCGCACTTTAACAAGATTTAAATTTTCAAGATCAATAATGCCTATTCTGATCCACCCCAGCAGTTGTTGATTTTTTAATATCAAAACATACTCACCATGTTGCTCTATAAAGTTAACGATCTGACTCACGTGAATATGCTGACAGAGCTCGAGTATTATTGCCAATATGCCAGGATCATGAGCCACATCCGCCACTTTTTGTAGCTGGCTTAATGAAATCTGCTCCTGCATCACTGCTGACCAAATTAGTTTATTTTTTAACAAATGATATACTGGTGTTTTTGAGTGATAGTAGTCTTCACCCATGGCTATCGCCCTGAGGCAGCCTCTAATATTATCTATACCAATCCCTGCTTTCATAAAATTCTTATGACTATTCCATTAGTTGAACCAACTCACCGATCATTATAGCAGACCGAGGATATACAATAAACCCATACAACCTCGCGCCTATTTGATGCCCTTGAGTGATACGCTTAACGACCAAAAGATCGGTGAGCATATTATTGGGGCATAGGATCATCGTGCATGCCCTCATCTTCCATACGAAAAAAAACAGCTTCTGGCGGCCTAGAGATGCACCTTAAAAAATAAGCATCATGACCTTTTGAGTGTTGAACCTGCTGTTGGAATATGCTTAAATCACCCAAGATTACTTGGCGTCCTACTTGAATTTGCTCTCTAAAAATCGCAAAAGCCTCGCCCCAAAGCGCCTGAAATAGATTATCAACACTGTTTGGAGTCTCTGGTGTCTGCTGGCAATAATATTCAAATTCCGTAAAAATGAGTTCTTGATCCAGGCTGAGCGCCCCCAAGTCATTCCAAAGATTATTATCACAGGGTATGAGCTCATTGCTGCGCCACCTTACAAAATCATGAAAGAGCTCATTGGCCACATGATCCTCTATGCGCTCCCAAATAGCTTCAACTCCCTCTTTTTTTACCCGTGCTATTAATTGAGTAAAGCAGTGGAACCCCATTATGGTTTGTGGCGATGCTAAATCATATAAATAATTCATCGCTGCGTTGTTAACGACGCTTGATAAACATCTAGCAAAATCTTGTAAGGCTGGAATGCTTATGCTACCCGCCTCCACTTGCTCATCATTTATGGCGAGCAAGCCCAGAGCAACCTCACTAAGCCCCTCAACATCCATGGTTTTATTTCTGATTCTCTTTTGAATTTTTTTATTTGTTAAGATATAAGCATTTTTGCCATGCCGCTCGATTACATTGAAGAAGCAACCTACTGTCATACAGCGATCTTCAATGAGCTCACGCACGCCCTTAGAATTTAAAAGCCTATGCCCTATATATTCCAATCTTTGTAACCGACTTAATGAAAGCTCGCCACGTTGCATTGCTTGCTGGATGAATGTCTCAATTAATAAACTATGGGTGTAAACTTCTAAACTACATAACTGTTTAAAGCTTACCACATGTGCAGAAAATAACTGCAGCAGAGCGCTATCATCCTTAAAGCGAAAGAGTCTGAAAAAATCTTCACTCGGTGGCTCGATGACAGCAAATATTTCATCAAGGCTTATGACCCCCTCTAGAAATATCGCTTTCATAGCATCAAGACGCAATATTCTTGCCACGTATTCTGTTATATTACGCGCTCTATCAATACTGATGACCCCATCATTAATAGATATCGCAATGATAGTCAGAGCCTCGCGATCCTCTAAGAATTTCCACTTAAAGTGCCATGGCTCACCCTCAGGTATTGTTGCCCTGATTAGATCCCTTACATCATCCGTAGTAACGCTAACTGCTGTTCCCTGAATCAAGACAACTTCAATATAATTAATTATTACTTAGCGCTAGAAGAGGGCTACTAGCCTGATCAGGAAATTGCTGCGATGAGCGCATAATTTCCGGACACAATACTAGTGTGGCCGCTGGTAGCTGAATTTGTTGATGGAGGAGTCTAGTTTCGTCTAGTAAAGGATCATCATCAGGGGCAGTAACAATAATACCCTCTGGCGCTCCCTCACGAGGCACTGGATTGGTTGGATATGTCGCAATGAGAAAACCACCCAAGACAATTCCAGCTGCTACAAGGCCACACTCCACTATCAGCGCCAAAGCCCTCCAATGGTATGCTGGATCATCTTGATTCAACCCCATAGAAGATGGCTCTTTAATTGTCACAACAGATGCTGCAATAAATCCCAAAATTCCAGTGATTCCAATCACAGCCCCTACTATTTTTTTGCACTCCAATCCTTGACTCATCATACACTACCTCCTTTTAGTTAATTCACTTTCTATTCTTGCGGTTATAACATAAAAATAATATAAAACATGAAGCCACCGCATTCAAATCCAGGGCTGCCCCGGCTAGACGCTCATCCCCACCCCTATTCATACCAATAAATCAAAGTTTCTAGATAACTCTAGATAACCACTAAGCCACACTTCTTATCATGTTCTCTCTGAGCCTTTAGACTGCTATGGCGATGATAATACAACGCTTCTGCTATATCAAAAAAAACGGCTGTTGGCCTGTAAGAGATCGCACGTCTCAAGCACTCAGCATAACCTTTTGAGCTTTGAGCTTGTTCTTGGAATGCGCTTAAATCACCTAGAACTACTTGTTGGCCCAGCTCGATTTGCTCTCGATAATTAGCACAAACACGCTCCTCGATGGTTCCCGCCCCCTTACACATGAGCTCAGCCTCCGTAAAAACATCTTCGCCAAACAATACCCCCCATGGACTATCTGGCTCATAATCGTCCTCATCACCGTAATATAAAGTCACAAAATCGGAAAGCAGACGATCAGCCACACTATCCTTTATGGCATGCCAAATAGCACTTACCCCTTCTTTTTGCAGCGCTGTGATTAATTGCGTGAATTCATGAAATTCTTCGGGTGTTTTTGGAGATGACCGGGCTTGTAAATAGCTCTTTGCCTCTGCCGTAACTCCTTCAGATACAAGCTTTGCCGAGGTAAGTACCTGCTCAGGACTGACCTCCCGTGTATCAATGTCAACATCATTAATAGCAAGCAGACCAACCTCAATTGGATTTAGGTGGCGAATATCCATGCGTCCTGCCCTGATCTCATGTTGAATTTGTTTATTTCCTAGTATATAAGCCCTATGGGAATACTGCTCAATGAAGTTAAAAAAACACTGCACGCTGATATACTTATTAATGAGATCTGGCACTCCGTCATGAGATAAAACCGTATCTGCCATGCGCGCTACGCGTTGTAGCTGGCCGAGCGATACCTGATCACTGAGCACTGCATGCCAAATGCAGTGATAGTTTTTTAATAACTGATAAACGGGCTTTTTTGAACCAGCTGCAACCACCTTCCCCTCGGCTATGGCTCTAATCAACGCCCTGAGCTCATCTGCATCAGACCATGACGTATACATAAAAAGATAAACTTAAATTAGCTTATTTATGGTTATCATATATTATTTTTTATTAAAAATAAATAATTCAAACGCAGGCACTTACCACCCCCACAGAAATTACTCTAATACCAATTCCACGTTAAATAATCTGTTTTTAACGTGGAATTGGTATAACATCAAATATAGCTCAACCACGCTTGATACTCATCATGCTCGCCATTTACAATCGCACTAAAGCGCTGCATTAATTGCCGCACTAAAGGATGTGTACCGCTATTATAAACATGTCCATCTAGGCTTAAAACTGGTACCAATTCTGATGCTGTCCCGGTCAAAAAAACTGCATCGGCCTGATAAAGCGCTTCCAAGTTAAATAGTGTTTCGCACGTTTCCATCCCCAAATCTTGAGCAATCTTTAATACGGAAGCGCGCGTAATGCCT
Source organism: uncultured Thiotrichales bacterium (assembly GCA_903870015.1). Lineage (GTDB taxonomy): Bacteria > Pseudomonadota > Gammaproteobacteria > Francisellales > CACEW01 > CAIQBE01. The sequence goes on from CAIQBE010000044.1 coordinate 40,987, forward strand.
TCGAGGGCATATTGCGATGCCGGCGTCACCAAATAATTGTCTTTAATCATAAAAAGATTCTGACCACTGCCCTCACATACAAAACCTTCAGCATCGAGCAGCAAAGCCTCATTGGCGCCTTGATGTTTTGCTGCCTGCAAAGCCATACCACTTGTTAAGTAATGCCCAATTGCCTTTGCCTTTAATAACTCAGGTGCACCACTTTGCCGCCGATAAGGCGTTGTCAAAACATTAATACCCGCCTCGTGCTCATGATGTAAATTTTTCCAGGGCCAGGCTACAATCATCAAATGCACTGGTGCCGCCTTTGGGTCCAAGCTCATGCTGCCTTCCCCTAAAAAAATTAGCGGCCGAAGATACGCATTGGTCAAGTGATTGCGCCGCAAGACTTCTCGCTGTGCCTGATTTAATTCATCGATACTCTGCGTTACCGGTAAATTCAAAATCGCTGCAGAGCGAAGTAAACGCTCTGAATGCTCCTGCAGCCTAAAAATGGCCGTGCCCTGCTTGGTCGCATACGAGCGCACACCTTCAAATACACCAAACCCATAGTGCAAAGAATGCGTTAACAACGGCACGTTTGCCTCATGATATTTCAACCACTGACCATCAAAATAGACATCATAATCTTTCATCATTTACTCCTTAAGCTCGGGATAACATCCCAATACCTGCACATCTGCAATCGTATTCAACTCAACCAAAGCTTCTTGAAAGTTATCATCAATAATATCTGTGTGTATATCAAATACAAAAACATATTCCCAAGGCTCAACTTTATTAGGCCGCGTGACTAACAAAGTCATATCTAAATGCTTCGCCGCCAATACTCGCAAAATTTTATCCAGCTGCCCGGCACTATTATGACGCAAATATGCCAAAAGCGTAGTTTTACTCGGGGTATGTGGCTCCAAAAGTTTCGCCCCCAAAAGCAAAAACCGGGTTTGATTATTGCTAAAATCTTCCAAATGCTCTTGCTTAATGCTCAGATGATAATATGCCTGGCTTAATGAGTTTCCTAATGCCGCAGCACCCGACTCAAGCGATGCCAGTCTCGTGGCTTCGGCATTCGAGCTCACGGCAATTTGCTGCACTCCCTTATAAAACTGCGCTAACTTACCTCGACATTGTGCCAAAGCCTGTGGATGCGCGTAAATGCGCCTCACCTCATCACGCTGATCTTTCATCAACAAATGAAACTGCACTGACCGCGTCAACTCAGCACGAATGGCAACATTGCCCGCAATAATGGCATCTAAGGCTTCATTGACCACGCCTTCAGTGGAATTTTCTATCGCCACCACTGCGTGTGTTACATCTCCCGCTGCAAGCTTTTGAATCGCCTCTGTCATGCTCTTCGTTGGCACAGCCTGAACATCTGCACCAAAATACTGCAACACTGCGCCATAAGTAAATGTCCCCTGTGGCCCAAGATAAGCCACAGTACCCTGCGCCTGCAACGGCAAAGACAAGGGTAAAATATCAGGCACTGCATTTTTTTCAGAGAGCTGCACTGAGCGACATTCTTGCATCACTACCTGCATAATGGTTTTGACTTGATTATCCGAAAGTGGCCCTGGATTTTTCATCGCCATATCAGAGAGTACTGCCAACTCACGCTCAGGCTGATACACTGGCAAATTATTCTGACGCTTCACTGCTCCAATCTCCTGAGCAATCTGCGCACGTTGATTTAATAGCTTGAGCAAGTCATCATTGGCCTGATTAATCGCAACTCTTAGCTCATCTAACGTGCTCATGATAATGCTGCCGCTAATTGATTAAGCGCCGACTCGGTATCTACCCAGTCTATACAAGAATCGGTAATACTCTGACCATAGGCTAAATCTTTAGGGTCCCTTAAATCCTGGCGCCCAGCAACCAAATGACTTTCCAACATTACGCCGCATAGAAGAATCTCTGGATGCAGTTTTTTAGTATTGGCTAAATCTTGCAAAACCTTAATCTGATTCAGATGATTTTTTTGGCTATTACCATGACTGCAATCTACAATAAGGCCTGTCGTGACTTTATTTTTTTGCAAGAGCTCGTGGGCGCTTTGCAAATGCTCAAGATCATAATTCGGTGTTTTACCCCCGCGCAAAATGACATGGCTGTCTGGATTCCCCTGCGTTGACACAATAGCGGACAAGCCTTGCTTGGTCACACTTAAAAAATGATGTGGGAAATTAGATGCACGCACGGCATCAATTGCAATCTGTACATCGCCCGTCGTACCATTCTTAAAGCCAATCGGCATCGACAAACCCGAGGCTAACTCCCGATGCACTTGGCTTTCGGTTGTCCGCGCACCAATCGCGCCCCAACTAATCAAATCCGCCAGATACTGCGGTGTGATCACATCCAAAAACTCGGTCGCACAGGCTAAACCCATTTTATTAATTTTTAATAATAGCTCACGCGCCAAACGCAGGCCCTTATTAATATTAAAGCTATTCACAAGCTCTGGATCATTAATATAGCCCTTCCAACCAATCGTCGTACGTGGCTTTTCAAAATACACCCGCATCACAATCAAGAGCTTATCTTGAAGCGCATTACTCAATTTCTTTAAGCGCGCAGCATATTCCAACGCCGCCGCCTCATCATGAATCGAACATGGCCCAACGATCATCAATAAACGCGAATCACGCCCCTGAATAATATCAGCAATCTCCTGGCGCCTTTTTGTAATAAATGCTTGTACATCACTATCCACAGGCAACTCGCTCATTAATAATGCCGGCGAAATCAACGGTTTTATACTCTCAACACGAATATCATCAATTATCATATTTAACTCCCCATAGGTAGAATAATCCCAAGGCCCTTTAGGCTTGGATTGAAAAAAATAAAATGTAGGATCAGTATCGGTTATTTGGCTGGGGAGCCAAAATAGAAATAGCCATAAAAATAAGCCAAAGCAACGCCCTTAGAAGTAGACACTTCTAAAGAATTGATCATAGGCGTTAACTTATTCATGTGGCATAAATAAATAGATGGGTAATGATACTGTATCAAAGAAACCCATCTATGTCAAAATAAAATGAGAAAACTTCAACCCAATGAAGGGTGTCAGTCACCAGGGCCGCTAGGCGCTGGGGTAGTTGGTGACGGCTCACTGAGGCTTCTTGCAAAGGAGGTACTACGACCAATTGCAGGAGGGCCTACTACTACTTCAGGGCTTGCTCCAGCGGAAGCTCCTGCTGTTAAATCTACACCCGGCGCTACCTTTCCTAGTGCTGCAAGCATCGCTGGTAAGTGTGGCTTGTTTGCCTCAACCATCTGCAATGAGGCCGCTATACTCTCAGGCCTAGCCCCGTCTTTCATCAGCTCTTTAAATGAGGCCTCATATCGCCCTTGCATTGATGAATGACTCATATCATGCCCCACCCCATCATTAATGCTCTGGGCTAGCTGCTGAGGAGTAATCCCAGCACTGCTAATGACATTGCTAGCAGCACTACTCTGTTGCAGCTCTTGTTTTGCAAGCTCTAGCGCCGGCATCATATCTTTTAAAGCATCTTTGTTTGCCGCTGTTTTCCGCAATACATCTGCTAGCTTATCAGGGTCCATCCCCGCCTTCAAAAACTCTTTGAAGGTTTCTTTATAGTGCGCTTTATTTGATTCATGACTCATATCAAACTGCGGCATTTTTCCAGAGTTAATTTGATCAGCCATCACGCGATTTAGCACCTCTCTAGACCCAGGATCATCGGGAGCGCGAATCGTCAACCCACCGCCAGGCGAGGCTTTCATACACGCCTCTAGCGCTTCAGCACAGGCTGCTTTTCTGTCTTCTAAGGCCTTTTCAGTATTCGAAAAATTAAATGTGATTTCGTTTTTTGCGGTATTAATATGAACCTTACCTAGCTCTTCACCATTTTGCTTAACCGAAAGGTCTATTAGCCCATTAGTTGCGCTATTAACACCAAAAGATAAGGGTTGAATCCCTTGCGCTGTCATTTCTTGTTGCCTTTGAGCGGTCACACTCTGAAGACGAGGCAACCACTCATCAACAATGCTTGCTTCTGGAGCTGCTTCTTGTGACCGCTCTGGCACTGGGCCGAGAACCAATGTTATGGGCAGGGGCTCCGCTATGCGCGGATCAGCGGCAAATGGATGCTCTTGCTGGGCGACTGGTTGTGCTGCACTCATTTATAGCTCCTTAAAAAATTAGTTTTTACACATTATAATTATATCATATAAAAATAGATATTTCAAGCAAATTGATTGAATAAAGCCCAAAACCTAGCCTTTATTCCCTTTCTTAAATCAAAACATTATCCTGCTTTTTTGCCTGCACTTATTTTCATAAAAAATATATAAAATTTTGCTACATATCTGTCTTTTTTTGCTCAAAAACTGCTTGGCTGGTGATTTTTAGTTGGCACACAGTAAATTTATACCATTAATTTTTGCACTTCCTGTCAACAATTCAACAATTCCAGGTTAACACTCTATTTCAATTGTGAAACAATGGCAGCTGGAAAATAATTTTCCATCAATTCCCGCACACCCAGTAATTGCTGGCTATCTACATCAAACCAATACTGCTCCTGCAACAAAGCCTGGCCAATATACATCTGATACCCTGGGATACACACACAACCCGCTTGTTTTGCTATCTGTAAAAATACTGTTTCAATCGGCGCATAGACAATATCCATCGCCACAGTCCCTGGCTTTAAGTAAGATACTTTAAGTAAAGCATCCATTTTTTCCCCAACCGGCAAAGTATTAATCAAAATCGTATAATCCGTATCAGCTAAATGTGAAAGGGTGTCTAAGCCGCCAGCCTCACAGCCCAGATCCTTTGCTAATTGGTCTGCGCGCGCCAGCGTGCGATTTAAAATTACTACCTGCGCACCTTTTTGCAAGGCGACAAAAGCGATGGCTTTGGCTGCACCGCCTGCACCCAGAATCACTATTTTTTGCTGTGCTAATGAGCCTTGCGCTTCAAGTGCTGCGATTGCTCCAAGACCATCAGTATTAAAACCCTGCCAAATGTTATTCTGAACCACTATGGTATTCACCGCTTTCATCGCTTCTGCATCGTCATTCAAGCCATCCAATAAAGGCATGATTGCCTCTTTCAAAGGCATGGTGACCGAAGCGCCACCAAAAGGTAATTTTCGACAAAGCTTGATTGCCGCTGGCAAATCTTCTGCACTCACTCGCAAGCGGACATACACGGCATTTTTTTGCAACTTACAAATTGCCTGATTATGCAAAAGATAACCCACACTTTTGGCTACAGGATCACCAAACACACCATAAATTTTGGTATTTTTATTTAACAAGGGATAATGATAAATCTGCTGCAAATCCTGAACACTCAATTGTCCTGGCGCGGTTGCATCACTAGAACTCACACTCGCATAATCCAAGGCATTGCCAACAACCGGCCCTAAAACTCTGGTAATCTCACCATCCTCGCCCATACACATGCCCGCAAAGGGCACTTGCGCCTCTTTAATAAAATATAACATGCGTAAAGCATCTATGATGGAATGTGCAAAAGTCGCCAGCTTATAAATACTAATAAACGGCTGCTGCATTAAAGCTAAAATTGCCGCCAAATCTTCGGGCGTTTGATCAAAATCATGGTAAGAGCTAATTAGCTTAATGTTAGGGTAAAGCGCAGACACCTTCGCCACAAATTCCCGCGGAATATCATATTCGAAATCAAAATAATCAGGCGCTAGCGCACATAAATCCAAAATAAGCGCCAAGCGCGCTGCCTCAGGCCCCTGATACTGTCCTCCTTGATCGGCACGGCGCAAGGTAAAAATAAGCGGCTTGGTACATTGACTACGTAAATTTTTCAGCGCCTCAAGATCAAGCGGCTCACAATAATCCAAACGCAATTCAAAGCCATCGGTATGCTCAAGAACCTGGCGTATCTGCAACAAAGATTCAGCAATATCCCGTACTCGTATCGCTGTGATTAACATCACTTATTCCAAATAAATCAAATCAGTATAGTAACAGGATAGTTTATAAAACGCATTTAAACTCTTGCATCAATGCCAGAGGCTCCCGCTCCAGTTTGAGCTCCTGCTCCTCCTGCTACTCCTGCTCCTATTTGTTCATACCCAAAAGCCTGGGCCACTCCTGGATGATGACGAGGCAATAATAACTGACGTTCAGCTTCAGGTCCACGCTTTTTATCAAGGCACTGGAACACGATAGACGCAAAAATCCCCACACCCAAACAAGCCACACCTATCGCCCCGATAATCTTAGCAGAGTTCATAAAAAAAGCTCTTTGAAAAGCTATGTCATCGTTCCACTGCTGATTCTCTGCCTTAATAATATCAAGGACGCACTGAGCAATTACTTGCGTCAAATTATTAAAAGTCACCGTGAAAACATTAGCCCCCATGTTAGTCTGTACCGATAGGGGATTGGGAGGAATATTACTCTCAGTAACCTGAGTAATATTACAACCTTTTAGCTGCGCTCCTGGCACTGGCTGGTGAGTCCTGCTAGTCCATTCAAATAGTTGAGTCCAGCCTGGCGTATCCATGTTATCAAATACCCTTGTAGATAAACCTAGGGGGCTGTTGCTCGGGCTGCTCGGAAACAAACCCACTGTCTTATCGCTTGAGGGCGTCAGAGCCCCGCCGTGCGGCGGCTGGTAAGCTGGCGGTGCCAAAAACACTGTACTCACGGCTATTACAACCCCGCATGACATAGCCATAATAGGGCATAAAATAACCATAAATGCACATGCGGTACGCAACTTTTCTTGCCTTCTTTGCGATGCACAACTCATAAAAACGCTCAATTTTATAGTAAATTATATTAATTATAATTTAATTTAAATAAAAATCA
>CAIQBE010000045.1 GCA_903870015.1 uncultured Thiotrichales bacterium
AATTTTGCTTTGCAAAATTCGAAGGATGACGCCTAAAAAAGGGGGGGGCTACGCAAAATTCGAAGGATGACGCCTAAAGGGGGGGCTACGCAAAATTCGAAGGATGACGCCTTTGGGTTTTCTAGAAAATATGTGATCATAAAAAACAGTTCAAATATAGGTCAATTTGATTTATAATAATCTGCCTAAAAATAAATCAATCCTGCCATGAATTTCACTTATATTTTAGCAAGTAATAAAAATGGCACTCTTTATATTGGCGTTACCAATAACCTTATCAGGAGGGTTTATGAGCATAAGAGCAAGATCATAAAAGGATTTACCCAAAAACATGGCATAGGTCTTCTTGTTTACTACGAGATCTATGATGGCATACTAGAAGCAATTGCTGCGGAAAAAAAGCTAAAGCACTTAACAAGAAAAAGAAAAATTGAAATTATTGAGCGTGATAATCCAAATTGGGAGGATCTTTATTATCGGCTTGGATGAATGCATAGCTGAACCTACCCTACAAGCATTACCCCCCCCCTACAAGCATTACCCCCCTACAGGCGTTACCCTTCCCACAGGCATCATCATCCCTTCCAAGGGCATCATCCTGTCTACGGGCGTCATTCCTCCCACGGGCGTCATCCTTCGAAAAATTGCGCAGCAATTTTTGCGGAGGAACCAGGACCCAATCGCATGCAGCACAGCTGCATTCATTAATCCATCTTAATCGTACGCTTCGCCATCTTTTCAATGACATTGTTATAGGTACGTAACTGATTCTGTAAATCAATGCGCATCAAGATGCCGATGACCATACAATCCACAACCAAGCTACTGCCACCATAACTAATAAAGGGCAGGGTTAAGCCTTTGGTAGGCAATAAGCCAATATTAACTCCAGTATTAACCATTACCTGTAATGAGAGCCAGAATGTTAAGCCATAAGCACAATAGGCGTCAAACCACTCGGACTGCATATGCGCACGTTTGCCGATCATCATGCCACGCCAGACGAGCAATCCAAATAAAGCCAATACCATCAGAATACCTAACACACCTAGCTCTTCACCAATAATCGCCATGATAAAGTCGGTATAAGCCTCGGGCAAGTAAAATAACTTTTGTACGCTATTCCCCAAACCCACGCCAAAAAAGCCACCACGGCCAAAGGCAATCAAAGATTGGGACAACTGATAGCCCGTGCCCAAAGCATCATTCCAAGGATGCAAAAATCCTAAAAAGCGTGCCATACGATAGGGGGAGAAAATAATGAGAAGGGCAGCACCACTAAAAGCCAAAATAATGAGCAAATAAAACCAACGTAAACGCGCACCAGCCATAAACATCATACCCAATGCCGTCATAAAAATTACCACCGTCGCACCAAAGTCAGGCTCCATAAGTAATAACACGCCCATCATCGCCAGGGCAATCACAGGCTTAAGCACCCCCATCAACGAAGATTTCACCGCAACAGAATGCCGACACAAATAACCAGCAACATACATCACCGAGCAGAGCTTAACGAGCTCAGATACCTGAATCGCAATCGGCCCAAAGATAATCCAACGGCGACTACCATTCACGACATGACCAATCCCCGGAATTAATACGAGCACCAATAACACAAGCCCCGTAATCAACCACGTCGGGCCAATACCTTTCCAATAACTCGTAGGAATAGTAATCATTAAGAGCGCCATCATAAGACCAATAATCGCAAAAACCACCTGACGCGTAATAAAATAAAAGCTATTACCATAACTATTTTGCGCCACGACCATGGAGGAAGACATGACCATAACCAAGCCAATAATCAAAAGCCCAACCGTCGACAACACCAAAATATAATCTAATTTTAAAGGCAGCGCTTTGCGATGCTCCATAATTTCCTCTTTGGTTTACGCCAACTTCCCATGGCAATGCTTAAACTTTTCACCAGAGCCGCAAGGACACAAATCATTGCGACCTACTTTAGTGGCGTCAATGGGCGCTACTTTAGTGGCTCTGTTTTTCTGCGCATCTTTGATGGCATTGCCTAAACCATCTAACTCTTGATGCTGATAATTTAAATTGATCACTGGTGCTTTGGCATCTTCAGCAGGCACGGCTTTAATCTGCAAGCGGGCAAGGGTGCCTACTACGTCATATTTAAAGCGCTCGAGCAAATGTGCGAATAAACTAAAGGCTTCACGTTTATATTCTTGCTTGGGGTCTTTCTGAGCATAGCCACGTAAATTAATACTTTGACGCAAGTGATCCAAACGCGATAAATGCTCACGCCAATGGGTATCAAGGGTGTTTAAAATAATCAAACGCTCATAATGCGCCAAGGCTTTGGGATCGCTGATTTTGGTTTTTTCTTCATACGCCTGCCAAGCATTTTGAGCAATACGCTCTTTTAAGGCCTCTTCGGCCAAATCAGGCTCTTGATCCAACCATTGCTTAATAGGAGCATGGAGGCTGAAATCTGCGGAGAGTAAAGCCTCAAGTTCAGGTAAATTCCATTGCTCTTCGAGTGACCCTACCGGCATATGTTGATTTAATAGGTCGTTAAAGACATCTTGATACAGAGTATGCACTACGTCAGCGACATTTTCTTCTGTAAGCAAATGCGTTCTTTGCTCGTAAATCACTTTACGTTGATCATTAATCACATTATCAAATTGCAAAAGTTGTTTACGAATGTCAAAGTTATGCGTCTCTACTTTTTTCTGGGCTCGGGCAATGGAAGTACTCACCAAACTACTTTGCACGGCATCATCCTTGCCCATACCCAATTTACTCATCATCCCCCTCAAGCGATCACCTGAGAAAATACGAATTAAGTTATCTTCTAATGATAAATAAAAACGTGAAGACCCAGGATCGCCCTGACGCCCAGAACGCCCACGAAGTTGATTATCAATCCGGCGCGACTCATGGCGCTCTGAGCCCACAATCCTTAAACCACCAGCCTTACGCACGGCTTCATGACGCTCGCTCCACTGATTTTTAATCTCTTGGACTTGCTCAGGTGAGGGCGCCTCGATCGCTTCCAGCTCAATTTGATAATTACCACCCAAAATAATATCCGTGCCCCGACCCGCCATATTGGTTGCAATCGTGACCGCATCAGGCTTACCCGCCTGGGCCACAATAAGCGCCTCGCGCGCATGCTGCTTGGCATTTAACACCTCATGTGGAATTTTTTCTTGATTAAGCAATGCTGACAATTGCTCAGAAGTTTCAATGGATGCAGTACCCACCAACACCGGCTGATGTTTCTTTTGACATTCTTTTATGTCGTTAATAATCGCTTTAAACTTGGCCTCCGTACTGAGATACACCACATCAGACTCATCTTTACGCACCATCGAACGATGCGTAGGAATAATAACAACTTCAAGATCATAAATTTGTTGAAATTCAAAGGCCTCAGTATCAGCCGTCCCGGTCATACCCGAGAGTTTTTTATACAGCCTAAAATAGTTTTGAAAGGTGATCGATGCTAAGGTTTGGTTTTCGGCCTGAATATCCACCCCTTCTTTGGCCTCCACCGCCTGATGCAAACCATCAGACCAACGCCGACCAACCATCGCCCGGCCGGTATGGGTATCGATAATCACGACTTCATTGTCTTTGACAATATAATCCACATCACGACTATAGAGTGTATTAGCACGGAGCACTGCATTAAAATAATGCATGAGATTTAGGTTTTTTGGGCTATATAAGCTTTCACCTTCCTCTAACAACTTAGCTTCAACCAATAACTTTTCTAAATGCTCATGGCCAGTCTCAGTCAAATAGGCTTGTTTTTGTTTTTCATCAAGATAATAATCACCAGCCTCATTTTCTTTAAGCCGTTTTTTGAGCTTAGGGACGAGTTTATTAAGCTCAGTATAAAATTGCGAGCTATCCTCAACGACGCCAGAAATAATCAAAGGCGTACGCGCTTCGTCAATCAAAATAGAATCGACCTCATCCACCACGGCAAAATTTAAGCCGCGCTGCACACGCTCGTTAATATCAATGACCATATTATCGCGTAGATAATCAAAACCAAATTCGTTATTGGTTCCGTAAGTAATATCACAGGCATAAGCAGCACGGCGCTCATCAGCGGTTAGGCCCGGAACAATAATCCCGGTCGTGAGCCCCAAGAAACCATAAAGCTTACCCATGATCTGGGCATCGCGCTTAACAAGGTAATCATTGACAGTTACTAAATGCACACCGTTGCCACTCAAGGCATTAAGATAGAGCGCCAGAGTTGCCACCAAGGTTTTACCTTCACCGGTTTTCATCTCAGCAATTTTGCCACTGTGCAAAACCATACCGCCAATCAGCTGGACATCAAAATGGCGCATGTTAAGCGTACGACGGCTCGCTTCACGCACCACCGCAAAAGCTTCGGCTAATAAATTATCCAGGCTTTCACCCTGGGCCACTCGCTGTTTAAACTCGGCGGTTTTTGCGCACAATGCGTCATCGGATAAAGCCTGGAGCCCGGGCTCAAAAGCATTAATCTCTGCAACTTTTTTGGTGAGCGTTTTGAGCACGCGATCATTGCGGCTGCCAATTATTTTAGTAATAAAATGTTGAATCATTAGGGTTACCTGAATTAGAAATTACGTTATTATAGCTGAAACCACATCACGATAACAGGGTAGAATAATGGCTCAGGTAAAACTTTTTCAGCGAATAGGATATTCTTTTAAAATGGGCTGGCGCAAACGCAAAGCGCTGAAGGATTATTTACACAATCCTACCAAGCAAATCAAGAGCGTGACCGAGCTAACGCCAGAGCGTTTACAGCAAGAGGGCGCCCAAGTTCTTGTATTAGATTTCGATGGTGTTTTAGGACCTGATAATGCGCTTATACCCAATGATAATATTAAGCTATGGCTAGATCAGGTTTATAGTATTTTTCATGATAAATTATTTATTCTTTCCAACAAACCACTAAGCACCAGGGAAGATTATTTAAAAATCCATTATCCCAAATTACAATTCATCAAAGGCGTGGCTAAAAAACCTTATCCCGAAGGGTTGCAGCTAATTCAAACCAAAACTGGCACACCAGGAGCTAACATTATTTTTTGTGATGATCGTCTGTTAACAGGGGTCTTGGCGGCAGAACTCGCTAGCGTTAAAGTCCTCTGGGTCACCAACCCCATTCGCAACTTTTCTGACCGTTTTTGGCATGAGGTATTTTTTGCAGGCTTGCGAATGATGGATCGAGCGTTTTTACTCTGTTGTTAATGCCAAAGTAGGGCGCGGCGTACTTACTAGCGGAGCCGGACGATCTAATCCAAAGGCAATAGCCACGATTGGACACTCACTCTCATCAAAAGGCGATATTGAAGGCGATATTGAAAAAGAAGGAGATAAAGATAACAAGAGCTCATGCGATAGCGCGCACTCATCAAAAAGCCTTGCTTCGATCAGCGCACCTGCATCACCTGAAAACCCTGGATCATCTAGCATTGCTATGTATTGCAACGCATATTTTTGCGCATCACCTGCCGAAATATGAGGATACTCGCTTTGAATAACAATAATAACATCAGCCTCGAAAGACTCACTTCTAGGTAGAGACATACCCAGCCCAACAAGATCCAGCTGAAAAGAACTCTGAACAGCCTCATGAGGCAACGCAAAAGCTGACATAGATAAAGCTGATGCTTGGGCTGAACCAGATGCCACCCCTGCTGCAGAGACTACACTTAATGTGCTACCTGACGCTAAAGACGCATTTTCTGGCGACACCAAGGCTTTGTACGACATATTTTCGCTCCTTTATAACACGCCGTCAAACCGGGATGGCTGTGGCACTGATGGCTGTGGCACTCCTTTGTAAGCTTGAAGCAACTAAAGTTAATGAACTAGCCTCCGCTGGTAGCAGCGCATATTCATATGCTGAAGATGAAAACCCACCAGAACTCTTACTATCTATCAAATCTTGCTTATGAGGACTAAGGTCTAAAACAGCTGGCTCAGCTTCTACAGCGAAAGTAAGAGAATATGACATAAATCACCCATTGTCTGCCGTAGCACCCACACCCTCGGGAGCGCCCCCAGAAGCCATAAAGGTAGCCACAGTAACAGGTGACACTGATCGCATAGAACATTCTGATCCTGTTGCTGAAACCGGCCTAACCAATGAACCAGAAGAAGAGACCAGAGTGCTAGCCGATGGACCAAAAGCAAGCGCCGATGATCCCGCGCTTTGACTAGACGCCAGCATCTCCTCAAATGCTCTAAGATCAGGAGAAAGGGCACGCAACCTAACAGCCTCAAGATCGATAGTAACTACATGGTATTGTGGAGCGGATGCAGCACTGGTTGGAGCCAAAGCGACGGATGATGATGCAGCATGGCGTCCTGCTGCGATACCCACATTGATGTCTCTATCCAATTCCTCCGCGACAAAATGCGCTACTTCATCTTGCGATTTATGCAATACTTTACAAAGATCACTACGTGTCATAAAAGCAAAAACTTCTATAAATTTTGACGCATAGCGCTGAGCATCCTCTAAACAAACACTCGGATAAGACTCTTGAATACGAGGTACCAGCGTACCCGACGAGGCAAAAATCGACGCCAAGTAATCATATGAGATCGTACCAGGAGCTGACATAATATTAGAAGCAAGAGATAGCCGCGCCGCAATGTCCCCACTGATTTCTTGATCCAATTCGATAGCGACCAAAAACGCCGCCTCGTCTTTTTTAGACCCTGCTGGCAAAAGACGCGTACGCTCCTCAAAAATTTGTACATATTTCAACGCGTAAAATTCAAGACTCTCGGGAGGAAGATCAGGAAATGAATCGAGAATACAACCTTTAAGATCATCCGATGAGGAAAAAGTTGACGCCAAGTCAGCATACGACATAATTTAACTCCTTTTAAATTAGAATTATATTATATCATTATAATATAAACATGCAAACAAATATTTAAAAATAACAAAAAAGCCAGAATAACGCCGATGACGCCCACAAGACAATGGAGTAAACTACGGTGCAAACCCTAACAGGACAACATCATGACCCCAATCCTAATGAGCATCATGGGCCTAATCGCGCTCATCGGCATCATTGCCCTCATGGGCTATCAGCTCAAACATAGGTTTATGCTTGACTACAGAGATTCACAGCTAAAACTCTCGCAAGACGTACAGCAACAAGTCATGTTTGCCAACAAAATCCTGGCAGAGAGCGTCGAGGGCTTGCGCAATCGCATGGATGATCAGCTCAAAAATATCTCTAGCGACATGTCAACAAAGCTGAATCAAAGCCTAGAAAAAAACACCGAAACCTTTGGCGATGTTATAAAGCGCCTAGCGTTAATCGACGCCGCTCAGCAAAAAATGACCGAACTCTCTTCGCAAGTGCTGAGCTTACAAGCGATCCTATCCAATAAAAAAGCGCGGGGCGCCTTTGGCGAAGTGCAGCTGGCAAGCTTGGTCGGCAATATGATTCCTGAGGGACATTATCAATTACAAGCAACCCTAAGCAATGGCACACGCGTGGATTGCTTATTAATTTTGCCCAAGCCCACCAACAACATCGCGATTGATGCCAAATTTCCTTTAGAAAATTATGAACGCTGGGTCAATGCCAATGACCAAGAACGCAAAGCCTCCGAGGCTGCATTTGTCAAAGACTTAAAAAAACATATTGATGACATTAGCAGCAAATATATTATCCCTGGAGAAACGGGAGCAGGAGCGGTGATGTTTATTCCCGCAGAAGCAGTATTTGCAGAGATTCATAGCCATTTTCGCGAAATCGTTGATTACGCCCAACAAAAGCAGGTCTGGTTAGTGTCCCCCACCACGATGATGGCCGTGCTCACGACCGCAAGAGCCGTATTAAAAGACCAAGCCACAGAACAGCATATTATGCTCGTCCGCGAACAATTAAAGCTCCTGGCCCAAGATTTTGAGCGTTTTTACAAGCGCGCCGAACAAATGGAAAAGCATATCGAAGCGACAAGCGAAGATATCCGCACCATGAACATCTCCGGACGCAAAATTTTAGAGGGCTTTCGGCGCATAGAAGGGGGAGAGGTGACGCAAGTGGTGACGACAATGACCATGGAGCAGACGCACCCTTAAAGAAGATGTTATGGCCCAGTAGGATTACCCATGCTAGCGGTGCTAGCATTACTCGCTGAGCGAGTGCGGCCGTTGTTGCTATTGCTGAGCAGAGGCGTTGCAGCACCGCCGTCTGGAACACCCACAGACATTTTCATATTTTGCAAAGCTTGATTTTTTTTAGCCGCCACTTGGACGTATTCATCAAATAACTTTTTATGCTCTGGATGCTGAAGCGCATCATGAATTTTAGTTGTGAGCTTTTGTTTTGCAGGAGCCTCAAGCGCTTGACAGCTTTCTGCCAGCGCTTTAATAAAGGACCCAGTGTTATTTTCGGAGACAGGTAAATTTAAAGTGAACGAATCACTGCTTGCCCGAGCATGATTAACAAATGCTTCTGCAAGAAGCACACCATCCCGACCGATATGTTCAAAATTAAAAGCAATAGGGCTATTAGCATCTTTTGCACGACAGTTTGCCGCTAAGACATCAAACACCCGCTCGCAGGCGTCAAGCAAAACTTCTTTATCATTTATCCCTCTGTTTTCAAGACTGAAAGCCCCAGTATCGACATTATATTTGACACGAAGACACGCTTGATCCTCAGGAGCCTTAAGATTAAATATTTTTTGCTCACTGTCAGTACGAAATAACGAAGAAGGCTGAGGCTGAGACCGACCACCAACACTCACCACAAGCCCATTCACTGGTTTTTTAACCGCATCAGTAAAAACATCAAACTCAACCACACCAAATGCAAGTTCAGCAGAATCACGATCAACAATAAACACAGGCCCCTCGTGATTACCTTTTTCAAGAATAGGAAACAACAATGATCCAGCCTGATACAAAGTTCGATCAATCCCGGCTTTGCGCTCAGCCCGCAACCCCTGCTCTATCGCCTCCCGTTGTTTTTGAAACAACGCACCCTGGTCTTTCGCCCTTTCATGCACAGACAAAAAACGCCTAGCCTCAGAAAAAACACGTTGAAATGGATTCATTATGGGTGTCCTAATGGTCTTTCTGGAGCTTTTTCAACGCCTAAAGCAGTAGTAGCAGTAGCAGCAGCAAAGGGAGTACCTCCTCCAGAAGTTGGAGGACTAGGGGATTCATCATCTAGCTCAGAATCTTCATGACCATGAATCGCGTCAGCAAAACGCCCTGCCGCTTCCAGACAGCCAGATGACACAGCAAACATAAAAGAGCCCACGCGTGATAACATAGACGCGGATGCGGCTGGAGCAACGGATGCATCCAAGCCTGCGCCGGGTACAGCAGAACCTTGTTGGGTGGCGCTGCTTGGAGGAGTACCTTGTTGGTGTGATAACTCTTCGCCAGACTCATCGAACGAGGACCGTCGCGACGCATTAGAGTCGGATCGGGATCGAGCGACAGAAGTTGAAGCTTCCTCTAATAAAGGGGCAATAATCTCCATGTTAGGCTGAAAATACGCAGAGCCCTCCTGAGCAGCATGCTCCATTGCATTGACGAGCGCTACTCGAGAAGAAGTATCATCGGAGCGCATGATTTTGGCAATCAAGCCTAGGGCCGCATCCTTTGAGAGCAAATCTTCCGAAAAAGAGGAAGTAGTAAGAAGATTTATAATATCACCAATGTCAGTAGCATCATCAGATCGGAGGCCCGATAGTGGATCATCCAAGGAAGCTCGAGGCTCGGATGCAGAGGCAACAACTTGCACGGCTAGAGGAGCAGCTGCTGCACTTGAAGATGAGAAAAACAAACCCTTATACGCCGCTAACGCTGATAAAGCAGATTCCGCCAGAGCCTTTGTTCGGCCTCGAGCATGTGCATCAACAGAACTAAGCCCCTCTCCAAACAATCGAGGCTCAGCGCTAATACGCTCTTGAATCTGCGAAAGCATTTCAAAATCCTGCTCAAGAAGACCAGATGTGCGCCTCTGCTGGCAACACGCATCACTCATAAAATCAGTAAGATATTTAATGATTTGCGGACCAGTCATAGTGGCTACATTTATAGAAGCAGAAGAAGCTAGGGCTATAGGCAGAGGAACTAAGTCTGAAGGGAAAGGGCTTTCACCAGAGGCTGAAGCTCCGACTAAAGAAGCTGAGCGTAAACGACCTGTATCTCTAGGCTGAGAAGCACCGCCTGTGCCTGGATCAGTACCTTGTTGACCTGAACCACCTGCCGCTGGACCACCTAGGGCTTGACCTTGACCTTGACCTTGACCTTGACCTTGACCTTGACCACCTGCCGCTGGACCACCTAGGACTTGACCTTGACCTGGACCACCTGTCGCTGGACCACCTAGGGCTTGACCTTGACCACCTGCCGCTGGACCACCTAGGACTTGACCTTGACCTGGACCACCTGTCGCTGGACCACCTAGGGCTTGACCTTGACCACCTGCCGCTGGACCACCTAGGCCACCAACTGGGGCTGAAGGCAGAGGATTAGCAGCAGTGGCGGTTACCCCTAAAGCAGAGATAGGGGCAGGATTGGGTGCTTTAGGTTGAGGAGCATTCATACTCCGCAGAAAAAAAGCATTTAAATCTGGATCTTTAAATGAAGGATAATTTGCAAGAACCAGAGCACCTTGAACATTACCACGAAGCGCCGCTGCCAACTCAGTCAAAAGTTTTTCATTCTCAGATTGACTATTAGTAGCAGGAAGCTCAATATCAACAAGCTTTTTAGGAGAAGTGGTAGGAGGAGTGGATTGAGAAGCCTTATGAATCGCATTTGCTAACGCTTTTGCACAGGCCGTAACATCAGGGATCGTTGTAAACTTCAGTGACACCTCACCCTTATCATTTGCAGGCGCCGCTTCCAGCATATCATTAAAAACGGCTGCATACGCTGCACTAAGCTGGTCGTTGGCTAAGCCCTTAGGATTTGCCACTGTTACCGTACTTTCTCCATTAGGAGACTGACGGCTAACAGTAACATCTACATAATTAGTAGAAGAGGAACTAGGCTGTTTGCGAAAGCCATCATCCCCTATGTCAGCGGAAGAAGTTGACGAAGATGTCGCTGCAGGGGAATCAAGGAAATAGCTATATGTTACGGTGATAGCATCTAAAACTGGTTTCGTATAATGGTCTTTAACGCCCTTACGCTCGATTAACTGCGCTAAAGCAGCCAGGTCAAGTGATTGCAAAGTAACACCCACAGAACCAGCAGAGGTAGCCGAAGCGGCAGGAGCAGGGGCAGCAGATTGCTGTTGTTGCTGTTGAGTACGAGCAGCAAACTCAGACTCAAAGAAAGCACGAGTTCTTGCTTCAATAGCAGCAAGAGTGTCTGTGTCAATAGCAGAAGTAGTGCCTTGGGCAGCATTGGCTAGGGCAGCGGAGGTAATTTTCGAGCAAGCCTTGCCAACTAAGGCATTCACATTGGCCTCATAGGAGGCTGTGTCTGCCTGTAATGGCTGCTGCAGAAGAGCAAAAGCCTGGCGAGCCGCCACAAATTGATTTATTTCATCGGCACATAATTCACGATATTTGCTTGCTATATATGTTTCAACCGCTTCATCAAACCCTTTCTCAATAGAAGACACATAAACACCATCAATCCTCTGCCCAACAGTACGTTTAGCATCAGCAACCAAGGTTGGCAGATCACTAGAAAGATTAGCCCGCTCCGCAGGAGTTAAAAAAGGAGCCAAAAACCCAGCTGCTTTAAGTTTCAACTCAACATAGCGATCTCCTTGTCTGGCAACAAGAGACCGCAAAAATACAAGCTCAAGGCCCTCTAAAGCTTTTTGTCGATCAGAGTAGTGGCCATATGAAGAATATTTTTCAATCAGTTTATCTTGTAAACCCCGAGCAGTCATGCGTGCTGAAGCCTGAGAACCAGCTTCACTCGCTCGAGAGGCTTTATAATCCCTCTCTATTTCACGCAACTTCTTCTGCTCAAATAAAGAAGAAAGTTGAGCCTCAACGTCAGCCTCAGTAGTTGAACCTGGGGGCAACAGGGACCACGCTGCCCTAACAGCTTTTTGTACATCAGCAGCTTGTTGCTTAGAAATGTTTATAGGCACGGGTTTAGCACTCGCACTCTCTAGAGCCTCCCGCGCAAGAAAATAATCACGAACGGCAGCATCGCTGGCGGCTTTTTCTTGTTGTTGAGCTGCTGACTGACCTTGTGACATAACGCCCCCTTTCCCTCAATTGCTGGCACTAAACCGAACAATTGAGCTTTTGTTAATTTAGGATAAATTCCTTTAATTCATGATCATTGTAATATAGTTTTAATTAAAAGTCAACAGAGTAAGGGGAAAAGTGAGGTAAATGTAAATCAATTTTAACCTTAGAAAAATCAATGACAAAAGCTATTTTTAGGATAAAAACCTACTACCGGAAAGATAATTAAGACTGCGGCATAACCCAGACCTAATCACCCCAGGCATCATCCTTCGAATTTTGCGGAGCAAAATTGCGGAGGATCTAGTTTTTAATAGCATGCAGCGTAGCTGGATTCATTGAGGGGGCAGGGGAAGATTGAATGCAGCTACGCTGCATGCGATTGGGTCCTGGTTCCTCCGCAAAAATTGCTGCGCAATTTTTCGAAGGATGACGCCTGGAGGTGGGGCTGC
>CAIQBE010000046.1 GCA_903870015.1 uncultured Thiotrichales bacterium
ATAAAATTTATTATGAAAAATCTCTCTAGACATGAAAAAGCCATCTAAAAATTTTAACACCCACTCGATAATAATGGTATGATCTGCAAAACTAATAACATAACTCAAAGAGCATAAACACTATGCAGCATAAGCGCAAAAAACTCACCTTAGCCCTTATTATAATGATCGTAGGCATCATGGCTTTTTGGTGGCTCAGTCATAAAAACACTGACAATACCTCTGACCCGCTAGACCTTCAAATCCAACAATCCCTCCAAAACTATCTTAATCAAAATCAAATGAAAAACCATACTTCAGCGATACAGCTCAGTATATGGCTCCCCACAGAACAAAGCCCACGTAGCTACACCCTCGGTAATCAATATTGGGATGATGCCACCGTCCCTGCAACCAATGCCATGATGTTTGAATGGGGCAGCATTACCGAAGAGTATACCAATGTACTCTTATTTCAACTCATAAACCAGCATCTGCTGCGCTTAGACAATACCTTATTCCAAATTTTCCCCGAGGCTTTTAATCAAAATAACGCCAATAGCTGGCCCAACATCTGGGAAAATGTCACCATCGCAGAACTAATGAATATGACGAGCGGCATTCCTGACTATCTAAACTTAATTAATTTTAACTACACCCCCACCCAGCGATTCACCTCGCAATCCCTCATCGATGCAGTATCTCATCATCAAAAACAATTAGGCTGCACAAGCGCCATTAACTGCTTCATGCCAGGAACCACCTGGTCTTACTCCAATACCAACTATATTTTGCTAAGCCTAATTGCTCAAAAAATCACATATACAAGCGCATTTAACGATATCATGAACAGCTTTCTGGCACCTATACAACAAGGCAATGCTGTTTATTACTACACTACCCCCCTGCCTTCCGAGTTATTTGCCCACATGATTCATGGTTATTATCTTTCCGGAAATAACTACTTTGATGGAACAGCGATCAATTTATCGTTTATGGCTGCAGCCGGCGCACTTGTTGGTAACATGAGCTCTTTAGTCAACATGACACGCGCGCTTTATCTCAATCAATTAGTGCCAGGCACTTTTAACATCAAAGAATTACAAGAAGGCGCCGTCCAAGTCCCAACAGGTCAAGCTGTCAGCGATCCAACCACGCAATGCGAACTCGGTAACGCCGAACTCTTAGGCTCGTGCTACGCCAGAGGCATTATGGAAGTCTACGTCCCCAAAGAAGGTCTGTTTTGGTGGTCAACGAGCGAAACCAGCATCGGCTATCGCACGCTGTATCTGTGGGATCAAAATCAAAATATCGCCATCGCCATCGCCGCAAATAGTGTGAATAGCGATATCAGTACATTATTTTATCAAGCTCTGCAAATTAATATGCTGATTCGACGGAGCTTGGCAGTTGGGTATTCGGAATAAAAAGCTAAAGCAACCTAAAACATACTTGCGCACACTCATGATGCAATACTTATGATATAATATAAGACAACATAGATATTATCAGCACACGAACATAAAGGAGAAAACCCATGAGCAAAGCCGTACTTGCCAATATCATGCTCCCAGAAACCAGCGAAGAAATCGATGAGGATGAAGCTCGCATTGGTTACTTATTACGCCAAGCCAATACCGCTCATCGCATGAAAGTTGAAATGATTTTAGAAAAGCAAAAGATCACTTTACCGCAGTTTTCGATCCTGACATTTTGTGGAATGTATCCGGGATTATCTAATGCTGATCTTGCCAGACTCACAGGCCTTACCCCACAAACTGTGAGTGTGATCGTCGCTAACCTTGAACGCAAAGAATTAATTGCACGACACGCCCACGAAATCCATGGCCGCATTCAGCATATTGAGCTAACTGATGCAGGACAAAACGTTTTAGACAAATGCAATAAACCTGTGATCGCTTTTCAGAACAAGCTCACCGCAGATTTATCGCCTAAAGAAGAAAAAGTTATCCGCCGCTGGCTGATTAGCGTCGCTAAAGACGACTAAATCGCAACATCCGCTTCGTAATCAACACCCGAAAAATGGAAGCCAAACAAACGATAAAAATCATCGCGATAACCTTCAATATCCGTCAACGCACTTAAATTTTCAGTAGTGACTTGTGGCCATAGCGCAGCAACTTCCTGCTGAATGCCATCGACCATTTCCCAATCATCCATCCGCAATAATTGATCTTTATCAAGTACGGGCTTGGCATGGGTCGCATACACTTTATCACTAAACAAACGATACATTTGTTCAATACAACCTTCATGCGTACCATGGGCTTTCATGATTTTATACAGCAAAGAAATATATAAGGGCACGACTGGAATCGCCGCACTCGCCTGCGTCACCAAAGCTTTATTCACCGATAAAAATGCCATACCATCAATCGCTTTTAACTTGGTAGATAGCTTCATCGCCGTTTCGTGCAAATGGCGTTTAGCCAAACCAATCGTACCATTCGTGTAAATAGGATAAGTAATTTCAGGACCGATATAGGTATAAGCGATCGTCATAGCGCCTTTGGCCAACACGCCCTCTTTCATCAATAAATCGATCCACATTTCCCAATCCTCACCCCCCATCACCGCCGTCGTATTGGCAATGTCTTCTGGGGTTGCGGGCTCAATGCTAATTTCTTTCACTTCACCACGAATCGGATCAACGGTTTTATTAGTAAAAGTCTCGCCCACAGGTTTTAGGGTTGAATTAAACACATGGCCAGTTTTCGGATGCGTGCGCCGTGGTGATGCTAGGCTATAAATCACCAAATCAACTTGGCCCAAATCTTGCTTAATACAATCAATGGTCGCTTGTTTAATGTCATCAGAAAATGCATCGCCATTGATACTTTTCGCATACAAGCCTTGCTCATGCGCAAATTTTTCAAAAGCGACAGTATTATACCAACCAGGGCTCGCGGTACGATCATCCAACGCCGGACGCTCAAACGCCACACCCAAAGTCTTTGCCCCAGAACCAAACGCCGCCACAATACGACTCGCCAAACCATAACCCGTTGATGACCCAATCACCAAAACATTTTTAGGACCATGAGCCACAGGCTTATGCGCCGTCACATAATCAATCTGCTCTTTCACCGCTTGCGCGCAGCCAACCGGGTGCGCTGTCGTACAAATAAAACCACGAATTTTAGGACTAATAATCATTGCGACTTCCTTATTTAATTTGGCATAGCTTGACGTATTTTCACTAAAAAGTAAATTAACGTCAATCTACTAAGAATACACAATCAAAACAAAGCATTAAGATCTCGCCCAGCATGCAAAATTCTAACTAACTCTATCCCAAAATTAACAGGTCGATAAAAAACCACATAATGCCCAACAGGAAAAGATCTTAATTGAGATGCTACATCAGTGCGTAGAACCCCCATATGCGGCTGATCTACCAACAACAAACACTTCTGATTGATTAACCTTAAAAATTGACTCGCATTAACTGGACTATCCTCAGCTATATACTCCCAAATTTCAATTAAATCTTGTTTGGCTGCTTCGGACTTAATAATTTTAGGCATTTTATTTCTTATTTTTCTTGGCCTCACAGCTTTGAATAATAGCTTCAATATCTAAAGGCGTGCCCTGACCACGCTCTAATTCATCTAGGCCTTTTTGAATATCCCTTTGCAACAATTGCATCTTTAACAAACGAGACATTTCTTGTTCACCTAATAAACGCAAACCTTCAACAACAATCTGTACAGGAGAGTCATAATCACCCTGCGCCATGCGCTCTGCAATAAATTTTTCATATTTTCCAGTAACGTTGACTTGCATAAAACCTCCATGAACCGAGTCTTAATATCATATCAATTTTTGATCTAACATGCAAGATTGAGATCACACCGCAATCGGCGCCTTAATGCCAGGATGACACTGATAATCAACGATTTCAAAATCTTCAAACTGATACTCAAAAATAGATTCGGGACAACGTTTAATATTAAGCTTGGGCAATGGGAATGGCGCACGCGTTAATTGCAACTTTGCCTGCTCCAAATGATTACTATAAAGATGGGTATCACCGCCGGTCCAGATAAATTCATGCGCGACCAGGCCAGTTTGTTGGGCGATCATATGCGTTAGCAAGGCATAACTAGCAATATTAAACGGCAAGCCCAAAAACACATCACAACTGCGCTGATACAATTGGCACGAGAGTTTATTGCCAACCACGTAAAATTGAAACAAGGCATGACACGGCGTTAAGGCCATATACTTGAGCTCACCGACATTCCAGGCATTGACAATTAAACGGCGGCTATTAGGATTTGTTTTGATTTCTTGAATCACATCAGAAATTTGGTCAATGACCCGACCATCAACTGCCTGCCAAGAGCGCCACTGCTTGCCATACACTGGGCCTAAATTACCCTCGGCATCAGCCCACTCATCCCAAATACTGACACCATGATCATGAAGATATTGCGTATTGGTATCGCCCTTTAAAAACCACAACAGTTCATAAATAATGGATTTTAAATGCAATTTTTTGGTGGTAACCAAGGGAAAACCATCGGCCAAATTAAAGCGTAACTGCCGACCAAAAACGCTATAAACGCCAGTACCCGTGCGATCAGGCTTAAATTCGCCCTGATCCAAAATATCCTGCATTAAATCCAAATACTGACGCATATGGGCCTCTGCTATTTACCATGCCATTTTGAGGGATGTTCGCTTAATTTCTTAAAGCCATCTTGCTTCAAAGTTTGACGGGTCACCCACCATTGCTGTAATACGCTTAAGCAATTATTAACAAACCAGTACAAGACCAAACCTGAAGGGAAGGTTAAAAACATGACCGTAAACACAATAGGCAACGCCATCATCAATTTTGCCTGCATAGGATCCGGCGGTTTAGGGCTCAATCGTTGTTGCACGAACATCGACAATCCCATCAAGACTGGCAAAATAAAGTAAGGGTCTTTGGCGGAAAGATCATGGATCCAGCCAAAAAACGGCGCCTGACGCAATTCTACACTTTCCATAATCACCCAATACAACGCAATAAAGACCGGGATCTGCACCAACATCGGCAAGCAACCGCCCAAAGGATTGACCTTCTCTTTACGATACAGCTCCATCGTCGCCGTGCCTAATTTTTGGCGATCATCACCAAACTTTTTGCGCAGCTCTGCAATCTTTGGTTGCAACTCACGCATGCGCGCCATGGAGCGAAAGCTTTTAGCGGATAAAGGATAGAACATGAGCTTGATCAACACCGTCACTAAAATAATCGCAACGCCCCAGTTGCCGACATAATGATGTACCCACTGCATCACTTGGAAAATCAATTCAGAGATAAACCACAACCAACCATAATCAACAGTTTTATCAAGATAAGGCGCAACCACGCCCAATTGCTCAGCAATCGCCGGGCCCAAATACAAAGTCGCACCGGTATTGGCACTTTGCCCAGAAGGGATGGTAATGCTGGCATTGGCCATACCAATACTATAAACATTATTGCTGGTGCTCGAAAATTGCGTAATCGCCTCATGCCCAGCAGGAATCCACGCCGTAATAAAATAATGCTGCAACATCGCCACCCAACCAGAAGCGGCAGTTTGATTCAAAGGCGCGCTCACCATATTGGCAAAAGTGATTTTTTGATAATGATTATCAGGATAGGAAATCGCCGCACCGACATAGTTGGTATAACTATTCCAAAAGGCCGAAGGCTCATTGGGCGGCATACGTGACAGCTCACCATAAAAACGGGTGGTTAAGGGCTCGGCGCCCTGATTTTTTAAAGCATAATTCACATTCAACGTATACTGATTAGGATAAAACGTATAGGTCTTAGTCACAAGGACATTACTTGGACTGCGCCAAGTTAAATTCACCTCAAGTGGCTGGGTACCCGTAAGCGTATAAACCTTTTGATCACTCGTAAAAGGAATGCTACTAGGAATATTTTTATCACTCGTCACCAAGCCGCTTTGTACAATGTAATACAAAGAATTAGAATCAGTATTTAACAACACGAAAGGCTGAGAGTTTTGCAAACCCTGCTGATAATTTTTTAAGCTCGCAAAAACAATATCACCACCTTTAGGGTCAATCTTCAAAGTATACAACGGTGTATCCACTGTAATGAGACTACCTGCGGTTTGAGAAAACTTTGAAGGCACTGCAGGTGTTAAGGCCGCAGGGGCATTCGTCCCTTGGGCACTGGCTGTTAATGCCAAGTTAGGCGCACCATTATCAACTTTCGCCTGCACCGCTAGAGCGGCTTGTGCGGTTTGCGCCTCTTGCGCTGCCAACACTTCCCAATCAAAAAACAATAGGCTCGACACCACAAAAATACCGGCATACAGCGCAACGCGTAATGTTTTAACATTTAAAAAATCTTTCATAACTTTCCTTTTTTTGGAACTAAATCTAAGCCACCTTCATGCCAAGGATGGCATTTTAACAGACGTTTCAAGGTTAACCAAATGGCGTAAGGGAGCGAATGCGTCGTAACCGCAATTTTAGCATACTCACTACATGAAGGATAAAAGCGACAACGCGGCCCGAGAACTAAACTAAAGGTCTTTTGATAAATAAAGATCAAAAACAAAAAGGGATAACTCACTAATTTTTGCAAATAACTCAACATAACAACTCATCGTCCTGAATCAAGGGATCATATCATAAAAAACACCCCAACAAAAATAAAGATATTCCATTACGATACAATACTTGTTATTATAAAATACTACCAAGGAAGGTACAAAGTAAATGCCCAAAAGAAGCGATCGCAAACCACCCAATACTCAACGCCCACCCCAGCCAAATACGCTAGCCATATGGGGAACACTAATTGGTTATGGACTACAAGTAGCAGCAACTACAGCCTACAACTTGTTCGAATGGTTTTATAAAGACGCCCCACCCACACAAAATACTATAGCAGCCATAGCTCACACAGAAGCACCCACAGCCACAGCAGCCCCTGCCCCTGCCCCTGCTGTCGATACTCCAAGCGCCCAAAGAAAAAGTAAAAGCAAGCGAGCGCCGACTCAATCCAACGCCTCAAGCCAATCTTTACAAAGCGAACTCGCCATATCCCCCAGCCCAGAAATACTCACCCCAAAAACAGCTCAAGACCTTCAAATACTGCTAAGCCTTGCACTACCGACAGAAGAGCACATAGCAAGCATCGCAGATGCGGTACAACGCAAATATTACCAAAGACACCTCGCATCTTTAAAAGAATGCTTGAAAAGCTTACAAAACAAAGCATTAAGCGATGAGCGCTATACGCATTACAAAACGCAGATAACGGCAATAAGCAGCCCGCTTAGCATTGAAGAAAAAATAATAGGCGTCGGCAATCTTTACAATCAACTCATGGCTGAACTAAACATCAAAAATTTTGAAAAAAAATTATTTTGCATGCTACCTTATATCATTGAGGGTGCAAAAGTATCAGGTCAAACAGTTTCTGACATCTTAACAAAATTACAAGCAATATTTAGCGAAATGGGCGTCAATAATATTCAAATGTTTCTGTCCGGAACCAGCATCATCGCGCCGGAGATCGCGCAAGATATTGATATTACAATACACGCCAACACCCCCGCTGATGCTAGCGCACTTGAGGCCGCTTTTTTGTCTGAGCCTCTGCCAGGAAAACTCCGCGCAGGTGGCTTTAACTGCGAACAACTGATTTCTGCTGAAGACCGAAAAACCCACCTCTTATCAATAGAAGGCACACGCGTCGATTTAACTTTCTGTAACACGAGTATCAAAAAAGGCTTAAGCTCACGACTAACAAATATTAGTGCATCATATTTAACAGCGGATGGACACTGGCTTGCCACAACACAAATAGCAGCATTTTTTGCAGAATCTAAAATCGTTATGTGCAGCGAGCCTGATCTCAGTGCTCACCCAAGAACGCCACTACATCTAAGCAACGTGTGCAGAAAATCAAAAATAAAAGGATGGGATGCCAGCGACATTGAACAATGGCTAAGCGCACATATCGATGACAGACCTACCCTCGCAACACCACCAAGAAGCAGTAGATCTAATGTAACCACGCCGATATCCCCAATCGCCGCAGCCTTTCATGCCGCAGTAATCGCTAGAAGAGTAGAATTTGGAAAAAACACTGCAGCAGCCTATAATAGCGGCAGCAGTCCACCAAAATAATCGCTGATGCTCGACAAAAAAAATCTAAGAACCCAAATCCAACAACAAAGAAACGCCCTAAGCACCAAAGCTATCACCCAAGCTGCACTCAATATTAAACAAAAAATTATCACCCATCCCAACATCAAAAACGCCAAAAAAATCGGCGCCTATTTAGCCTGTAACAACGAACTTGACTTGGGGCCAAGCATAGAAGCATTACTGGAAATGGGCAAAGAAATTTTTATTCCGATTTTACATCCAGTGCACAATACCTTTTGGTTTGCACCTTGGCAAAATAATTTTAAAAAGAATAAGTTTGGCATAGAAGAGCCTGTTTATAAATGCTCAGAATTACTAGCGCCTTGGGATTTAGACATCGCTTTAGTGCCGCTCATCGCTGCTGATCATGCAGGTCATCGTATCGGCATGGGCAAAGGCTATTATGATCGCAGCTTCGCTTTTAAAAAATTCACAGAAAAGCCGATACTCATCGGCTGCAGCTACGCTTTTCAGATTCAAAAAAAACTACCCCATGAGGATTTTGATATCCTCATGGATGAGATCATTCATCTGTAAAAATTATACAGACTGACCCATAAAAGCTTCCCTCCCCCCCGCTGAAACAGAAGATACAGATACAGATGCAGTCAGCGTAAAAATCCCCCGCGCGGTTAAGGCCGGCGGCACCTGAAGCTCAACGGGACGACGAGAACAATAACCACTGCGATACAAAGCCAAACCTAAACAACCCAATGCAACCGCACCAGCAATAGCCACCAGAAGCATCCCCGCCGCAAACTCAGCGTCATAACCAGCAGGAACAGATTGACAACCAAATTCATACCAACAACCCACAGTAGTACCATTCATTTTAAAACCTCCTTGTTTAATTAATAAAAAATCTTAATCCATTAATGCGTCAACTTCTTAAACTTAATTCGATGGGGCTCAAGCACCGCTTCTTCACCTAAGCGACGTTTTTTATCAGCCATGTATTCTTCGAAGTTACCTTCAAACCAAGTAATTTGACTCTCACCTTCAAACGCCAAAATATGCGTAGCAATCCGATCCAAAAACCATCGATCATGGGAGATTACAAACACACAGCCAGGGAAATTTTGAATCGCTTCTTCAAGCGCGCGCAGCGTTTCAACGTCCAAATCATTAGTTGGTTCATCTAATAATAACACATTACCGCCACGGCGCAATAATTTTGCCAAATGCACACGATTGCGCTCACCACCTGATAAATCACCAATATATTTTTGCTGATCGCCACCATTAAAATTAAAGCGACCAACATAGGCACGCGAAGGCGTAGTATATTTGCCGACTGTAATCATATCGAGACCTTCCGATATTTCTTGCCACACGGTTTTCTTATCGTCCAGGTGATCTCGGCTCTGATCAACGTAAGCAACCTCTGCAGTATCGCCCCATACAACCTGACCTGAATCTACTTTTTCTACGCCAGTCAGCATTTTAAAGAACGTCGATTTACCTGCGCCGTTAGGCCCAATAATTCCCACAACTGCCGCAGGGGGCACGGTTAAACTCAAATGATCAATCAACAAGCGATCGCCAAAGCCTTTACACAAATCTTGCACTTCAACCACTTTATTACCCAAACGAGGACCGGGCGGAATATATAATTCACGGGTTTCATTACGCGCCTGAAACTCTTGCGAATTCAGCTCTTCAAAACGTTGCAATCTGGCTTTGCTCTTAGCCTGACGCCCTTTCGCACCCTGACGCACCCATTCTAATTCTTCTTTAATGGTCCGCTGACGCGCGGTTTCTTGCTTAGCTTCAACCTCTAAACGTTTTTCTTTTTGTTCCAACCAATTGGTATAGTTACCCTCAAACGGAATACCATAGCCACGGTCTAATTCTAAAATCCAGCCGGCGACATTATCCAAGAAATATCGATCATGGGTAACCGCAACCACAGTGCCAGGAAAATCTTTTAAGAAACGCTCAAGCCACGCCACACTCTCAGCATCCAAGTGGTTGGTCGGCTCATCAAGTAGTAACATATCAGGCGCAGATAATAACAAACGACACAAAGCCACACGGCGTTTTTCACCCCCTGAGAGTTTGGAAACATCAGCATCCCAAGGTGGCAAACGCAAAGCATCGGCCGCAATTTCTAATTTACGATCCAACTCCCAAGCCCCCGCTGCATCAATCTTTGCCTGCAAATCGCCTTGCTCAGCCAATAATTTATTCATCTCATCATCAGACATGGGCTCACAAAATTTATTGCTGATTTCATCAAAGCGCGTCAACATGGCTTTGGTCTCAGCCACCGCTTCTTCGACATTACCCCTGACATCTTTGGTTTCATCAAGATGCGGCTCTTGTTGTAAATAACCAATCTTAACGCCCTTGCGCCAAGTAATATCGCCAACATAATCCTTATCCATGCCCGACATAATGCGAAGTAGCGTTGATTTACCCGAACCATTCAACCCCAAAACACCGATCTTCGCGCCATCATAAAACGACAGAGAAATATTTTTAAGAATTTCTTTCTTAGGTGGCACCACTTTACCGACACGGTGCATCGTCATTACGTATTGCATGAGATTCCCAAATTGTAAAATTAAAAAGCATTATAACAAAAGATTTTGAAAGCGCATAATCAGGGCGAGGTGGTTAGCTTAGGGAAGCGACACACCACCCGCTACTGGCCAAATATAAGCATTGCTTGACGTAGAAATAAAACTAAATGTACCTTGATTGTCAGCCCCCGATCCCATATCAACAACCCAATTCGTTGTAGAACCTGGAGCATAAGGCGTATCAGTCCAATAATTATCTTTCTGCACACTGCTAAAGCCTTGGATGAAAAACCAACCCTCTAAATTCGCACCAGTGCTAGATGTCACTGCATAATTAACAAGGCTCCGTAGTTCCGTCACCGTCGGCAAACGCCAGTTGTTATAACCACAAAGATTAAGAGTACTCACAGCTATTTGGGCATTTGCGAAGGTGGAGAAATTACCGCTATTAACATTATTCAAATTCTGCACCCAGACCAAACCCGTCAAATTATCGGTGATGCAATCTATAGTAGGCCCCACGGTAAAGCGAGGGCTCGGCCACTGTGTATCAGAATAATTTCATAAAGCGCAGGAGGATAATTTGGATCCTTAGCCCCAGGACCGGGGTTAAGCACCTGCGCAGGAGCAATTGCAACAGCAAAGCCCCCATACGCTGTCACACTACCTAAAAGCAATACCACACCAATAAGTTTAGCTAACTTTGACATTTTCAATTTTCTCCTTAATGCTATTGTGCGCAACAGCTTTTTCAATATACACAGCCAAAGCCATGGCCTTTTGATAAATCGGTAAATGTTCATACTGTGCCATATCGTAACGCCCCCTCCACTTTGAACGCACCTAAAAGTTTCAAAAAATCAAAGAATCTCACTGTCCGACTCGCACCGGCCACACATAGTGCACGTTGTCGCGGGACTGAATGTCCCAGCTCACGTAGCCGTCCAACATATCCACGACCCAAGCACGGGCAGCTGAAATAGGCACGTAAACGCTCGACGACCAATAGCTGCCCTGCACGCCACTAAAGCCAGGGGTAGAAGTGTTCAACCAGTCTTGAGGACTGGATTGACTATAATTAACCAAACTATAAAGCTCACTCACTGTGGGTAGGCGCCAGCCGCTTGTAAAACCGCAATACCCCCCTAAGTTCAATGCATTAGCAGTATCAACTGCTGTTAAAAAGTTAACCGATGAGTCTTGGACTGATGTTGGATCTTGTACCCAAGTCAAATTAGTGAGATTGTCGTGAACACAAGTTGTGTTATTGTTGCTATAAGTAATCGTCGTAAACCGCCCCGAAGGATTAAACGGCACACCCGCACCAGAGTCGGTAGGCGCATTACCCGTTAAGGTATAGGTTTGAGTAGTCACATTACCCGTAAACGTTGCCGTCACACTCGCCCAAGTACCCATCATGATACCACCTGCGGGGGTATTCAGCGTGATGGTTGGTGATCCAGAAGGACTAGGCGCCGGAGCAGGCGTAGAATTATCCGAGGGACAGCCCATGAGCAAAGCACAAGCACACAGCAGTAAACCGAGCCTAAAACCCTGTTGCATTATAAAATCCTTATGATAATTTTAGATTTTACTAGTTTACTGAGTGCAAAAAAAAACAACGACGGTCATCCCTGTAGCAAAAAGCTTAAGGCAAGACTTTGCTCAGGGTTTGGTCTAAAGTAAGCAGCTCGAGGCTATAAAGAATCATAACCCCATACCGTCGTTCTAATAATACACAGCATTCATCAGAGTCTAGGTAAGAATCATCTATCTCAACACAATCAACGCACACCACCCTTGATGAAAGCTCAAAAACCAGGTAGTCTAACCCAATAATTTCACAACAAGATCAACCTAATGCACCCGCAACTAGACTTAAGCGCGCTTCGCCAAGCGATTCAATCACTGGAAAATGCTATTGCTGTCGTCAACCGCGA
Organism: uncultured Thiotrichales bacterium; assembly: GCA_903870015.1. Taxonomy (GTDB): domain Bacteria; phylum Pseudomonadota; class Gammaproteobacteria; order Francisellales; family CACEW01; genus CAIQBE01. The sequence goes on from CAIQBE010000046.1 coordinate 12,641, forward strand.
AGACTGGTTTAAAGCACAAGACGAACTCATACAAAATACACTGATTGCTGGCGTAATTCAAAACTTTGAATTTGTTTATGAAATCAGCACTAAAATGATCAAGCGTCAGCTGGAACTTGAATCCGCAAGCCCCACTGAAATTGATGCGTCTAATTTCAAAGATGTTTTGCGCATCGCCGCTGAAAAAGGCTTGATTCACAATGTCGAGGCTTGGTTTATCTATCGTAAAATGCGCAATATTACGGCGCATACCTATGATCATGAAAAAGCCGAACAAGTCTATGAAGAAACCCTGATCTTTGTCAAAGACGCCGCACTCCTACTCAAAAAACTGGAAGAGCGCAATGCCCGCCCCGACACTACAACTTGAACCCAAACATCTGAGCACTGTACAAGAGATTTTGGCAAAGCATCTCCCACATTATCGCATTTGGGCCTTTGGCTCTCGGGTTAAACACACCGCCAAACCTTATTCAGATCTTGATCTTGCCATCATCGGCGATAAACCACTTGGCCTAATGACCCTTGCCACACTTGAACAAGCCTTTTCAGAATCAGACCTCCCCTTTCGTGTTGATCTTATCGATTGGGCAACCACCCAAGAACACTTTCGTAAAATCATTCAAGAGCACTATACGATTTTGCAGTGATATCAAGCAAGCGAACTAACCCAACAACCGATGCAGCTGCCCAGTCAAATAAAACGGAATGGAAATCAGCTGGTACTGCACAGAGGCCCCCGTATTATTTTTTACATCGACATTCACAGTACTGGGTAAACCTGAATTAATTCGCAACGCTAGCGGCAGTTGCTTTAAGCCCATAAACAAATGCAAAGACTTTAAACTACCAGTAGCTCCGGCTTTGACCTCAATCGGAATCACACGACTACCATGCTGAAGCACATAATCAATCTCGGCACTTGAACCCACTTCATCACGATGCCAACAATAAAGGGCGGGTTCTTTGTAAGGCGGCTCAATCGTTCGCAGCATTTGTCCGACCACCTGCTCGGCGATCGCGCCATTATTGATCAACGTCAACTCAGAACAGTCATTAATTTGACCAAAGCCCAAACCCAAGGCCGTGCTGCATAAACCAGTATCGAGAAAAATCGCTTTAAAATATTTCTCTTTAATTTCAGCGGCAAGCGGTACGCCATTGGAAGAGGAGCTCCATACCCGATGACAGGTACGGGCTTTTTCTAATAGATCCAAAATTTGTCTAACCCCTGCCGCTTGCAACGTTGAATTAACTCGACTAAAGACAAACTTTTGTCCGAGCATTTTGGGCACCGCAATCATGACCTCATCTAAACGCTCAACGGGCACCCGCCCGCGATATTTCATAAAATCATCGCGATAAGTCGCGAGCAAATCCTGTTGAATTTGACTCACTTTTTGCAAAGATCGATCCAGCACCCAGCTATTCACTGCCGCCGGCAAACCACCGACAAAAATATACTCTTTAAACAAAGCTAACAACTGCTCATGAATCGCCAAGGGCATTGCCACTTTCAAATCATAACTTTGCAAATAGTCATAGAGTGATGCTTTATTTTGCGCCAATAAAAACTCTTCAAACGACAAAGGCTCAAGATGCAGATAACTAATGCGCCCAACAGGCATGCTAAATGAATGCTCAGCGAGCACAAACTCTAATAATGACCCTGCCGCCACCACAGGCAATGCAGATAAATCTTCATAAAACCAACGTAACTTGCTAAATAACTGTGGCACGGCCTGAATTTCATCTAGAAACAATAAAGATTGCCCAGGATCAATATCTTGCCCCAAAACAGCACTCAAATTTAACAAAATTTGCTTGGGATCATTACCATCAAATAAACTCGCCAATGCCGGCTGTTTTTCAAAATTCAGCTCAATCAACTGCTTACCCGCTGCCTCTGCAAAATGCCGTACCAGCCAGGTTTTACCGACCTGACGCGCGCCACGCACAACCAAAGGCTTGCGTTCTTTTGACCCTAACCAATCTCTAAGATAATCTAATAATGCTCTTTTCATAGTGCCATTATAGTCAATTCTTAGTCTAAAGTCAATAAAAGAGATGGTTGTTTTGTATTATATAATAACAAAAGAGACGGTTGTTTAAATAAAAACGCAAAATTATAGATCAAAATACCAGTATATTGCGAAAGATATGAGCAAAAATTAGGTTATGCTGCAAATCCATGTATAAAAAAGTTATCTCAAGTTATCGATGTTATCAATTCAGAAGATAACTTTAATAAACTCAAGTAACTTTTTTATAATCGCCGCTCTTTAACTTCACAAAGGCCTGGTCGCAGAGGGTGTAGATGCAACCCCATCCTCGATAATCTTCGGCGTAATAAACACCAAAAGATCGGTATATTTATCCGAAACTTGATTGCTTTTAAAAAGCCAACCCACACCGGGAATACCTGACAAATAAGGCACTTGATTGGTCTGAGTCGACTTCTCTTCACCATAAATGCCGCCCAATGCTAACGTCTGGCCATTTTGCACGCGTACGTTGGTGCTGACTTCTGAAGTTGAAATAATCGGCGTACTGGTTTTAGCAGCATCTTGTGCTGTCACGGCGTCTTTATTGACTACTAAGCTTAAATTAATCGAGCCATCCTCCATAATTTGCGGCGTGACAGTTAAGCCCAAAACTGCTTTTTTAAATTCAATTTGGGTGGCGCCACTGGAGGTCGAGGTTTGAAAAGGCACTTCATTGCCCTGCTCAATATACGCCTCTTGATTTTCAGATACTGTGAGCTCGGGGGCGGAAATAATCTTGCCATCGCCCATGGTCTCCAACGCCTGCAATTGCAAATCCAATTCCTGACCGCCTAACTTTCCCAAACCAAACGCCAAAATACCAGAGGGATTGGCAATCGGCAGATTAATCGTTGGCGCATCGACAACACTCCCCAGCATTTTGATAGGCGCAGGCTGGACATTGCCCAACATTACCCCAAAGGCATTGAGCGCAGATTTATCGACAACCACAATGCGCGCGTCAATCTCCACCTCACGCACCGGCACATCGATGGTCTGCAACAACGTTTTGATCAAAGCAATATTTTGCGGCACATCTGAAATCACAAGCGTTGCCGTGCGCTGATCCAGCGACACCTGGCCACGAGACGACAACAAAGCGTGATTGGACTGAATCAAAGTTAAAGTCTTTTGCGGATCGGCATAATGCAAATGAAAAAACTCCGTCACAAGTGGGCTCGCATCAATTAAACTTTTATTAATATCACTTTCCGAACGCACTTGATTGGCCAAGGCACTGGTCTCGCTGATGTACCAGGTATGATCATTGACATTTTTAAGACTTAAATTTTGCCCAAGCAACACCATGTGCAAGGCCTCGGGCCAATTCATCTTGACCACATTTAAACTCATAGTGCCATCAACACCATCACCCAATACCAAATTATGCCCGGAAATTTCCGCAATGGTATTTAAGATATCACTGACCGGTGCATCAGTAAAATCAAGATCCAAAGGCTCATCTTCGGCATATAGCATGCCCGAAAAAATCAATAATAAAATTAACAGCGCTGATCTCAACATGGACTTTTCTCAAGTAAACGTACCTTATGATCTGGGGTTTTGACCACACAATAGTGATGATGGTTATAAGTCGCCTGCCCAACTAATTGATCAACAGGGGCTGCAACAGGGGCAGGAACATCGACTACTGGTGGTGCCGTTACCACACGCAAATCTTTTAAATCTAAACTCAGCTCAACATTCACAGGTAGCTGCTGCAATTTCGCCGAGACTAAATTACTCGGTGCCAAAGTCATCATCAAGGAATGTAATGCCGCAACCGTCCCAATAAATTTTAAATGCAACACACCATCATCCTCAGCAGTGCTCACAACTTGAATCTCACTCAAAGAATTTATTTTCATTATTTTTAATAATTCTGTGAAATTAATTACGGTCTCGTTAGATTTAATCTCCCATGTTTGCGCCTGGTCCTGCATTTGTGCAAGCTTTTGGTTTAATAATGTTTGACTATCCCAAGCCGGCTGGATAAAGCCAAACGTCAACAACACAGCAATAAAAGCACTGAAAAGCACATTGAGCAAAATCATCTCTTTTCTGGAATACTGCAAAAATTTCATGGCCGGCTCCCATTTTTTTTAAGCTGCCACAAATATTGCTGATTCTGCTGATGCACTTCGACACTCGTACCTAATTTTTGCCAACCCTGCACACTTAAAACCTCATTGAAACGCGTCAGCGCATTAATATTTTCCAAAGTACCACTCAAAAACCAATTACCATTAGTAAAGTCTGCCTCATCCAGGGTAACCCCTTGAGGCAAATGGCTATTTAACAAAAAGATAGGATTAACCTGAGCTAAAGTCTGGCGCTGGCCCACTTGATTGGTTAAATTATTATGATAATACCGGGCAATCTCAAGCGAAACCTGTTGATTTTGATAATTAAAAACCGCATAGACACCATAAAAAACAACAAAAAATAAAAATGGAATTAACAACAGTTGTCGCAATTGCTTCAACGTGCGCTCCCGCTGATCACGCTCACGCCAAGGCAAAAAATTAAGCCGAGGCTCAGATGCTAAGGTCAAAATTTTAAGGGTAAAACCCACACGCTTTAAGCGCTTAAGCATAGGCATAAGCTGGGATTTTTTAAGCCAATAAAACTGATAAGCAGAGAGATCACTAATCGATGAGGACAACTCAACATAATCATAAAAAATATCTTGCAGACGCAGCGGCACATCTTGATCAACTTCGCGCAGCAAAAGCATTGCCAAGTTTTTGTGCTGCGCACGCGCAGGATCTAAATACACTTTACTCGAGTGCACCCAATCTTCGGGCAATAAAACCGTAAGCGGTCCTTTAAACTTTTTACGTAATTTTTTTAAAGCCCGCAAGGAATCTACATCTTGAAATTCCCCCGTAGATAGGAGCTTCAACACCAAAGGCAATGCAGGTTGATTAAAAATAGCCATGACACATTATGATCACTAAATAAGCACATCATACTGTGTTTATTTTAAACAATCAAGCAAAGACTGCTGCATAACCCCTTTCCGGCGTCATCCTTAAGGCTGCTTGATAACCCAGGTGCCCTCTCCCTGGCGTCATCCTTCGAATTTTGCGGAGCAAAATTGCGGATCCAGTTTTTACTAGCATGCAGCGGAACTGCATTCATTTTGTGGGTAGGGGAGGATTGAATGCAGCTACGCTGCATGCGATTGGGTCCTGGTTCCTCCGCAAAAATTGCTGCGCAATTTTTCGAAGGATGACGCCGGGGGTATGGGTTATGCAGCAGTCTTATTATATTTGTGTCAATATAAATCTTAATGATACTTCCCACCCAACCCATCAAATAACTGCTCGACAGCGTCAGCATCAAACATCTGGCTGCGGCCGCAAAATTCACAGGTGATTTCGATGTAGGGCTCGGTCTCTAAAATGTCAAAGGCCTCTTCTTCGCCTATGTTTAAAATCGCGTTTTGCATGCGCTCAAAGGAACAATTACAGCCAAAGTGAATCGGCTTGGCGGGAAACAGTTCAAGCTCATATTCGTGAAACAGGCGTCTTAAAATCGTGGGAAAATCGCAGGTTTTAAATTCTTCTGGCGTCAAGGTTTCAGCCAACATGGCTAAAGTGCCAAAGGCCTCACGGCTGTGGCCTTCTTGCACTGGCAAGACTTGCAACATTAAGCCTGCAGCCATATCGAGATCACTAAACAAGACAAAGCGTGTGGGTAATTGCTCGGAGCGATCAAAGTATTCGCAGAGATTTTTCGCAATCGAAGTTTGCGTGACTTCAATAATACTTTGGTAGGGCTCGCCCATTTGCTCGGGCTCGTAGGTTAGATTTAAATAGCCGTTTTGCAGGGCTTGCATTAAATTTTTAGTGCTGATGAGTTCCGGCGATGCGCGCACCAAGCCCCGAATTTCATTATTGGCAGTACAACGTGCCGAAAGCAGACTTAAATCGCCCTCGCCCTGAAACTCTAGCGTCAACTGCCCACGCTGCTTCAAAAAGCTCGACATTAAAATCACACCAAGCAACCCCTCGCCCAATAAATTCCCCAACACAGCAGGATAATGATGCTGATGCGTGATGGTCTGATAGCTATCTTTCAAGCGCACCAAGGTCCCGCGCACCGCAAGGTCTTTAAAAATAAAATTTTGGCAGACATCAAATTCAATCATACTGGCTCCAATAAAGAACGATAATACGCCCAATCAAAATAAGGTCCGGGATCAGTTTTACGCCCGGCGGGCAAGGCAATATCGGAATGCCCGACAATGCGATCTAACGTAATGCCAGAATAACAGCGCATAATCGCATGGGTGAGTTCAGCTAAGCTTCTGTATTGTTCCTCAGTAAAAGGCTGATCATCAGAGCCATTCAACTCAATACCCACGCTATAATCATTACAATTGGCCACACCCTCAAATTCCGAAACTCCCGCATGCCAGGCGCGATCCAATACCGACACCAATTGATAAATCTCGCCATCTCTAGCAATCAAAAAATGACTAGAAACCTCGCGGCCTGCAAGATCATGGTAACTCGGATCCTTATTAAGATCCAATTGGTTTTGAAACAAAGCAATAATATCATCGACACCCCAAACACCCGCAGGTAAACTAGCGTTGTGAATCACGAGCAAATTAACCTCTGCACCTTGAGGACGCTGATTAAAATTAGGAGAGATCGCAATCTTCGAAGATAGAAGCCAGCCTTTTGCATCTATGTGCATGTTAAAATCCCCCCTTCAAACTTGCTTGAATAAACTCGGTCAAATCACCATCCAATACTTTTTGCGTATCAGTACGCTCGATATTAGTACGCAAATCTTTAATGCGCGACTGATCCAAGACATACGAGCGAATCTGACTACCCCAGCCGATATCTTTTTTCGAATCCTCAAGTGCTGATTGCGCTTCTTTGCGTTTTTGTAATTCTAGTTCATAAAGTTTAGCTTTGAGCTGCTTAAACGCATTATCGCGATTGGCATGTTGTGAGCGCTCACGCTGACATTGCACCACGGTATTCGTTGGAATATGGGTAATCCGAATCGCAGAATCGGTTTTATTCACATGCTGCCCACCCGCACCCGAAGCACGATAGGTATCAATACGCAAATCCGCGGGATTAATTTCTACTTCAATATTGTCATCCACCTCTGGCGACACAAACACTGAAGCAAAAGAGGTATGGCGTTTGTTATTAGCATCAAAAGGCGATTTACGCACTAAGCGATGCACGCCAGTCTCAGTGCGCAACCAGCCATAGGCATACTCACCCTCAACATAAATGGTCGCACCCTTGATCCCAGCAACATCCCCAGGAGAGGCTTCTTCCAAACTCACTCGAAAGCCGCGCGCTTCACAAAAGCGCATAAACATCCGCAGAACCATCTCGGCCCAATCCTGAGCCTCAGTCCCACCAGAACCGGATTGGATATCGACATAAGCATTATTGGGATCCATAGGATGAGAAAACATGCGCTCAAATTCAAGACGCGCCAGCGCGGTTTCAACCGTTTGCACCTCTGCTTGTAATTCTACATGCAAGCCCTCATCTTGCTCAGCATCGATAAATTCAAGCATCTCGCGATGATCATTCAGGCTTTTAGTTAAATTAGTTAACAGATGCACGACACGCTCTAGCTGTGAACGTTCTTTATTAAGCTCTTGCGCCCGCTCGGGGTTATCCCAAATAGCACTTTCGGACAACTCACGCTCAACCTCTACTAAACGCTCCGCTTTGATATCAAAGTCAAAGCGACCTCCGAATGCTAGCCAAACGCGTATCTAAATCTTTGATCTGTTCTCGTAAGGGGTTAAGTTCCACAAGGGTATCCGCTAGTTTTGAGCTATTTTTTCATGAATGCGTTGATAAATCAAGCGATGGTGTGATGATGAGATTTAATAACGCTCCCAGCGTCATCCATGACGCCAGGGAGAGGGGTGCCTGGGTTATCAGGCAGTCTTAAGGATGAAGTCGGGAAGGGGTTATGCAGCAGTCTTTGCTATTTTTAAATCACCAAAGCAAGCGCAAAATAACTCACTTGCATTCCTGATTAAAAAACATCAAAATGATCAATATACAATCTATTATTAAAAATTAGCCATGACGCCTAGTATTCAAACTTCATTATTTGCGGATCAGCAAAAATTCGCATACAAACGCAAAAAGAAACAAGGACACCCACATGACCACCCAATGGATCAACGAAGAAAGCTACACCACAGATGAAAATGGCACCAGCGCTAGTCACACCATGCGCGGTAAGGTACTGGAGTCCAAAGCCGGGCCGCATACTTTGGATCAAAAAGACTTTCAGGGTGATGTCATTGTGCATGATATTATGACCCAAGGCGGCCTTAATGAAACTGAAGTAAGCAACCACAGCACCACCTACGCTGCCAATGTAAACTCCACCCTCACCGAATGCGCGCCCAACATCAGTAAAAGCTATAAACAAAACCAAAGCTACAGCGAAAGCTACCAAAATAAAACCGAAACCATCAAAGCCGATACATTCAAGCGCACCATCACAACCCCACAATTCACCCAATCACAAAACCAGCTAAACCTAAGCGTACCGAACAGTATCAGTTTAAATGCGAGCGAGCGCATTACCCGCAGCATCAACATCCGCAACGCCACCATCGACACCCACACCATGACCGGGAAAAACTACTCACTACGCGCCAATACCATCCAAAGATTCGGCGGCGTAACGATTATTCGCGGCAATTCCGTACGGCTATGCACCAACAACCTACACCTCAACGCCGGTCCATCAGAACCCCCACCTCAAGCTGTAAAACCAAGACAAGACCCTCCCAATATGATCGCTAAGGTGAGCGGGAGTTTTGGGAGTAGGACAGTGTCTTTACCCCCAGCCTATTCAAACAACTACATGATTCACATAGATTTTACCGTGAGTGGTGAGTATGAAATGGAAAGCTTAAACTCAGTAAATCCAACAACGATTAGTAAAGAAGGCATACAAGCTGATGTGAATAAAACGATTGGGGATTATTTTTTTGGGATGGAGGTGAAAAGCTCGTCCGATCTTGATAATGGCATGAATACAAACACATCGCCAAGTTTTGTTATTGGGAATAAATATGGCGATTATACGTTAGAGGACGGCGTAAGTGTTGCAAGTCTTTATACTATCGCAGGCCAAGTCTTTATTTTTAATTACGTCACGAGCATTTCAAAAGAGAAAAAAATAGTAAATGAATGGCTATTAACATTAACGGGTAGTTTAACATCAACAATTACGATAGGTAAAAGAAGTGTTGTTGATAATCTTGAAATTGCCGTGAACGATATGGTACAAAATGTCAGCATTGAACTGAAAAAAGCATCAAGCAATCCATATTATGGGCCTATTCTCAGAGGGCTAAATATTTATGCCAGACCAACGATCCAGGCAATGTATAAAGAGGCTGAATTCATAGATACTGCAGTCATAACAGCTTTAGAACTATTAGGAGTGTAATCAATGAGCACACTTAAGATCAATAGATTTTTAATCTACTTTGTATCGAGCCTGTTACTGTTGCAACTCGCCAATGCCTATTATGGCCTGATGATTGTTCAAGAAAACTTAGGCCTTACGCCCTTATACGGCCTATGGACTGAGAGTGTAGTCAGCAGTGTGTTGATCATTATTATACTTGTAGCAACAAGGTTTTACGTTATTGCTTATCTATGGCTGATTGCTTACACCATAAATTACTTTATAGAGGCCAAGCATTTCACAACAAATAACCCCATTGTTTGGCTGCACCTTGGTAAATACCAGCCTTTTATAGGATTGTCATTGGCTTATTTGGTATTGGTGTTTAGCATCATCGCCTTAGCGATTTGGATCAAACTTAAATTTTATAAAGGGAAGTGACCAGTAAGGCATAGCCACGCACAAAGCCTCCCCCGCCCGGTCGCCCCATGGGCCTCGTGCTACGCACGACCGGTGCCTCATGGGATCCAGGCGAGATCAATTTTCTTTATTTTGCAAATAAATGTAAAACACCACACCCGGAATCCATTGCTAACCAATTGATTTTCATCAAATAAACCCCAAAGATAAAAAGCAAAGAAAAAACATTAACTTTTTACCAGCAATAATATATGATATTAACTATAAGATAAAAACAATAAGAAAGGCACCAATCACAATGCTAACCAAACACTCATGGGCCGATGTTAGAGCAGATATCGCCAAAGTAAATCCATTGCTAGCAGCCATTATCGACCCCATTAATCCTGGCGAAGAATACAGCATCTACAAACTAAAATGCCCCTGGGGTCAGCATTTATTATAAGACGGCAAGTTAGTCTTACCAAACCAAAAATCCGAATGGGTCAAAGTCGACGATCCCAGCATAGATCCAAAAATTGCCAATGACCTGAATTACAATAACTCAATGCCCCTAGGCGCAGTCATCAAAAATTCGATTGAGTTGTATATTAATGTTCTGGGACGCATCATCCCCTGGGTGTTCATACAGGAAGGCCATTTGTTTGGGTTGTGGGTGAGCTTGCAGCCAAGCGAAACGACTAATCACGTAGGAAGATTTTCAAATATTATTAGTGGCTCAAGATCATTATTACTTTTGCCAAAAATATCCGATGCAACATCATTAAAAAGGCTTAAAAAAACATTTTCACTGCGCTGTCGCAGCCCCGAAAATTTAACGGATCAATGGCCATTGCTGCAAGAGTTAGTACAACATCCAGAGTTTCCAGAGCGCTGGGATTCTGAGGTCTTTTATTTTTCGAGAAAATGGTTAGAGCCCAGCAATGATATCGCCTGGAAGTTATTTAAAAGTCATTTGCTAGAAACAGCCTGGACAGGCGCGGGGCATTTGAGAGATCAAATTATTTTTGACATTGATTTTTCCTGCGCACTAGAAGAAAGAAACCTCAAGCCCAACCCCTATTTAACCGATACCGCGAAGCATCTTTATGCGCTAGCACAAAAGAACTTTCCTGGTTATCAGGTTGCCATCAATAACCAGGCTCTGCCTTTAGAAGCTTTGCAAAAAATCTTCATTGATATTTATGGTATCAAATACCTACCCACCGTAGTTGTACCTCAATATTTGAGCAGTGACCCAATGTGTCCAATATATTACAGCCTTGAAGTGCCAACGCTCATGTCATTTTCTCCAAGATCAAGAAAAACCGCAAATAAGCTTGAAGACTTAAGAGAAGTGAAACATATCATGCAAAGGACAGTTGAGTATTTACTAGAAGACAAATTAAAGCTAGATGAAACGCCTTTGTACAATGTTGTGAAAAACGTTGAGTTTTCCTATGTGCATTCGGATAAAGATATCTACAACGAAACCGAAAAATCGAGTGGACTTCTGAAGCAGGATAAAAATTTAGCGTTTGATCAGAGTAAATATCCCGATAAAGAGTTTTGTGATACCAGCCCTTTTTTGAGGGGATGTGTTAAGATATCAACAAGAAATTAGCATATTTAATTTTACTACGCAGAAATGATATACCTCAATTTGAAATTTAATAGCCAGCTCCTTGGCTCGTAATCAACTTACGTTAATAAAATTTACTAGAAAACGTTAAATTAGTTAATAGTTTTTATTTTAAAAGGTTCTTGCTGTCACGCCCGTCTCTAATATCTATTAGATTTTTAAAACAATTGATTGACAGATGTGGTAAATAAGTGGATAATTGCCATAAAGGAATCCGTAATGTTGCTAAAAAGCTCTTTAAGGGACGCTTTATTTGCAAATAAAGGACTAAAGCCATGGAAAATCAAGAGTTTCGCGTTAAAGCCATCTCAGAAAAGATAGGTGAGCAAAGTGCACTTGTTAGTGATGTTGACAAAAAAATTTCTGAAATAACAAATCAATTATCCCAGTTACAAATAAATAAAGAACTTACAGAGCGAATTATTCTTCAGTTGAAAGAAGATCTTCGTGCTTTTGGGGTTGAGTATGTCCATGTTGAAAGCAGCCGAAATAAAGAATTAGATCACAGGCCTGAGCTTTCTAAGGAATATACTTTGGAGATACTAAAGCGGCTTGATAGGCCGGTAGGGATTCCCGTGAAAGATATTATAGAGGCTTATAAAGAGATAGGAATTGAAACACATAGTCGAATAATGTTTGAGCATATTGAGCAACTGAAGGATCTCATTTACCAAACAAATCCCAATCAAGTCAGAGGAAGGAAATATAGAGTGAAAAGTTAATACAAAAGATCCCTTAAGATGAACCGCAAATTCATCTTAAGGGGTTGGAAGCGTCACGGGTAGAACGAGTTCCACTAGCAAACGCGGCCAAATTCAACAGGCCTATTATCCCAAATTTGCTAGCCTAAGTCAATCCTGCCCCAATCTTTTTCATTATAAGGAGGCATATGTTTGACTCTAAGATAGTACATGTATCTGCGTACACTCGTATTCGCTTTTGCAAAATTGAGCACGTAAACGCATACTGGCGTCGTCTACCTACTCGGTAGTACGCCACCACTAACCGAGCTCACTAAAGTGGGCTCGGTTTTTTAGTCATAAAGACTCATTATAAAAATCAGAAACTTACAAAGATTGAAAAAACCATCAATAAAAGCACATCTTTTAACTTAACTTTATTATTGAGCTTTTATTGCTATTTTCATTCAATATCCAATGCGCGATGATGGCACTAACAAAACGCTAGTTCTAAATTGATGAAAGGTTTAAAACTAGTGCAATGAGTCAAGCGTAGGCAAGACCCAGAAGATAAACCAGGATGGTTTTAGCACACGGAAGTGCACTCTTTGTGGATGAATAAGAAGAACAAGAAATAATAGGAGTAGGGAAAATGAAAACCAAAACAATAACAACAAATATCAACAGCATCGATTTAACGATTTGGCGCTCAGATTTCAAAGACCCCATCATCAAAAACGAAATCAAGATTTTATTCAGTATCGGCAACAAACCTCGTCAATTGACGATTGATGCGGATGGTCAGTGTGACTTTGTATTATTCCAAGACTTTATTGCTTATGTGTTTCCTATTTCTGGCACCCAGGGCATTCCTAGCATTATTCTTAAAAACGCTGCCAAAGCAGTTTATGCGGCTGTCGTTAATCGTGATGCCAAAAAAGATATGATGAATGTAGAGATTCGCACTGCGATTAATAGTTTAAAGGCTTATTGTTTTGAAGCGAATACCAGCTTTGAGCATCATGGTAGCGTATCACCTGCTTGGGTTAGAGCACATTTTATGCCGGCAGCACAGCAATATCATGCGGCCTAAGCAAGGATGAAATGATGACTTATCAAAATAACCCAAAAATCGGTAGGCCACTAACATGCGTCAACTAACCCAAAAAGGCGACCCTAGACTCTGCATCTCACTCCCCATCAACATCAAAAAGTTTCTCAAAGATTCCGCTAAATTAAATAAGCGCAGCTTACAAGATGAATTTATCAAACGCCTCGCGGCTAGTTTTAAACATGAAGAATCTGCGAGGGCATTAAAACGGGTTTTTTCTGAAGAGGTCAAATCAGCTTATAAGGGAAAAAATAGCAGTCACTCATAAAAGCAATCAGGATGATTGAGTTGTAAAAGGATTAACACTTTTTGGGTGATACTCATTAATCAGAGCAAAAATCACAACAAAAGGAATAAGAGCAACATGACAGCGGAAAACAAATTAGGCGTCGAGGCCACAGAGCTTGTGGCAACGCTGATCAGCGTCGATAAATTACAGGCGCAGGATAAATATATCCAGGTGATCACTAGCGATTTAATGGCAGCGCTAAAAACCGCCGCACACAAAGATCAGGTATCTGTAGATATCGAAGTCGTAAATCGTTTGCTTGCCACGATCATTGAGCCAAATGCCTTGGGCTTTAGCCCCGCGCTTGATGAAATCGCACGTAAAAAATTTATTGCGCCACAAGTAGCCCTTGAAAAGCGCATAAATCAAGAGGCCTGGGGTCGGCTGTTTGAATTAGAAAAATTAACGCTGTATTTAAGATTTAAGCAAAAGATGCCAAAAAAGTACAAAGAACAGTTTTCGATAATTGATGTCGAAAAAGAAGCGAAGCGGATTAAGGCCATACTGGCAGAAGAGCAGCGCATTGAGGATGAGCTTGATGCCAAAGCGAATAAATTGCTTTAGCTTAATTTTTTAGACGCCACAAAAAGCTCCCGACTCTTAAACAACTTACCGCGCGTATGCTGATCGATAAAAATGCGGCAGAGGCGCTTAGCCGCTTTGAGGCTGTCGACATTCCAATCGCCTTGGGCAAAGCTTTGTAAATCAGCACCTGCAAAAATATAGGCGGTTAAGCCTTGATTCATATCGGTCAGCAATTGCGGCTCGTGGCCTGGCATGATCAAATAGTGCGCCTGCGTTTGAATCAAGGCACCCGTAGCATCATAACGAAAATCGGGTAAAAATCCTAAATGACTCAAAAGCCTTAATTCAAATAGCCGTAAACTAAATTCCACATGGGTATCGAGCTGCTCCAAGGTATGCGCGTATAAATCAAAAATCGCCGGCAAAGGATCATGCGGATGCAGCAAAAACAGCAATAGTTCATTGAGATAAAAGCCACTATACAAACTCTCATTTACAAGCACAGGCGCAACGCCATGACGCTCAACTTGCTTGAGCGTACCCAGATCCCCTTTCAGCGTATATTCGATCTTTAACGGCTGAAAACACTGCAGTAAACTGTAGCTGTCAGAATGCTTTTTTTTCGCGCCCTTGATAATCAAGGTCACCAACCCCTGCTCACGGGTCAAGACCTTAAGCAACAAGCTGGTTTCTTGATAAGGATAGCGATGCAGAACAAAAGCAATGTCGGACATGGGTCACTTGCACATAAAAAGGTATTATAACTCAGAATTTGAAAAAGCCAGAAAACCAAAGACGGACTATCCAACTCTAGCTTTTTTATACCCCTCACAAGCCTCGCGTGCACGATCAACGCTATCAGCAACAGCACCGGGCGCAAATAAAGTCGCACTAGCAGAAGGTGCTACTTCAAGCCGCCATGATTTATCAACAATACCATGAAACCCATCACCACCCAAATAGAGCACAGAGAGTGAGTTACTCTGGCCCTCATGCAGAATAATCGGTGCATCAAAAAGAAAGCTTTCAATCTTAATCGTAAGAGATAAAACCTTGGCTAAACGCAACAAACCATCGAGCGTATTCTGAAAAACGAGCTTCACATAACCGTGCATACCAGGACGAGATTTTATATTAAGCCTAGACATCCAATCTACTTCAGCCACAATCTCATCACGACCTGCAATCATCGCATCAATCTCCGCTCGAGTTCTTTGATGCAAAATTTCAATCAGCTCACGGTAATCATTCACCGGCAAAACATTATGCACTTGCAGTTTTTGATGCAACCAGCCATCAGGCTCCCTTTGGCGTTTTTCAGCAACCATAGCATCTTGCCTAGCCCTGACAACACCTCCCGCCTCAGCTCTTTCGCCTCGGCTCGCTGGCTTAATTTGGGGTGGTACAAAACTAAATCCACCGGTAGCATCACGATAAATAAGCCACCCACCTCTTTTTCTTGCCAAAAGACGTGCATCCTCGATCAGACAAGCATCTTGATAGGCGCATAGATGTTCGCTTAATAAAATCTCAAAGCGCTTGCGCTCAGGACTTCCTGGAACACTCGCAAATAAATCGTTTTTAAATTGAGCATACAACTCTGCGTCCATGCCATATTTATGCAAATAATAATCTTGATAATCACCACTAAAATTGGGATAACGCACCACAACATGCTCAGCAACAGCAGCGCCTGGGATACTCGCAACAAACTTTGTTTCGCGCTCAGACAAAGTCATCGCATCAATATTAACGCGCTTAGTGTAATCCGCAGAAACTAAATGATATGGCTGACACTGATCATAACTTTTAATATCAAAAAGCATGGTGTAAATTTTACCGACATAGGGCCGCTCAGCCTTGCCATCACGACGCCATCGTGGACTTAATGACTCACCTTTACCATCGTATCGTTTAAGGCCCAAAGCATAACGACTCGCATGATACGGTGTATCGCCAGTAGATTGATTATAATTATCAGGGCCATTAGCAAATAAAAATGCCACATCCAATGGACTACTAATCGGCTGATGAGCATCTTTACAGGCTTTAACTCGCGCACAAAAATCTGCATGCTCTTGATATTTTTTGGTATAAAAATCTTGCACTGCATCACCTGCCTGATCAAAAGTCATCGCCTGACCTGAAGCGTTACTTCTTAAATGCCCGGTATACTGCAAACTCGTGACTTGATGATGTATCAGCTGAGCCGCCTGATCAAGGCGCGCCTTTTGAGCATCGTCTAAGGCAACGGTATTACTGCGCACCACCCCTGCTTTTTTATAAACCGCAGGTGCATACACCGTTTGTTTTTGAGGCTCGCCTTGACGATGCGCTCGACGCTCACGTTGCGACCAAGAGGTCGCATCATAATGAATACCTCGATATTGCGCCACAAAAAATTGCGTCGCAATCTCTCCCAAAGTTACCACATTTAAAGTCCCAGCTAAAGCATGAGCCGTCAATGAGGCTAAGTCTATCTGAACGGAATAAGGCAAGGCTTCATCATGATGAATCTCTGCTCTTGCAGTAATATCATAAAAACTAGCCGCAGAAGGATCTGTATCCGAAACTTTAGCTTTTTTAGGCTCAAGAAATTTTTTATGACTCTGCACCCATATATTATCAACCTGACCATACACTGTCATCTTTTTTGCAGCACCCAATAGCGCATTACGAACACGCAAAGGCTCTGCTTCAAAACGCTGAACATGCTCACCCTCAGAATCATCCGACGGACATTCAGCATAATAATCATCAGAGTGCTCAAGCGCCTCATGACGAGCTTGATATGCAACAACATCCGCAGAAACCAAATCTGGATTCAACTTTACAAGTAACCAACGCAGCTCTTCACATACGGAGGCCGACCAATCCTTTTTTTTATTATGATGATAAAACAAACTCGTCAACAACGCTAACTCGGCCTTATCCTTTACCTCTGGGCCAGCAACATCAGCAATCAAAGGCAAGGCATAAAAAAAATACTGGCCGTCCGGCTGCAAAATCGCCGTTACATATTTATGAGCATCCAAAGCCCTATCCCAAAGCGCCACTGCCAAGCCAGAATGTCGACGATGCCGCACCTCCATAACAATATCATCCTCTTTACCAACGACCTCCATCAACTTTTCTAAAAATTGCCATTCCTGATATGACAATATTGGACGCTGTAAAAACACATCCAAAATTTGCGCTCTAAAATCCGCACGCTCAACAGTTACTATGGGGAAATCTAATTCTAAAGCTTGAGAACAGGGATGGATTGCAGTTAAATTTACCAATGCACGCAATAATTGCTGCGCAACCGTTTGAAATAAATAGGAAAATGCAGCCTGCGCTGGCGCTAACGCAAGCACAGCATAATCAGGTTGCGCTGAAATTTTTTTGAACTCAACAAAAACCTGATCTAATTGATGCCATAACTGAAAAGCCTGAGCAACTGCAAAAAACTGATCCGTAGGATTGTCATAGAACCAATCATCTTTTTCTCGCACATCTATCGATTGCGCATAGTCATTTAATTCAACAAACTGCGCCAACACTTTTTCCGAAAGCGAATAACCTAAATAAACACACAGGGATATAGGCCCAATTAAAGACGCCAAACGCTTAAAATCAGGCTCACCCTCAATACACTCATCCGGATCTAAATCTTTCCAACCAATATCCTCATCATCCTTGGCCTCCAATAAAGTCTGATAATCACCTACGATAACTTCTAAAGGCTCCCAGAGAAACTTATCAATTGCCATTTGAATTTCAGCATCTAGGGGCCCAAAGTAAGCCCATAAACGTCGCACAGCATTAGCATTAAGACACTCCAAAGCGTAAAGCAACAAATTAACTTTTTCAGATTCAAGGACATTTTCAAAATAAAGCTGCAATGCCTGAGTGCAAATACGATCATCATTCGCCCAAAATAAAATCCAATGAATCAACTTATCAGGTGAACCCTCTTCATTTTCAACAATCTCAAAAAGTGCGTGCGGACACTGCGCCATGAGTACAGAAACAAGCTCAGCTTCATTAGACTCACCCAATGCATCATAAATTTTGCGCGCATAAAGAAAATACGTATCAGAAAGATCCAAAGAATTTTCTGGGGGCAAACCTACACCTTCCTGGAAGCCCAACATCTACTAACCCCTAATTATATAAACAAAGGTATTCTATCTACAAAATCAAAACAATCCCAGAGCAGCAGTGCACTATACTAGTTTTTTTAACAAAATAAGATTTCAATTTGCCACTTAGGATGAAGTCGCTACACACGCTAAGCATCAGAAATGCAAGTGAGGATGGTGCAAATCTACGGGCATAAAAAAACCGGCTCAAGTCCGGTTTTTTTATGCTTACAAAATGCTTATTCAGCGTCTTTTTTAGCTCTAGGTTTTTTAGGCTTAGGCGCAGCTTCGGCTTCAGCGTCGGCTTTTGGCTTTGCCTTCGCTTTAGGCTTAGCAGGTGCTGCTTCTTCTGTGGCAGCAGCATCAGTCGCTACTACAGTTTCTGCTTCTGCCTTGGGCTTCGCTTTCGCTTTTGCTTTAGGAGCAGGAGCCGCTTCAGCTTGAGGCGCATTGTCACGATCTACTAATTCGATGAAGCACATAGGTGCGCTGTCACCAACACGGAAACCGCATTTAAGCACACGTAAATAACCGCCTTGACGGGTCTTGTAACGAGGGCCTAATACTTCGAATAATTTTTTAACTGCAGCATCATTACCGATCCGAGCATACGCTAAACGACGATTAGCAACCGAGTCGTTCTTTGCCAAGGTAATCAATGGCTCTAACACACGACGAAGGTCTTTGCCTTTAGGCAAGGTTGTTTTAATGAGCTCGTGCTCAATCGCTGAAATGCACATGTTTTTGAACATAGCCGCGCGATGGCTGCTGGTACGATTGAGTTTTCTTCCACTTAATTTATGACGCATATTTAATTCCTATTCCTCATCTTCTTCTTGGGCTTTTTTGGGCCAGTTATCGACACGCATACCCAAGCTCAAGCCATGTTTAACCAGTATGCCTTTGATCTCAGTCAACGATTTTTTACCTAAATTAGGTGTTTTTAACAATTCAGTTTCACTCTTTTGAACTAAATCACCGATGTAATAAACATCTTCGGCTTTTAAGCAGTTCGCTGAACGCACGGTTAATTCAAGATCATCCACGGGACGCAATAAAATAGGATCAATCTCACCGCTGATCGCACCCAAAGATGCAATAGCCTTAGGCGCTTGCAAATCAACAAAGACGCTGATTTGCTCATGCAACAAAGTCGCTGCACGCTTAATCGCTTCATCAGGAGAAATGGTACCGTTAGTTTCAATTTCAAAAACCAATTTATCCAAGTCAGTTCTTTGCTCTACACGCGCATTTTCAACACTGTAGGTAACACGTGACACTGGGCTAAATGAAGCATCTAATGAAATCACACCAATAGGTTTAGCACGAGTCGCTTCTGTTTGCGCCGCAGGCACATAACCACGACCACGAATAACTTTCAATTGAATTTTGAGCTCACCCTTTTTGGTCATGTTCGCAATCACATGATCAGGATTCACAATGGCAATGTTAGAAGGACAGCTAATATCAGCTGCTGTCACCACACCCTCGCCTTTTTTATGCAAAGTGAGCTTAGCCTCAGCTTCATTACCTTCGAACTGAATCGCAAGACCTTTTAAATTCAAGATAATTTCAACAACATCTTCTTTAACGCCTTCAATTGCAGAGTACTCATGCAATACATTTTCGATCTCAGCTTCAACCACAGCCGCACCGGTCAAGGACGATAACAAAATACGACGCAAAGCACTTCCTAAGGTATGACCAAAGCCACGCTCAAGAGGTTCTAAAACAATGCGATAACGATTTTGGGAAAGTTCACTCACTTCCACCATACGGGGTTTTAATAGTTCATCTGCTAAATGCTGCATGCAAATCTCCAGGCTTTTAAGCTTATTTAGAATATAACTCAACGATCAACTGTTCATTAATATCGGAAGGCAAATCTGATCTTTCAGGATAAGATTTAAACACACCTTCTAACTTTTTCTCATCAACATCAACCCATGAAGGAACACCACGTTGCTTCGCCATTTCTAATGCAAATTGAATACGCGCTTGGCTTTTTGACTTCTCACGTACTGCAATAACATCAGCAGGCTTTACTTGATAAGAAGGAATATTAACGGGTTTGCCATTCACTAAAATAGCCTTATGCCCCACTAACTGACGCGCTTCTGAACGAGTGCAGGCAAAACCAAGACGATAAACGACATTATCAAGACGTGATTCTAATTGCACTAACAAACCTTCACCAGTTGCACCTTTACGACGTGATGCTTCAAAGTAATACGCTTTGAATTGACCTTCAAGCAAACCGTAAATACGTTTTACTTTTTGCTTTTCACGCAACTGTAAACCGTAGTCAGATAAACGACCACGACGCGCACCATGCTGACCTGGTACGGATTGTAAATTACACTTTGAATCAAGGGCTTTAACACCGCTCTTCAAAGATAAATCTGTACCTTCTCTTCTTGCTAACTTACATTTTGGACCAATATATCGAGCCATATTTTTAACCTTTCAATTTAAAATTTAAATTAAACACGACGACGTTTAGATGGACGGCAACCATTATGAGGTAATGGTGTCACATCTGTAATGCTATTAATCTTAAGACCTTTAGCATTAAGCGCACGTACAACGGATTCACGACCAGGACCAGGACCTGTGACGTAAACATCAATGTTTTTCATGCCATATTCTGCCGCTACTTTTTCTGCTGCTTTTTCTGCCGCAACCTGAGCTGCATAAGGTGTACTTTTACGTGAACCACGGAAACCATTGGCACCCGAAGTTGACCAGGCCAGTACATTGCCTTGACGATCTGTCAAAGAAACAATCGTATTGTTGAAGGAGGCATGAATATAAGCAATACCATCCTGAATAAAACGTTTTACTTTTTTGACCGCAATTTTGGCTGACTTGTCAGTTTTTTCTGCGGTTTTTTCTTGTGCTGCTTGTGCCATATGACTCTCTTTTCCTAAATAAAATTAATTCGCACGCATAGGCTTAACAGGGCCTTTACGTGTACGCGCATTGGTTTTGGTTCTTTGTCCACGTACGGGTAAACCACGACGATGACGCAAACCACGATAAGTACCAAGATCTGACAAACGCTTGATGTTCATTGACACTTCACGACGTAAGTCACCCTCAACCTTAAACTTAGCCACTTCAACACGTAATGCCTCTAATTCAGCATCCGTCAAAGCACTTACTTTCTTAGCTGGATTAATGTTTGCATCGCTGCAAATTTTTAAGGCACGTGGACGACCAATTCCATAAATGGAAGTCAGGCCAATACATACATGCTTCTGGACTGGAACGTTAACTCCGGCTATACGAGCCATTAATAAATCTCCCTTTTCTCTATTTCACTGTCTTTTGCGAAAAGTGTAACATCATACCTCAAAACACCGCTAATCGCAAGGATTTTTCCCATTCCCCTCTCTGCAACAACGCAGAATGGGGAAAACTCTTAACCCTGACGCTGTTTATGCTTAGCGTCAGTACAAATAACACGAACAACACGTTTGCGACGTACAATCTTACATTTTTTACACATCGGCTTTACTGATGGGCTTACTTTCATTTCTTTTAACTCCTATTAACGAACATACTGATTACTTGCTTTACCCTTCAAATTAGCCTTTTTGAGTAAAGAATCATACTGGAATGACATCATATGCGATTGCACTTGAGCCATAAAATCCATCAACACTACCACCACGATCAATAGGGACGTACCTCCAAAATAAAACGGCACATTCCACTCAATCATCAAAAACATCGGCAACAAAGAAACTAAAGTAATATAAAGCGCTCCTACTAAAGTTAATCGTGTCAATACTTTATCAATATACTGCGCGGTTTGGTCCCCTGGACGAATTCCTGGAATAAACGCACCCGACTTCTTTAAATTTTCTGCCGTTTCTTTGGGATTAAAAATAATCGCCGTGTAGAAAAAACAGAAAAAAATCACTGCCGCACTAAAACACATCAAATACAAAGGCTGCCCTGGTGCTAACATCAAACCAATCTGTGCCAACCAATGCATCCCCGGCGAGCTACCAAACCACTGCCCCAACGTTGAGGGGAACAACAAAATACTGGAAGCAAAAATAGGTGGGATCACCCCCGCCATATTAATCTTAAACGGCAAATGACTTGATTGTGCCGCGTACATTTTGTTACCCTGCTGACGTTTGGCATAATTCACCAAAATCCGTCTCTGCGCCCGTTCAATAAATACCACAAATATCGTAACTGCCACAATAATTGCTAAAATACATAAAAGCGCAATCACACTCAAATTACCATCACGCGCCTGTTCAAACGTATGCGCAATCCCCGTTGGCAAACCCGACACAATACCCGCAAAGATAATCAAAGAAATACCATTGCCAATACCACGTTCCGTCATCTGCTCGCCTAACCACATCAAAAACAAAGTACCTGTAGTTAAGGTCATCACTGCCGTTACATAAAACATCGTACTATCTTGATAAACCAAACCTTCATTCACCAAGTAGCGTGCCATACCCATAGCCTGAAATATGGCTAAAATCAACGTACCATAACGCGTATATTGCACGATCTTGCGTTGACCGGCCGCGCCCTCTTTCTTAATATCTGCCAATTTAGGCCAAACTGCACTTAACAACTGTATAATGATCGATGCCGAAATATACGGCATGATTCCCAAGGCAAAAATTGTCAAACGCGACAATGAGCCCCCAGAAAACACATTAAACAAGCCCAATACCGTATTACTTTGGGATTGGAAAAACTGTGCTAACTTAGAAGTATCAATCCCTGGAACCGGAATATATGATCCCAAACGAAACACCAGCAATGATAACAAAATGAAAAAGATACGGCGGCGTAATTCCACCATACTCGCATTTTGAAAAAAAGACTGGCCTCTCAGCATTAATACCCATCCTAAAGTTTAAAACTATTCTTCTACCTTACCGCCAGCAGCTTCAATCGCTTTTCTAGCACCCGCAGTAATATCAATCCCTTTTACCGTAATAGGACGATTAATCTCGCCCGCTAAAATAATTTTAGCAAATTTAATATTGCTGCTAATCAAACCTTGCGCCAACAAAGTTGCAAAATCAATTTCTTTTTCGTCCAGTTTATCCAAATCGCCTAAACGAATTTCTTTTTTAGCCAAAGCCTTTAAAGAAATAAAACCAAATTTTGGCAAACGACGGCTCATTGGCATTTGACCGCCCTCAAAACCTACTTTATGGTAACCACCAGCACGGGCTTTTTGACCTTTATGGCCTTTACCTGCAGTCTTACCTTTACCGGAACCAATACCACGACCTAAACGTTTTGCAACAGTTTTTGAGCCGGGTGCGGGTGATAGTGTATTTAATTTCATTTTATTCCTCTACTTTCAATAAAAAGATCGCTTTGCTAATCATGCCGCGAATACAAGGATTGTCTTGTACTTCAACGGTTTGATGCATTTTTTTTAAGCCCAAACCTAAAACTGAAGATTTATGAGCAGCGAGCGTACCCCTTGGACTTCTGACCAAAGTTACTTTAATTGTACCACTTGTCGATGCTTTCTTTTTTGTAGCCATAGTTTACCCCAAAATCTCTGCAACAGTTTTTCCACGCTTTGCCGCAATGATCTCTGGAGATTGCATTGCTTTCAAGCCATTAATAGTAGCACGTACAACGTTGTTTGGATTGGTTGAACCATAGGTTTTCGCCAATACATTATGCACACCCAACACTTCAAATACCGCACGCATTGCACCACCAGCGATAATACCAGTACCATCTGCCGCAGGTTGCATAAATACATGAGAAGCACCGAATTTAAACTTAATAGGATGCCACAGTGTTGCACCATTTAAGTTAATGCTCACCATATTTTTACGCGCGGCGTCCATTGCTTTTTGAATCGCAACGGGCACTTCACGTGCTTTACCGTGACCAAAACCAATACGGCCTTTTTTATCGCCAACCACTACCAGGGCTCCGAAAGTCATGATGCGACCGCCCTTCACTACTTTGGTATGACGGCCAACAGAGATTAATTTCTCTACATAACCACTACCTTGCTGTTGCTGGTTGTTTACTTGCGCTTCTACACTTGTCATCGTATTACTCATATTTAATCCTTATTAAAACTTGAGGCCAGCTTCTCGCGCTGCATCCGCAAGAGCTTTTACACGACCATGATATTTAAAACCAGAACGATCAAAAGCAACAGTATCAAAACCTTTTGCTAATGCGCGCTCAGCAATTAACTTACCCACTGCTTGAGCCGCTTCAATGTTACCGGTGTACTTAACGTTTTCACGAACATTCTTTTCAACAGAAGAAGCGCTAACGATAGTTTTGCTACGATCTTCATTGATCAAATATGCATAAATGTGACGAGGCGTTTTGTTAATCGAAATGCTCAAGGCACGCAACTCTTTCAGATGGTGTCTTGTTTTGCTACCGCGTCGTTGTCTTGATTGTCTCTTATTTGCTGTCATTTGCTCACCAACCTATTATTTCTTCTTCGTTTCTTTAATCTTAATCACTTCATTCGCATAACGCACGCCTTTGCCCTTGTAAGGCTCAGGTGGGCGATAATTACGAATATCCGCGGCCACTTGACCTAATATACTCTTATCAGAACCCTTTAAAATAATTTCAGTTTGTGAAGGTGTCTCAACAGTGACGCCTTTTGGCAACACGTGATCAATAGGATGTGAAAATCCTAATGTCAAATTCAAGGAGTTACCTTGCGCCTTAGCACGATAACCTACACCCACCAAGGTGAGTTTTTTCTCAAAGCCTTTTGATACGCCATCAATCATGCTGGCAATATTGGCTCTGATGGTACCGGCGTGCATATTTGCAACACGATCTGCAACATCATAATTAAGAATTAACTCAGCACCTTTTTGCTCAAGCTTAACTTGCTCAATCAAAGAGGTGGTTAAAGTGCCTTTGGGGCCCTTTACTTCAACTTGATCTGGCTTAATACTAATACTAATGCCATTTGGAACTATTACTGGTTTGTTTGCCACTCGCGACATGATAATCCTCTTATGCTACAAAAAATAAAACTTCACCGCCAACGCCTAACTTACGCGCTTCACGATCCGTCATAATCCCTTTAGAAGTCGTAACCACTGCCACACCTAAACCACCCTTAACACGAGGCAACTCTTGGCGATTACGATAAATACGTAATCCAGGCTTACTAACACGATCTAAAGTCTCAATTACAGGCTTGCCTTGAAAATATTTAAGATCAATTTTCAAAACAGAAAAGCCATCATTATACTCAGAAAAATCTTCGATATAACCTTCATCTTTAAGCAGCTTTGCAATCGCTACACGCACGGTGGAGCTAGGCATCACCACATCAGGATGAGTTGCACCTTGCGCATTGCGAATGCGGGTGAGCATATCAGAAATTGGGTCTTGCATTGTCATTTTTTAATGTCCTCTTACCAGCTTGCTTTAACTAATCCGGGAATATCACCAAACATCGCATGGTCACGTAATTTGCTACGACCCAATCCGAATTTGCGATACACACCATGGCCCCTGCCCGTTAATTGGCAGCGGTTACGTAAACGACAAGGTGTTGAATTTTTTGGTAACGCTTGTAATCCAGCAATCGCAGCCCATTTTTCATCTTGCGACGCGGTAGGGCTTAATACAATTGCTTTATACGCAGCACGCTTTGCAGCGTATTTTTTTACCAAGCGCTCTCTTTTTAACTCTCTTTCAATCACACATGTCTTTGCCATAAATATCCTCTATTAATCTTTTAATGGGAAACCAAAAGCCAATAACAACGCTTTGGATTCTTCATTGGTTTTTGCAGTCGTCGTAATGGTAATATCCATACCACGAATTGTATCAATTTTATCATAATCAATTTCTGGGAAAATGATTTGCTCTTTAACACCCATGCTGTAATTGCCACGACCATCAAAAGAACGACCATTCAAACCACGAAAGTCTCTGATACGAGGAATCGCAACCGCAATCAAGCGATCCAGAAATTCATACATACGCTCACCACGCAAAGTCACTTTGCAACCAATGGGCCAATTATCACGAATTTTAAAGCCTGCAATCGACTTACGTGACATGGTCACCACGGGTTTTTGACCTGAAATCGCAGTCATATCCGCTACGGCATGATCCATAATCTTTTTATCTTTGGAGGCCTCGCCCACACCCATATTAAGGGTGATTTTTTGAATGCGTGGAACTTCCATTACATTTTTGTAGTTAAATTGTTGTTGCAATTTAGGAACTACTTCTTTCTTGTACTGATCTCTTAAACGTGCCATTTCCATCACCTATTATTTAATCGCTTCACCAGAGGACTTGAAAACGCGGGTTTTAGTGCCGTCGCTTTCAACCTTAAAACCTACACGATCAGCTTTTTTAGTCGCTGCATTGTAAATTGCAACATTAGAAGCATCGATAGGCGCTTCACGAGTTACAATACCGCCTTCAATCCCTTTCTGAGGATTGGGACGCACGTGTTTTTTAACCAGACTTACACCTTCAACCACTATGCGCTTGCCTAATACTCTCAATACTTTTGCAACAACACCTTTATTCTTACCGGTTGTTACAATAACTTGATCACCTGATTTTATCTTATTCATACATTCACCTTATAAAACTTCTGATGCTAAGGACACGATCTTCATAAACTTTTCAGTTCTTAATTCGCGCGTCACGGGTCCGAAGATACGTGTACCGATAGGCTCATGTTTTGCATTTAACAAAACAGCAGAATTACTATCAAAACGAATTAAAGATCCGTCTGTACGACGCACGCCGGTTTTGGTACGAACGACCACGGCAAAATAAACCTCACCTTTTTTGACACGACCACGAGGAATCGCTTCTTTCACTGTGATTTTTATAATATCGCCAATACCAGCATAACGGCGTTTAGAACCGCCTAAAACCTTAATACATTCAATACACTTAGCTCCGCTATTGTCAGCTACATCAAGCTCTGTTTGCATCTGAATCATTCTATATCACCTTCTTCTTTAGCCGTCATTCTTCGATAATTGCAACGCAACCTCACAAAGAACTCATATCCACTATTTATTTTCAACAATACTCACTAATTCCCAAGACTTGGTCTTTGAACGTGGACGTGATTGTTTAATCAATACACGGTCGCCAATCTTAGCCTTGTTATCTTCATCATGCACATGAAATTTGCTCGAACGAACGATTGTTTTTTCATATTTAGGATGGCGTACTTTACGCTCAAGCAACACAACAATGGTTTTGTCCATTTTGTCAGAAACTACAACACCATCAAGGGTTTTGTTTACTTTTTTGCTTGCACTTGCATTTGCATTCGTCATCTTATTCACCTTTCTCACTTAAAATTGTTTTAATACGTGCAATAGTGCGGCGCGCTTCTTTAAACTTGTGTGACTTAACAGGTTGCTGCAATGCACGTTGCACGCGCAAGTTAAATTGCTCTTTATGCAAATCTGTTACCATCTCATTTAAATCTTGAGCAGATTTTTCACGTAATTCTTTAGTAGTCGTCATTACATTACCGTCCTTCTAACAAAAGTTGTTAATACAGGTAATTTAGCAGATGCCAACTTCATAGCCTCTCTTGCTAATTCAGCGCTTACGCCCTCAATTTCAAAAAGCACTTTACCTGGTTGAATCTCAGCAACCCAATACTCCACGTTACCTTTACCGCTTCCCATACGTACTTCAAGGGGTTTGCGAGAAATAGGCTTATCTGGAAATATCCGAATCCATACTTTACCACCGCGTTTTAGATGGCGCGTAATCGCACGACGGCTTGCTTCGATTTGGCGTGAGGTGATACGACCACGGGTCGTTGCTTTTAAGCCAAACTCACCAAAACTTACATACGTACCACGAGTAGCAATACCTTCATTTCTGCCTTTTTGCATTTTACGAAATTTAGTACGCTTAGGTTGAAACATTGTTATTCTCCTCTACCACGATTCTTGTTGCCATTGCTTCTTGGCGCTTTTCTAGCTGGCTTCTCTTGTTGTTGCTGTTCTTGAGCTTCTTGTTGCGCTTTTTTGTCACCCAACACTTCACCGCGGAAAATCCAAACTTTAACCCCAATGATTCCATAGGTAGTTAACGCTTCGCCAACTGCATAATCTACGTCTGCACGTAAAGTATGAAGTGGCACACGACCTTCACGACACCACTCAGAACGGGCAATTTCAGCACCGCCTAAACGACCGGATACACAAATTTTAATTCCTTCAGCGCCCATTTTAATTGCGTTTTGAACTGCACGCTTCATGGCCTTACGGAACATTACTCGACGCTCTAATTGTTGTGCAATACTTTCCGCAACAAGATGAGCATCTAATTCTGGTTTTTTAACTTCTTCAATCGTAATATGGGTAGGTACGCCAGTAATTTTAGAAACTTGCGCCTTAATGCGATCTACTTCTTCGCCTTTCTTACCAATAATAACACCTGGACGTGCTGCATAAATCGTTACTTTTACATTTTCTGCAGGACGTTCAATTTTCACTTTGCTAATCGATGCTTGCTCAAGTTCTTTGTGTAAATACTCACGCACTTTGATGTCTGCGAGTAATTTTTTAGCAAACGTCTTGGAATCAGCAAACCAAATTGAATTCCAATCCTTAACGATACCTAATCTTAAACCTACTGGATTCGCCTTCTGACCCATTATTAACCCCTATTCCTTTGCCTTTGGTGCTTCATCAAGCCATACCGAAATATGACAGCCTCGTTTGGTAATACGATTACCGCGCCCTTTTGCACGAGCATGAAACCGTTTAAAACTTGTCGCTTCATTGACAATAATTCTTGCCACATTCAACTCATCAATATCACGACCATGATTGTGTTCTGCATTTGCCAAAGCGGATTTAATCACTGCTTTAACAAAAGTAGCGCCTTTTTTAGGGCTAAATGTTAACAATTCAATTGCTTTAGCGGCATGCTTACCGCGCACTTGATCCGCTACTAAGCGACATTTTTGCGCTGATAATCTAACATTTTTTAAGTGTGCACAAACTTCCATTTATTTGCCCCCTTTTGCATCAGTCTTACGATCGCCAGAATGAGCACGGAAAGTTCTGGTACCCACAAACTCACCTAATTTATGACCAACCATGTTCTCAGACACAAACACGGGTACATGTAAACGACCATTGTGAACTGCAATCGTCAAACCAATCATATCGGGCACAATCATAGAACGACGTGACCAAGTCTTGATGGGTTTTTTATTCTTAGCTTCAACGGCTGCAAGTACTTTATTAAGTAAATGCATATCAACAAACGGGCCTTTTTTTAATGAACGTGGCACTTTCCTATCCTCTCTTAATTATTTCTTCTTACGACGTTGCATAATCATATTACTCGTACGCTTATTCTTACGAGTCTTATAACCTTTGGTCTTTTGACCCCAGGGTGAAACTGGATGACGCCCTGCTGCAGTTTTACCTTCACCACCACCGTGAGGATGGTCGATTGGGTTCATTACCACACCACGTACCGTTGGACGAATACCGCGCCAACGCTTAGCACCTGCTTTACCTAAAGAAATCAGATTATGTTCGCTATTGCTCACTTCACCAATCGTTGCACGACACTCAACAGGCACTTTACGCATTTCACCTGAGCGTAAACGTAAAATTGCAAACGGACCATCTTTAGCAATTAACTGAACACTCGTACCTGCACTACGTGCTAACTGCGCACCTTTTAAGGGCTTCATTTCTACGCAATGCACAAAAGTACCGACAGGAATATTTTTAAGAGGCAACGCGTTACCTATCTTAATAGGGGCATCAGGACCCGAGATCACTGAGTCACCTGCTTTTAAATCTTTAGGAGCAATAATATAAGTACGCGCACCGTTCATGTATTTTAATAATGCAATACGCGCGGTACGGTTTGGATCATACTCAATATGCTCAACCACTGCTGGGATATTATCAGCAAGACGTTTGAAGTCGATAATACGATACTGTTGTTTGTGACCACCACCTTGATGGCGTACAGTAATACGACCGGTGTTATTACGGCCAGCATTTTTGGACTGACTACTCAGCAAGCTCGCCACTGGGCGGCCCTTGTGCAACCCTTCGCGCGAGGTTTTGATAACAAAACGACGCCCTGGAGAGGTTGGTTTACAAATTATTAATGCCATAATACTTCTTCCTTTTCACTTCTTAAGCTTCGGATCCACCGAAATCAATTTTTGCACCACTTGCTAAACGTACGTAAGCTTTTTTCCAAGCCTTGGTTTTTCCAACAATTTGACCAAAACGACGGGCTTTACCTTTAACATTAAGGGTTCTAACATCACTTACTTTTACATCAAACATATGCTCAACCGCGGCTTTAATCTCATCTTTGGTTGCGCCTTTTTGTACTTCAAAAGCAACCTGTTGATCCACACCGCTGATACGATAGGTCTTTTCAGTAATTAAAGGTGCGACTAACACTTTTGCAATTCTTTCCTTATTCATGCTAAACGCTCCTCAATTTTCTTAACTGCATCTTCAGTCATGAGTACATTGTGATACGCAACCAAGCTCACTAAATCAATATCTTGATCATCACGCACATCAACACCATAAAGATTACGTGCTGCTAAATATAAGTTTTCATCAACTTCAGGCACTACAATCAAAACGTCTTTGAGATTTAATTTGGTCAGTTGAGCAACTAAATCTTTAGTCTTGTGTGAATCTACCTTAAACTCATCAATCACTAATAAACGTTTCTGACGCACTAATTCTGACAATGCCGAACATACCGCAGCACGATGCGCTTTACGATTCATCTTTTGAGTAAAGTCACGGGGTTTTGCTGCAAAGATAATACCACCCTTACGCCACAATGGGCTTCTAATAGTACCTGCACGCGCACGACCTGTTCCTTTTTGACCCCAAGGCTTGATACCACCACCACGTACTTCTGCACGTGTCTTTTGCGATTTGGTACCTTGACGCAAGTTGGTCAAGTAGGTTGTTACAGCTTGATGCACTAGAGCTTCGTTATAATCACGAGCAAAAACGGCCTCAGAAACATTAACTGTTTTTGATTCTTTATTGGTTTTG
Organism: uncultured Thiotrichales bacterium; assembly: GCA_903870015.1. Classification (GTDB taxonomy): domain Bacteria; phylum Pseudomonadota; class Gammaproteobacteria; order Francisellales; family CACEW01; genus CAIQBE01. The sequence goes on from CAIQBE010000046.1 coordinate 43,963, forward strand.
CTATTTAATACTTGTAAATCCATTATGCGCTCCTCGATGCTTTGACAGCGGAAGTGATAATTAACATCCCTTCATCTGCACCAGGTACACTACCACTCACTGCAATTAAATTGCGCTCTTTATCAATTTTGATAATTTTAAGAGATTGGATAGTGCGATTAACCACACCCATATGTCCGCACATTTTTTTACCTTTGAATACGCGACCAGGGGTTTGATTCTGACCGACAGAACCAGGTACACGATGTGAACGTGAGTTACCATGGGTCATGTCTTGAGTACGGAAATGATAGCGTTTAACAGTACCTGCAAAACCGCGACCCTTGGTCACGCCAGATACGTCAACTTCTTGACCTTCAGTGAAGATATCAAGATGATAGGCATCGCCTAATTTGTATTTGTTTACAACATCATCAGAAACGCGGAATTCCCAAAGCCCACGACCTGGCTCAACATTTGCCTTAGCAAAATGGCCTGCATCGGGTTTGTTAACGTGAGAACGCTTTTTCTGACCTGTCGTCACTTGAATAGCCGTATAACCATCAACATTCACATTTTTCAATTGTGTAATGTAATGGGGAAACGTCTCAATGACGGTGACAGCAATTGCTTGTCCTTGTTCGGTGAAAATACGGGTCATACCGCATTTTCGGCCAATTAAACCTTCCATTTTATATTTCCTTATTGGTACATCATGTCAGTATCGATTGACTGCCATGGCTCTTTATTTACAAACTTTACAACTCAAGGGCGAGTATTCTACCTCAAAATAATCTTTACGTCTACCCCTGCAGCTAAATCTAATTTCATTAATGCATCTACGGTAGTTGGATTAGCAACTACATCCAACAAACGTAGGTGGGTACGAATTTCGTATTGATCCCGAGCATCTTTATTCACATGTGGCGAAGTTAATACCGTCCAACGCTCTTTTTTAGTAGGCAAAGGGATCGGGCCAATCACTTGAGCACCGGTCCTTTTTGCTGTATCGACAATTCCCGAAATGGCATCATCAATTAATCGATGATCAAATGATTTCAGGCGAATGCGAATTTTCTGTTCTTGTTTCATTTCTATATCCTTTTAAACCCTCTATCGCGAAGGTTGTTTATGATCAATCTACCAATTTTACCACTTACTGATTAAGCAAAAATCTTAGCCACAACACCCGCACCTACGGTACGGCCACCTTCACGAATTGCAAAGCGTAAGCCTTCTTCCATCGCGATTGGGCAAATCAAGGTAACTTCCATTTTAACGTTATCCCCTGGCATTACCATCTCAACA
>CAIQBE010000047.1 GCA_903870015.1 uncultured Thiotrichales bacterium
ATATTTTACAAGTTAATTATAACATATATTTATATTAATGTCAATTTATTTGGCTTATATATAGTATATTTTTTATGGTGGTTATTTTTGATTTATCAATGGGTTATATTGTTTTGAAGCTAAGAATACATTTCGCAATGTCAAAATATTGCTTTAGGTTCCGGCTGAAATCTTGCAAGTGGTGTGGTAGAATCAAGGTTTTAACGAGTAGCTTCCTCATGAAAACACGTTTTGCACCCAGCCCAACGGGCTTTATTCATATTGGTAATGCACGTACTGCATTGATTAGTGCTCTAGCTGGGTATCAGGCTCAGGGGGTATTTTTGCTTAGAGTCGAGGATACTGATAAAGTGCGCTCGACCGATGAGTTTTTGCAAGGACTAGTCGAAGACTTAAAATGGCTAGGCCTTACCTGGCAAGAGGGCGAGGGCGTTGGCGGTGCTTTTGGACCCTATCGGCAGTCATTACGCGATGATATTTATGCGCATTACTATGATAGGCTCATCAGTGAAGGTCATGCTTATCCTTGCTATTGCAGTGATGAAGAGCTTGAGCTCACCCGTAAATTACAAATTGCTTCCAGTCAGCCACCGCGTTATCCCGGTACCTGCCGGCATTTAACCCCAGCGCAGCGCCAGGAAAAAGAATTGGCAGGGCGTAAGCCATCTACGCGCTTTCATATGCCCAAAGGCAAGGCGATTGAATTTAGCGACATCGTCAAAGGCCCGCAAAAATTTTTAAGCGATGACATTGGTGATTTTATCATTCGGCGCCAAGATGGCGGTAGTTCTTTTATGTTTTGTAATGCCATCGATGATAGTTTAATGGAGGTCACCCACGTTATTCGTGGCGAAGATCATCTGACCAATACGCCAAGGCAACTCGCGATTTTAGATGCGCTAAACATGCGCAAACCTGACTATGGCCATATTTCCTTGATTAATGGCATGGACGGTGCGCCTTTGTCCAAAAGAAATGGTAGTCGCAGTATTCGTGAGTTACGCGAGCTCGGCTTTTTGCCATTGGCACTCGTCAATTATCTCGCACGTTTGGGGCATTATTACGAATCCAATGATTTTATGGATTGGGCGGCGCTTTCAAAAAACTTTAGTTTAAAACATTTAGGCAAATCTGCAGGCAAATATGATGAAGCGCAAGTCAATCACTGGCAAAAGCAAGCCGTATTGGCAGCGAGTGATGATGTGCTCTGGTCATGGTTGAGTCAGGATTTACAAAATAAAATTACGGCGACGCAAAAAAGTTTAATCTTAAAAATTATCCGCGAGAGTGCGTTATTTCCTGCAGATGCGGAGCAAGTAGTGCAAAGCTTAGTGAGTGCACCTAAGTTCAGCGTTGATGCTCAAAAGATTGTGCTAGACGCGGGCAAAGCATTTTTTGATGAAGCACTTAATGGCGTCGATGCTAATGGCGCAGATTTTTCTTTGGTGAGTCAACATTTGGCAGAGCGTTTGGGTGTGAAAGGCAAGGCGCTGTTTCAGCCACTACGCGTAGCATTAACAGGTGAGCTGCACGGCCCTCAAATGACTGATGTGTTTAAAGTATTAGGCATTGAAGCGCTTAAAGCACGTTTGGAGGCGGTGCGCACATGATCAAAATTTACAATTCTCTGGTCCAGGAAAAGCAGGAATTCATCCCAATAGAGTCTAATAAATTACGTCTTTATGTTTGTGGCGTGACCGTTTATGATTATTGCCACATTGGCCATGCACGTACCTATACAGCCTTTGATGTCATCATTCGTTATTTTAAATATTGCAACTACGATGTCACCTATGTGCGTAACATTACCGATATTGACGATAAAATTATCAAGCGCGCCATCGAAAATGGCGAGAGCCCAGATGCCTTGGTCGCACGTTTTACCAAAATTATGCACGAAGAGTTTACCCGCCTAGGTTTGCTTGAGCCAAATGTCGAGCCCAAAGCAACCGAGACGATTCCCGAAATGATTGCAATGATTGCGCAGCTCATCAAAGATCATCACGCCTATCACGTACCTGGCGGCGATGTTTATTACGATGTCGCAAGTTTTAAAGATTATGGGAAGCTAAGCCACCAAAATTTAGAAGGCCTGCAATCCGGCATTCGTGTCGATGTCAGCGAGCAGAAAAAAAATCCTTTAGATTTTGTATTATGGAAAGCCGCAAAACCCGGTGAGCCCTCATGGGATTCACCTTGGGGGCCTGGGCGCCCTGGTTGGCATATTGAGTGCTCAGCGATGTCACGCAAAATTTTAGGCACCACATTTGATATTCATGGCGGTGGCTCAGATTTAAAATTCCCGCATCATGAAAATGAAATCGCCCAAAGCGAAGCAGCCAATCATTGTGACTTCGCCCATTACTGGATGCACAGTGGCATGGTGCAGATCAATCAAGAAAAGATGTCCAAATCTTTGGGTAATTTTTTTGTGATTAAAGATGTGTTGGATGAATATCCCGCGGATGTTGTGCGGTATTTCTTAATTTCTGGGCATTATCGCAGTGAGCTGAATTATAGCGACGAAAATTTGAAGACAGCTAAAGCAGCGTTAAGAAGATTTTATCGGGCTTTGCGAGATGTCGTGCCTGATGAAAACGCTGCGCCTGATGCCGCACAAGCATTTATTGAGAGCTTTCAGCGGGCCATGGATGATGATTTTAATACGCCGGAAGCCTTGGCAGTTTTGTTTAATCTAGCCAGGCAGCTGAATCAATGCAAATCTAGTGATGAGGCTGTCGATAAAAAATTAGCCCAAGGCTTGGCAGCAACCTTAATCAAATTAGGCTCAGTCTTAGGTATTTTGCAAAAGCCTGAGAGTGAAGTATTTCCTCAAAATGCAGAATTAGAGGCAGAGGTTGAGCGCTTAATTCAACTGCGTACCGAGGCCAAAGCCAATAAAGACTACGCCAAAGCCGATCAGTATCGAGATGAAATCGCCGCCAAAGGCGTGTTACTAATGGATACCCCCCACGGCGTTGACTGGGAGTGGGTATAGAAGCGCGGTAAAGTTTTAGCCAAGGTGGTTCAGGCTATCCAAGGATGATGTCGAGCTACTTGAGTCAAGTGTTGATCCTGATCCAGCAAGTGGTAATGCTTCGCGGGCAAAAACGGTGGTGCTTGATGGGAGGATGGGTAATCCTGCTGTATCCTTTTTTGCTAATGCGGCGGCCTTAGTAATCTCGTTGCAAAAATAAACAATCTGCTCGCAAGTGTGGTCATGATAGGTGGGGGAGTAAGTCTGGCTAAATGCCTCTAGTGCGAGTTTTCCTGTCGCCAAGCGCATATTGCTTAATATGATAGCTGTTTCTGGATCATGAGAGATTGCCTTCATGAAAAATAATAGGCCTAAAACAAATGACTTCTCATCAAAAGGAGTTGGTTCTGTAAAGTGCGAGGTTGTCGTCAATTGGCGGTTTGCGATCAAATGCCAGAAGTGGTCCTTCGGGTACGCGCCGACACGCACAGAAAAACCATTTGCAAGCCTATTTTGCAGCGTAATCAGTGCACCATTTTCTAGCATTTGTAGAGTAGTAGAGGGGTGATTCATTGCAATATAGGCTAAGGTAAGTGCAGCGTATTTGGATGTTTCAATATTTTCATTTTCTAGCTCTTTAACTAATCGGGGGATGCCAAATGCAATCATTTGCTGAGCATTATTAGTATTGGGGGCAAGGCATGATAAGGTGCGTACAGTTTCTTCAAGTAAGTCAGGGTTGTTAGTAGTGAACTGAGTGAGCAATAGCATAATTGCAAGGGGGTTTTGGCCAATTTCTTCTTGAATTTCAGCATGGCCATCAGCTAAATTGCCCAAGGCTACAATGGCATCGCTGCGAATTTCTTCAGAGGTGCTGATAAGATCTGTAATCCATTTTGGATCAACGCCTGTTCCTGCCATGGTTAACTCCTTGTTTTATGGGTTTTTTTGCCCATATCCATGAATGCATCTACATTCCGTGTAGATGTTTTACTTTAATTATTATAACACTTTAAATATATATTAGTCAAGTTTTTTATAATAATAATATAAAAAGTGGCGTCGCTGTGGTATCTGGCGAGCTATTCTTGCTTAGCAAAAATATGCTAATCTAATTTCAAATCACTTATAGGTAAAAACCATGTCCGTAAAACGCTGGCTATGTTTCGTTTTACTGCTGTGTACTCTCACTTGCGCTGATGCAAAAAGCTCGCTCGTTAAAGTCACTATGCCCTTTGGTTTAAGCTGGCATGAAAGCAAAATCAAAATTATACAGTCTGGTGTGAGTTTAATCCCGCAATCATTTGTTGGTGTGCCTAATGCAGCGGGAAGCTATCTTGCGCCAACCATTCCCAATTCGACCTATTCTGGCGCTTTGTATAGTTTTAGTTTTGATAATACGAATAAGCTCGCCAAGTTTGGCATTTTGTTAAGTCAGGTCAATAGCACGCAATACAATGCTATTAAGAAAGGTTTTATCAAGAAATACGGTAAGCCCTATAGTAAAAAAGGTGTGGATGCCAATAAGCAAGCCTATACCTATTTAAACTGGGGGGCAGCCGCCTACGGCTATTTGGGTCTAACTTATCAAGCGGCGAATCAGCTCGTATTGATCAGTTATTTTTTGCCAGTCGATGATAGCAGTAGTGATTAAAGCATAAAAAATAAGTCAGCCGATAAGCCGGGTTCTGTCGTGGACAATCATTCCTCTAGACTTTAAGTCGCCTTAAAGTTCAAGCAACCTACCCTGGTTCGATACGGGTCGTATCATAGAACCGCTATTTGGTCTTGCTCCAGGTGGGGTTTGCCATGCCACAACTGTTACCAGTTGCGCGGTGCGCTCTTACCGCACCATTTCACCCTTACCCGCCTTCGTCCTGCGGACTACGGCGCGGCAAGCCCAGCTATTTACTAGTGAGGCTTGCCGCGCCGAAGCACGTAGTGCGTAGGCGGGCGGTATCTTTCTGTTGCACTTTCCGTAAGTTTACACTTCCCAGGAGTTACCTGGCACCTTACCCTGCGGAGCCCGGACTTTCCTCCCTATATCTTGCGATATAAAGCGATTGCCTAGCTGACTTGTCGAGATTATACTCTTTTTATGCACAGATGCAACCGCGCGGCCTACAATGTATTTGAAATATCAAGCCTAGTCTGGTAGAATTAGCTGTTTTCTATTTTATAATTTTTCAAGGATATAACATGAGTGCTCAATTAGAAGTTCAAGGCGGAATTAAACGTATTTTAACCATTACTGTGCCAAGTAAGGAAGTAGACGCCTTAGTTGATAAGCGTTTGAATGAAGTGTCAAAGCAAGCCCGTCTTCCTGGTTTTAGGCCTGGTAAAGCGCCTGTTGGGGCTGTGAAACAACAATTTGGTGCTTCGATCCGTGGTGAAATTTTGGGGCAAGCCATTGAAAAGAGCTATTCCGAAGCACTCGTTGCGAATGAACTCAAGCCTGCCGGCTATCCCAAAATCGATTTTGTCCAAAATGAAGCGGGCAAAGATTTTATCTTCAGGGCTGAACTTGAAGTATTCCCAGAATTTAAAGTAAAGGGTTTAGATAAAATCGAAGTGACCAAGTTAAACGTCGCTGTAACCGACAAAGATCTTGATAAAATGCTCGTGAGCTTACAAAAACAACATACGACTTGGGAAAAAGTAGAGCGCGCAGCCAAAAATGAAGATCGCGTGATTATTGATTTTGAAGGCTTTATTGATGGTAAAGCATTTGAGGGTGGGAAGTCAGAAGATTTCCGTTTAGTTTTAGGCTCAAACACCATGATTCCAGGTTTTGAAAGTGGTATCGTCGGTAAAAAGGCCGGGACAGAATTTGATATTACCGTAACCTTCCCAGCAGAATATCAGGCTCCAGCATTAGCCGGCAAAGAAAGTATTTTTAAAATTAACTTAAAAGAAGTTGCCGAGGCGAAATTGCCCGATGTGACTGATGAATTTGCTAAATTATTCCAGGTCGACACGGTTGAAGCCTTAAAAAATGAAGTCAAAGGCAATATGGAGCGTGAGCTTGAATTTAACTTAAAAGGCCGTGTGAAAGAGCAAGTAATCGAAGGTTTGTTAAAAAATAATACCGTCGAATTGCCTCAATCATTAGTGCAAGAAGAAGCAAAGCGCTTAAGCGCACAGGCGGCCGAGCGCATGAAATCCTGGGGACAGCAAAATATCCCTGAGATGCCTGTTGAGATTTTTACCGCAGAGGCAGAAAAACGTGTGGCTTTAGGCTTAATCATGAATCAAATTATTCGTGCTGAGAATTTGCAAGTCGATCAAGATCGCGTTAAAGCGATGATTGAAAAAATGGCTTCGGTTTACGAAAACCCAGAAGAAATTGTAAAATTCTTCTATCAAAACAAAGCAAAATTGGCTGAAATTGAGCAATTAGTTTTAGAAGAGCAAGTGGTTGATAAAGTGGTTGGGCTCTCTAAAGTTGTTGAAAAAACCGAAAGCTTTGATGAGGTTATGAAGAACCAAGCAGCGAGTGCATTACCCCAAGCATAAAAAGGACAAAAAATGGAGTACCCCATGTCAATGTTAGTCCCTATGGTTGTAGAGCAAACCGGTCGCGGTGAGCGCGCTTATGATATTTATTCACGCCTCTTAAAAGAGCGCGTTATTTTTTTAGTTGGTCCCGTTGAAGACCATACAGCAAACTTAATCGTAGCACAGATGTTGTTTTTAGAAGCAGAAAACCCCGATAAAGACATTAGCCTTTACATTAATTCACCTGGGGGCTCTGTCTCTGCTGGTTTTGCGATTTATGACACCATGAATTTTATTAAGCCTAATGTCAGTACGATTTGCATGGGGATGGCCGCAAGTATGGGGGCATTTTTATTAAGCGCGGGTGAAAAGGGCAAGCGCTATTGCTTACCCAATTCTACTGTGATGATCCATCAGCCTCTAAGTGGTTTTCAGGGGCAGGCATCGGATATCGAAATCCATGCGCGCCACACCATCAAAACCAAAAAATTACTCAATGAGTTATTAGCCAAACATACCGGACAAAGTGTTGAAACCATGACCCGGGATACCGATCGTGATAATTTTATGGATGCAAACGAAGCCCTCAAATATGGCCTAGTCGATAAAATTTTTGAAAAGCGTGAGCTTAAAACAAAAGTTGAAGATTAGGATCTCGGCTTGAAATAATTGCAAGCTGCCCCCATACTATAAAATATCAACAAAAGGCATATCATCATGAAAAAACCTCCCAGCAAAGGCCGCTTAAATTTTTGCTCTTTTTGCGGCCGCAGCGAAGCCGAAGTGCAAAAATTAATTGCGGGCCCTGATGCATTTATCTGTAATGAATGCATAGGTATGTGTACCGATCTGATTAAAGAAGATGTAGCCGCCAAAGGTGGTGCAGAAGTTCAAAAAGCGGCAGAGCCCGAAAAATTACCTACGCCCAAAGAAATTTACAAAGAATTATCGGACTATGTGATTGGTCAAGAGCAGGCCAAAAAAGTCTTGTCAGTCGCGGTCTATAATCATTATAAACGCGTGTATGCTAATAAAGAAGAGCATCAAATCGAATTAAGTAAAAGCAATATTTTGCTCATGGGGCCCACAGGTTCTGGTAAAACTTTATTAGCGCAAACCTTGGCCCGGTGTTTAAACGTGCCCTTTGCCATTGCCGATGCCACCACGTTAACCGAAGCTGGTTATGTCGGTGAAGACGTGGAAAACGTGATTCAAAAATTATTGCAAAATGCTGATTATGATGTAAAGCGGGCTCAGCATGGCATTATTTATATCGACGAAATTGATAAAATTACCCGTAAATCCGAAAATCCTTCCATCACTCGCGATGTCTCAGGCGAGGGTGTGCAACAGGCTTTATTGAAACTGGTCGAAGGCACGGTAGCTTCAGTCCCTCCTAAAGGCGGGCGTAAGCACCCTCATCAAGACCTAGAACAAATCGACACCACCAAGATTTTATTTATTTGTGGCGGAGCCTTTGAGGGCTTAGATAAAATTATTCGTCAGCGCTCTGAGAAAGCCGGCATTGGTTTTGGTGCTGATATCAGAAGCGAGAAAGATCAAAAATCTACAGCAGAATTACTAACTTTGGTTGAGCCTGATGATTTAGTGAAGTTTGGTTTGATTCCAGAGTTTGTAGGGCGTATGCCGATTTTAGCAACGCTTGAGGAATTAGACAAAGCCGCCTTAATCCAAATTCTGAAAGAGCCTAAAAATGCCTTGGTCAAACAATATCAAGCCTTGTTTAGCATGGAAAAAGTTGACTTAGAATTTACTCCCGAGGCGATTGAGCAAATCGCTGAGCGTGCTTTAAAACGTAAAACCGGTGCACGTGGCTTGCGTTCCATCTTAGAGCAAATATTGTTAGATACGATGTTCCATTTGCCGGGTCAAAAAAATGTAGTAAAAACTATTATCAATGAAGAAGTAGTGTGCGGTAAATCTGAGCCCGTTTTAGTAAAAGAGAAAGAAAAGAAAGCTGCATAACTTAATCCAAGACAGGTAAAAATATTATGGCAGAAGAGAAAGAAGTTCCAGGTGTTGCTACGATTTCTGATGTAAAAGAACATGAGTTTCATCCAGTATTACCTTTGCGCGATGTGGTGGTATACCCACATATGGTCATTCCATTATTTGTAGGGCGAGAAAAGTCCGTTGAAGCGCTTGAATTGGCGATGCAACGCGATCAGAAGATTTTTGTCGTCGCGCAAAAAATTTCCGCAGAAGAATATCCTGATTTTTCCCAGCTATACGAAGTGGGAACGCTCGCGAACATCATGCAAATGTTAAAATTGCCCGATGGTACTGTCAAGGTTTTGGTTGATGGTGTTGAGCGTGCCCGCGTGAAAAAATATCTGAATGTGAAAGATCATTACGAAGCTGAGCTTGAGCTCATTAATGATGCCAATAATTTAACCCCTCATGATCTTGAAGCCCTGATGCGCTCATTGGTGGCTGAGTTTGATCAGTATATTAAGTTTAACAAAAAGATTCCGCCTGAAATTATTAGCTCTTTAAGTGGCATCGATAGCCCATCGCGCTTAGTGGACACCATTGCAGCGCACATGTTGATTAAGATCGAAGAGCGCCAACAAGTATTAGAAGAAACCAATTTAGAAAAGCGTGTGCAGATTTTGCTAGAGTTGATGGAGCAAGAAATTGACATCATGCAAATCGAAAAACGCATTCGTGGTCGCGTTAAAAAGCAAATGGAAAAAAACCAGCGCGAATATTACTTGCACGAGCAAGTCAAAGCCATTCAAAAAGAATTGGGTGATTTAGGCGATACTCAAGTGACGACGGCTGAAGCCCTAGAGCAAAAAATTAACGAAGCTAAAATGCCCCATGAAGTACATGAAAAGGCTATAGCCGAATTAAAAAAATTAAAAGCCATGGCACCTATGGCCGCAGAGTCAACAGTGTCGCGTAATTATATCGAATGTTTGATCTCTGTGCCGTGGAATAAAGTGACCAAGATCAAGCACAATTTAGCCCGTGCTGAAAAGATCTTAAACGAAGATCATTATGGCTTGGATAAGGTCAAAGAACGCATTATCGAATATCTTGCAGTGCAACAACGCACGCATAAAGTCAAAGGCCCCATTTTATGCTTAGTAGGCCCTCCTGGCGTGGGTAAAACTTCATTAGGCGCATCGATTGCACGTGCCACGGGTCGTGAGTACGCACGGATTGCCTTGGGCGGCGTGCGCGATGAAGCAGAGATTCGTGGTCATCGTAGGACTTATATCGGTTCTATGCCTGGGCGTATCGTGCAAAAGCTGATTAAAGTCAAAGTCAAAAATCCGCTATTCTTGTTAGATGAAATTGACAAAATGGCGATGGACTATCGCGGCGATCCAGCATCAGCGCTTTTAGAGGTCTTAGATCCCGAGCAAAATAAAGCCTTTAACGATCATTATCTCGAAGTGGATTATGATTTATCAGAAGTGTTATTTATCGCCACGGCAAACTCGATGGAGATTCCACCAGCTTTATTAGATCGTATGGAAGTTATTCGCATTCCTGGCTATACCGAAGATGAAAAAATGCATATTGCCATCGAGCATTTGGTGCCAAAACACATCGAGGCTTCGGGCTTAAAGAGCAGCGAGCTCAAAATTAACCAGGCAGTAATTTTAGAGATGATTCGCTATTACACAAGAGAGGCCGGTGTGCGTAATCTTGAGCGTGAAATTGCGAAATTATGTCGTAAGGTCGTCAAAGAATTATTGCTCAAAAAGGACCAAAAAGTTGTTGTGATTACGCCTAAAAATCTCGAGGATTATTTGGGTGTCCGACGCTTCCACTTTGGTATGGCAGATACTGATGATCAAATTGGTCAAGTAACTGGTTTGGCTTGGACCGAGGTTGGCGGCGAGTTGTTAAAAATCGAAGCCACAATTATTCCAGGTAAAGGCAAGACATTATTTACAGGTAAGCTCGGTGAAGTGATGCAAGAATCGATTCAGGCAGCATTAACCGTAGTGCGTAGTCGCGCTAAAGCGCTAAATCTGCCGCTAGATTTTTACGAAAAAAATGACTTTCATATCCACGTGCCCGAGGGTGCAACCCCTAAAGATGGCCCAAGCGCAGGTATCGCTATGTGTACCGCAATTGTGTCAGCGCTAGGACATATTCCTGTGCGTAAAGACGTTGCTATGACCGGAGAGATTACTTTGCGCGGCGAAGTGCTCCCTATCGGCGGTCTCAAAGAAAAGCTCTTGGCAGCGCATCGTGGTGGCATTAAAACCGTATTAATCCCTCATGAGAACGTCCGTGATCTAAAAGAGATTCCCGAGGCGATTAAAAAAGACTTAGACATTAAGCCTGTGCAATGGGTGGAAGAGGTGCTACAGTTAGCCCTAATTCAAAAACCTGCTAAGGCAGTCAAGGCGAAGGCGGCAAAGGCAAAAGCAGTAAAAGCCAAGCCCGCGCAGGCGAAAGGTAAAAAGCGCAAATAAAAGCCTATTTGGGGGTGTTTTAACCAGGATTTTGACACTCCCGAATGCACGCACATGGATTGCAGGCAAGTCCGTTGATTCCTTTAGACGCAAAATCCTATTGCATTTTCCCTGGTTTTTTCTATTTAATTGATTTTTCAAGAGCATTTTAGTGTGGCATTTTCATGCATCATTTACGCCGCGCAATAACATGCGCTAAATATGCGCCGTTCAATGTTATTTTCTCTATCACCCTAATGCGTTGTAATGCACTTAGCTTCGTTATTATTGATAGCGACATTGAGTCAAAGCCATCATAAATAACAGGCAAACAAACAACCAGGCTAAAAGACCATTAGGATGATGATACAGCACACGGAGGTGCGATCTTTTGGGCGGTAACAAAAGGATGTCACGTCATGAAAAATACGAAAAAGATAAAAGTAGCAGTGCAAAAAACAGTGGTGGTGTCAAAACCTTCAAAAAGCTACACTTTTTTTCGCACTCGGGAAGAAGCGATTCAGTGGTTATTTGAAAGTGTAGATCGTCGTCTACGTGAAAACCCAGAGCTAGCGCGCCCCATGCCCGTGCCAGAAAATGAACGGTATTGCCGTGTCATTGATGAGCCAAAGTGGTGGACTCGATGCGCCAGCTAACACAAAAAGGCGACCCTAGGCTCAATGTTTCACTCCCGGTCATTTTAAAAAAATTTTTAGCAGATTCAGCAAAACTGAGTAAGCGTAGCCTTCAAGATGAAATCATTAAGCGTCTGGCTGCTACATTTAAACACTGCGAAGCATTCAATGCATTAGAAAATGTGTATGCGGATGCAATGCCTAAGGGGGGTAAAAATGACCTTTAATCACACCGAAGTCATCGCCACATTTTTAAATCCAGAAAAATTGGCAGAACAAGAAAAGCATATCCAGGTTATTTCCATGGAGCTTATGGAGGCGCTGAGTAATGCTGCAAAAAATAAAGCATTTAGCTTGGATGTTGAGGTCATCAATCGCTTACTTGCCACCATCATTGAGCCTAACGCTTTTGGGTTAAGCCCGCAACTGGATAAAATTGCCCATAAAAAAATTGTTGGACCAGAAATACAGCGTGAGCAGCAGCGCAATCGCGAGGCATGGGGTCGGCTGTACGAATTAGAAAAGCTGGAGCGCTATCTGCGTTTCAAGCGGAAAATGCCTAAAAGCTATCAAGAGCATTTTTCCCTGATTGACGTCAAAAAGGAGTCGGCGCGCATTGAAGCGATGTTGGCCGAAGAGCAACGTGGAAATGACGACCATTAAATGCAGGGGCTTAATGGAACACTTTGTAGACAATGGTGTATTTTTATAATATGATAAGCCCATAGATAATCATAAGCTTACATTATGGGGAACAAGCAACGACCTGGCCGCCTAGAGAAAGTATTGTGGAAAGATGTGCGTCAAGAAGTGCATGCGCTCAACCCTACGTTTGCAAAAATTATAGATGATTTAGATCCCGGTAATGATCACTGGTTCGCAAGGGTCTCTTATCCTTATGGTAGCCTCGTGATGCAGCGGGCTCTATTAAACCTGCCTAATAAACAAGGGGAGCTGGTCCCGATTACCGACCTATCGATTGACAGCGAAATTCGTGAGGCGCTGAGTTATAACTTAAACTCCAATCCAGTCAGCTTTGTACTCAAAAATACTTTTGAAATTTATTTGCCTTTAAAGGATCGAACTGTTTCTTTAGCGGGGCTGATTCAACCAGGCACAGTTTTTGGTGCTTGGCGTATTTTGAATCCCCATAAGCCAGAACAGCCCGCATTTATTTGGGATATGTCGGCGGGCGCGCGATCTGTCTTTATGTTGCCCAAGATTACGGAGGCCAAAAAGCATTTACGCCTTAAGAAGGCCTATGATTTAAATGTCGGGGTGCCCCGATCTTTGATGGATCATTGGGAGATATTTCGACAGCTATCGAGCCACCCACGCTTTCAAGAACCCTGGGAGGCTGAAATTTTATACTTTCCCTTGCAGTGGTTCAAGCATTTAGACGATCCAAAGTGGAAGTCATTTTATTATTATTTTCATGACTCTGCTTGGGGTGCAACTGAGCTGTGGCGCAATCAATTTATTTGGGATTTGGTATTTTCTTTAATTCTACAGGATTATGAGATTCGGCCTAATGCCTACATTATGGATACGGTAAAGTATCTTTTATTTATGGGAGTTTCAGCGTTCTCAGGATTAGCACCGGCGCGTAATGAGTTGGCGGGTCCTTTTAAAGAAATTCAAAGAATTTACATGGAGGATTATGATATTAGAAACTACCCTCCTATTATCATGCAGCCAGAAATATTCAAAATTCGCGATCCCAATGCCTCGCCCGTGTATTATTCTTTACAGTTCCCTAATGCCTCCGAATTTAAACCCAGTTCAAGAGTAAGAGCCAGCAGCATTTCAGATCTGCATGAAATTAGGTCGCTGATGATTCGATGCGAGCAGGACTTGTTATCCGGTAAGTTTAATTTGAGTGGTACTTCCCTGCAGCAGGTATTTCAACATACTCATTATGATTACTTTCATAACGGCGTCGATCTCCACGCCGGAATGCGTAATAGTGCGGAAATGCCTAAAGATGACGCTATGCTGCTCACCACGCTGGATGGTAAAGTACATGAGGGTTTTCCCGATGCCAATTCTTTTGTAAAAGGATGTATTCGTTTGTTCCCAGTGAAAAAATAATTAGCTCAATATGTATAGCAGTCTCTCGTAACTGCTATCTGTTTGGTAGCTAGTGCATTCAAAATTTTTGAACCCCGCCTCTTTGGCATATTGCTTTATTTCTGCAGTATTTGGCTCGTAGATGTATTTTACATATTCATTCACATTAATCGTATAAAGCTGTCTATCATGCTGGATTACCTCGAGAGGCATAATATCCATTGCGATAGTATCAATGATGAGTGTGCCATTTTCTTGCAGGAGTTTTTTGAGGTGCTTGACGATGATGGGTTGTTCTTCTTTTGAAAAATCACCAATTCCCGACCAGAGCCACAAAATGACATCAAATTTTTCATCGATATCGCCCAGGTTATGTAGGTCATTTTTAAAGAGATTAATTTTGTTACTATAAGTTTTGATGAGGGCATCCATCATCGATGCGCATCTTTCAATGGCAGAAATTTTTCCAGTATAATTTTTGCTCAGCAAGGCGTTGATTACACGGCCATAACCAGCGCCAATTTCTAGTATAGAGCTAGCCTTAGACCATATAGGCTTTAGCAGCTCTATATCGCAACCTGCGGCTAAGCCCCGTCGTTCTGCAAACTTCTTCAGCCCGTCAGCCTTGATTATTTCATAGAAGGCGTTGTTATCAAAATTATCCCAGGTTAGGACGTTATTTTCTTCATTCTTTGTATGTTTGGAGGTTAAAATATCACTGTGTTTAGCTAAAAGACCCATGTTATCTCCTTTAACACTCTTAGCTTATTTATTGATAGCGAAGTAGTGAGCAAAATCAATATAACATAATTATGCATGCTTTTCTGATCATAATAAATAACAATAAGCAAAAGGAGAAAAAAAGCCTATTTGCGGGCGCAAGATTTAGTGGTATGCTATATGGGCTTTGTATAGTAGTTCATTTTAATTAACAGGAGAGAGTCATGGGATGCGATAATAATTCATCAAGCTGTGGTACTGGTGCTGGTAATGCTTGCTGTATGGTCCAGCGTGTATTAAAAGGCGTGTTAGAGGTAGCTAAGATTGCAGCATTAGTAAGCCTAACCTTGGTATTGTTAGATGTGCATACCGGCCTAAAATCACAAGTTGAAGGCATGCAAGCACAGCAAGCGATGATGATGAACGCTGCTGCAGCTGCGAACAACGGTCCTGCTAAATAAGGATTTATTTTTGTCAAAAAAACCGCTGTGATAGGCGGTTTTTTTTTGCCAGTAGCAAGCGCGCGATTGCTCCTTTGCAGTCCTTATGGCACAATGATTGTAAGCAAAGAAAAAGGTGATTTTCTTGAAGTTAAAGGCAGCAGCGCTCGAAGAGGTAACATGGCCTGATGTTAAGGCGCAGGTCCAGGCCCTGGATCCTCAGTTGTTTGAGGCCATCGAGGAATTTGGTCCGAATTCAAGACATACTTTATTCAAGGTTTCTTATCCCTACGGCGCTGAGATTTTAAAAAATGGCGTATTTCAAGTGCCAATAGCCTCAGGTGAGGTTGTGCCGATTACTGATGATCGCGTGCCGGATGTAATTCGTAAAAAATTAGGCTACAATAATTTAAGTAATCCAGTCGCTTGGATATTAAAGGGTTCTGCTGAGTTTTTTTTAAATCACATGGGAAATACCTTTCCTTTTTCAGGGATGATTAAAAAAGGTAGGTTATTCGGGACATTATTGGTTTTAAGTGAGAAAGGTATCGACCTTCATCCTAATTTTTTGTGGAGTCTTACAGCAGGTGCAAGGTCAATGTTTTCACTTGCAAAGGTCTCTGAGGTTGTAGGGCTAAACCGATTAGAAAAGCATTTTCAGGTGAATTTGCCCAAAGAAAGTGAGTATCAGGATCAATGGAATTTATTTAGAGCCCTAGCGAACGCACCTGGGTTCGATGATCCTTGGCGTTGCGAAGTATTATTTTTTAGCGATGCGTGGTTTGACTGGTCAGATAAAAAGTCAGCTATGTTTAAATTAAGCTTGCATGAAAAAGCCTGGCGCGCAACAGAGTTTTGGCGTAATCAGTTTTTATGGGATGTGGTATATTCGGTATTTAAACAAGAAAAAGTGGTGAAGGTGAATCCTGCTATCGCAGATATCGTAAGGCAAATAAGTCTTATTGCAGCGGGGGTTCAACCAGGATTTGCACCTTTGCATAATGATGATGCCGGACCCATTTCAGCATTTCAAAAAGCTTTAATTGATGTTTATAAAATTGAATATCAGCCTATTTTTATGGGCTCTCAGTTGTTTGCGTACGAGGACCCTAATGATGCAGTTTATTATTCACTAGAATATCCTATAAGTCTCAGCTTTTCGCCGAGCAGTAAAAAAGTCTCAACCAAGATTGCTGATTTATTAGAAATAAAATATTTACTTACAAAGTATCTGAATTTTCTGAAAACTAGTAAGCTTAATATAGAAGGTACACGTTTTTACGATGTTCCAACCAGGGTTAGTTTTCATTTTTTTCACCATATGGCGAATGAAGGTGAAAGAATTTTTAGTCCCGAAAACATCTTTAAAGAAGACGCAAATTTTGAAGATGCCGTTAATGTTCTTGGGGAAGATTTGTCATTAAGCTATCCTGTGAACTCTAATTTTTTAAATGGGTGTATGCGCCTGAGTCAAAAGCATCAAGGTGCGTAGTCGGCCGGAGCTAAGAGCATAATCTTGTATTTCCAGGATTTTTAAGCCTGATTTTTGCGCGAGAGTGATGATGTTATTTTTGGTGTAATTAAAGCTTTTCAATGTGCCATGTTGTAGTCTAGTCAAGGAGGTCTTCGCGGTTTTGTACTCCAGTCCAACAGGGTCAATATGTTCACGCATAGTCTCAATCACCAATACGCCATTTTTTTCTAAAGCAAGGCACAGTTTTTTGAAGATTTTTTTAAGCATGAGGGGTGAAAACTCCACCACATTAGACCAAAGCCAAAGAATAAGATCATATTGAGAGGGTGGGGTGAAATCTTGAATCAATTCCTTGAAAATATTAAATTGATGAGGATATTTATTTTGTAAAAACGCATGAAAGTTATCAGTAGGCTCGATAATATCAACCAGGCCCTTAAAATTATTTTTAATCAAAAAATCAATGGTTCTGCCATAGCCTCCGCCAATTTCGAGAATCTTTTTAGCATTGTCAATAAGCGGGTGAATCATTTCCAGGTCAGGGCAGGTTTCTAATCCCGCGTTGATCGAGAGTTTTTGTAATTCTTGAGGTGGAACATTTTCATAATACTCAAGATTATCAGGCATTGGGCGTAAACAATCCATTTTTATTCCCTTAAAAAAGAACAACATAATTCTAGCATATCGCTTTCTATAAAGCCACTGCTAAATTACCTTGACGGTAAATGCCAAAATGATATACAAGTTTATTCGCTTCTGGTATGATACGCGACTACACCTTGCGAATGTGGCGGAATTGGTAGACGCACTGGATTTAGGTTCCAGCGGGGAAACCCGTGAGAGTTCGAGTCTCTCCTTTCGCACCATGGTTGTTGTTCATCATTATTCATTAAAGTTCAAAAACGCTTAAAAGTCTTGTTAAATATAGGGTTCGTTTGAAAGCATGGCTTCATGTGCATTCATCAGGCTCTTTCCCATTTTTCCTTACATCGGTCACAAGCACATTACGCAAATTAAAGGCTCAGAGTTATTAAGCTTATTTCGAGGCGTTGCCGCAAAAACGAATCATGGTCGGCCCATGACCTATATGGCCAAAAGACTGTGCCAGTGGTCGGGCGAGGTTTTTGATTTTGCTTATGTTGAAAACAACGACTTCTCAATTAACCCATGTCGCGCCATTATCAAGCATTTGCCAAGTCATGATACCCAACATATGGCACGTATTCGTTTTGAAGAATTGCCCAGATTTCTAAAAGCATTAGAGGTCTATAACGGCCATAAACTAACGAAAGCCGCTATTTGGATGCTGCTATATACAGGCATGCGCCAAACCAGTATCAGAAAAGCCCAGTGGCAAGATTTTGACTTAAAGGCAGCAGTCTGGAATCGACAGCCTGAAAAGTGTGATAAGTCCATTCATGCTTTGCCCTTGCCGACGCAAGCATTAAAGCTTTTAAATGAGATCAAGCCACTCACGGGTGGCAAGCCTGGGGATTTAGCTCTGCCAAGCGTTAATAATCCGCATCACCCAATGAGTGAGGCCGCAATTTGCCAAGCCTTAGATCGCATGAATTTTAAAATGGTAGGCCATGGTCTTCGCGGTGTGGTCAGCACTGCGCTAAATGAGCTAGGTTTTCCACCGCATATTGTTGAAATTCAGTTGGGTCATAAAAGAGAGAGTAAGGTTGAGGCCGCTTATAATAAGGCTTTGTATCTAACTGAGCGCTGTAAGATGATGCAGGCTTGGGCGGATTATCTTCAGGGGTTGATGTAGTCCTATTGTATCTCTTGATGGGGTGGAGTAAGTATGGTGAAGAAAATAATCAGCAAGTGTCTATAATAAATGTAAGTCCTCGCAGGGACGGCTTAGGATAAATTTAATAGACAGAGTGTTCATGAATTTTTGCGGCATGCTCAGCGGCACGTTGAGCCCCTTTTTCAGTCACCCGCATAACAACATCACCCTCGGCATCAATCCTGTAGGCGGCCAAGCCTTGCTCTACTTTTGTCAAAAAAATATGTACTTGATTGAGATCACCATCGTATCGCTTTGTTAAAGCATTTAACGTTTGTGCGTTTCCCCCGCAGCGCGCTAATAAATCTTGACCATCTGGAGGTAGGCCGCTCATTAGTTTTACGCCTTGGCCACTTGTGCCGCTAAAAGCTAGCGCGTAATGGGGTTTCATAGGTTGCTTTCTAGCTAAAGCCCTTGCTCCCTGGCGAATGATACGTGCTAAGCCTCTGCCTGCCATATATTATCTCCTGTGGGGAAAGTTAATAGACAGAGTGTTTACGAATTTCTGCATCATGTTTGGCAGCGTGTTCAGCGCCTTTTTCAGTAATTCGCATAATAATGCCGCCATCGGGGGCGATTCTAAAGGCGATTAGTCCTTTTTCTACATCTTGCAAGAAACTATCAACCTCTTTGAGGTTTCCATCATGTTTTGCTGCTAGGGCTTCTAAGACTTTTTCATCTCCTCCGCAGCGTATTAATAAATTTTGTCTATTTGGAGCGGGGCCACTCATTAATTGTAAGCGAGAGCCACTTTTACTACTAAAGGCTAAGGCATAAGATGCTTGTGCAGGCGGCTTTCTCGCTAAAAATCTTGCTCCTTGTCGAAGTATATTTGCGAATTCTCTGCCGGCCATATGCTATCTCCTTAAGGTGATGGGTCAAAGTTGCTGTGTGTATCTTTTTTAGCATAGTATCTGGGTGATTGCAAGGCCGGGAATTGCAATAGTGCTCGTTTAAATTGATTTTGCTTTGAGGATTTAGAGGTATTACCTCAAGGAATGAAAGTACTTATTCGTAAAAGTAAAACTGACCAAATTGGTAAAGGAAGAATTAAACCTATTATCAGGGGTACTGACTGTTGTCCAGTAGAGGCAGTCCAAAGCTGGTTAAGGGTTTCAGGTATTACAGAAGGATACTTATTTCGGCAGGTCAGTAACGATGATAAACTTTTACCTTCAAGTAATAACCCTGAAAAAACTGATCTGTCCGGGCAAATGGTTGCACTTATCGTAAAAAAATATGCTCAGTGTATAGGGCTAGATGAATCGCTCTACTCAGGCCATAGTCTTCGGCGTGGCTTTATTACGTCGGGTGTTCGAAAGGGTAAGCGTATTGAAAAGTTAATTGTCATTACTCATTAAACCCCGCGAACATTGCTTGATTACTATGAGGATATTAATCAATTTGAGAATCATGCAGGTGAAGGCCTGCTTTAATTACCTTATTATGGAGTTTTTATGACAAAAGGAAAAAGGGGTGCGAAAAAAAAGGATCAAAGAATACTAGCACGTTGAAACAGCATAAGCGTATTGGTAAAAATCTGATCCCTCCTATGATGCAATCACCCCTAGGGGAGACCGTTAGTTTTAAATCATGGATGAACTCTCGACTGCCAGAAATGCTCTGGGCAAGCTTAGTTGCTTCAATTTTTCCTAGACAAGATGCTCTTGATGTATTTAAACTCATTGCCTCCCTTGGATTTAAGTATCGAGATAAGATCGTTGGTCCTAATGAATGGGATAAGTGGGACTTAGGTCACTCCTCATTGATAAATTTGCCTAATGACATCTTTAATGAAGTTATTAAGCTTATTCAAATACATCCCTTTGGTAATAATGCTCTGAGACCCTTACTGATGTTTGATAGTCTTCCTGGCAAAGAGCGGTGGATAACACATTTAAAAATGGAGCCACTAGAAGGCGATTGGGATATAATAGCAAGTGCAATAGCTAAGACTTTAGACCATCAATCGCAAGAATCAACAGATATTCGATGGCTTACTTTGATGTTTAATATGGCATTAGGCCGAATTCATTTTTCACCAGAAATGGCTGAAATGACAAATTGTATTGTTGAGTATCCAAATAAAGGTGATATGCGATCAGTTCGACCTAGCATAAGAGCAAAAGAAATGATGTTACGGCCAACCGATAATGCACTATCTCCCAACTGGAGCGAGTCATTTTGGCTTGAGTGTTTTGAAAAAACCGCCTGTGTACCTATAAAAATAAGTGAACCAACTCCATCAAAAATTAATAAGAGAAAAATATATGATGCAATTTTAGAGGCGCAAGTAACATTATATGAACACTTTTACTGTACCGTATCTACTACCGCTACAGATGCACGACATGATACAGTTTTTGGATTTGGATTTTATGCATTAGCAGTATTAACTGAATTATTATGTGGGCTCAATAGTAGAGGGATAGTTGGTCGATTACTACTAAGATGCATGGTTGAAAGTAAAATTACTTTAGCATATCTGCTTTACAAAGATGACCCTGGCCTTTGGTCAAAATATAGAAGCTTTGGAACGGAGCAAGCTAAGCTTGCTTTACTGAAATTAGAAGAGTCAGAGTCTGTTCCCTCCTTTATAAATGAGTCCTTGTTAAGTCAACTTGCTAATGAAGATTATTTTCAAGAATTTATCTCAATAAATCTTGGACACTGGTGTAACCTTGATCTTCGCACTCTCGCTGAGGACTCAAATACCAAAGATGATTATGATAAATTTTATGGATGGGCCTCCACCTTTACACACTCTCATTGGTCTGCTATTAGAGGAACGTGCTTTACAACCTGTCAAAACCCACTACATAGGTTGCATCGATTCCCATTGCCACAAGGGGTTAAAGTTTTAGATGACTCAGTTGAGGATGGCATTTATTTGGTCAATGCTATATTATCTAAGATATGGCAAGCCTATCCTTCTAAAGACGGGCTTATTGTTCCAGTTTTATAGCGCACCCTCAACAGAAAGAAACCTTAAAAAGTCTCGATATTTTTGAGGGTTTCTTAATTGAGGATTTTTATACAATTTCTTTGCTTTTTTTAGTACCTTATAGAATGATGGTAAGCAATTTTCCTTACTGGGCTTTAAATTGCGCACATATTTCTCCATGAGTGGCGAGGAAAAGCCTATGAAGTGTGCAGCGGAAAGGGCCTGTAATTTATTTAGCCATTGAACATCTTTGAGATTTATCTCACTTGCTGTTAATGACTTTTGCCCGCCATATTTGTAGACTTTTGGGTCGTAAGCACATAAACAGATATTTTTGGATAATGGTAGGAATAGTTGGGCTCCTCGTGCAAGCGGGCCAGGCATAAATTGACTCTCCTCTTTGTATAGAGCATTAATTACAATCATGGGGTGATCTGAAATAATAAATTCCTTGTCAGTTTTATTTATCAAAACATGAAACCTTAAGTCGTTCATTACCATTGAATGGAGGACGCCCTCGCTAGTATTTATTGCGCTGATTTTACGCAAATCCTCTTTTGGGTAATGATAATGACCAAAATCAGTATCTTCATGATATTTTTTTGCCAAACTGGCTTTAACTTTTTCCATGTTTTTTTCGTCAAGCATGCCCAGATAGCGATCTCTAGCTGCTTTAGTTCGTGAAAGTTGAGCACATAGAAATATTATCAGCTCACACTTGTCATTTTCCTCAATACGGCTATACCCATCTTGCCTGATTTTATTGATAGGAACTGATGCTTTTTTTTCCAGAAGCAACAGCATATTTTCTACCCTATTATCAGTGTCATAAAAGTAGTTTTCATAAAAAACAAAATTTATCGCTTGATTAAATCGAACTTCATTTTTCTTCAAATCAAAAAGGTTAATCTTATCAGAAGCAGAAGCAAACCCGTATAGTAAAAACTGAGGAACATAGTGTTGTGCTATTGTTTTATTATGTGCCATATAGTTTCACCTAATTAATCCCCTAAAAGAGGCACTCAGTTTGGTTTGGTCAAACTATTATGGTGCTCGATAAATCAATATTTGTAAATAGTCTAGTAGTTCGCATAATGCGCATTATGTTAAATTATAAACAGTTTATATTATAGCATGTATTTACCTGGCTTGTCTAGCCTTTTACGTTATTTTGGGGGTGGGGTGTAACATTACTACTTTGTTGCTACACTTGCTCGCTACAGCCGTAGACCTGCCGTTGAATGATTGCTAAGCTAGCTCATAGCATCTTTGAATTTAATTAGGAGATTAGAATGGGGACGACTTTTAGTAAACAGCGTACTGTACCGATGAATGACGAAGAGGTGTTAGCTAGAAGAGTGATAGCGCCTCCTGAATATGTGTCTGGGCCTGCCCCAGCCCCGGCAGTAAGAGGATATGGAGCGTATTCTCAAGGGTATCCTCAACAAGTGTCTGGGCCTGCCCCAGCCCCGGCAGTAAGAGGATATGGAGCGCCTCCTCAATATGCATCTGGACCTGCCCCAGCCTCGGCAGTAAGAGGATATGGAGCGCCTCCTCAATATGTGTCTGCGCCTGCTCCAGCCCCGGCAGTAAGAGGATATGCGGCGCCTCCTCAATATGTGTCTGCGCCTGCCCC
>CAIQBE010000048.1 GCA_903870015.1 uncultured Thiotrichales bacterium
TAATTTAAAATTTATATCATCTAATTAAAAATAGGGGCTAAAATCAACGCCCACGCAAAAACAAAACATCCAATTCCTCCCTCGACCACCGCCTCCAAGTCGGGCGACCGTGATTACATTGATCAATACGCGGTGTATACTCCATGTCTTTGAGTAGTTGATTCATTTGGGTCATGCTTAAGACCTGACCAGCCTGAACTGCGCTATGACAAGCCACTTCTGCTAAGATTTGATCCAAAAAATCATCAGTAGAATTCGATGCCCCTAGTAATTCAAAATCATGAGCCAATTCAGTAAAGAAATGACCTAAATCTGCATCGGCCAGCATCACCGGCACTTCGCGAATTACGATCGATTCTTCGGTGAGCTCATCAATCACAAAGCCTAAATCAGTTAACAAAGAGAGATGTTCTAACAAAATGCCTTTGGCAAAATTTCCTATCTGAACACTCTTAGGCACCAGTAACATTTGTGTCTGCGTCGCAACTTCACGCCAGGTATTTTTTAGGCGCTCATACAACACCCGTTCATGGGCTGCATGCGCATCAACAATCACAAAACCATCGAAAGTCTCTGCCAAAATGAAGATGTTATGCAATTGTGCCAAGGCTTTGCCAAAACGTAAAGGCTGCTCAGGAACGGCTGTTTCTACAAAATTAAAACTTTTTGGCGTGCAAGATTCTTTGTAAAATTGCTCATGTAAATGCAATTCTTGAGTATTTAACGCTTGCGGTTTTGGATAAGTGAAGGGAATATCCATAGCCGCTGCTGCAACTATGGGTGGTGGCGCCACCACTTCCTCAACCCGGGTTCCCAAAAGACTAACACCTGCCAAAGTTTTTTCAATGCTCGACACCACAAAATCATGCACCAATCGCCCATCACGAAAGCGTACTTCATTTTTGGTTGGATGCACATTGACATCGACCTGACTTGGTTCAATATCCAAAAACAAAACCAAAGCCGGATGTTTATCACCATACAACACATCCCGATACGCCTGCTTGATCGCATGATTGATAAACTTATCTTTGACAAAACGGCCATTGACATACACATACTGTAAATCATTACTGGATCGCATCAAAGTCGGTTTGCCAATAAAACCATGGCAATGCAAACCCACAGCACTTTGATCAATGCGCAGCATATTATTCACAAAACTCGCCCCACATATTTGGCGCAGGCGCTCTTTTTGTGTGGCTTCATCCAAGGCTTTGGGTAACTTTAAAATTAACTTATCCTGATGAAATAAAGTAAAGCTAATATCAGGGGCACTTAGAGCAATACGCCGCACCATTTCTTCGATATGACCAAATTCGGTATTAACACTTTTCAAAAATTTACGTCGTGCGGGAGTATTAAAAAACAAATCTTTGACCGTAATCGTCGTCCCGCGATTTAATTGCGTCGGGGCAATTTTAGGCGGCTCATCTTTGCCTTCCATTTCTAAAACATAGGCAATGTCATGATCCAAAAAACGCGATTTTAAACTAAAGCGTGATACACTGCTGATACTCGCGAGCGCTTCACCACGAAAGCCCATGGTATTTAAATTCTCAAGATCATCAAGCGAATAGATTTTACTCGTGGCATGGGGGCTGACGGCTAAAAGCAATTCATCTTTAGGAATGCCTTTGCCATTATCGCTAATGGTAATGCTCTTAACACCGCCCTCTTCAATGCGGATAATAATATCATCCGCCCCGGCATCAATACAGTTTTCTAGTAACTCTTTGATAATCGATGCAGGACGCTCAACGACCTCACCCGCAGCAATCTGATTGGCCAAAATTGAAGGTAAAATTTTAATCGGTTGATGACTCATGAAAGCTTAGCAAAAATTTTAATAAGCCAATTCTACGGCACGAACCCCATCCGGGAGAAGCGTGAGATGCACAATAATATCAGGCTGAACGCCATAAGCCTTTAATTTATCAGGCCACTCTACTAAAAATACTGCAGGCTCACAGAGCAAATCATCCAAACCCAAATGCTCCAATTCAGCAACATCCTGCAAACGATACAAATCCATGTGATAAATTTTCTGAGTTAATCCTTGATATGGCTCTATCAAAGTATAGGTCGGGCTCTTAACTCGATCCGTAACGCCTAAGTTTTTTAAAAGATGTTGTGCTAAGGTAGTCTTACCCGTACCAAGATCCCCTTCCAAAAAAACGATCTGTCTTGTAGACTTTTTTGAAAGCAATTCTTTAAGGTCAAAACTTAAAGTCTCGGTGTCTTTTAGATTAATAAGATTATATCTTTTAAGATTCATTATTACTATATAGGTCGGCTTTTTCTGTGCATATCTATTGTAACCCAGATTGGGCCAAAGCTGTAGCGAAATGTCATCCTATGGACAAACGGTGCATAAACGGTGGATGAAATGGGGATAACTTTTTGGCGCGAATCCATACATAAGTTATCCACAGGTTAGGCACAGGGTTATCATTGAGGAAGTTATGGACTTGGTTCTACAAGTGCTTCAGCACTTAAAGATGAGACAAAGTAATCGCATACCTTATTTCAGCTTTATCTTTATGACCAAGATGACTTAATGCAAGTTCAGCATAAGATCTAACAGGGGGGCTTTTATTATTCAACAGTACTTTTAAATTAGCAAAGACTGCTGCATAACCCAAGAGGCCTCTCTCCGTTCGTCGTTCTGGCACCCATGCGCAGCATGGGACGCCAGAATCCAGGCTTAAATTAACACCTACCTTTGATTTTTTTATGATCTTTTTTATTTAAAGATCAAATTACAAGACGAATGATCACATAGAACAGATGCTATCGAGATATTCGTGATAAACTATCAATTGACTTAAATATAATTTGCATTGTAATATGTAATTTATTATTTAAAATAAAATAGAAAAGAGTATGTGGTCAAGAGATAGGGCTAGATCAGGAAGGCTAGCAGGAGGCCCCTCCGTATTATCAGCAAGACATGTGACTTCTGCTGCACCAGAGCCAAAAACTAGCCCATTACTCACACTAAGAAAAGTGGGTGGATGGGGCGCTGGGGATAGTAGCCTAGAATCTGCAGCAAGCGTAAAAATAACGGCAAAAAAAGTACCATCAGCAGATGCACCTACAATAACACAAAGAGAAGCAGAATTATCAGTAAGTAATAGAGCATCTGAATCATTATCATCGCGCACAAGAAGAAAATCTAAATTTAGCGGAGCAGGTAACGCATTACCAGCACCTACTTTACCCGCTGATGCTTCAGCATTAACCTTTGCAGCAGTATTTCCAACAGATAAAGATGCAGAAAAAGCTGGCAGCACACCACATTATTGAGGTAATCCACACTGGCTTATTCCACTAAAATTTTCTATAATGCCGAGGCAATCAAGTCTCTGGTAATTTGAAAATAATGAAATCAGTATTTAACCCTAGTTTTGATTTTAAAAATTCAGCAAAGGCTGCGGCAGAACAATTTCTGACTGAGCATCGTATTAGCTTAAAAATAGATGAAGCCCTCAAAGTACAAGAACTCTTAGGTCGTGCACCAACCCTTTCAGAATGCGTGCTCTGGTCGATTCAAGGTTCGGAGCATTGCTCTTACAAAAGCACACGCATGCATTTAAAAACGCTACCGACCGATGCGCCTAATGTGATATTAGGTCCGCGCGAAGATGCCGGTGTCGTTGCGGTTGCAACCGATCAACAAGGTCGGCGTTATGGTGTTGTTGTCAGTCATGAATCGCATAACCACCCTTCACAAATTGTCCCCTATGAAGGCGCAGCGACAGGCGTTGGCGGTAATGTGCGCGATGTTTGTTGCATGGGTGCAGAAGTCATTGGCGTTGCCGATTGTTTGCGCTTTGGAAATTTAAGCGATGCGCGTACGCATTTTGTGGATGAAGGTGTAGTGTCAGGCATTGCAGGCTATGGCAATCCATTAGGCATTCCCAATATCGCTGGCGATGTCTATTACGACGATGCTTATCAAGACAATTGCTTAGTGACGGTAGTTACGATTGGTCTTGTGCGCGAAGATCAACTGATTCATTCTTTTATCCCCAAACATGGCGCGAATTATGATTTAGTCTTAGTGGGTAAACCCACGGACAATAGCGGTTTTGGCGGTGCCAGTTTTTCATCGTTAACGCTGAATGAAGAAGATCTGGAAGCCAATAAAGGCGCAGTGCAAGAACCCAATGCCTTTTTAGGCCGGCATTTATTAAAGGCTAATTATGCGCTATTCAAATATTTACAAGAGCATAATTTGATTGATCAGGTAGGCTTTAAAGATCTAGGCGCCGGTGGAATTTCTTGCGCATCGGTTGAGATTGCTGATGCCGGTGGCTTTGGTGCCGAGATTGATTTAGAAAAAGTGCATGTGGCAATGCAAGACTTAGCCCCACAAGTGATTTTATGCGCGGAAACCCAAGAGCGCTATCTTTGGGCCCTACCCCCAGAACTAACCCCGATCGTCTTAAAGCATTACAACGAAATTTTTGATTTACCTAAAGTTTCTCCCGGTGCACGCGCCAGCTTAATTGGTAAGGCCAGGACAGATGGCCGCTATGTGGTGTCATTCCATGGCGAAGTCATCGTTGATGCAAAAGCAGAAGATGTCACAAGTGGCATTCTCTACGATCGTCCGCACGCTCCTGGCAAAAAAGACTTAAGCGAACCTACTATCCCAGAGCAAAATGTAAGTGAAGTCTTACTGAAACTCTTAGGGCATGAAAATATCGCGGCACGTACCCCGATTTTTGAATGCTATGACAAACAAGTGCAAGGCCGGACTTTGATCGAACGAGGTGTTGCGGCTGCTGGGGTCTTAACACCTTTTAACGATGACAGCTATCCTCTTGAAATTCAAAACGTTGGTGTTGCGCTCGCGACCTCATCCAATCCTCGCTACGGCAAAATCAGCAGCTATTGGACGGCCTACAATGCCATTATTGATGCCATGCGCAAAGTGGCTTCAACCGGCGCAAGACCACAAGCCCTCACCGATTGTTTATGCTTTGGTAATCCCGAAAAACTCGATGTCATGCAAGAAATTATCGATGCAATTAGTGGCTTAAAAGATGCCTGCAATGATGTCGCACTGCAAGAGCATCAAGAAGCACCAACACCGATCATTAGCGGCAATGTCTCGCTGTATAACGAATCAAAAAATCAGCAAGTTCCAGCAAGCCCAATTGTGAGCTGTATTGGTGCGATGAAAGACGCCAGCTGCACCCTCACCCCAGCATTTAAAGCCACCGGCTCAAAAATTATTATGCTGGGCAAGCGTTTAGATGAATGCGGTGGCAGCGCCTATTATCAATTATTCAATGAGTTAGGTAAAAATATTCCTGAACCTAAAGGCGCGGAGGTTGCACATCAACTTTACGCGATTAGTGATTTAGCCGAGGCGAAACTATTAAACGCCTGCCAAGTCATTAACAATGGCGGTATTGCGGTAGCGTTGGCCCTCATGAGTTTTACCAATCACATTGGCTGTGAAGTAGAAATTCCAGGAGATATAAGCTTAGCCAAGCGCCTATTTAGCGAAACAGGAGGTTTTGTATTAGAAGTGACGGCAGATAAATTCACGCAAGTTACGCAAATTTTACAAAAGTATAAGATTGATTTTGCCGAGATTGGCGTGACCACAACCACGGCAACATTAAAACTCAATCAAGAGATTAAACTTGATTTAGCCACCGCAAAAGCCACATGGCACAATGGGTTAAGAGCAAAAAGAAATTAATATTCGTTAACAAAGGAACGAACATGATGAATTACAAAAGCGCTGGCGTCGATATTGATGCCGGCAATGAAGTCGTCAAACGCATCAAAAAAGGCGTGCAGGAAACTTACAACAAAAATGTGTTAAGTGAATTAGGTGGCTTTGCTGGGCTTTATGATTTAAAGCCTTTGTTTAACGAATATATTCATCCGGTATTAGTTCAAAGCATCGATGGCCTAGGCACCAAGCCTGTGGTTGCAAGCCTCATGGGCAAATACGAAAACTTAGGCTTTGATTTATTAAGCTCGACTTGTAATGATATTATCGTCTGCGGCGCAAAACCCTTAACCTTGCTTGATTATATCGGCGGCAGCAAAATTAAACCCAATGAAGTCGTGGCGATTGTTGATAGCATTTCCCGTGCGGCCAAAGCCGTCAATGTTGCGCTCTTAGGCGGAGAAACTGCCGAGATGCCAGGCGTTTATGCGGGTAACGAATACGACGTGGTCGGCATTATCACGGGGGTGATTGATAAAAGTAAAATTATCACAGGTAAAAATATCAAACCTGGAGATACGGTATTAGCCTTTGGTTCGAGCGGCTTACATACCAATGGCTATTCTTTGGCACGCAAGCTTTGCTTTGATATTGCCGGTTGGAACGTCAATGATGTCATCAGTGATTTTAAAGGCAAAGTCGGCGACACTTTACTTGAACCCCATATTAACTATACGTTACCGGTATTAGAATTAGTTAAACGTAATTTCCCCATCCACGGCATGGCGCATATTACGGGTGGTGGTGTGCTCGAAAATATTCCGCGCGTATTGCCTGATGATTGCGCCGTTGAATTAGAATTAGGCTCATGGCCAATTCTGCCGATTTTCCAAGCCTTGGTCAATTTAGGCAAGCTCCCCAAAGAAGAAGCCTATCGTACGTTTAACATGGGCATTGGCTATGTCATGATTGTAGATGCAAGCGCAGTGGCCGAAATTAAGCAAACCATCCGCGCACAATTTACCGAATTTAAACTCTACGAAATTGGTAAAGTGGTCAAAGGTGAACCCAAGGTGTTGCTCAAATGAAAGTAGCCGTCATTCAATTTCCAGGATCTAATTGCGAGCGTGAAACTATTTTGGCGCTAAAACGCGCGGGTTTAGAATCTGAAGCCGTTTTATGGAATGCTGATTATGACAAACTTAAAAAATTTTCCGCCTATATTTTGATTGGCGGTTTTTCTTATGAAGATCGCGTACGTTCAGGTTTAATTGCCTCGATGGATCCCTTAATGAAAGTATTAAGTGCTGAGGCCAAAACGGGCAAAGCCATTTTAGGCATTTGTAATGGCGCTCAGATTTTGGTGGAAAGTGGCTTGGTACCAGGTTTGCCTGATAATACCGTGGCCATGGCTTTAGCGCATAACAAGCGCATCTTAAAGGGCAAATTAGTCGGCACAGGGTTTTATAACACCTGGATCAACATCAAGGCCAGTCATGCCAATCCCAACAATGCCTTTTCAAGCGAGGCCTTGGTCAATACTCCCATGCACATTCCCATGGCGCACGGCGAGGGGCGCTTTATGTTGGCCCCAGAGTTATATGAAGCCTTAAAAAAAACCGATGCGGTGTTTTATTATTACTGCGATGACAGTGGTGCAATTGTTTCAGAATTTCCAGTGAATCCCAATGGCACCGCCTATAATCTTGCCGGCATTAGTAACGCCCAGGGTAATGTCCTAGCCCTGATGCCCCATCCAGAACGCACCCCCACAGGCGATGGTTTGTTTTTGGCATTAAAAGCCTATTTACAGCGCGCGCCTAATAAGCCCTTAAGTACTGCAACGCTGAATTACACACCGCCCAAACTAACCTTTGCACCTTATGAGGTGGATGAAAGCGCCCTGCATTATTGGGTCGGCTTAAATATTCACGATAATGAAGCATTATCGCTTGAGAGCAGTTTGCAAATGCAAGGTTTGAATTTACGGCTTAAGCGCTACACCCATTGGCAAATTAATTGTAAGCAAGGTATTGATCCTAAAGCCTTTGAGCCAAAGATCAAAGACAGCGATTTTATTTTTAATCCCAAAAAAGAATACACACAAACACTCACGCAGATTAAAGCTAAAGGCAAAAAAGTTTATATCATCAGGCCCTTGGAAGATGAAATGGCGCTGCATAAACAAAATTTATTGCAGGACGAGCTAAAGCTTGACGTCACCCAAGTGCTGCGCGAAACAGTCTGGGTCATCGATGCTGATGAAAAAGATCTGTCAGAAATACTGCAACAATTAGAACAACGGCCGATTTTTGGTAATCCCTTATCTCACCAAGGCTTTCAACTATGACGCCAGAACCCTTTATATTTGAGGATGTTTATGGTGAAACCTGTCTTAAAGACACCTATTTACCCTGGCCCAAATATCAGGGCAAAGTGCGCGATATTTATGATCAGGGCGAGCAATTATTACTGATCAGCACCGATCGTTTAAGTGCCTTTGATCGGGCGATTGCCTTGATTCCTCATAAAGGGGATGTATTAAACCAGCTCTCGGCTTGGTGGTTTAAAGAAACCGAACACATCATTGCCAATCATATGTTAGATGTCCCAGCACCACCGGCCATGAGGGTGAAAAAGTGCCAGCCGCTGGCGATCGAGATGGTCGTGCGGGGTTACATTACCGGGTCAACCAATACGTCACTGTGGACGCTTTATAATAGCGGTCAGCGCGAATTTTTTGGTGTGACGCTTCCTGATGGCGTGCAAAAAAATACCCGCTTAGCAAAGCCTATGCTAACGCCTACGAGTAAATCCAAAGACCATGATGAGCCGCTGGAACTTATCGATATTCAAAATATTCCGCATATGACTCCAAAATTATGGGAACAAATGAGTACGGCCGCGTTAAGCTTATTTGAGTTTGCAAGTGAACGTTTGTGGCAACAAGGCTTAATTATGGCTGATACCAAATATGAGTTTGGCTTAGATGTCGATGGCAAGTTAGTCTTGATTGATGAAGTGCATACACCTGATTCTAGTCGCTATTGGGAAGTGAATGACTGGGAAAATGCCTTAAAAACTGCTCGTGAGCCAAAAAGTTTTGATAAAGAATTGCTTCGTTTATGGTATAAGTCCAATAGTAATCCCTACGAAGATAAAATTTTACCCGTGGCGCCAGAAGCGTTAGTGCGGGAAGTGAGTGGGCGCTATGCAGCGTTATACCAAAAGTTAACGGGTGAGCTAGTCCCATTCAGTGCATTAGCAACGCTGTCAAAATTATTGCAGTCATAAGGAAACGCATATGTGTGGCATTATTGGAATCTCTAGTCAAAAAGAAGTAGCGCCAGAGCTCTATGAAAGTTTATTGCACTTACAACATCGTGGCCAAGATACTGCGGGTATCTTAACGGTTGATGAGCGTATGCATCTTAAAATTGGCAGAGGTCGTGCTAGCGAGGTCTTTACATCGCAAGATATGCAAGAATTAAAGGGTAAGATCGGCATCGCCCATTTACGTTATCCAACTTCAGGCGGTCATACTTTGGCAGAGGCCCAGCCACTGACGACCACATTCCCCTACGGCATTGGCTTAGTCCACAACGGCAATATTGCCAATTATGAAGAAATCAAAGATTTATTAAAAGAAAAACGCCGTTATGTGAACAGCCTGAGTGACTCAGAAATATTGATGCACTACTTCGCCACTTTTTTGGCAGAGCATCCCCCTGCCACATCATCACCAGAATTTTTTGAGCAAATCTGTGCCGCGGTTAATAAGATTTTTGACCTAGCAACCGGTGCCTATTCGATTATTACCGTGATTGTGGGTATGGGCTTAGTGGTATTTCGGGATCCTCATGGCATTAGGCCCTTAACCATGGGCGCGCGCGCGGCCGAAAATGGCAAAACCGATTACATATTTGCTTCCGAAGATATTCCCTTTTATAGCCTAGGCTTTGAGCCTGCGGGTGATGTCGCGCCGGGTGAAGTCGTCTTTATTGATTTAGAAGGCCAATTATTTCGCAAAGTCTTAACTCAAAAAGCCTATACGCCCTGCGTCTTTGAATACGTTTATTTTGCTCGCCCTGACGCCACCATGAATGCATTAAGTATATACCAGGCAAGATTGCGCATGGGGCAAAACCTAGCCAAAGCGTGGAAACAAAAGCACCCTGAGCTTATACCTGATGTGGTTGTGCCCATCCCCTTCACGTCTAACACCCCAGCGCTGGCTTTTGCCCAAGAGCTTAATGTGCCTTATTCTGAAGGTTTGTACAAAAATGTCTTCATCGGCCGTACCTTTATTATGCCCACACAAGAGAAGCGTTTAAAATCAGTACGCACCAAGTTAAGACCCCAAGTGGCCGAGCTTAAAGACAAAAAAGTTTTATTATTGGACGATAGCATTGTACGAGGGACCACAAGCAAAGAGATTATTAAAATGGTGCGCGATGCTGGTGCCAAAGAAGTATATTTAGTCTCTGCTTGTCCACCTGTCAAGTTCCCCTGCTATTACGGTATTCATATCCCAACCAAGGCTGAGCTCATCGCCAATCAACATCAAGATGAAGCCGGCATTGCCAAGGACATTGGCGTAGATGCGCTGTTATACCAAACCATTGAAGCATTAGAAGAAGCAGTGCTGCGCCAAAATCATAATAAAGAGATGAGCCAATTATGCATGGCTTGCTTAAATGGCTGTTATGGCGCAGGTAAGCCTAAGGATGTCGCATGAATATTTTAATCATCGGCTCAGGCGCACGGGAACATATTTTGGCGCACAGCCTAAAACAAAATGAGACGGTGCGGATTTTTAATATCGCTACACATATCAATCCAGGTTTAAAGCCGCTGTGTGAAAACATTAGCCTGATTGCGTTTAAAGATTTAAGTGCAATTCAAGACTATGCCAAAGCCCACAAGATTAGTATGGCCTGGATTGGTCCAGAAGCGCCACTGGAAATGGGCGTTGCTGATGCGTTATGGGACATCAATATTCCGACGATTGGGCCCAAAAAAGCCTTAGCGCAGCTTGAAACCAGCAAAGGCTTTACCCGTGAGCTACAAAAAAAATATCAACTTCCTGGCGCATTGAATTTCAGATATTTCAAAAACTTAGAAGGGGCAGCAGAATTTTTACAAGTCTTAGGCCCTGAATACGTCATCAAAGCCGATGGCCTAATGGGTGGCAAAGGCGTGAAATTATCCGGCGAACATTTAGCCTCGCATCAAGAAGCACTGGAATATTGCCAAGAAATTCTTGATGCGGGTCAGGGCTTTGTGATCGAAGAGAAATTGATTGGTGCTGAGTTTTCGTTGTTATGTTTTGCTGATGGGAAAACGTTGGCGCCTATGCCTATTGCTCATGATCATAAGCGCGCCTTTAACGAAGACTTAGGTCCTAACACTGGCGGGATGGGAGTATATACCGCGTATGACGGGTTGTTGCCTTTTGTTGAGCAAAACGAAGTCTTAGAGGCTTTAAATATCAGCATTGACACCATCAAGGCCCTACAAAAAGAGTGCAATGATAGGTATATTGGGATTGTGTATGGTAGCTTTATGGCGACAAAAAATGGCGTAAAGCTGATAGAGTTTAACGCCCGTTTTGGTGATCCGGAAGTGATTAATTTATTGAGTTTATTAGAAACAGATTTGCTGGCAATTTCGCAAGCGATGATCGATCAGGCATTAGATCAGATCAACATTAAATTTAAGCCCAAAGCCAGCGTCTGTAAATACATCGTCCCCGAAGGCTATCCTGATCACCCGATTAAAAATCAATACGTGGTGATCGGTGCGCTACCCAAAGACGTGCAGTGTTTTTATGCCTCGGTCACCCAAGATGACCAAGGCTTAAAACTACTAGGCTCAAGAGCCCTCGCGCTCGTTGCCTTAGCCGATAGCATTCCAGAAGCCTCTGCTCTCGTTGAAGCAGCCATAAAAAATATTCACGGTCCGGTTTTTCATCGCAGCGATATTGGAACCTCCGCGCTGATCAATCAAAGAATTAGCCACAGCAATCTAGTGGCAGCCAAAGGGTTTGCATTATTATGAGACCTTTACGCATCGCAATTTTAGGTTCAACCCGGGGCAGTAACTTAATCCCGATTGCCGAGGCAATTAATCACAAAACGCTTAATGCCGAGATTACTATTGTCATCAGTAATAAAATATCCGCAGGAATTTTAGAGAAAGCGAGCAATTTTAAATTGAATTTTGCTGCGATTATTCCAGAAAAAAGCGAAGCACGCGCAGACTATGATCAGCGCCTAGCCAACGTTTTAGAAGGCCAAGAGCTTGATTTGATTGTTTTAATTGGCTTTATGCGGATTTTATCCCCCGAATTTATTAACACATTCAAAAACAAAATTATCAATGTGCATCCCTCGCTCTTACCCAAACATCAAGGCCTAATGGATTTAGCCGTGCATCAGGCGGTTTTAGATGCGCAAGAAAAAATGTCCGGATGCACAGTGCATCTAGTGACAGAGATCGTCGATGGTGGCAAAATCTTAGTCCAAAAGCAGTGTGAGATTTTGGAGAATGATACTGCCGAAACTTTAAAAGCCAAAGTCCAAGCTTTAGAGGGCCCTGCGCTTATTGAGGCCATAACCTTATTTCAACCCAAGGAGTGATCGTGAATCAAGAACAGTTAAAGGTAAAAAAAGCCCTCATTTCCGTGTCAGATAAAACCAATCTCGTTGAGTTTGCCGAGCAATTACATAATTTAGGCATCGAGATTATTTCAACCGGAGGTACCTCAAGATCCTTGCACGAAGCGGGTATCCCCCATCAACGCGTTGCCCAAGTTACTGGTTTTCCTGAAATTATGGATGGGCGAGTCAAAACCTTGCACCCAAAAATTCACGGCGGTATTTTAGGTGTGCGCGATCAACACCAAGCCGAAGCCGATGAGCATGAAATTCCTTGGATTGATTTAGTTGTAGTCAATCTCTATCCCTTTATTGAAGTCACGCAGCGCGGCGCCAGTTTTGACGAAGCCATTGAAAACATTGATATTGGTGGCCCTACCATGATTCGTGCCGCGGCAAAAAATATGGGTTGGGCAGGTGTCGTGATTGACCCTAAAGATTATGACACTGTGATCGAGAAATTAAAACAAGGCGGCCTGGATTTTGAGTTTCGAAAAGCCCTAGCCACCAAGGCTTTTCATCATACCAGTTCCTATGATACTTACATTTACGAATATTTGGATCAACAAGTGGATGAGCTTGATACTCCTACCAAAGATATTTTAGAGCAAGATGAGGTCGACTTAAAATTAGCGCGTTTAGAACAGTTACGCTATGGCGAAAATCCACAGCAAAAGGCGGCGCTATTTCAAAATCCTATCGGCTATGGTTTGGCGCAAGCGCAAGTATTACAAGGCAAAGCTTTATCTTATAATAATTTAGTAGACGCCGAGGCCGCATTGCAATGCGTACGTGAGTTTAATAACGCTGCCTGCGTCATCGTAAAACATGCCAATCCTTGTGGTGTTGCCGTAGCGGAGCATATTGATATTGCGTACAAAAAAGCGTTTGCAGCCGATAGCAAATCTGCTTTTGGTGGGATTATCGCCTTAAATCATATCTGCACAAGCGCGATTGCCGAGCATGTGGCCAGTATTTTTATGGAAGTGATTATCGCTCCAGGCTATGATGACACGGCTTTAGAAATTCTTGGTAAAAAGCCTAATTTACGGGTGATTCAAATTGAGGATTGGGATAGGATCAATAATCCTTGGCAAATGAAAACCATTTCCGGCGGGATTTTAATTCAAGATTTAGATCAGAGTAAATTGACGCTGGATCAGTTAAAAATCGTGACTGAACATGAGCCTGATGATAAAACCCTGCATGAAATGTTAAATGCTTGGCGCATGGTGAAACATTTAAAATCCAATGCCATTGCGATTACCAAGGATGGCGTGAGTATCGGCTTAGGCATGGGGCAAGTATCACGCATTGATGCCATTGAGCTTGCGGTGAAAAAGGCGGAAAACCATCTAAAAGGCGCGGTATTAGCCTCCGATGCGTTTTTACCCTTCAAAGACAGCATTGAATACTTAGCCGCGAATACGCCAATTAAAGCGATCATTCAACCCGGTGGCTCTGTGCGTGATCAAGAGGTGATTGATGCCTGTAATGAGCACAAGATAGGTATGGTGTTTACTGGGGTGCGGGTGTTTGCCCATTGAAAAAATGCGGTGTCCAGCATGTTATAATGTTTTATTAATAATTTGATTAAGCAGGATTAAGAGGATCGCCAGTTTCTTCCACATAGCAAGTCGAGGGCGCAGCATCAGCGGAGGCCGTGATTGCGTGTGGAGCAAATAGGGTCGAGCCCGCAGTCGTCTCGCTGGCCCCTGCGCTATCTATAGCAAGAGTAGCCGCTATTGTGGCCGCGGGTACTGGAAATCCTAGACTAACACAGGCCCGTACCAACGCCGGGAAGTGTGCATCGGCATCGGCTTTGGCTCTTGCAATTGCAAAAGGGTGAGGTTTTGGCGTAAAAAAATGCGGGCAAAAAACAATAAAGTTATTTTCATATTCTGTAAAACTGTTAATCCTTTGAGTCTCTAGCGCTCCTCGTACCTTATCCTGTAGCCTAGAACTTGGGGTGGTAATATAAAAATGCATCCCGTACCGTAGCTGTTCTTGTAATTCAGGTTTGTCAGTGATGCTTTCGATCACACATCCGGGGACCTGTTGAAAGCTGATAGTTAATCCGCTTGGGCTTTTGAGAAACATCAAGCATTTCATGCTAGGATCTTTAGTAAGCGCGGTTTTATATTCAAAGGCAGTCTCGAGCTTTTTTAAAAGTTGAGTCACAAAACGCACACAGTTAAATTCTTGAGGAGGGGATTGGGCAGCCTGGTGGGTCATGATATCACGTGGGGTAATAACCAAATAAGGGCTTACGTTCAGTTCATCAGTGCGAAGCTCTAATCTATAGGGTATAAGCGCCTCATCTAAAAATTGACTAACCAAGGGGTTTAAGGGATAAGAATTGGCACCATCTTCTGTTGCTATAGGAAAAGAATCCATCTCAAACATTGCTAGTATTGCCCTGACATCCTCGTCAGGTAAATCTCCCATATCTATAGCAAGGTGTTGGCCCACTACATCATCACTGAAATCATGAGTGCGGAAGGTATGCAGTTCACGTGCAAGAGCATTGAGGTCTGGCAAAAACATATATGTTTCCGGAAGAGAGGAGCCAGCAGAGGTTGATAGGCTGGATTCAGATTTTTCGAACTCGGTAAACATATTTTTCTATTTTTTTAACTATTATAATTAATTTATTCTATAGGAGTTTGGGATAATGTCAAGGGGAGGATGAATATATCAAAATAACAACAATTTGTATAAAAGATTAGCCGCAACACCCCACATAATCAGGGCTGAAATACGGTTTTGATAAAATTGAATATGCGGGATTTTAGTTAAAGTTTTGCCAAATAAGGCCAAAGAAAAAAACCAGGTCCAAGAAACCAAGATACACGCCGAAGTAAAGGCAATAAGCAGCGCACCATGATATTCAAGGGCATTGACACCAATCACCGTGACCGTATCTAAAATCGCATGCGGATTTAACAAGGATACTGACATAGCAAAGAGGATTTGTTTTTTAGCGCTGACATGAGGATGAGCCTTATGATCAAAGCTGGCTTTTTTCGCTTTGTTCCACAAATGCAGGCCGACAATAATCAAAAATACAATACCAAAACTTAAGAGCGCTGTTTTTAAAACTTGCACTTTTAAAACAATCAGTGATACACCAAAGCAGGCTAGTAAAATCAACAAAGTATCACAAAGCGATGCTGCGATAATCGTAGGCAGTGCATGCCTAATGTTTTTCTCATGCGTACCCTGCGCCAACACAAAAAGATTTTGTGGGCCCAAAGGGATGATCAAGCCAAAGGCCAAAATAATACCGTAAAGAAACGCGTGGAGCATAAGCTGCATCAAAATAAAAAACTAAGAAAAATACTACACTTTGAGGTAAAATGACGCAAGGATAATTATCAGGAAAAGTGTATGCCTATCATCGGAATCGTTATGGGATCCACCTCAGATTGGGAAACCATGAAACACACGGCAAGTTTACTGGATCAATTTGATATCGAGTACGAAGCTGAAATCGTCTCGGCGCATCGCACGCCCGATAAGTTATTTGAATATGCACAAAGTGCTGCCAAACGCGGGATTCAGATTATTATCGCCGGTGCCGGCGGTGCCGCGCATCTGCCTGGCATGTTAGCCGCCAAAACAGCTTTGCCAATTTTAGGTGTGCCCGTAGAATCAAAAACCTTAAAAGGCCTAGACTCTTTACTCTCAATCGCTCAAATGCCCAAAGGCATTCCCGTCGGAACTTTAGCCATTGGTGAAGCCGGCGCGGTGAATGCCGGGCTTTTAGCAGCCAGCATTTTAGCGCTAAATAATAAAGCAATTGCCAAGGCCTTGAAAAAATATCGCGATACGCAAACACAGATGGTGTTAAAACAGACTTTGGATATCCGTAAGCTTTAATATGACAGAGAGCACTTTTATTCCTGGTTGGTATGCGCTTTTGCCAAGCCATGCCTTAAAAAATAAACCGCTGGCCTTAAAACGCTTTGGGGTGGATTTGGTGTTATGGCGCCACAAAAATCAAGAGATTTCAGTTTTATTAGATCGCTGTCCCCATCGTGGTGCAAAGCTAAGCTTGGGCAAGTTGTGCGATCATAAGATTCAATGCCCGTTTCATGGTTTTCAATTTGATGGCCAGGGCCAATGTGCTTTAGCGCCTGAGTTTAATAAAGCACTGCCTGGGCTTAAAGTTCGTAGTTTTGCAGTGAAAGAAGCCTTTGATATGATTTGGATTTATTGGGGAGATGCCGCAACGCACTTTGAATATCCAGAGCTGGCGGAGATTCACACCCATTTTAAAACCTATAGCACAGTCCAAAAAATATGGCACTCGCATATCACCTACTGTATCGAGAATCAGCTTGATTACACGCATTTGCGTTTCGTGCATAAAACCACGATTGGTAGAAATTTTAAAATGCCTGAACATCCACGCGTCATTGCGACTCAGCAAAAAATTACCACTTATTTTGATCAACAAGAACCGGCCATGACTTTTTTATTTAATAACACCTGGATTTTAAATATTGGCGCGCAAATGAAACTGGTCCTCTATTTTTGCCCGATCGATGAAACCCATACCCAGCTGTATTTACAGAGCTACCGGCAATTTTTAAGCCTGCCCATCATTAAAAGCATCATCGATCCTCTAATGAATCTATCAAATCGCATTATCCTAAAACAAGATCAGGCTGTTGTAGCATCACAGGGGCTTCTGCCCTCTTATCTCGCAGAAGCCGATACCTTGATGCGCCACGATCAAGCGATTCGGGAGTTTCGGAAGACCTGGCGGGATTTGCTGGGTTAATAAAAACTTTCTTGCCCTGCTGTTAATATAGTGCAATCATCGCAAATTAATCAGAATCACAAGGCATATTTTGATTACTTAAAAGAACTCGTTATTGACATTTTTG
The DNA here is from genome assembly GCA_903870015.1 of uncultured Thiotrichales bacterium. Lineage (GTDB taxonomy): Bacteria > Pseudomonadota > Gammaproteobacteria > Francisellales > CACEW01 > CAIQBE01. Next base: position 17,253 of record CAIQBE010000048.1, read on the forward strand.
AAAACTTATATATAATCATTAATTATAAAATTGAGTACTTAAAAATATGAAAAAAATAATGCGCGCACAATTAACAAAACAGCTTTCTATTTTACAAGCAGCACCGCAGGGCGGGTGGGTGAAGCTTATTCGAGAGGCTTTGTGTATGAGTACCCGGCAGCTTGCCAAGCGGTTACAGGTATCACAATCGCGCATCAGCCAAATTGAAAGAAATGAAGCTAGCCAGACTTTATCTCTCAAAGCCTTAAATGAAGTTGCCGAGGCATTGGGTTGCCAATTATGCTATAGCCTAGTTCCAAAAAAAGATCTAGAATTGATCATATATGATCAGGCGGAAAAAAAAGCAAAAATGTATTTAAAAACAGTTGGCTACACCATGGCCTTGGAATCACAAGGAACCAGTCTTGAGTCACAAAAATTAATACTTGAAGAAACAATAGCGCGGCTGCTTGAAAAGCCCCATTTGCTATGGGATGACGATAAATGAAAATTGATTATCCAATGGGGGCAACACCCCTCAATCTGGATGAAATAGCTGATTTAATTCCCTCACATCTCAGAGTTCAGAGTGAGCTTAATGAATGGGAGGAAGCCAATATTTTAAAGGCGCATCTTTGGTTAGCGCAAAAAAAACATTCTTTTTTATTGCACACAGATTTTTGCAAACAACTTCATCTGCAGATGTTCAATGAAACCTGGAAATGGGCGGGTCAGTTTAGGCGTTCTGATAAAAATATTGGGGTTGATTGGAGCTGTATTCAGGTAAGTCTGCATAATCTTTTTCAAGATGTGGAGGCGCAAATTCATTATCAATCATTTGATATGGATGAAATGGCAGCACGCTTGCATCATCGCTTAGTTTTAATCCATGCTTTTCCCAATGGAAATGGTCGGCATTCGCGCTTAATGACAGATTTGTTTTTAAAAGCACAAAACAGGCCTGCATTTAGCTGGGGAGCTAGTAATCTGAGTACAATGTCTAAAACTAGAGAGCAGTATATTCAGGCATTACGGGCAGCTGATAAGCATGATTATCAACATTTGTTGAATTTTGTGAGATCATGAGCGTTGGGCGCTAACGGCATAAGTAGCCCATAAATCACTACGGATTACAGTAAACACAATACTGCATCGGCGCAGTTTCATGAAATTTTTCATTTAAAATTGCTTTTTGATAGTCACATTTAACGCAGCCATGGATTTCTTTTGCAATTAAATCGGTGGGCGCACGGCAGCTTTCACAGGGAAGCCCGGATTTATATTCTAAAAAGCCAAAACCAGGAAGGCCGCAGGCCGGGCAAAGACAGGTCAGCCGGTGGACGAGTTTTTGGCAAAGCTGTGCAATCACTTTCATGCGCTGTGGATTCTGATGGGCACGCATATCGGTTTTAAGCTCGGGATTATAATTCGTATCAGTGCTGATCAAGCTTTCAATCACGGTAAAGTCACGTTCTTGGTCGATAAACACCATCATCTCGGTATCCGCAGCAATAAAAGGATTGGACGGGTGCGGCCCAAACGCCCCTTCACTCGCAATACCAAAAGGCAATCCGGTTGCCTCCAAGCCCATTTTAGCTTTGGCAATCACCGTTTCTTGCATCGAACCCAAACGTGGAATGGTGCCTGTAAAAGTGCCAAGCTGATCAGTATCGGCTGCATGAACGATGACGGCCATCCCCAAGACCTCCGCAAATAGCGGTGCAATCACTTGCTCTTTGGCGTGTTTGGTAGTCAAGACTGCGGTTTTAAGTCGGTACATGGTGCGTGAGGCTCCTGTTGCTGTCAGCGTTAACCTTTTATGTATATTACCTTAAGGCAAGGTAATGTGAAATTGGTGCTCATCGCATACAAGCCCTTGTCAAATAATAATGAAAGCCATACAATCTAAATGAATGCATGGATGATAAGGGCAATCAATGAAAGTAGGGATTTTAGGTGGCGGCCAGCTGGCGCAATTACTAGCATTGGCGGCGCGAGATCTCGATATTGAAACATTATGCTTATGCGAACGCGATGATGAGCCTGCGAGTCGCTATAGTCCGATTATGCTCGATGATGGCGGGGACGCAACCTTAAAAAAATTTGCTGATGCTGTTGATGTCATTACTTTAGAAAATGAAAATGTTGCCACCACAAGATTAAATTTTTTAAGCGCATTAAAGCCCGTGTATCCTGGTGCTAAAGCCATAGAAAAAAGCCAAGATCGGTGGTTAGAAAAATCGATGTTTAAAGCTTTGGATATCGCAACGGTTCCTTTTGCAAATATTACTAGCGAAGCAGAATTAAATACAGCCTGGCAAAGCTTTGATCACAATGCAGTGCTCAAAACCCGGCGCTTTGGTTATGATGGCAAGGGGCAAATGCGCCTGAAACATGCCGATGACATTACGAAAGCTTGGGCCGTGTTGGGCCAAATGCCATTAATCTTAGAGGGCTTTTTAGCCTTTGATTTTGAGGTGTCGCTCATAGGCGCGCGTAATGTCAGTGGCCAGACAGTATTTTATCCTTTAATTAAAAATCAGCACACTGATGGCATTCTGCGCCTATCAACAGCGCCCTTTATCGATGCAGCATTACAGGCGCAAGCCGAGCAAGCGATGCAGAAAATTTTTGCGGCGCTTGATTACGTCGGCGTCTTGGCCTTTGAATTTTTTGTCAAAGATGGGCAGTTGTATGCGAATGAAATCGCCCCCAGGGTCCATAATTCTGGGCATTTAACCTTAGAGGGCGCAAACATTTCGCAATTTCATTTGCATTTATTAAGCGTGACGAAGCAACTGTTACCAACACCAGAATTTGTAGCGCCTACAGCAATGATTAATTTAATCGGCACGTTGCCAAAGCAAGAGGATGTTTTAGCAAAAGTCCCAGCGGCACATTATTACGACTACGGCAAAAGCCCACGCCTTGGGCGTAAGCTGGGGCATATTAGCGTTTCGGCATCTAATGCAGGGGAATTAGATGCGCTTGTACTCAAAATAAAAAGGGTCGAATCAGAGGGGAATCATTAATAGCCGTTTTAATATCAATAAACATTAACCAAGGAGGAAATATTATGGCATATTCAGGGATGACTGAGGCACAAGAAAAATACCTTTTTCACGTGATTAAGACTTATACCCTTTTAAAAATAACCGTTTTAAGCGGTAGAGAAGAGTTGACCAGAAATATAGAAAGCAGATTGATAGAAGGGGTTTTCAGTGGGGCTTTCAGGCAGAAGCAGCAATTCTTAAGCTTTATGCAAATAGCAGAAGCGATGTTAAAGTCATGTAAAACATGGAACCGTGTGAGTGAAACAATGCTTATGACTGGGATTTCTGAATTAGAGGAGCATTCTAAGGCATTGCTGGATCCTTTAAAACCCAAAATTAAAGAATTATTTCAGGCGTGGTGTAACGAGAAGCGGAAAAAGTATTTTCAATACATAGAGAGTGTAGATGAGCTAAGTGCCAAATCAATGGCCGAGGACCCATTAATAATGAGAGCTTGGGGGGCGCGTACCGGCATAGAGAGCGGGGCTGCCGAGTCTAGTTCAAGCCTTCACGCAGCACCAGCAAAGCCTTCCCAACCATCCTGGGCCACAGTGCTATGTCGATTTTTTTGTTGTGGTTCAAGTACAAGCGAAAGCCCCCCAACCCCAAGGACTCGATTGCTCGAGCAGGGAGCTCGTGTCACAATGGATGCGGTAGTATAGGGGTTGAGACCATAATGCAATCTGATTACAATAAATGCAATTATCAATAGGAGATAATATTTATGGCGCAGACAGGGATAATAGTAAAACCAATAGAGGTAGACAAGTATATTTTTCATATCGTGAAGGTCTATACGATATTACAAACAGTGATAGCATTCGGGGAAGCCATTTTCGAAAATGACGCAGAGGTATGCGCTAAAATAGAGGATGATTTTGTTGATGGGAGTGTTGCCCAAAGAGATTTTCAAAAGGGGGGGAAGCGACTTGAGTGCGAATTGAGAAAATATGACATATGGAATGAGATAACATTCGATGCAATGCGTCTGCAGTTAGGAAAACTGCTTGCTATCGTTGAAAAGCGCGGGGGGCGATGTGTCGAGCTAAATAGTGTGGCACAAAAATTACCACAATTATTTAAGCTGTGGAGTTCAACAGGCCCACTTTCGCCTTCGGCAGTGCGGGAAAAATACTTTATTAATTCTCTTGATACAACTCGAGCCACCATGTTAATGCACAACGCTATAAGCTCAGAGAGCGCCGGGGAAAGCGCAGAGGGAAGTGCTGGAGCAGCAAAAAGCACATTAGCAGCGCCACCTTTGCCAGCACAAGCCGTCCAGGCGACAACGCTATGGGACTGGTTATGTTGTTGTGGGAAAGCAAAACCCGAAGAGCCCGAGCAAGCTACTGCGGCATCGCCATTAGTATCATCAAAGGGGCAAAGACGATAAGTTTTTCGAGCAATTGCATGCAATTAGTTGTATAATTAGCCAATTAAAAGCATAAAGACTAACCGTGCACAAATGCATCTTCCTCATGGGGCCGACTGCCAGTGGTAAAACCAATCTGGCGATTGCCTTAGCGCAAGAGCTGCCTTTGGAAATTATTAGCGTTGATTCGGCAATGATTTACAAGGGCATGGATATTGGTACCGCCAAGCCAACAGCCGACGAGCTCGCAAAAGCGCCCCACCACTTGCTGGATATTTTAGATCCGAGCGAGCATTATTCTGCCGGGCAGTTTGTAACGGATGCTAAAAAATTAATCACAGACATTCACGCTCGCGGTAAAATTCCTTTTTTTGTGGGCGGTACCATGCTTTATTTCAAAGCCTTAAGCCAAGGCATTGCGACATTACCCGAGCGTGATAGCAAGATTCGTGCAAAAATAGAAGCAGAGGCGCTCGAGCATGGGTGGCCGCATCTACATACAAAGCTTGCGCAAATTGACCCGGCCGCCGCCGCAAAAATTAAGCCCAATGATAAGCAAAGAATTGAGCGAGCTCTTGAGGTTTATTACCTAACAAATAAGACCATTTCAAGCTTACAAACAGAAACACATAGTGAGGATTTAGAGCTTTTGGTATTAGCTATCAATCCACTAGAGCGTAAAATCTTGCATGATCGCATTAAAAAACGCGCAGAAATTATGTTGGCACAAGGTTTGATTCATGAGGTTGAGCGATTAAAGACGCGCGGGGATTTATCATTAAGCATGGCCTCAATGCGCGCAGTAGGCTATCGGCAGGTATGGGAATGCCTCGAGGATAATATTCCTCAGCATGACTTAGAAGAACGCATCATTATCGCCACCCGTCAATACGCCAAACGTCAACTCACTTGGCTCAAATCTTTTCCTAGGGTATTATGGTTCGACAGCGAGGCTTCGGAATTGTATAATAGCATTCGCGATGTAATTAACAATTTTGTGCAACAGAATTAGGGGGAAATCATGCTTAGGTTATTGAGCGTTATTTTATGTTTATTATGCGCAGGCTGTGCTTCAAAGCCGCTGCCAAAGACCTACGGCAAAGGTCAGAATCAAGGTTATTTTTTAGGGCAAGCTACAATTACGAGTAATGTTCCCAACTTATGTGCAGCTACCAATAATAAATACGCTTTTAAGGCGCAACAGTATTGGCTAGCCGGAGGTACGGGCGCGCAATGGTATGGCTGTATTCCGGAGCATACTACTAATTTACAGCCCGAATATGCCGTTGAATATAGCATCGTTAAAAATGATGGCGTTGATAATAACGTGATTACAACCTGCAAGCCCGTATACAAAGGACATGATGCCAGTACTCATTTTACGAATATGGATATTGAAGTACAGCTCGGTAATGAGCTAACCTGTCAAGTAATATTAAGCTAAAGAGAGATGGTAGATGACCAAGCGTACAAAAGAAGAGTTAGAGGCTATTGCAGCATTAGAACAGTTCGCTGCATCACCCCCAGTGATTGCTAAACCGACTAAAAATAAAACTGCTGAGCCAGAAGTAGACGCGCCACCTGCGCCTAAAAAAACAAGTAAGGCTAAACAAGCAAAACAATCCCCAGTAGTGCCAGAGGTAAAAGCAGCGCGCCCTCCTAACAAAGTATTGCAAAAATTCAATTCGTTGGGTTGGATGTCAAAAGGCATGATCATATTGATCATACTGGGTATTATTGCGGAAATTATCAAGAAATTGTAATCCCAATCCAATGTTAAAATGAGGTTATTTCACGAATGGTTTTGGGTTGCGAAAATAGAAGCGCAATAATCTGATTTTAACATTGGATTGGTATAAGCAAAAAAGCGGCCGTCCCTGGCCGCAAAACAGAGCAGAAGTTACGTTCTACCCGCCTTCCTTGCCTTCCTTAAAATGTGAGAGAGGCTAATGTTTAAGGAAGTGGTCACCATTGGAGGTAAAAGCACTGAATCCTTCAGAAGCTTCTCCCCCCATCAATGTCTTCAAAGCCACCCATATCTTCCGTAATGGGAGTTGCATCCTGCATTTTTGCTTTTTGAAGACAAACTTTCATAGCTTGTATCGCACAGCTAAATTCTTTATTACCGCCATCAATGGCATAGACGCTTTCAAGGAAAACCACAATGTCTGCTGCAGTGATGTTGGCATCGTCAAGTAAGTCCATTACAAATGCATCATCACCGCTCAAACCCCATTGATGTGAAAAGTACATCAGTAGATATTTGATCTTGGCGACATCAGAGCCTTCTGCTGTATTGTAACGATCAATATATTCACTCATTAAGCGATTCATTGTCAGTTCGTTCCTAAAGAGTTGTTACTTAAGCAATAATGGCGCCTTGTACTGCAGTATTAAAGCATACAGTGAAAAACATAAGTACTTTTTTTTTAACAGGCTAAAATAGGGTGCAAATATTGATTACAAAAAATAACTAAGACGATAATGTAAGAAAATCAGCAACACTTAATTGCTCAGCACGCTGATGTGCAAAGGCTTCCGGGACGGTTAAATCGGTAATATTTTTGAGGGCATTTCTGAGCGTTTTGCGTCGTGTTTGAAAGGCTAGTTTAACAATATCAGCAAAACGCTGAGGGTTGTTCATGACAAAGCGTTCGGGATCATAAGGTTTCAAGCAGAGCAGCATAGAGTCAACTTCTGGCGGGGGGGTAAAGGCACCGGGTAAAATAGTAAATAAAGGATTGGCCTCGCAATGTACCTGAATCATGACCGATAAGCGTCCATAAGTTTTAGAGCCAGGATCTGCACAAATACGCTCGACCACTTCCTTTTGTAGCATAAAATACATATCGCTAATAAATTCTTTGTATTCTAAAAGATGAAACAAAATCGGTGTGGAAATATTATAAGGCAGATTGCCCACAACGCGGATTTTTTTGCCCGCACTAAGTGCCAGGGCTTTAAAATCAACGGTTAATACATCTTGTTGCAAGATATGGAGTTTATCTCCACCCTCCGCTGCTAAAAAAGGCACGAGGTCGCGATCAAGTTCAATGGCATGCAAATGATCAAGATGAGGGAGGAGCGGTAGTGTTAACGCGCCACGCCCAGGCCCAATCTCCACCATGAAATCTGAGCGTTGCGGATGAATGCCGGTAATAATTTTTTGAATAATCTGCCGATCATGCAAAAAATGCTGGCCAAAGCTTTTTTTAGGGCGGCTATGAATGCTCATGAATTAGGGGTCTGTAAATTAGGGTCTAAAATTTTAATATAAGATCCGCCGCGAATTTGCGACTGCCAAGACTGTAAGGCCTCATTGGCTTTAGACATGAAAATTGCTTGCTTGGCCTGTTCGCGTTCATAATTAACCGTGTCATTGACCTGGCGATTGCCCAATACTTCAATCAAGTAGAATCCCTGTGCAGTTTGAAAGGGTTGGCTAAGGGTGTTTAGGGGGATGGTTCTAATTTGCGCCGCCAGCATTGGGTCAATATCAACTAAATTAATCCAGCCCATATCGCCTCCATTTTGGCTATAAAGCGGATCTTGTGAATTAGCCTCTGCGACTGTCGCAAAAGACTCACCATTAGTCAGGGCTGTGCGTAGGCGTGCTAGCTGAGCTTGAGCCTGGGCTGCTGACATAATCGGACTGGTTTTGATTAAAATCGCCTTTACGTGGTATTCGGTAATAAAGTGATCCACTGGGGCAGCGCCCCCTTTTTTGTCAACCAAATAAATAATGTTGTAGCCGCTATCAGAGGATACTAAGCCGCTCACCTGCCCTACTTCCATGGTGGCAACGGTATTCGTAAAGCTAGTAGGGAGCGATGTTAAAGTTTTGTAACCCAAGTCACCGCCTGTTAAGGCATCAGAGCTATCTGAATAGGTCATGGCTGCTTGTGAAAACGGCATGCCGCCCTTCAATTTGTCTAGGACCATCGCGGCTTTTTGTTTCGTTGCTGCATAATCATCCGCCGTAGGATTAGCAGGAAGCGCAATCAATATATGCTCGACATGATATTGCGTATTGGCATTTTCACTACGCGCCTTGTTGGCAAGAAAATTATCAACTTCACTGGGGGTTATAATGATCGAACCACCTACCGCAGCCTGTTCCAGTTTTTGAATGATCAGCTGGTTTTGGACGCTGGTTTTGAAGCTATCAATATTAACACCATTAGCACTGAGTTTTTTATACATCTGGGCAACAGTCACTTTATGCTGAGCCGCTACTTGGTTAATTGCTGCATTAAGCTCATTAGGAGTTACGGTGATATTATTCAGTTTTGCCAGCTGCAAAGCGATTTTTTGCATGATTAAGCCTTGTAACACTTGGCGCTCAATGGTGGTGCGATCAGGGAGAGTAAGATTTTGGGCCTTTGCTTGCGCAATCGCTTGATCGGTGGCTGCGCTTAATTCTTGGGAGGTAATAACATCGGTGTTAACGATGGCAACTGTGCTATTAACGAGTTGTCCTTGAGGTGCTGCAGGAGTGAGGGTGTCAGGCTGAACGATAGACAGGGTAGCTGCTTTGGTTGGTACAGTCTTATGGCTAGCACAGCCACTTAATAAGAAACCAGAAAACAAAACAAAAATAAGCCGTACTACCCTTAATAACATAACTAAAACCCTAATTGATTGTTGTACCCGGGGATGGTCGCAAGTAAGCCAGTGCCTTGACCACTCGTACCCCCCAAACCCTTGAGGAGCAATTGTACCATAAAAGTTTTGCTAATTGGACCTATGATTACATTGGGTGTATTTGGGTTATTATTCGAAACATAGCCATATTCCATCACTCGAATGGCCCAGCAACAAGTGCTATACTGAATGCCACCAAAAATATTCACAACACCACTGTTTTGAATAGAGTAATTAATGCTACCCAGGATCGCCCAAGTCGGGGTAATTCCGTAAATAAACGAGGCATCAATAGTTGAGGATACGGGCGCAGCAGTGCCTGATAAAATCTGTTGCGTGCTCAAAAAGCTATAGTTTTGACGATTGAACTGATAGCCAATATTAAAGATGTCGGTTTTATTGGGAATATATTGAAAAGAATAGTTTTGAACATCTAAAAGATTGATATTAGGATTATAGCTAACGTTAGCATTGAACGACCAAGCAGGGTTGAAGTTGTAATTAAAATATCCCGCGACATCAGATAAGTGATCTTGATAAAAAGGATTTTCACTAGTGATGCAAGGGGTGGTCGAGCCTGGGGTATTTTGACACAAAGAGACCGAGCGATCAGCCATATAGTAAATCTGTCCAATACCCGCGCTCATCAGGTTAACACCCTGGGCGTTATCAATTTCAGTCGTGAGCGCATAGCTAATTTGATTAGCGGCTTGGACTCGATCAAGTCCACTAAAGCTATTGGTGCTAAATAATTGATTAAAGCCAAAGGTGTTAATACTCGTATCAAAAATAGGAATATTACTTTGATCGCGATACGGTACATACAAGTAGAATAATCGAGGCGATAGTGTTTGAGTGTAACTATTGCTTCCCAATTTAAAAGCACGATCAAAATACAAACTCGTATCTATATCAAAGATTGGCACATCAAGAGAAGGGTTAGCACCAGGAAAGTTATTTTGCACATTATTACTCAGGCTGTACAAAGTATTATCAAAAGTTAAGGTCGGAGTAAAGTAACCGTAAGAGGCATTGAGGGGTAATGTTATCGTGGGTGCGATGTTAACACGCTGAGCATTTACAGGTGCGGGCGTAAAGCCATCTGAGGATTTTTGAAAATACACATAACTCGTATTTAAGCTAAAACCTAAGGGTCCGAAAATGCTGGGGTATTGGCCGACCGCCGTAATAGCAGGGAGCTCTTGATAGGGGCGGTTGGCTACACTTAAGTCAGTATTAACAATCTGATAGCCTTGCACTAAACCATTGATCGTCCAATGTGAATTTTGATAATTTAAACTGCCTGAGCGATTTAATAACGTTTGATTAACGGATGCTAAGTTTTGCAAACTAAAGTCAGAAAAAAAATCGGTATCACTCACGCCGTTATAACTCAAATTGCCAGAAAGGTGATCTGTGAAATTAGTGGTATCGTTAATTGAGTAGTTATAACGATTTTGATAATTATACTGATTGTCTGAAGGCATAAATTGCCCGCCAATATCGCCAGAGCTTGAGCTCGTTAAAAATCTAAAATCATTGGAGAGCAAGACCCCGCGATTGGTATAAATATTAGGAGACAACGTATCATCAAAATTAGGTGCCAAATTAAAATAATAGGGAATCGAAAACGCAAAACCGCCATTATTAGCCCCCGTACCAATATTGCCAAACAAAAAGCCAGATTTACGTTGGCTATTGATCGGAAATTCAAAATAAGGTAAATAAAGTAAGGGTACGCCATGAATTTTTCCTACTACATTATACGCAGTACCCATGCCTTCGGCTTGGTCAATATTAATAGTGCTCGCCCAGAATGACCAAGTCGCACTTGCGGGAGAGCAGGTGCTGTAAGTGCCATCGGTAAAGGAAAACTTATCTGCGCTTAATTGTTTGGCGGTGTCAGCGCTACCATAGGCAAAGCCTGTGAACAGGGGGTCGGGTGTCACATCTGGCGAACCTGTAGAGCCAGAGCTATTCACATTGAAGAGATAATTCACTTCATCCATTTCTGCCTGATGATCAATCAGATTAGCAGTAAATGATTTCGCCAATAGTAAATGTCCGGGCTCCTCAATACGAATGCCATTATCTGCGGTGATAGCCTCTAGTTTTCCAGTTTTTAGATTAGGCGTGATAGTGGCGTTGGTGGCATAGAGAACGCGCCCAGGTTGCCTGATAGCAACGCCATTGTTAAAAACCACCTTGCCGTTAACTGTATAGCTCACGGGGGGGTTGGCTTTAATCGTTGTAGGCGCCTCACTAAAGCTTAAAGTCGAGGGCGTTGGAAATTGCGACTGGTCGTAGTAACCCCCACACACAAGGCATGAAGGCGTTTTGTTAGAGTCTTTGACCCAACCTAATGCTGCAAGTAAGTCGTTATGATACAGGTCGCTATTGGGTTCATCAGCATAGAGTTCTTTGTTGGTTTTGATATTGGTCGGGCTAATAAAATTACTCAAAAAATTATCCACATTCGTCGGATCATCGGCATAAACGCTGAAGGAAGCGAGTAAAAATAGTAAAAAAGGAAGCGATTTTTTAGGCTGCACGATTTAATGATGAATGGAATCAAAGGGCTATTCTAACAACTTATGCGCCCTGAAGGAATCTTATTATGATATCTTGATGCTTAATCAATGAGCTTAATGGCAGAGTTACACCCGCACTACCAAGACATCACTCTGGGCGCCATGCAGCACTGAGTTTGCAGTAGAGCCAAGTAAGGCCGCACCTAAACCACTGCGCCCATGACTGCCAATGATAATCAATTCAGCGTGCACTTTACCGGCAAGCTCGATAATTTCTTGCTTGGGAAAGCCAATTTTAACATGAACCTGGTTAGGGGGAAGATTAATCTGCGCTTGTGCTAACACATCAGTCAGTCTTTTTTCAGCGGCACCCTTTAAATCAAGTTCAATCGCAGGATAATAACCGAGGCTTGCGACATCACCAATCACATGCATGACATGGAGTCGGGCCTGATATTGAGCTGACAAGGTTTGAGCAGCCATAAGCACTTTGGTATTATCATTTTGCAAATCCGTTGCCACAACAATGTTTTTGTAAGGCACAGATACCAAGTGTTGCCCTTCATCATTCAAGCGTATGGTTAGTACATCACAAGTGGCTAGATGTAAAATACCATTCGCTGTTGATCCTAGCGCCAGCTCCAAACCATGTTTGCCATGACTGCCACAAATAATAAGATCAGCATTAATTTTTTTTGCCAGCAGCACCACTTCCGATTTAGGATTTCCCTCTTCAAGATAAAAATCATCTTGTTGTAGATTGTATTTGTCTTTAAATTCACGAATAGATTTGTGCGCTTGCGACGCTACCGCGTCTTGAAAATCATGAGCATAAGGCATGGAGGACACAAGATGCGGTGTGACATGAACCACGCTTAATTTGGCCTGATAAAAAGCCTGCAGGCGCAAAGCTTCTGTAAATAAAACATCTGAGTCTTCATAAATATCAACCGCAAGTAACAGGTGTCTGTAATTAGGCATGGCGCGTCCTCGTGAATTTCAGAGGGTTTATTCTATACCCTTCGGGTGTGGGGCTGCAAGGTCGGGTTATGCTGCAGCCTAAATTAGCATTCACGCGTCAAATCAGCTATAATAGGCATATTTATTGAATACTCGAATCAATTTGTCATGACAAAAGCATGGAAGCATGAGCTCAAAAATTTAATCACGGACATCGATGTGCTCTGGGCACAGTTAGCCCTGCCCGTGGAGTTTTTGCCTGAGGCTAAAAAAGCCGCCGCCCTATTTCCGCTCAGAATCACGCCATCTTTTTTAGAACGGATGCAGAAAGGCGATATCCATGATCCTTTGCTCAAACAAGTTGTACCCTGGCATTTAGAATTAGCTGCACAACCCGCAGATTTCATAAGTGATGCCTTGGCAGAGAAAGATGCAAATAAAATTCCTGGGCTCTTACATAAATACTATGGCCGTGTGCTCTTGATGTTAAGCGGTGCCTGCGCGATTAATTGTCGCTATTGTTTTCGCCGGAACTTTCCTTACGAAGATAATACACCGGGCTCGACTGGCGTGAGCAAAATGTTAGAGTATATTCAAAATGATCCAAGTATTTCCGAAGTTATTTTAAGCGGCGGTGATCCACTGATGCTCCCCGATGAAGTCTTGGCAAATTTAATTCTGCCCCTAAACGACATCAAGCACGTCAAAACTTTGCGCATTCACACTCGCATCCCTGTGGTTTTGCCCAGCCGCATTAATGAGAATTTTCTAAAGCTTATGCAACAAAGCCGCTTGCACAAAGTCATCGTGATGCACGTGAGTCATGCACAAGAGCTTGATAATGCAGTCTTTAATGCCTTGAAAAAATTACGTCCACACGCGCATTTGCTCAATCAAAGCGTTTTACTCAAAGGCATTAATGACAATGCCGACACTTTAATAGCCTTAAGCAATAAGCTTTTTGACTACGGTGTCCTGCCCTATTATTTGCATTTATTAGATAAAGAAAATCACACCGCCCATTTTGAAGTGGCGCTTGAACAAGCTCAGTTGATTATTTGGGACATGATGCAAAAGCTACCTGGTTATCTCGTGCCAAAATTAGCTCGGGAAATCCCGGGCCTGGGGTGTAAGTGGGTGTATGGATTGATGGCAATGCCACATTAAAAGGTATAATTAGCATGAGCGCTGTACTTCAGCTATAATTGAAACTATTGGACAATGATTCTAAGAATGATGAGAAGCCCACCCAAAAGAACCCCGCTAACATTATCGCAACATTTATTGTGGGCAGTGCTCAGGGTTTTCGCGTTGCTGCCTCTGTCCTGGCTGCAGCGATTAGGGCAATTGCTTGGATTATTATCTCGCTTTGTTCCCAATGAAGTTCGGCGTGTGACTAAAATCAATATCACTCATTGTTTTCCAGAGCTATCTCCCGAGCAACAGCGGCGCTTGGTGCACAAAAGTATTCAACATACCTTCATCTCGGGCCTGGAAATGATCGCCATTTGGATGAAGCCACCATCATTTACCTTCAAGCAGATTAATTGCCCAGGGTGCCTGCCACCACTGCCAGACATCCAAGGTGCCCTCTTTTTAGTGCCGCATATTGGTGCCTGGGAAGTCTTCCCTCTCTTTGCCTGCCAATATTATTATCCAGATTACCCAGAGATCATCTCGCTCTATCGCCCACCCAAACAAGCGATTCTAGAGGGAATTATTCGCCGCACTCGTGAGCGCATCAGTATGACCATGGTGCCAACCACACAAGCGGGAGTGAAGGCTTTATACAAAGGATTGGATCAAGGCAAGGTGGTGGCAATTTTACCTGATCAAGATCCCGGTCAAAGTGGCGGTGTGTTCGCCCCATTTTTTGGCATAGACACGTGGACGATGACGTTGGTGGCGCGTCTGGCCAAAAAAGCTAATACTAAAGTGTATTTTACGTTTGCGACGCGTAATGCGATTGGTAAAGGTTATGCGATTCATACTCAGCCTGCTAGCGAGGGTATTTATCAAGAGGACATAAAGCAAGCAACAATCGCCTTAAATAAAGATATAGAAGCCATCGTGCGCCAGTTTCCCGAACAATATCAATGGTCTTACAAACGCTTTAAGCGTCAACCAGATGGTAAATCTAATTTTTATGACGCAGTGAATAACTAAGATTTTAGCCCTGATGTAAAAACAACGCGATGATACCCCCGAGAATGGTGAGCGTGCCGCCAAAAAATAACCGTAGCAGTAAAATTTGTCCTGACTCGAGTGCGCTTAATTTTTTGCCGTGCTCACTAATGTCCTGTTTAAGTTCGGCTTTGGCGGCGGCAACTTCATTTTTGATTTCAGCTTTAAGAGAGACCTCAAGAGTTTGCATATCTGCTCTAATAAGGGCATCCGAAGCTTGCATATCAGATCTAACGGCTTGAATTTCTGCCTTAAGAGAAAGTTCTAAGGCCTGCATATCTGCTCTAACAGACGCCTCTGAAGCTTGAATTTCTGATCTGAGAGATGCTTCTACAGTTTGAATTTCTGATCTGAGAGATGCTTCTACAGTTTGAATTTCTGATCTGAGGGAAGCCTCTACAGTTTGAATCTCTGATTTAAGAGAAACCACCGCCGTTTCCAACTCAGGTTTTGTTGTTAAATTTTCAACGCTGGCATTGATGGAGTCCTCAAAGATGCCGACAAATTCACGCGCTTGCTGTTCAGAAACGCCAGCCCCCATAAGTCGGTCAAAAGATTTAAGAGAATTAAAAGGCCTCACAACCTGGGCTCGGGTTTGTTGCACTGCTCGCATTATAACACATATTTTTTGGGTGTGTACGCATTATATACGAATTGATCAAATTTACAACACCAGTAATTATAGCAGGCAAATCTTCAAGGCCTCAAGCAGCTGCCTAGCGTCATTTAGTGTATGCCGTGCCGTTGGTGAAATTCGAAAGCGCTCCTCCCCGCGTCTTACGGTCGGATAATTGATCGGCTGAATGTAAATAGCAAATTCATCCAACAAGCGCTTGCTTGCGCTCGCACATAAAGTTGCATCACCAATCCATAACGGAATAATATGACTATCTGAGGGTAAAATTTTTAAGCCGGCTTTGATGAGCTCGGTTTTAAGATAGGTCACGACTTCAAACAGTTGTTGTTGTAAAGGTGGTAAATCTAAATCTAAAGCCACTAGCGCCGTAATAGAAATTTGCGGCGGCAATGAAGTCGTAAAAATAAAACCATTGGCATTCAGCCGGAGTGCATCAATAATTTGACTATTGCCGGCAATGTATCCGCCCGATAGGCCAAAGCCTTTGGAAAGCGTGCCTTGAATGATATCAATATCAGGTGCTGTGCCTGTTAGCTCACTAATGCCCCCACCATGAGCACCATAAACCGCCAGTGCATGCACTTCATCAATATACGTTAGCGCCTGATATTTTTTTGCAAGGGCAATAATTTCTTTAACGGGCGCAATGGTTCCACTCATTGAATATACTGATTCAAACACAATCATCTTGGGTGCATCCAGCGCCAGGGCGGCGAGCTTAGACTCAAGATCAGCAAGATCATTATGAGCAAAAATAACTTTGTGCCCACCGCTGCCGCGAATGCCCTCAATGATCGACATGTGATTTTCTTGATCAGACACAAAAGTAATGCCGGGAACTAAATGCCCCAAAGTTTTTAACGTAGCTTCATTGGCCACGTAGCCGGAAGTAAATAGCAA
This sequence comes from uncultured Thiotrichales bacterium, assembly GCA_903870015.1. Lineage (GTDB taxonomy): Bacteria > Pseudomonadota > Gammaproteobacteria > Francisellales > CACEW01 > CAIQBE01. The sequence goes on from CAIQBE010000048.1 coordinate 33,513, forward strand.
TGCTGCCTCTTGTTGATGAAGCTTGGCCAAAGCACGTTCAAGTAATACATGCTGATGAATATTACCGCCGATATTACGTGTGCCGCCCGAGCCCACCCCAAAATCCTCTACGGCACGTACCATCGCTTTTTTTAAAATGGGGTGTTGGCTTAATCCTAGATAATCCACGCCACACCAAAGCGTAATATCGCGAGCGCTATTATCTTCAATCAATTTGGTTTTTGGAAATTCATGATTGCGCAGTAGCTCACGGAAAATACGGTAACGGGCCTCTTTTTTAGTTTGATCGATGGCGTGTAAAAAGTGGGCTTGATAATCCATTTTGAAACATATTTCATTTAATTGTGTTTGCGTTTTAAGCTCAATTGCATCGAATGTCAAGAAATTTTTTGAATACACTCTTGTGAATTTAAACACATCTATACTAAACTAGTTCTAGAAAATAGATTAATCGAGTTGAATAAGCCAAGCTAAAAATCTTTGGATAAAGCATGGAACCCGTGTAGAATAAGGGTTTTGCGCGATGGCGCTGATAAGAATAATGAGGGAGTGAACAGTTTTATGGCAGCAAAAACGCCACAAAGGCGCATTTTAACCGCACTAGATATCGGAACTTCAAAAGTAGTTGCCCTGATTGCCGAATACACAGATGAACAAAAGGTTCGTCTCTTAGGAATCGGAATGCAACCCTCGCGTGGTTTGAAAAAAGGCGTAATTGTTAATATTGAAAACACCATTCAAGCCATTCAAAAAGCCATTGAAGACGCCGAGGCAATGGCTGGGGTAAAGGCCCATGAAGTTTGTGCCAGCATTGCTGGAACACATATTCAAAGTTTTAACTCCAATGGCGTTGTCGCCATTCGTGAGCGTGAAGTCACGACCGCTGATGTTGAACGCGTGATTGATGCCGCGAAAGCCATAGCAATCCCAGCAGATCAAAGAATTTTGCATATTTTACCTCAAGAATTTTTGATTGATAATCAGGATGGCATTAAAGAGCCTGTGAGTATGGCGGGTGTGCGTTTAGAGGCAAAAGTGCATTTAATTTCGGGTTCGATTAGCATTGCGCAGAATATTATTAAGTGTGTCCAGCAGTGTGGTCTAGAAGTTTCGGATTTGGTCTTGCAGCAATTAGCTTCGAGCTATGCGGTGCTCACCGATGATGAAAAAGAATTAGGCGTGTGTATGGTCGACATCGGCGGGGGTACTGCAGATATTACCGTATTCACCGAAGGGGCGATTCGCCATACTTCATCCATTGCAATTGCCGGTGCCCAGGTCACCAACGATATTGCTCATGCGCTACGTATTCCAACGCAATATGCAGAGGATATCAAAGTACAGCACGGCGTTGCGATGTCGAGTTTGGCAAAAGCCGAAGATTTAATTGAGGTTAAGGGCTTGCTCGATCGGCCTTCACGCCAATTGTCCATGCAGTCTTTGGCGAGTGTCATTGAGGCGCGCTATGAAGAAATCTTTAGCTTAATTTTTGAGAACCTATCTCAGAGTGGATACTTAGATCATGTGGCTTCGGGGGTTGTATTAACTGGCGGAGCTGCTAAAATGGCGGGAGCACTAACCCTTGCAGAGGAAGTATTACGTTTGCCGGTACGTTTAGGCGTGCCTCATGGAGTGGAAGGTTTAGAGGAAACCATGAACGACCCCATTCATGCCACAGGTGTGGGCTTATTATTATACTTACAACAACAATTAAAGGATTCAGCATCTCCAGTGAAGATCGAAGATACAAAGACAGGCGGTGTATCTAGATTTAAACGCTGGTTTGGTTCAAATTTTTAAGGAAAATTATTATGTCATCGATTATGTTTGATGTTTCAGAGACACTTTTAGACAATGCGGTAATTAAAGTCATTGGTATTGGCGGCGGCGGTAGTAACGCTGTAGAGCATATGCTCGCCCAAAATATTGAAGGAGTGGATTTTTATTGTGCCAATACCGATGCTCAGGCATTGCGTAATTGCACCTCACGCAATGTGATTCAGTTAGGCGCGCAGCTGACAAAAGGATTAGGTGCAGGCGCCAATCCAGAAATTGGTAAACGTGCCGCGCACGAAGATCGTAATCGTATTCAAGAAGTATTAAACGGCACCGATATGCTGTTTATTACCGCAGGTATGGGCGGTGGTACCGGGACCGGGGCTGCGCCTGTCGTGGCTGAAATTGCTAGAGAAATGGGGATCTTAACTGTGGCAGTAGTCACTAAGCCCTTCCCTTTTGAGGGTCGCAGGCGTATGCAACTCGCGGAAGTGGGTATTGCCGAGCTCGCTGAGCGCGTCGATTCTTTAATTGTTATTCCTAATGAAAAACTCTTAACCGTTTTAGGTAAAGGCGTGAGCTTACTTGATGCGTTCAAGGCTGCAAATAGCGTGTTGCAAGGCGCGGTTCAAGGGATTTCCGAGCTCATTACCCGCCCAGGTTTGATTAACGTTGACTTTGCTGACGTACGTACCGTGATGTCGGAAATGGGTATGGCGATGATGGGTACGGCAAGTGCTAGGGGTGAGTCTCGTGCGCGAGAAGCGGCAGAAGCGGCGGTTGCAAGTCCTTTGCTCGAAGATATTTCATTAGCGGGCGCAAAAGGCGTCTTGGTGAACATTACCGCGGGCATGGATATGTCTATTGGTGAGTTTGAAGAGGTGGGTGAAGTGATCAAAGGCTTTACCTCTGAACAAGCGACTGTCGTGGTTGGAACCGTTATCGATCCTGAAATGCGTGAAGATTTAAGGGTTACTATTGTCGTCACGGGATTAAGCAATTATCGGGATGTTAATAAAGAGGCGGCTAGAGATTTTGGTATGGCCCCTGCCCGTGCTGCACCACGCCCAGGAATGCGTGATCGTATGGCGGCTCAAGCAGGCGCGCCCGCAGCAAATCCTTGTGCTGTGCCTTCAAGCAAGCGTAATGCAGCAGATACACAGGATAACGATTATCTCGATATCCCTGCATTTTTGCGTCGACAACAATCTGAATAACCGTCCCCAAAAAAAATTATGGTGTCAAGTCCTGCTGGCTTTACCAGCAGAGGCTTGGCGTAAATATTAACAGGTATTATCTGTGAGGTATTATCTTGAGCCAATCATTAAAGCAGCATACAATTAAACACGCTATTAGTATTAAAGGCGTTGGCCTACATTCTGGTAAGCCTGTCACTTTAACCCTTTGCCCTGCGCCCATTAACACAGGTTTGGTCTTTAGGCGCACTGATCTAACGCCGGCAAAAGAAATTCCTTTAGCCTTGGGCAAGGTTGTGGAAACGCCCCTGTGTACCAAGGTAATCGATGGTGATGTCACCATTCAAACTATCGAGCATTTATTGTCAGCACTTGCGGGCTGGGAAATTGATAACATTTATATTGATTTAACCAGTGACGAGCTACCGATTATGGATGGTAGCAGCGCGCCTTTTGTGTTTATGATCGAGGCCGCAGGTATTCATGAGCAAGAAGCGCCGCGTAAATTTATCAAAATCACCCAGCCTATTCGGATTGAGGATGGCGATAAGTTCGTCGAATTTAAGCCCTGTGATTATTTTCAGGTGAATGTCAGTATTGATTTCGCGCACCCTGCGATTAAAAAGACCTGCCAAACCATGGCTTTTAAGTTTTCAAGTACCGCTTATGCCAATAATGTTGCCCGCGCTCGTACTTTTGGGGTTGCTTCGCAGTTAGAGGATTTGCATCAGCAAGGTTTGGCTTTGGGCGGCAGTCTCGACAATGCCATTGGCCTGTCCGATGATGGCATTTTAAATCCTGAGGGGTTGCGCGTACGTGATGAATTTATCAAGCATAAGGTTTTGGATGTTATTGGGGATCTTTACACCTTTGGGCCGATTCAGGGCTGCTACGAAGGTCATAAACCCAGTCATGCATTGAATCATCGCCTATTAAAAGCTTTAGAGCAAAACAAAGATGCGTGGACATGGGTGAATGGTTGATTTTTTGACAGGCTATAAGTGGTTCAGGGTGAAATTTGTCATGACAAATTTTGTGATAATCCAGAAAACAAATAGGATTTATTATGTTTTTAGGCATTGATTTAGGTACCTCTTCGATCAAAGTCGTATTGATGAACGATAAAAAAGAAATAACCCATAAAAAAAGCGTAGCATTGTCACTTTCTAGATTGCATCCTTTATGGTCAGAGCAGGATCCTGAGGATTGGTGGTTGGCGTTTATCAAGGCCTGGACTTTGCTTAAAAAAGACATTGGTGATGATGCGCTAAATATTAAAGCGATTGGTTTATCCGGCCAGCAACATGGTGCGGTTTTGCTGGATAAAAATGGCAAAGTATTGCGCCCCGCTATTTTGTGGAATGACGGCAGAAGCTTTGCAGAATGCCAGTTGTTAGAGACTAAGGTTCCTGATTTTGAGCGTATTACCGGCAATAAAATTATGCCCGGCTTTACCGCGCCCAAGCTGCTATGGGTCTATCAAAATGAGCCCGAAATTTTTGCAAAAATACACAAAGTGCTCTTGCCCAAAGATTATTTACGGTATCGCTTATCGGGCGATTTTGCCAGCGATCTTTCCGATTCTGCCGGTACTTGTTGGTTGCATACAGGGCGTCGTCGATGGTCTGAGACGATGTTGAAAGCCACGCATTTAGATATTGATCATATGCCCAAGCTTTATGAAGGCACGGAGTATACTTCAGTGATTTCAGCGCAGATTGCCAAAACGTTGGGGTTGTCGATAAAAGTAAAAATCGCTGCCGGTGCGGGAGATAATGCCGCCTCAGCCGTGAGTATGTCAGTAATTAAATCAGGTTCGGCATTTTTATCTTTAGGTACTTCAGGTGTGTATTTTGTTTCTAGTGATAATTACCGTTTTAATGCCGAAGAAGGTGTGCATACCTTTTGTCATGCCGTGCCCGATCATTGGCATCATATGGCAGTGCATTTGAGTGCGGCGTCCTCTTTAGATTGGTGGGGTAGTGTCACTGAGACTAAAGTGAATGATTTGGTGATGAAAGTCAGTCGTAAACGTCGCCATGATCCTGGTGTGTTTTTCTTACCCTATTTATCAGGCGAGCGAACGCCTCACAATGATCCACATGCGCGCGGGGTGTTCGCGGGGATGAGTCACGCAACGAGTGCCACTGACATGACACAGGCTGTTATGGAGGGTGTGGTATTTGCATTTATGAGTGGGCAGGCGGCAATGCAAGGTGCCGGAATTAAGATTAATGAGGTTTCAGTTGTGGGTGGCGGCGCGCGTTATCCTTATTGGGGTAAGTTATTATCGGCAGCGTTGCGCCGGCCCTTAATTTATCGCAAAAATCGTGAGGTAGGAGGCGCTTACGGCGCTGCCCTGCTCGCATGGATCGCCGAGCACGGAGAGGCGGCTATAGCGCAAATAAACGAGCCTCCCGTTGATGTTATCGTGACGCCAGATCCGCGCCTAGAGGATTACTTCGCTTCGCGCTTTGTGATCTTTAATCAAATTTATCAGCAATTAAAACCAGTGTTTCCTTTGCTAACGCGTCAAGAGTAGCTGTAGAAACTTTTATTTAAACTAAAGCCAAAATTTGTCATGACAAATTTTGGCTTTTTTATTTCTGAGTCATGGCTTTCATTACCAGGGTTCAAAAAAATTTGTCATGACAAATTTTTTTGAAAAATCTTGATATTATTAAGTTTGCTGCGATATTTACGAATGAATATCCTGTTTAATGCAGATATTGCATAAATATTTTACCAGCGTTGAGCAGTTTTAGGGGGTGGGTAGGTGTTTTCAGAATGTGGGTGGGTAAGTTTGAAAGAAGAGCGTGTTGTGCACGGAGAAACAGCTTTAAAATTAGGCGCGACAAAACCGCGGGTTTTTTTAAAGTTACGTGCTTTTTTAGCAAAACGGCGTTTTTTTCTTATTGAGTGGGGCTAAAGTAAAAAAACATTTTTTAAGAATTGTTTCGATCGTGTAAATATTCCGTGGGTATTTTAATAGTGATCGAGCAAGTTTATAGGTTTTCTGTAAGTGCGCGCTCAAGTTTTCAAATGCGTGTCATGATGGCTAAAAATTTTGTCATGACAATTTTTGAAAACCTTCGGATGGTTATTCGTGGATAAGGCACGTGTTGTGAAAGTATTTTTTTGCATTGGGTAAGTTGAGGAGTTTTGAGTGTAGTGTCGATCTCAGGCTAAAGTCAGTTCATTTAATTGTTAGATGATTAATTGCTATTTTTGCTATGTGAGCGGAGTTGTGCAAATAGTTGCGGCCATTGAGCAATTTTAGATGTAAATATGCCAGTTATTTTTCACGGTTTTTCGGGGGGTAAGATTAGTAAAATTTGTCATGACAAATTTTTTGAAAATTCCTTAATATTAAAAGCCTTTGGCTGTGAAGAAGTTGGGTGCCGCCCCTCTGTTTTTGGGGTGGAGATGGGTGGTGTGCCAAGTGGGTGTTAGGCCTATGTCAAGGCCTGTGGTTATGGTCTCGTTTAAGGTTGATTTTAGCAATAATATTCAGTTTGGTGTTCGTGATAATTGCTGCCGTTAAGCAGTTTTAGATGCAAATACGTAAGTTTTTTTTGAGGTTTTTTAGTAAAATTAACGCTATTTGCCATGGCAAAATTTTTGAAAAACTCGATACTAATGATCTCTTGTTTTTTTAATTGTCAGGGTTTTGGGTGCAAGAGAGGGGGGTAGATTACGTCCATCCGCATATCACTAACGGGTGGACGCAGCTGTCACTAGTAGTTAAGTTGTGACCGCATGACGGGGCCTATTGTGGTTTGGGACCGTTGTCAGGGTGATCCTCGTCCCGACCTATGCCAGGATTATGCTGATCTAGACCATGATGATCCGGATCCTCAGAGTGCTCTTTCCAAAAGGCCCCTGGGGCTCCGTGGGGAGCATCGATCTTGTTTTGGGGGTTTCCCTCATGCGGTGTATCAGGGGGGGTTGGAGCTTCATGATCTAAAGTAGTAGTTGGATCTTGGTGGCTGTGCATTTTGATCTCCTGTTCTTATTTTTTTATCACAACTTGACTATATCAGCATTAAGTATATTTGTCAAGTTTTGTTCATATAATAATATTGTTCCGGGGTGTTTATTTTAGTAAAATCAAGAGTTTTTGTTATGAAAATATTTTAAAAAAACTTTGAGATAACAGGTGTTTTGGCACTAAAATAGGAGCTCCAGGCCTGTTTGGGTGGTTAATTGTGATGCGGTTGCTTTAAGAGTTTGGTGGTTTTTTCCTCGTCGGCAAAACGGAGGAACGTCATTGTTGTTTTTTAGCGCCTTGTTTGTGGGTGTGATGGATAATAGTGGATTTTTGCGGTAACTTCAATTTTAGGTCGTTAGTTATTGCTGGTATTAAGCAATTTTAGATGCAAATATGCAGTGCCTGGAGCGCGATTTTTATGGCAAAATCAGTAAATTTTGTCATGACAAAATTTTGCAAAAAATGCTGAGAAATGGTTATTAGGAATGGCGTTCCTTGTGTGCGGAATGGATCTTTTATATGATAAAAGACCCACTTTAGACAACAAGGACTTTTATGACTTATTTTGCTAATGTACCCACTATCGAATACAAAGGTGCTAACAGTACCGATCCACTTTCTTATCGTTACTACAATCCAAAACAAAAAGTAATGGGTAAGACCATGGAAGAGCATTTACGCTTAGCCGTATGTTACTGGCATACTTTTTGCTGGGAGGGTAGTGATATTTTTGGTGAGGCGACTTTTCCACGCGCGTGGAACCAAGATGCCGATCCGATTCAACGTGCAAAACATCGTGCGGATGCTGCCTTTGAGTTTATCAGTAAAATGAATCTTCCTTATTATGCGTTTCATGATGTCGATGTCGCGCCTCAAGGGAGTACTTTAAAAGAATCTAATAAGAATTTAAAAATCATAGCGGATTATCTCGCTGGTAAAATGCAAGATACGCGCATTAAACTTTTGTGGGGCACGGCAAATTTGTTTTCACATCGCCGCTATATGGCGGGTGCTTCTACCAATAATAATCCTGAGGTTTTTGCTTATGCTGCTGCCCAAGTAAAAGCAGCGCTTGATGTGACCCATGATTTGAATGGTGAGAATTATGTGTTCTGGGGTGGTCGTGAAGGTTATGACAGTTTGTTGAATACTGATCTAAAACAAGAGGCTGAGCAGTATGCGAAATTCTTAAGCTTGATCGTAGACTACAAGCACAAGATCGGCTTTAAAGGGACTTTTCTAATTGAGCCAAAGCCCTGTGAGCCAACTAAACATCAATATGATTATGATACCGCAACAGTATTAGCATTTTTACAAAAGTACGGACTGGAAAAAGAGTTCCGCGTGAACATCGAGGCTAATCATGCAACTTTAGCAGGACATAGTTTTCCACACGAAGTTGCCTACGCTTGTGCCAATAATATGTTTGGTAGTATTGATGCTAATCAAGGTGATCCACAATTAGGCTGGGATACCGATCAGTTTCCCATGCATTTATCGGATTTGGTACAGGTGCTCTATGCGATTGTCGCTCATGGCGGTTTTACGACTGGCGGCTTTAACTTTGATACCAAACTTCGGCGTCAAAGTACCGACTTAGAAGATATGTTTTATGGTACGATTTGTGGTGTCGATAATCTTGCGCGTGCACTTTTGATCGTTGATGGCATGATGACGCATGATGAGTTTAAAACCTTTAAACAGGCGCGTTACAGTAAATGGCATGAAGGTTTGGGTCAGGATATCCTAAAAGGAAAAATGGATCTTGATGCACTATCGGCCTTAGCTTTGGATCAAAATCTAAATCCACAGCCAGTATCCGGTCATCAGGAGTTGTTAGAAAGTAAACTGAACTATTTAATCAAATAGACGCCTTATAAAATAACAAAGCTAAGAGGAATTTGTCATGACAAATTCCTCTTTTTTTTACCCAAATTTCTGTAGAAATAAACTAGCACGATCTAATAATGTATACAAAGCTGAATGCGTTTGAGCACTTTTGCAGGTCTTGTTGGTTGATTTGCAGGGTTTTTGCTTTTTTGTTATATTTGCGCTGGATTAATTAACTAGGGGTGGTTTTGTATGAAGTGGTGTTGTTGTTTTAGGTTGGCAGGTGCAGTTGAAAAGCCGCTGCTTGAAAGTGAAAGAGATGCGCAGAAGAGGAAGGAGGCTCAGACTAAAGCTGGGCTGGCTGCCGCTATAAAAAATGGTCAAGAGAACTTGGATAAAGTTACTGGGGTGAGGCCTTCAGCTCAAAAGCATGCTGCAGATGGTGGTTGGATTTCGTTTGGTTGGTAGTGAGTTTGATAGTAAGATTTTATAATAAATATCAATAAAAAAATCAAAAGCGCTGAATATGCTTGCATTCCGCCAGGAAATTTGGTATAAATAGCGGCTCAGTTTTTAATGTTTAGAGGATAATGTCGTGTCAAGAGTATGTGAAGTCACCGGAAAGGGCCCTATTGTAGGTAATAAAGTATCTCATGCCAACAATAAAACCAAGCGTCGTTTTTTACCTAACTTGCACGTGCATCGTTTTTGGGTGCCTGGCGAAAATCGTTATGTGAAGCTGCGTTTGTCCTCAAATGGTATGCGCACCATTGATAAGCGTGGCATCGAAGTGGTATTAGCAGAGCTCAGAGCTCAAGGTCAAAAGGTTTAAGGAATTTGTCATGGCAAAGAAAGGTAAAGTTGAAAAAATTAAGTTAGAGTCCACCGCGGGTACCGGACACTTCTACACAACTCAAAAAAATAAGCAAAATACGCCTGAAAAAATGGAAAGAAGTAAGTTCGATCCTGTTGTGCGTAAACATGTTAAGTATGTTGAAAAGAAAATAAAGTAATTCTAGCTTCACGTATTTAAGCAAATTTATATCTAAAAAAGCCTCGTCAAGAGGCTTTTTTGTTTTAAGAGTGTTTCATGCTATGATGACTCTACCTGACTTGTTAAGTCTTTTATGACGCTCGAACAGTTCGAACAATCCCTGCAAGGGGCTGCCTCAATGATTCAAGTAGATAAGGCCCTGGAGGCTTATTTGAAAAGCAGGGGCTTTAGTGGTTATACCTTTAGTTACTACGGGCATATCGCCAGCAAAGAACATAAATTACGTCATGAAGTGTGTTCAGAGCGCCTGCGCGCTTGGCATGATTATTATTTTGAAGAGCGTTTTGATGTGGTGGATCAAACACAAAGTGAAGCGCTTAAGGCCATTCTTCCTTTGTATTGGGATACCAAGCAGCAATTAACCGATGCTAAAACCGATAAAGATCGAAAAATTCGCGAAGAAACACTGGCCTTAGGCATTACCTGTGGTCTATCTATTCCCATTCATGGCCCAGGGTCTGATTATGCAGAGCTAACCCTGCGGCAATTTCTAGATGAAAAGTGCTTAATATCATGGCAAAAACACAAGTACGATTGGCAGTTGGCCGCGCTATATTACTTCCATTATATGAAACGCTACCTGGTTGTCGATACTAACCTTAGTATTGAAGCTCATTTGACCGAGCGCGAACAGCAGTGTTTGAATTTACTTGTGGAAAAACACTCGGTGCTTGAAATTGCGCATAAATTGGATATCAAAGAGCGTACGGTAAATTTTCATATTCAAAATATTAATCATAAATTAGGTGTGCGTAACAAATATCAAGCAATTGCTAAAGCCGAAAATTCCAATACGCCCTAAAATAAGACTATTTACCCCTTAAATGCATCGTAAAATAAAAAACTGTCATAAATGACAGTTGTGGGGTTCGCTCATGTATATTACACTGCACTGGTAAATTGTTATTAATTAAAGGGGATAGGTATGAAAAAGATAGTAAATATTGCAGCGTTAAGCGTTTTGGCTGCAGCCTTAAATTCAGCCTATGGTTTAAATATTACCAATCAGTCGCCCTTTTATCTGCATATGATCAACAGCGATCCAGCGCAGTGTCCGGCGACAATTGCGCCTGGAGCCAGTGCCGTTGTAGCAGATAAGGCTTATTGCGGTTATGACGTTTGTGCGACCAATGACTTTAATAGTAACGGTTGTATGGAGGTTGCCAATGGCAATACAGGTAACAAGCAGTTAACCCAGGGTGGCTATGCGACTTATTTGGGTATTAATACTTACAGTGCACCAGTCTGTTCGATTGCAGGGTTTATTCCTTATGCTTGCAGTATTACAGCAAAGCAAGGGGGTAGCGATTTTGATTTTAATTTAGGTTATAAATCAATTACACAGGTTTATTCTGATGGTCCAAACAACGGCAGCCCAGTCACGATTCCTGCAGTCACAAAATATGCGCAGGCACCTTATTTCCGCGGTGTGAATATTTCTGGTCTTGAATATGACGGTACGATGTTGGATGCGTTATTCCAGCATCCTGATGTTCCCGATGTGCGTTATTTTGCGGCGCAAGGTATGAATTTTGTGCGCTTGCCGATTCGTGCCGAGTTTGTGTTTGGTTCAGCCGCTAATCCGGTGATCAGTGTTAATCCTGATCCCAATGCAGCAGGTGAGGCGCCTAATAATATTTATCTAGGTGCGGTCTATGATACCGTGCAAAAGTATCTTGCTAGCGGTATTAATGTGCAGTTAGACTTGCATAACTATATGCGTTTTTGCCCCACAGGTCCCGATGTCGGTCAGGGGAATGAGCCGACCGATCCTGTTAATAACAAATGTAGCGTGATGACCGCGGATCAGTTAGCTAGCACTTGGTCTACGATTATGAATACATCCATCACTGTGCCTGGCATTGCAGATCCCGTGACTTTTGCAAGCTTAGCGCAAAAATATGCCCCAGGAAATTCAAGTGGTGGTGAGTTGATTCTGGGAGTGATGAATGAGCCCTTTAGTCAGCCCGATCAGGTGGTGACGACAGCAAGTGTTTTTGCTAATGAAGTGGCTGCAGTTAAAGCCATTCGTGTTAGTGCGCCTAATAATCTAATTCTCTTAAGTGGTAATGGATGGGATCCCTTGCATCTGTGGCTATCAGATGAAACTCAGAACTCTACCACCTTTACTAAGAATGCATTAGAAGCTCAGGGTTTAGATACCAAAAATTTAGCGATCGAAGTGCATCAATATTTTGACAATAATTATAGTGGCACACGCCAAGCATGTAATCATTACGCTACAAAACAAGCGTTCTTGCAAGATATGGGCGTGGTAGATGCTTCAGGTAATGATATATTCAAAGCTTGGATGCAACAAAATAATATGAGGGTAATGCTCACTGAGTTTGGTGCTGCCGATCTAAATGCAGATAAGACGCCAAACGTCGATTGTCGTCAAGATACCACTTGGATGCTAGAATATGTGCAAGATAACGCTTATAATAGCGCAGAGCCGGGTAATGGTGGTTTTATCGGTTGGTCAGCATGGCGCTCTAATCGCAATAATAGTGTTGGTTGGAACTTCTTGCAAGAAGCAGATAAGACCGTGTACGGTGCCCCTGCAGCTACTGCTGGAATCGTACAGGGAGCGGGGAATGGCTTGATGAGTAATGTCTTCAGTACCTTTTTGACGCCTCCTGCTGCAAAATAACCTAAGTTGAATCATAAAAAAGCCGGTCGAGTACCGGCTTTTTTTATTTTAAAAATTTGTCATGACAAAAACTATCTAAATAGCGCTGCGCCCGCCTGAGATAAAGATCCTAAAAAACAAGTGGTTGCCACCACCTGGTTGGTTTTTTCAACGCCCAATAAAGCCGTGCATAAATGCTTAGCCTCGATCATTACAGCAACACCGCTGGCTTGTGTGGCCTGCATCATCGCCTGGGCGATTTCACTCGTTAATTTTTCTTGTAGCTGCAGGCGTCTGCTAAACATCTGTACGATTTCAGAGATTTTGCCTAGGCCTAAAACTTGGCCCTGTGGTAAATAGGCGATATGGCAGGTGCCAAGCATCGGTAAAAGATGGTGTTCGCATAAGGAAATGAATTCAATATTCTTAACAAGCACTTGGCCCGAGTCTGGGCAAGGATAAAGCGAATTTTGTGTGAGCGCTTTGAGATCGACCGTATATCCTTGAGTTAAAAACTCAAACGCCTCGCCGGCGCGTTGGCTGGTCTTAGAGCGTTGTGCTGGGCTCAGATCAGGTACGGTGGCTAATAACTTAGCGTAAATGTCATTGAGCGCCATGATATTCCTTGTTTATAAAGATGCATACGCGCTGATTTTACCCTATAATAGGCCCATACCGCAAAATTTAAATCTTATGCAAAGTGTGCTCAAAGTTGAACATCTGGAATTGCAAATTCATTTAGGCTGGACTGCGGCTGAAAGAGAGGTGCGGCAGCGGGTACTGTTAAATATTGAATTTTATTTTTTAGAGTTGCCCAAGGCGGCGCTAACCGATGAGTTAAACGATACGATTTGTTATGCGGCGATTGAGAATATGCTTATGAAAGAAGTTAATCTGCAAACGTTTAAATTGCTTGAGCATCTGGGCTATCGTTGTTATGAGCTTGTCAAAAGTGCCGTGCCTAAAGATCAAAATTTTAAGTTAAGCGTCACCAAGTTTTTAGCAGAGGCGCAAGGCACAAGAACCTTTGAGTTAAGGTCCTAATCATGGCCATTGTCATTGGTCTAGGCAGTAATCTCAATCAGCCTTTGCAGCAATTGCGCCGCGCCTGCAAACAATTAATCATCGCGGGCGTGTCTATCAAGGCCTATTCCAATATTTATCAAACACAGCCGCTGTTGCCAGAGAATGCACCAAGTAATTGGGCTGATAAAGCGTATTTAAATGCGGCGGTGATGATTGAAACTCGGTTGTCACCTAATGAACTTTTGCAGGTACTTAAAAAAATCGAGCGCGAGATGGGGCGGCAATCTGCAGAGCGCTGGGCACCACGTGTGATTGATTTGGATGTTTTGTTGTTCAATGATGTAGTAATGCAAGAACCACATTTGCAATTACCGCACCCAGGATTGCATCAAAGAATTTTTGCTATGAAGCCTTTGCTTGATGTTCTGCCCACTTATCCTCATGAAAATTTAGCAGAAGATAGTATTATCTCCCTGCCGCATTTATTGCAAGGTCCAGAAATCATGGGGATTTTAAATGTGACCCCTGATTCTTTTTCGGATGGCGGTCGCTATGTTTCAGCTGATGCAGCATTGCAACAAGCGCAGCAGTTATTTTCCGAGGGCGCTGATATTATCGATATCGGTGCAGAATCGACGCGTCCTAATGCTGTGTTAATCGATGCCGATACGGAGTGGCAGCGATTGGCGCCGATATTAAAAGGCCTGGAGCAATTATGGCGTAAAGATATGCGGCCTTTAATTAGCCTTGATACTCGTCACGCCGCCACAGTAAAAAAAGCCTTGGCCTTTGGCATTGATTGGGTAAATGATGTCAGTCAGCAAGAATTTGCAAAGATGGTGCCTATTCTAAAGGAAGGGCAATTAAAATATGTCGCTATGCATCATTTAGGGGTGCCACCACAGGTGGGTAAAAAGTTGCAAGAGGATCCTATCAAAGCATTGTTAGCCTATCAAGCACTCTGGCAACAAAATTTTGCCAAAGCTGATCTGGATTCTGCGCAGCTCATTCTTGATGCGGGACTGGGCTTTGGTAAAACGCCAGAGCAGCAGTGGGCGATTATCCATCAGATGCAAGAGTTAAAAATAAGTAATACGCCGTGGTTAATCGGGCATTCGCGCAAGTCATTTTTAAAAAGCGTGCTGCCAGCATTAACGACACAAGGTGCTGAGACTGCCACAGCAATGATCTCAGCACGACTCGCACATCAAGGCACGGAATACCTGCGCGTGCACGCCCCAGCAGCAAGCATTGCCGCGATAAGGTTGCAAAAATTTTTGTGATTCTCTGCTTGTATCCCTGATTGAAAAATAGCATAATGATTATATATTGACCTTTTTGGTTTGTTGGCGTCGCATTTTTAAATATTGCAATTAATATTGCTTTTTATATGGGTTTTTGTTATGATGATAGAGAAAAGAGATGCTCATTTTGAGTGGGATCTTGAAAAAGAGCGGCAGAATGTCGCTAAACACAATGTTTCTTTTGATGAAGCGATCCATGCTTTTTTAGATGAGCAGAGGGTGATTGCTGAGGATATAGAGCATAGCATGCATGAGCTACGATATTATTGTTTTGGGCGAGTCGAGGGAAATGTCTTAACAGTGCGTTTTACTCGGAGATCAGACAGAATTCGTATTATCGGCGCAGGGTTTTGGCGTAAGGGAAGGAGTATCTATGAAGAAGCACAAAAAAATCGTTTACACTAATGAGCCTATTGGCAATGTGAGGATCATTAAGGACTTTCTCCCTAGTCCACAAGAGTTAGCGACGCGTGAAAAAACGGTAAAGGTTACTATTGCGCTGACGGAGTCAACGCTTGAGTTTTTTAAAAAAATCGCAAGTGATCATCATACCCCTTATCAAAAAATGATTCGTAATTTGTTAGATGAGTATAAGGCCCAGCATAGTTAGCTTTTTTCAGATAAGCTTTAACCGCTCCACATTATTTAACGCTGATTTTTATCACAATTGCCAAAACAATGCGTGATTTTGAAAAATGCAATGTTGCCGTATTTATTATAGAGTGGTTAGAGTGCTGTCAAAACACGATTGTTAAACCCTTGTTTTTATGCCACAATTGGTAAAACAAACGTCAGGAGGTAATTATGTTCCCAGAGCTAGAACAATACTCATTGCTCAAGCACCCATTTTACCAGGCATGGCAACAAGGTGAGTTAACGCAAGAAACTTTGCAGTGCTACGCGCGCCAATATCTGCATCATGTTGATGCTTTTCCAACGTATTTAAGTAAAATTCATAGCCAAAGCATGGATCTTAATCATCGTCGCGTGATTCTGGGTAATTTGATGGATGAAGAGGGTGTTAATGGCACCGCCCATCCGATTCTCTGGGAGAATTTTGCCATGGGCTTGGGCGTGGCTCAAGAAGACGTGCGCGCTATGCCATTTGCCAATACCCAAAAATTATTAGATACCTTTAGTGAATTATCAGGTAAAAGCTATGCGGCAGGTCTAGGTGCTTTGTATGCGTATGAGCGTCAAATTCCGGAAATCGCTAAGACTAAAATCAAAGGCCTCAAAGAATGTTACGGTATTACTGATGCCGCCACCCTAGAGTTTTTTGAAGTGCATGAAAAAGCCGACGAATGGCATAGCGCCGAAGTCGAAGCTTTAATCCAAGATCTCTCACCCGAAGATCAAGCAGTGGCAAAAGCAGGTGCCATCAGTGCCGCAAGCGCACTGTGGGATTTTTTAAGTGGCGTGGAAGAAGTCAGAACTGATAAAAAAGCGTGTTGTGTGCATTAAGCGCTTATTGTAGGTATTCATCATGGCGACTTCGGTCGCCATTTTTTATGGGTCTTTTGAATGATATGCGCTCAATTGCATAAAGTGCAAGGATTGATGATAATAGCTTGACCAGATAAGGATAAGCGTATGAGCCATAGCGATTCAGACTTGAAAAATCTCCTTGTAAAGTTAATTTCCACTTGGGAAAACGAGGTGATTGAATTTAAAGAAGTTAATGATGATTACTCTACAAGTGAGATTGGTAAATATTTTTCTGCTCTTGCTAATGAAGCTCTAATCTCCGTGGGCTTGAAAGGGCATGGCTAATTTTTGGCGTGAGCAATAAAACTCGGAAGGTGGTTGGTACAAATTACAGGGTTGAGCCCGAGCGCTTGCAAAGCCTTAAGAAGCAAATGAATGCTATAGAGCCAAGCATTACTTTTCGTAATATTTATGAATTAAAAATATCCGAAGGGCGAGTTGTGCTTCTCGAAATTCCTGCAGCTCCGCGCGGAATACCGATCGCCTGTAATGGGCATTATTATGCACGCGCAGCTGACAGCCTTGTTGGCATGGGGCTTGATAAGCAAGATGAAATAAGGCGGCAAACGATGATTGATGATTGGTCGGCGCAGATCGTGCCTCAGGCAAGTCTTAGTGATCTTGATCCGGTTGCGATTCAAAAGGCCCGTGATTTCTTTGCTTTAAAGCATGCAAACCGATTTCCAGCAGAAACAATGAGTGCATGGTCTACCGAAACATTTCTAAATCGCGCAAAAGTAACGCGAGATGGTAAAATAACACGTGCAGCACTCTTGTTATTAGGGGCTCAAGAGTCAGTGCATTTCCTGTCTCCCCATCCCGCTCAAATTACCTGGAAATTAGAAGGACCTGAACGTGCCTACGAGCATTTTGGCCCTCCATTTTTGCTTGCCACCACGCAGTTATATCAAAAAATTCGCAATATCCAACTGCGTCTTTTGCCTCAGGATGAGCTTTTACCCATTGAAATTTCTAAATATGATCAAAAAATTATCCTTGAAGCCTTGCATAATTGCATTGCGCATCAAGATTACACTCGCAATGGCCGTATTATTGTTACTGAGCAGCCTGATAGGCTGATTTTTGAAAATGAAGGTGATTTTTTTGAGGGTAAGCCTGATGATTATATCTTGGGAGAAAAAACCCCTCGCCGTTATCGCAATGCATTTCTTATTGAGGCGATGGTCTCGCTCAACATGATCGATAAAATGGGGTATGGTATTCATGATATGCACAAGGGGCAGGCCAAGCGATATTTTCCAATGCCTGATTATAATTTATCTCAGCCCAATGCTGTGTGTATGACAATTTACGGTGGTGTCGTCGATCCGGCGTATAGTCGGTTATTGATGCAGCAAACCAATTTATCTTTAACTGATATACTTGCATTAGATCGGGTGCAGAAAAAATTGGCGTTGCCGGAAGGTGTGATTAAGCATTTGCGACACGCTGGACTGATCGAGGGTAGAAGGCCAAATTTTCATGTTTCGGCAAGCGTCGCTGCAGCAACATCTAGTAAGGCAGATTATATACGTACACGTGCATTAGATAATAGCCACTATATAAAATTGATCACCGAGTATTTGGCGAAATTTGGCCAAGCATCGAGGAAAGATATTGATAAATTTCTCTGGGATAAACTAAGTGATGCACTGAATGAGGGGCAAAAAAGCAGGAAAATTGGGAATTTGCTGACCGCATTGCGTAGGTCTGGGCGTATTCGTAATACGGGCCCTCGTAAATCTCCCGTTTGGCAACTCGCAGAATAAATTGCAGAATAAAAAAGAATAAATGCAGAATAAATAGCGGTGGGGCCATGAAGAATCAATTGGTTATATGAGGTTTTGCAGAATAAAACAATCTTGTTTTAACTTAATTGGAATGGCATAGCGCCGAAGTCGAAGCTTTAATCCAAGATCTCTCACCCGAAGATCAAGCAGTGGCAAAAGCAGGTGCCATCGGTGCCGCAAGCGCACTGTGGGATTTTTTAAGTGGCGTGGAAGAAGTCAGAACTGATAAAAAAGCTTGTTGTGTGCATTAAATAAAGCTTAAAAATAAAAAGGCCTGGGAGCGTATCGCTCCCGGGCCTTTTGCATTAAGGTGTCTCTTAGACTAAGAGCGAGATCCTGGGGCTGCTCCTGTTGAGGCTGGTTGTGCAGCAGTAGCTGCTCCCGCTGGGCCGAAGACCCCTGTGATTTGTGCTTTTTCAGGAGGGGTGGCGAAGCGTATAACAGCCTCTAGCGCGCCTTCTTTCTTGGCGCCTAAAGCATCTGTCAAAGACCAGGGTAGATTCAGGACTTCTTGAGCCTTTATCTGTCCGGCGTTTATTAATTCTCGCACGCTTTTTGATCCAAGGGCATGCAATCCATCTACTGATAAATTATTTACTTGGTGGATGTTGAGTGCTCCTTCGAGCAGATAGCGGCGCACATCTGGGTACTCTAGTAATAATAAATTAGGGCGATAATTTACTGGGTCTGTAGGCGCGCCGGAACTATCCGTGCTCATATAAAACTGATCCAGCTTTAATGTTAATCCAACCTTTGATTTAAGTTCTAAAAGTTCGGCATACATAATGAAGTCTCCTTTTTTATTTTTTATAAATTACGTTATTATGGTTTTTATAATAAACATAAATTTCATTTTAATTATATATTTTAATGCTATACTTGTCAATTAATATTTGAGCGGTTTTGCTTAGTAATCTTCTAAGTGATTGATTTGTATTGGTTGTTTCTGTTGATAAATAGTGGTGGTAAGCCCAGCGCGTGCGACAAAAAACGAGCCAAAGATCAGAATCAGATCCTCTGGCCCTGCCAAAGTGTGGGCTTTGCTGCAGGCGGCTTCTAGTGATGCAGGCGTGATGATCTGTGCGTTAGAGATATTGGCTGCGGTAAAAGCATCCTGAAGTTGATTGAGCGGGGCGGCGCGCGGATGATCAATTGGCGCAATGATCCAGGTGTTAATATCTGGCGCCATGATTTTAATAACCTCGGTAATTTTTTTGTCTTTTAACATGCTAAATACAGCAATAACTTTGCCTGGCGCAGGTTTATGTGCTTTTAAAAAAGCTGAGAGTTGATGAATGGCCTCGAGATTATGGGCAACATCAATGAGCATTGAGGGTTTGCCTGGGATGAGTTGTAGGCGTCCTTTGATATTAATATTCTGCAAGCCTCTCTGTAATTGCACTTCAGTGAATTGAAGATCACAACTAAGCAAGGCCTGAATCGCCAAAGCAGCATTTTTACATAAAATATTGGGTCGTGGTAATTGATTATAATGGCAATTTTTATTCCAAAAGCGCCAATTTTTTTGGGTTTCTTCAAATCCCCAGTCTTTTGCAAGAGTTAGTAGCGGGGCGTCAATCGCTTTGGCGTGCTCGGTGAGCGTTGTCGGTGGCGTGGTCACGCCAATAATGCCGGGTTTGTTGGGGCGCAAAAGCTGGGCTTCATTTGCAGCAATTAATTCAAGCGTCGCGCCTAGGTATTCTTCATGATCCAGGGCTAAAGACGTAATGACGGTCACATCAGGATCAATAATGTTGGTCGCATCATTGCCCCCGCCCAGGCCCACTTCAAATAAAATAAGATCAGGTTGGGTATTTTTAAAAATCAGCAAAGCAGCAAGCGTGGTAAATTCAAACTCGCTTAAACTAATATTGCCACGGGCGTTATCAATCATTTCAAAGGCATGGATTAGTGTGGTGTCATCAATGGGCGTGGCATTAATACGAATTTGTTCATTAAAATATTCCAAATAAGGCGAGGTAAAGCTACCTACGTGATAATCCGCTGCAAGCAAAATCGCCTCCATGGCGCTCACAGTGCTACCTTTGCCATTCGTGCCGGTCACCATGATGATGGGCATATTGGGGTGCAATAGCTCAAGGCGCGCCGCCACCTCGTGCACGCGCTCAAGGCTATAATCAATAATGCTATGATGCAGCGTGCGAATATACTCGAGCCAGTGGGTTAAATGGCGCATTTAGAATTTGATAACATAACTAATAGGGTTATCGGGGCATTCTTGTGTGCCACATTCCATAAAGGTGCTGATGACATTGGCCAGGGCGATCCCAAAAAACATAAAAAAGGTGAGGTGGGTCAGGGTCTTTTGCCAGCGGCTTTTGGGTTCTTCAATATGCTCTGAGCTTAACAAATGGGTGTACTGCGAGCGAAAGCTTAAGGTGACGCTAATATAAATAATCGCAAAAACACAGGCAATAAACACCCAGGTGTAAAGATGCATGCCAAAGAGCGCATCACCATAGCTGCCAGAGCCTGGCACAATGTGTAGACAAATTTGTCGAAGCGCAATAAACGAAGTAAATACGGCAGCCAAAAGCGAGAGCATATAATGGCTAGGCCGTGGGCGATAGTGCAGATTCAGCAAAAAGCCAAAGCCAATCGCGATCAATCCTAGGCGTTGCAGCAAGCACAGTGGGCAGGGCAATTCGTGTAAATAAAATTGCAAAAAGAAAGCGATGAGCATCACAAAGCTAATCACGATAAGATCAATAGCGCTCAATAATTTTAAAATATTGCGTATAAAGGGTGATGACATGGCCGGCTCCTAAAGGTTAATGGCGAGCGCATCGCTCACGTGGTGCCAAAAGACCAGCATGAAGGCGAGCAGAAATAAGCCAAACAGAATCTTGCTTAAATAATAATGCCCACGCCATGCCAGGCCAATGATTAGGGTGAGAAATGCAAATAACAATAGAATAAAGGGGAATGTAGTCATGATCACTCCTATGTGTAGAGCTTAATTCTAGCGCGAATTGAGGAGAATACCAAATGGGTGTTTGGCTAGTTGATGCTAGGGTATTGGCCCGTAATCTCCGGGAGTGGTATGAAAGCAGTATGAGCGAATGTTGTTGCGGCTTCGGGCATTGATGCTATTGATACTGATGTAGCCGATGAATCAATGCTGGTCATTGATGATCTGTGGGGTTGTGATTCAAGGCGGTCTTTTGCTGCTCCGGTGGCTGCATCTGTTAGGGCTGCAGTAAGTCCTGCGGCAGCTTGGGCTTTTTCAGCAAGTGCTTTAATTGCTACGCCATCACCTGTGGCTAATACGCTGTTAATTAGTTTGATGGCGCTCTCGGTTGGGTCTTCTAAGAGTGGTTCAGTAAAAGTTTCTGGAACACTGGCGCTACGGCATCCTCGTAGGCAGTAGCTGATGCATTCACTTTGCGCGCAACTATCAAGAAAGCGTTGTGTGGCCGGGCCTTTGGTGAGAATAGTTGAAAGAATGGTGATCGCTATCAATGGAGCTGCTAAAGCTGCGCCTCCCAGGGCAAAGGCGGAGGCTCCCGCAAACCAGGCGCTGGGAAGGGCGTTAGTAATTCCGCAAACAAGCATTCCCCATGCATTTTTTTGAAAGTAAGCTTTTGTTTTGGTGCAGTCAAAGGCGCCGTCTGTGTAGATTTGACTAGAAAAATCATCGGTAGCACTCATGGATTGTCCAATGACAGGGATGGCGGTGATAATGCCAAGTATCCAGCCAAGGGGAAGGGCGGCGTCAGAGGCCATTCCCACACCTTCAAGGCAGATTCTGCTCAAGTGGGCGCCACCAGAAATATAGGAGAAAGAGGTGCCGCACGCCCAGGCAACCTTTGATAGTTGGCAGCCAGTCGCGATAGCATTATGGTTGCTGATGGCCAAGAATAATTTATTAAAAGCCTCTGGTGTGCGTAAAGTGCTAGGGTACATGGCAAAAATATTGGCAAAGCCCACAATGGCGGCGATCGTATTCACTCCATCTGGGAGAAAACTGTAGTGGGATGAGTGTATCATTCCAGCCTGATCAATGCCGCCGAGAACCCCGCCCACGCCAGCGCCTATATAGCCAGATAGAGTGGCATTTCTTTCTGCGGCAAGCGCTTGAAGCTCAGCGAGATGGTTGGGTGAAAGTCTCGACGCTATATTATGTAAAAAATCCGCATCGATGGTATAGAGTTTGTAGTCATTATCTTTTGCGTCTTTGCTTAATAATTTTTCTTTTAAAATATCGCGAATATCTAAGCGTCCGCCGAGGCCCAAGGCAAGATTGCAGTATTTGAGTTGCTCGCTGGGGTCGTATTTATTAAATTCATGGCGGCGAACCTCTTTCGCATAGCCTGGGTCAAAGCGCAATCTTGCGGCCATTAAGCCCACTAAGATTTTTTCCATGTAAAAAGGTGTCATCGCTACGCCTGCAAGGGCGCCTGCTGGGGCTGCTGCAGCTAGAGGTGTGGCGCAAGGCGCTGTCAATAAAGCAATAGAGGCGAGTGCGCCCTTTAAGTCTGAGGCAAGCGCGAGTATAGGGGTAAGGATGCTGAGGGTCGTCGAGAAACATTGGGAGTCAGGTCTAGTGGATGCTCCAGCCATTATATGCCCGCGATTAATTATTTTCACGGGCATTATAGCTTTAAATAAATAATAAGTCAATATTATTAATGTGTTTTTAATTTAAAATTATATTATTAAGTGGTTTTTAATCCCAGTTTAATGCTCCTCCAGTCTGGTATTCTGTGACTCGGGTCTCAAAAAAGTTTTTCTCTTTTTTAAGGTCGATTACTTCCGACATCCAGGCGAAGGGGTTTTCGGCGTCTTCAAATACGGCTTTTAAGCCGATTTGCATGCAGCGGCGGTTGGCGATAAAGTGCATGTATTCTTTGAACATGCCTACATTTAGGCCTAGAACGCCTCTGGGCATGGTGTCTTCGGCATAGCGGTATTCGAGTTCAGCAGCTTCTTTAATCATGTTGCGAATTTCATCTTGAAAGCTGGGTGTCCATAAGTCAGGGTTTTCGATCTTAATTTGGTTGATCATGTCGATGCCGAAGTTCAAATGCATGGATTCATCACGGAGTATATACTGAATCTGCTCTGCGGAGCCGGTCATGAGATTGCGCCGTCCAAAAGACAGTACTTGTACAAAGCCCACGTAAAAGAAGATGCCTTCAAAAATAACGTAAAATGCAATCAGGTCGCGCAGCAAGGTTTGGTTGGCCTCGGTCGTGCCGGTTTTGAAATGGGGGTCAGAGAGTGATTGTGTATATTTAAGTGACCAAATGGCCTTATCGTGAATGGAAGGGATTTCGCGATACATATTAAACAGTTCGCTTTCATCTAGGTTTAGGCTTTCAATAATATGGGTGTAGCTGTGGGTGTGCAGGGCTTCTTCAAAAGCCTGGCGCAATAAGTATTGGCGGCATTCGGGATTGGTAATGTGGCGATAGACGGCCAGTACCAAATTATTTGCTACTAAGGAATCCGCGGTAGAGAAAAAACCCAGGGCGCGCTTGAAAATAAGTCGTTCATCATCGCTTAAAGCATTGGGGTCTTTCCAGGTTGCAAGGTCTGTCGTCATATTAACTTCTTGTGGCATCCAGTGATTCGCGCAGGCGTCGAGATATTTTTGCCAGGCCCAATCGTATTTAAGTGGGAAGAGTTGATTTAAGTCAGCACGGCAGTTAATGATTTTTTTATCATCAACACGAATGCGCGCCGCGCCCATTTCGATATCTTCGAGTCCGGTAATGCCGCCTTGAATTTGGGTGCTATCGGGGGTAGACATGGGTATCTCCTTGTTGTGGTTATTATACTGTATATAGTGATTTTAAGATTGCTAACTACTAGATGTGGTAGTTTTCTAGAAATGATTATAAGGCTTTTTGTTTGGGTTTAGCAAGAAGCATAGTAAGATTTTTAGAATAAAAAAAGGGCACCGCGATGGCGCCCTTTTATATCTAAGGGGGTTATTTAGATTTTTTCATGCTTTGAATTACTTGTTGTGTAATATCAATCGCGTCATCATTGTAAATGCTGCTCTGGCTATTAAGAACTACATGATAATTATTGCTTTTAGCGATTTGCGTAGCAGCGGTTTTCATGCTGGTGCTAAATGCAGTCAAAACTTGCTGTTCTTGTTGTTTAGCCGCATTTTGGTAAGCGATAGCATTTTTTTGAAATGCTTGCTGTTGTTCCTGAAGTTTCTTTTGTTGTGCTGCAAGATCTGTGCTATTTAATTTAGCTTGGTTGCTTTGAAAATCAGCTGCGGCTTTGGATAATGCGGCTTGTTGATCTTGCAGATTTTTAGTTTGGGGTGCCATGTTGTCTTGAAATTTTTTGAAGGCAGCCTGGCCTTGAGGTACTTGTTGGAAGACTTGTGTAACATTCACAATCGCAATGCCATTGCTAGAGGGTGGGGCGGATGCAAACGCAGCGGTGCTAAAACAAAATACAGCGGCAAGTGCCAAATTTTTAATCATCTTTTTCATGGGTTTCTCCTTGTTGTAACTGCGGAATTCATATTAACTCGCATCTAAAGTAAATGATTTTGATCAAAAATACAAGTGTTGTATTTGAAGGTTGTATTTGAGCTAGTAATTAAGTTGACTAATGATTTTATTGATGATATAAATTGTTTGTACTTGGTTAATTTATCGGTTAATTATTTGATTTATAAGTTAATTTGGGCGTTAATCATTAATTATATTTAAAAAGGAGGTCATATCATGTTTACAACTTCACCAACACAGCTGCCCACACAAGAGCAAGTAGCAACAGCAGCGCAAAAAGCACCAACAGTGTCACGAGAATCAGGTTTACAAACAATTTCATCAACAACTTCACCAACACAGCTGCCCACACAAGAGCAAGTAGCAACAGCAGCGCAAAAAGCACCAACAGTGTCACGAGAATCAGGTTTGCAAACAACTACACCAACACCGGCGCCAGCACAAGCAGCCGCGCTTACTCAAGTTTTTAGGGGCCGTCCCGCTGCTGATGACATCATGGGTTGCACTATCTCTTGATGAAGTTTGCTATCCTCGAGATAGTAAAGCATCATTATATTTTATCAACTGCCTTCCTCTAGGCAGTTTTTATTTGTGTCAGATTTTTTCATGCTTTAAATAACTGGTTGCGTGTGGGTATTTGCAAGCCAGGTTTTTAATGTTATGCTTAAATTATTTAACAATACAAGGTGCGATATCTCATGGCTTTATCAGCAGGATCAGAAACAAAATCTTTTTTGCCGGCCATTGGCTTGATCTCGGAAAAGCAGCAAAGAGCGCTCCGTGACATGCTGGGTCTTTTATTGCCGGAAGGTATGTCGTTACCAACGACAATGGAGTCGTTGCATAAAGTGACTCAAGATTATTTGATTCGCCCAAGAGAAATCAAGGGTGAGTTTAAACCGGGTCTGCTTAAAGATAATTGGGTCAGAGTGATCGAAGGACCTAAGGGTGAGCGCTCTGGGTGTCAGGATGCAGAAAAATTGCAGGCTCTTCGGGGTGCGATAGAAGAATATGCTAAAATATTTGGCTTTTATGATCCCTTGGCGGTTGCAGATGGTATGACGCTGAAGGGTGTTCGTGTGCTCTCAACTGGGGCGATGTATGCTCGTGTTTGCTTGCGTATGCGTTGTGCTCAAGCGCTTATTGATCAAGGTGTTGTTGAAAATGGGCAAATTTATTTTTCTGGTTCAGCTCGTGAGTTGTTTGATGCAGAAAAAGCAGAGCTTGCCGATGAGGGGATTGTTTTGTCAGCAGCAACAGAGGCCGAAATGGTGAAGTATGTTGCTAAAGAAAACGGATTTTTAGAAGAGAATTTTGTGAGTGCAGTGGCTAAAATTAATGCTCCTAGAGCAACGACCGAAGATGAGGGTAGAGCCTTGGCCGCGGACAATGCAGGTGCTCCGATTTTGGTTGTGTCAAATGCGCCTTTTGCACGTAGGCAAACATTAGATATTTTTAAAGCTTTACTGCAAGATACTAAAGTAGTTCCTGTTGTCATTGCTATTGGCGATGGCTGTACGCCAAAAACGCCCTTATTTACCATCATCGAAGAGCTGACTTATTGGGTTAATACTGCTAAAGCAATTATTGAGTGGACGCAGGCAAATCAACCTGAGCTACGCGAGCAAGTCTCGCTAGCGATGGCGGATATCATGAATATGGGTAAGCCTGGATACGTATTTCAAAGTGAAGCTTACCAGAAAGCATTTTCGGAGGGCATGCCGATCACCGAGCGGCCTGTCATGCCTGTTGATATTAGTATATGGCGGCATTTGGGTGGGAAGTTGGCGGAAGTGGTAGAGCCTGTGTCGGTAAGATAACGATTACTGGTTTAATTGACTCGCAGTTTTATGCAAGTAAGCTTCGGCCGCGCGAATTAAGCCGCCGCATTCGACAATTTTGATAAAGCTTGCTAACTGTTCGATTTTACTCACATTATTTACCTTTAGTAAACAAGTGACCGCCGCAATTGCCCTTGTCATGCTGGGTTATCTCCCCTTTGGCATGACTTGGAACTTTATCGCAGTTTTAAGTTTAGGTGCGGTTTTGTCATGGGTGTTTTTATTGTTACTGACGCCAGGCCAGAGTATCACCCCGTCTCTTTAATGCGATTCAATCATAGGGTAGGAATCGTTATTTGGTGCTAGTCCGCCTGCTTTATTGAGATTCATCAGAGGCGTTTGCGGTGGGTGGCCGTGAAATAAGCCATTCTGAAGGCCGTGAAGGCATACACGGAAGAGTGAAGCATGAAGCTGGTCTGTGAACTGATGGATACCACCACTAAGATGTGCAATGGTTTCGAGGTGCCGAAGTGCAGATTCATAAGGCGCTTTGTGAGTGGTATGTAGCTCTGTTCTTTGCTGGGTGAGGCGCTCAACCACCTTTTGTCTTTGGCGTTCTAGGCGCTCAAGCAGTTCCTCTTTGTTGATTGAGGTTGGTTTTTTATGGCTTGGCGCTAATGAGCTTGCTACGCTTTCTAGGGGTTGAGTTAATGCCGATGCATTTTCTACAGGCAGAGCCAATGGCTCAGAAACGTCTTCGGATGCTTTGACGGTCTGTATTTCAGTCTGTATCTGAGTCAGTTCTTTTAATGTTGAGTCAACAGCCTGAATCAATTCTCTAAAATCTCGATTGGTTAACAGGCTATCAAGGCCTTTTATTGCACCTTCAAGTTTTTGAGCGGTATCATCATCAAGACTTTCTTCATTGTCGAGCATGGATAGTAAAGTCTCTAGCTCTCGAGGGTTTTTTTCAAAATATTGAGTAATAGAAAGGTTTTCTGCTTGCGCTTGGGCGATAATAGCTTTGAGCTTCTTTTCTTCAGCTTCGTTGTTTCTTGTGCGGATGCCTTCTAAAAACGCATCTAAAGCTTTTTCCATCGCTTTTTTTCTTTGGAGTTTTTCAAAGAGTTTTATAAGTTTGTCGAGTTCATGGGGCTGGGCAGCAAGCTCTGGAAAAATAGAGGCAAGCCATTTTTTTATTTTTTTTGAAAGTCTTGTGCCTGCTGCACCACTCATGATATTCCTTAAAAAGTATTAATCATCATTACTATACTGCTATAAAGCTTTACTGACAAGCTTCACACTCCGGATCCGCGATTGAACAGGCCTTGGGTGCTGTGGTTTCTGGAAGTTTTGGCTCCATTTTTACAGCATTAAGCTCACCGGCGCGATCGACGGTTGATTTCTCCGTGCTGGTTGCGCCCAGGGTGCGTAAGTAATACGTCGTCTTTAAGCCGCGTTTCCAGGCGAGTTTATAAAGATTATCTAAGACTTTGCCTGAGGGTTTGCCGACATAAAGATTCAATGATTGCGCTTGGTCGATCCATTTTTGGCGGCGTGAGCCAGCCTCAACTAACCATGAAGGGTCGATTTCAAAAGCAGTGGCATATAAGCGCTTGATTTCATCAGGAATGCGATTAATCGCCTGCACGCTGCCGTTATAGTATTTCAGATCATTGACCATGACTTCATCCCAAAGGCCTAGCTTTTTAAGGTCTTCAACCAAATATGGATTCACCACGGTAAATTCACCCGATAAATTTGATTTCACATACAGATTTTGATAGGTAGGTTCAATCGATTGTGACACGCCAGTAATATTGGCAATCGTTGCTGTGGGGGCAATGGCCATGACATTAGAGTTACGCATATTTTTCTTCACGCGTTCACGTAGGCTTTTCCAATCCATGCGCGCATCGGTATTTTGTTCGAGATAATGGCCGCGAGTTTTTTTCAAGAGTTCAATAGAATCAAGCGGCAACACGCCTTGGCTCCAGAGTGAGCCTTGGAAGGATTGGTAATTACCGCGCTCAGCGCCTAATTGGCTTGAGGCTTCAATCGCGTAGTAACTAATGATTTCCATCATTTCATCGGCAAATTCAACCGCTGCTGGGGTATCATACGCCAGGCGTTTAATATAGAGTGCATCCTGAAAACCCATGATGCCTAAGCCAATCGGGCGATGACGCATATTCGAATTTTGTGCTTGTGGCACAGGATAGTAATTGATATCAATCACATTATCGAGCATGCGCACGGCGGTAAGAATGGTTTTTTTAAGTTTTTCTTTATTAATTTGGCCATCTGCCATCATGTGCGCTGGGATATTGATCGAGCCTAAGTTACACACAGCGATTTCATCTGCATTTGTATTTAAAGTAATTTCAGTACATAGGTTTGAGCTATGCACCACGCCGACGTGTTGTTGGGGTGAGCGTAAGTTGCATACGTCTTTGAAAGTCACCCAAGGATGACCGGTTTCAAAGAGCATGGAGAGCATTTTGCGCCAGAGGCCTGTCGCCTGGACTTTGCGGGCGGGAACTTTGCCTTCGCTTGCGAGTTGTTCATAAGTGATATAAGCCTTTTCAAAAGCATCGCCATAAAGATCATGCAGATCAGGCACATCGCTTGGCGAAAATAAGGTCCACTCGCCATCTTCACACACGCGCTTCATGAATAAATCAGGGATCCAGTTGGCGGTATTCATATCATGGGTGCGACGGCGATCATCTCCTGTATTTTTACGCAGCTCAATAAAATCTTCGATATCCATGTGCCAGGTTTCGAGATACGCACACACCGCGCCTTTGCGTTTGCCGCCTTGATTCACCGCAACGGCAGTATCATTGGCGACTTTTAAGAAAGGAATGACGCCTTGCGAGCGACCGTTAGTGCCCTTGATGTAAGCATTCATGGAGCGCACGGGCGTCCAGTCATTACCCAGGCCGCCAGCAAATTTCGACAGCATCGCATTGTCACGAATAGCGCCATAGATACCATAAAGATCATCAGGTACTGTGGTTAAGTAGCAGCTTGAGAGCTGTGAGCGCGGCGTGCCAGCATTAAATAAAGTGGGCGTTGAGCTCATGTAGTCAAAGGTTGAGAGTAATTCATAAAATTCAATAGCGCGCGCATTTTTATCCGCCTCAGCAATCGCCAAGCCCATGGCTACGCGCATGAAGAATACCTGGGGTAACTCGATACGAATGCCTTGGTGATGGATAAAGTAACGATCATAGAGTGTTTGAATACCAAGATAAGTAAACAAATGGTCGCGATCTTTTTTAAGAGCCTTGCCTAAGCGCTCTAAATCAAAGTCTTGGAGACGTGAATCTAAATGATCAAGCTCGATGCCTTTTTTGATAAAAGCTTTAAGCGCTTCAGGGTAGTATTTTTCCATATCGCCATGAGTAGCAGCATCAGCAATGCCAAAAAAACTTAAGCCTTCAGAGCGAAGATCATCAAGCACTAGGCGTGCGGCAACATAGCTATAATTGGGCTCATCTTCCACCAAGGTCCGTGCTGAAAGAACTAAAGCCTTTGCGACATCTTTGAGTGCAACGCCATCAAATAAATTGCGCTTCACATCGGTTAAAATGGCATTGGCGTCGGTGCGGGCTAAGTTGGCGCAGGCTTCAGAGATCACGGTTTTAAGGCGTTTCTCATCAAGAGGTTTCATTGAGCCATCATGAAGTTTGACGTTAATCTTGGGCGCTTTTTGGCTGCCTTCAGCATCGCGTTCTTTTTGGCGTTCAGCGCGATACAGTACATAGGCCTTAGCCACGCTATATTCTTGATGGCGCATCAAGGCAAGCTCAACCTGGTCCTGGATTTGCTCGATGTGAATATGGCCGCCCGTGGGCATACGATTTTTAAAGACATTAACAATTTCGGTGGCAAGTTCATTGACCAAATCATGAATGCGGTTTGAATTAGCAGCATTAGCGCCCTCGACGGCAAGAAATGCTTTTTTAAGTGCGATAGCGATCTTGTCATGGTTAAATTCGGCGACGCTGCCGTCTCTCTTAATGACCTGAAAATGAGCGAGTGACATCTTGTTTTCCTTAATTATTGCGAAAAAGATCCCTAGTAGCTAAAAAAAGGGGAGCTACTACATGTGGTATCAAAGTGGGGTAATGATCACAAGATAATGTATTTAAAAACAAAACGCAAGAGGATATTCATGTTTTTTTATGATCAAAATAAAGCGTGTGCAGCCCCCTTGAAAACAGTGCTTGACCGCCCCATATAGTTAGGTATGATACAAGCATATTTTTTACAAAGCTTGTATTTGTTCGTGTTAGTTCAACATAATGAGGAGTTAAATAATGGCAGTTAAAATTCGTCCCTTGCATGATCGCGTATTAGTGCGTCGTGCTGAAGAAGAAACCAAAACCGCAGGCGGTATTTTGATCCCTGATAATGCAGCTGAAAAGCCTCAGCGCGGCGAGATCATTGCAGCAGGTCAAGGTAAAATCCTTGAAAATGGCTCAGTGCGTCCCTTGGCTGTAAAAGTCGGCGACAAAATTTATTTCGGCAAATATTCCGGAACCGAGCTTAAAGTAGACGGCGTTGATTACTTAATCATGCGCGAAGAAGATATCATTGGTGTAATTGAATAACTTGATCGAATAATTTAAAGGAGTAAAAAAATGGCAGTAAAAGTAACCTTTGCAAACGAAGCACGCCTAGCGATGCTCGAAGGTGTTAACATTCTTGCAAATGCAGTCAAAGTAACCTTGGGTCCCAAAGGCCGTAACGTCGTCATCGAAAAAAGCTATGGCGATCCAGAAATCACCAAAGACGGTGTGACCGTTGCAAAATCCATTGATCTTAAAGACAAAATGCAAAATCTGGGCGCGCAGTTAGTTAAGGCTGTTGCTTCCAAGTCCAATGATGATGCCGGTGATGGTACCACCACCGCAACCGTATTGGCACAATCTATCGTGACTGAAGGCTTAAAATACGTAACCGCTGGTGTTAATCCTATGGATCTAAAGCGCGGTATCGACAAAGCCACCGCTGCGGTTGAAGGCATCTTAAAAGAAATGTCCTCCCCTTGCAAAGATTCCAAAGCAATCGCACAAGTCGGTACGATTTCCGCGAATTCCGATGAAACCATTGGTAACATGATTGCTACCGCGATGGATAAAGTTGGTAAAGAAGGCGTGATTACCGTGGAAGATGGTTCGAGCTTTGACAGCGAATTAGAAGTGGTCGAAGGTATGCAGTTTGATCGCGGTTATATTTCTCCATACTTCGCGAACAACCAACAAACCATGACCGCTGAATTAGAAGCCCCTTACATCCTCTTGCTCGACAAGAAGATCTCTAATATTCGTGAAATGTTGCCTATATTAGAAGGCGTGGCAAAAGCCGGTAAACCTTTGTTAATTATTGCGGAAGACGTAGAGGGCGAGGCGTTAGCAACCTTGGTTGTCAACAGCATTCGCGGTATCGTCAAAGTATGTGCAGTTAAGGCTCCTGGTTTTGGCGATCGTCGTAAAGCGATGTTAGAAGATATCGCGGTATTAACAGGCGGTGTGGTCATTTCTGAAGAAGTGGGTTTAACCTTAGAAAAAGCAACGCTTGAAAGCCTAGGTCGCGCGAAAAAAGTTTCTGTGACCAAAGAAGAAACCACCATCGTTGATGGCGCAGGCGAGAAAAAAGTGATTGATGGTCGTGTTGCCATGATCCGTAAGCAAATCGATGATACCTCATCCGATTACGATCGTGAAAAACTGCAAGAGCGTTTGGCTAAATTAGCCGGCGGTGTTGCGGTGATTAAAGTCGGTGGCGCAACCGAAGTTGAAATCAAAGAGAAAAAAGCGCGCGTAGTGGATGCTTTGGCTGCCGTACGTGCTGCGGTTGAAGAAGGTGTGTTGCCTGGTGGTGGCGTGGCATTAGTGCGCGCAATTGCTGGTCTCAAAACCCTAAAAGGCGATAACGCTGAGCAAAACCACGGTATTGACATTATCCGTCGTGCGCTAGAAGAGCCTTTACGTCAAATCGTTGATAACGCTGGCGAAGAAGCCTCTGTTGTCCTTCACAAAATTTTAGAAGGCAAAGGCAACTTCGGCTTTAACGCAGCAACTGGTGAATTTGGCGACATGATCCAAATGGGTATCTTGGATCCAACCAAAGTAACCCGTTCGGCATTGCGTAACGCCGCATCAGTTTCAAGCCTGATGATCACTACCGAAGCGTCAATCACCCAAATCAAAGAAGAAACCACAGGCGGCGGTGACGCTGGTGGCATGGGTGGTATGGGCGGAATGGGAGGCATGGGCGGAATGATGTAATCACGCCTTTGTTTGACTGTTTCAAACTATCAAAAAACCCGCCTAACCGCGGGTTTTTTTTATTTAAAAAAGTTGATATTATTTTTTTATCGTGTAATATATTGTGGTGTTATTAATTATATGTTTTTTAGGGTCGTGGTTAGGAGAGTAAGAGAATGGTGGGTGGTGGTGATTGGGATCGGCAAAGAAGGCGCTTAATTGCGGAGATAGAAGATTATCAAGATCAGCTATATCATGAGGTAACTGGCCTGCGAGGTGTCGGTGAGGGCTGGGTTAAGGATTTGCCTAGTTTGGATTCGTACTGTGAAAGATTCTGTTCAGAAAAAGTTTTTGATCAAAAAAATGACAAATTTAAGTTTGCGGTTCAGATAAAGAAGCTTTTGGCAAGGGGTATGAATGCGGAAGGGACCTTAGCGTCTTTAAAGGAGAAAAAAGCTTCGCCAGATTTTAAAAAAGCGTGTGAGCCAGGTTGGTATTACAGGAGGTGTCATTCCCTTTATAACAAAGCAGTTAGTTGGTGTGAAGGACAAATCAATGTAGGGTATGCGTTAGCGTTTACTCCGCTTGATATTCGACGAGGCCCAGTTCGAATTCCTTGCAACCCAGAAGAGCGCTTTATGAATAATCAGTAGTTGCGTCGCCATCGGCATGCTGGTTTTAGGTGCTTTTTTAGTTTATTGCTCCCAAGGATTGATAATCAAAGCCCCGCTGGGTTCAAAGTCATTCACGTTACGCGTGGCCACATGCAGGCCTTTAGCAATAGCCGTCGCGGCAATCAGGCCGTCGCAGGCGCCGATGATTTTGCCTTTTTTCTGAGCCAAGCCCGTGATTTCACCCCAGATGCCCGCAACCACACTGTCAATTTTTAAAATGCGATGCTGATAAGAGGTTTCAATAAAATTAACCCAGGCCTGAAGTTCGGTCTTGCATTTTGAAGCAGGCAAAAGGGTAATGCCCTTAATAATTTCTCCAAGAGAAATGGCGCTAATAAATAATGAGTCAGAAGGCATTGAGCCAATAAATTTTGATACAGCGGCGGCGGGAGAGGCTTGGCGTAACTCTGAGAGCACGCAGGTATCAAGAAGCAGCTTCATAATTTAATGTCTCGAGCAGTAGAGCGATCGCGGCTTAAGTCAAGGCCTTTAAGACTAGGGCCTTGATGCAATAAAAAATCTTTAAAGTCAGGTACTTTTTTAAGATGATGATACTCTTTCTCAGAAATAACAAAAACGCGTTCATTCCGGCGCGTTATTTCCTGAGGGCCTTCAGAGCACGCGCGCTCGAAAACCTCGCTGAATTTATTTTTCGCCACGCTCAATTGCCAAGTCATATGCAGCTCCTTTATGTCTAGATTGTCTAGATTATTTTGACAGAAGTTTATTAGCCCGTCAAGGCCCTATACCTACATGTTGGTCTTTTTGTTATCACTGGCGTCCGATTTGCTTTGAAAGCAATGCGCTTCAAGCTATTATTTTCAATGCTTTCATTTGATCTCAATCTGTCCGATGTTTGAATTTAGTTGCAGCTTCGTAACGCACTAAGGACTGTCGGAGAGGGGCATGCCTGGGCTCTCCGACAGTCTTTACTATTCATCAGAAGCTTGAGCTAATTGTTTAAGCCAACCGAGCAGCGGTATTTTATTGTTGACATTTAATCTATTTTAA
>CAIQBE010000049.1 GCA_903870015.1 uncultured Thiotrichales bacterium
AGAAGACATGGATAGCGATGTAGAGTTTGATGGATCAAGCTACTACATCCCTGGTATGAGCGAGTTCATCAAAGAACAAAGCATGTATCAGTAGGGAGTTGTTAAAGGCCAAGGATGGCTAAATAGGTGCTCAAAGGATTGGGCGCCTAGCAAAAATGAGCACCCATGGATGGGTGCTTTTTTTTAGGTTTAAAACGGTACATTCCCAGGTGTGCGTGGAAATGGAATTAAATCGCGCACATTGCCAACGCCGGTCAAATAACCTAAAAAGCGCTCAAAGCCCATGCCAAAACCGGCATGAGGCACGGAGCCGTAGCGGCGTAAATCGCGATACCAATACAAATGCGCCGGATCAAGATTAAGTTCATGCAAGCGTTTATCTAAATAATCCAGGCGTTCTTCACGCTGACTGCCACCAATCAGCTCGCCAATGCCGGGCACCAAAACATCCATAGCCGCAACGGTTTTTTCATCGTCATTCAGGCGCATATAAAACGCTTTGATTTCTTTAGGGTAGTTCATGAGAACGACTGGGCGCTTAACAACTTCTTCGCACAAAAAGCGCTCGTGCTCGGATTGTAGATCCAGTCCGCATTTGACGGGGTATTCAAATTTTTGTTTGGATTGCTCAAGCAATTTGATGGCATCAGTATAGTCCATGCGCTCAAAACCATGGTCCAATACTTTTTGCAGGCGCTCTAAGCAAGTCTTATCAATCCATTGATTGAAAAAGGCCATGTCATCAGGGTATTTTTCCAAGATATAGTTGATGGCGTATTTTAGTAAATTTTCAGCCAGGGTCGCATCATCATTGAGATTGGCAAAAGCCACTTCGGGCTCGATCATCCAAAACTCTGCCAAATGGCGGCTGGTATTCGAATTTTCTGCGCGGAAAGTCGGGCCAAAGGTGTAAACTTTTGACATTGCCAAAGCATAACATTCGGCATTGAGCTGGCCTGAAACCGTGAGATACGCTTCTTTGCCAAAAAAGTCTTGAGAAAAATCGGTTTTGCCGTCTTTTTTAGCGGGGTTATTGGCATCAAGCGTTGATACGCGAAATAATTCGCCCGCGCCTTCGCAATCACTCGCGGTGATAATAGGCGTATTCACCCACAAAAAGCCCTGCTCATCAAAAAAACGATGAATCGCCATCGCAGCGCCGTGACGAATACGGGTCAGTGCACTCATGACATTGGTGCGTGGGCGCAAATGCGCGTAGTCGCGTAAATGCTCCATGGTATGGCGCTTTGGGGATACTGGATAAGTTTCCGGATCATCAATCCAGCCCACAACGACAACGGCAGTGGCCGCAAGCTCAACAGATTGTTCAGCGCCAGGCGAAGCAACCAATTCGCCGCTAACCGTGACGGCACAATCTTTGGTAAGCTTTAAAATCTCAGAATCATAATTGGCAAGTGTATTAGGCACAACCGCTTGCAACGTCCCTTGGCAAGAGCCATCAGAAAGTGCCAAAAACGAAATTCCCGCTTTGGAGTCGCGGCGTGAGCGTAGCCAAGCGTTAACGGTGACCGCATCGCCCGCTTTGCCGTTTTTTAAAATAGCTTTAATCATTATAATCCCTGTGTCCCTGGATATAGTTATGGCATCATCTTACCTTGCGGGGTATTGAAAATCAATGGTCATAAGATTTGGCGAGGGTTTTTCAAATGATTGAGTTCCAATAATTGGTACGGCACATAAGAAATTACCATATTCTCACCCATATGCACTCAAATAGGCATTAAAAAAGCATTGACTCTTGTGGAAAATATATAGTATCATTAAGTACTTAAAAAGGTACGTAATAGGTTAATTATGAATATCGTTACATTTAGTGAGTTACGCACTAATCTCAAGCAAATCATGGATAATTCACTAGATCAGCATGAGCCTGTTGTTATTCGTCGCCAGAGTGGCGAGCACATGGTATTGATGGCAATGCGCGACTACGAATCTTTAAATGAAACGGCCTATTTACTGGGAACTGAGGCCAATGCCATTCATTTACGTAAATCTTTAGCCAGTGCGCGGGCAGGAAAAAGCACCCGTCGAAAATTAGTTGAATAGCCATTATGGATCTTCAGTTCACCCCAGAGGCATGGGAAGATTATCTCTACTGGCAAAGCACAGACAAGCAGATCTTGCGGCGCATCAATGAGTTGCTAAAAGAAGCTGGCCGTACGCCTTTTTCCGGAAAGGGAAAACCCGAGCCATTGCGCCATGAGCTACAAGGATGTTGGTCGAGGCGTATTAACCAGGAGCACCGGCTAGTCTATCAGGCCGAAGAAAAGATATTGCGCGTGATTTCAGTTAGGTTTCATTATTCATAATTCATGCCCAAACATGGAGTCATCAGTCTTAAAGTTTCTTATAAATAAACCGAGCTTTTTCCGTTTTGTATGTATTTTATGCATTATAACTCGAATTGTATTTTAAAAATACAGAGCATTCGTTATTAACTAAAACCCCTCGCATCTTCTCCAATGAGTGGTATAATAACGCTTTTAAAATCAAGGGTAGAGCTTATGTTTCAACAACTTAGCGATCGTTTTAATACCGCGCTCAAACACGTGCGTGGACAGGGGCGCTTGTCTGAAGATAATATCAAAAAAACGCTGAAAGAAGTGCGTCAGGCCTTGCTTGAGGCCGATGTGAACGTTGATGTTGCTCAGGATTTTTTGGGGCGCGTTAAGCGCTGTGCTTTAGGGCGCGAAGTACAAAAAAGTCTTAATCCTGGTCAGGCTTTTGTTAAAGTCGTTAAGCGTGAGCTCGAAGAAGTCATGGGCGAGGTGAATCAAGACCTGGCTTTAAACACCCAGCCACCTGCAGTGATTTTGATGTCAGGCTTACAAGGTTCGGGTAAAACTACGACGAGTGCAAAACTTGCCAAATTTTTACAAGATAAAAAAAGCAAAAAAGTGCTATTGGTCTCAACCGACGTCTATCGCCCGGCGGCGATGGAGCAATTGGCAACTTTAGGTCAGCAGTTAAATGTTGATGTCTTTGCCAGTGACCCTTCGCAAAAGCCACAAAAAATCGCCGAGCAGGCGCTCAAAGAAGCCAAGCTTAAATTTTATGATGTGCTCATCGTCGATACCGCCGGTCGCTTGCATATCGATGCTGACATGATGACCGAGATTAAAAATCTGCATCAGAGCTTAACGCCGATCGAAACCTTATTTGTTGTCGATGCTATGACGGGACAAGATGCCGTCAATACCGCTAAAGCTTTTAACGATGCTCTGGCCATCACAGGTGTCGTGCTCACCAAAATGGATGGCGATGCCCGTGGCGGTGCGGCATTGTCGATTCGTCATGTGACGGGCAAGCCTATTAAATTTATTGGTGTTGGTGAAAAACCAGAGGCGCTTGAGGCTTTTTACCCTGATCGTATGGCCTCACGGATTTTAGGCATGGGCGATATGTTGGGCCTGATCGAAAATATCGAGAGCAGTGTCGATCGTGAAAAAACAGCGGCCATGGCCAAAAAAGTCATGCAGGGCAAAGGCTTTAGCCTAGAAGAGTTTAAAGAGCAGCTCAAGCAAATGATGAACATGGGCGGCATGGGTGCACTCTTAGATAAAATGCCAGGCATGGGCGGTATGAGTGAAAAAATCAAAGAAAAAGTCAATGATAAAAAAATCACACACATGATTGCAATCATTGATTCCATGACGCCCTCTGAGCGTCGCGATATTGATTTAATCAAGAATTCCAATAAGCGCCGCATCGCAATCGGTTCAGGTCGGGATATTCAAGAAGTGAATCGCCTGCTCAAACAATTTGAAGACATGCAAAAAATGATGAAAAAAATGGGTAAAGGCGGTATGGGCAAGATGATGCAAGGCATGAAACAAATGATGCCAGGCGGATTTAAGGGTATGCCATTTTAATGCACAAAAGCGTCCTGCTCAAAGATGTGATCGATGCCTTAGCCATCAAGCCTGACGGCATTTATGTTGATGCGACGTTTGGTCGTGGTGGGCACAGTAAAGAAATTTTAGCGCGCTTGGGGGATTCGGGTCGGCTTATTGTATTTGATCAAGATCCTGAGGCGATTGAATATGCACGGGCGCATTTTAATGATCCGCGCGTGATCATTGTCGCGCAAAATTTTGAATACTTAAAAGAAAATATCGAGCGTATTGTCACGCCGTTAACAGGCAAAGCAGAAGTTGATGGCATGCTCTTTGACTTGGGGGTATCCTCGCCGCAATTAGATGAAGCCGCACGCGGTTTTAGCTTTTTAAAAGCCGGGCCGCTTGATATGCGCATGGATACTGATTCTGGCAAAAGCTGCGCCGAAGTGTTAGCCGATATTGATGAACGAGATTTAGGAGTCATCATCAAAAATTATGGCGAAGAAAAATTTGCACGCCAAATTGCACGGGCGATTGTTGAAGTATCTACGCCACTAACCACCACGCTTGAATTAGCAAATCTTATCGAAAACACCATCCCCAGGCGCTTTCATGACAAGTATAAACATCCAGCGACGCGGACTTTCCAAGCGTTACGAATTTATGTCAATCGTGAATTAGAAGTATTAGAAACCGCCTTAAATGATTTTGCCGATTTGCTTTGCATAAGCGGACGCGCAGTATTTATGAGCTTTCATTCATTAGAGGATCGTTTGGTGAAGCAAAAAATCCAAAGCCTCGTAACGGTCGAGGCCACGGCACGCCACTTACCTATTCAAACCAAGGACGAGGATTTGCCGCGCTTCAAGCTTTATATTAAAATGCAAAAGGCAGAAGCAGAAGAATTAGAAAATAATCCGCGCGCACGCAGCGCAACCCTAAGAGTGGTGGAACGCATACGATGAAAGACTTTTTTAGACGCACCAGAAAAAATTGGTTTCCAGAGGACCCCATTCATTTAAAAACCGTGCTCGGTAGCACTTTTTTAGGCGAGAGTAATCGCGGTATTTTGCGCTTAATTATTGCGATTTTTTTATCAGCTTTGTTATTAGTCCTCGTTAAAAATGCCTATCATCAAGCGTTTATGAAATTACAATCGTTAAAACAAGAGCACGATACGTTACACACCGAATGGATGCAGCTGATGATCGAGGAAGGCACCTGGGGCAATTATGATCGCGTCAATCAAGTGGCGAGTGATCAGCTACAGATGACGGTGCCCTCGCCCTTTAATACCAGAATTTTAGTAATTACCACACCCTACAATGAAAGCCTGCGCTCAAAAGCACAGCATTCTATTTTGGGTAAAGAAAGCTTTGACGATGGCTATTTGCCAGCACCGGTATCAAGTACACCTTAAAGGATAGTTATGCAAGATTTAAGATATGAAGCAATAAAAAAAGCGAATATCGTCAGCAGTATCGTAAATTTTTGCTTGGCGATACTCAAAACGGTATTTGGGGTGATGGGCAATTCCCCGGCATTATTAGCCGATGGTTTGCATTCATTTTCAGATTTGCTCACCAATGTTTTTGTCGCACTCGCCAGTTTTTTTGGTAAAGCCGCGCCTGATGAAAATCATCCCTATGGCCATAAGCGTTTTGAGACCATTGGCAGTTTTAGTTTGGGCTTGGTGTTGGCATTGGTAGCACTGATGATCGCTTATGGCGGTATTGATGCAATTATAACGCATAACTTACCCATCCCCACAGCGCTCACTGCTTGGGTTGCTGTGATTTCAATTGCAGCGAATGAAAGCGTATTTCGCTATACCTTGGTGATTGCGAAAAGAGTCGATTCTAATTTATTGATCGGCAATGCGTATCATGCTCGGGCCGATTCATTATCATCAATCATTGTGCTTGTGGGTATTTTGGGGGCCTTGGCAGGTTTCCCATTTTGTGATGCTATTGCGGCGGTATTGGTTGCAGGGTTCGTTTTAAAAATTGGCATACAATTAGCCTGGCATGCGGTATATGAATTAAGTGATGCCTCGGTGAGTGAAGTGCAAATACGCGAATTTGAAGCCTTAATTTTAGGTTTATCAGGCGTGCGCCATATGCATCGACTAAGGACTCGAAAAATGTCCGATAAGATTTTTTTAGATGTGCATGTGCTTATCGCGCCTTATTCCAGTGCCTCCGAGGGCCATTATATCGGCGAGACCGTGCGTTTTTATTTGATGAACGCTTATCCGAATATTGATGATGTCACCGTACATATCGATACCGAAGACCATTCTGAGGCGCGCCCCGAATTTTTATTGCCTTCGCGCCGAGATCTTGAGGCCGTGATTTTTGCAGCACTCGATGCCAAGATTAACGCCACTGACATTCACAGAATCGATATTTTTTATTTTGAAAAGCATATCGAGATAAGTCTGATATTAAGCACTACTTTGCTTGAAACCATGGCTGTGGCTGCATGGCGTGATTGGGTAAATGAAGCATTAAAAGAGCTGAAAGAAGCTAAGACATTCAGCGTGGCCTTTGCATGAAGTTCGCGATAAAAAAATATCCCATGAGCGTCAATTTTATTTTAGGGGCCTTATTAGTCCTAGGGTTTGCACCCATCAATATCTGGCCTGTGGGTTTGATAGTGCCGGGACTTTTGGCCTGGCTTTGGTATCACCCTGAACCCGGCTCGGCGAAAAAAGGCTTGGCTCAGGGCTTTGCGTTTGGTTTAGGCTTTTTTGGTTTTGGGGTCTCATGGATTTACGTGAGCATTGCGACCTATGGCAATACGAATGTTTTTGTTGCAGGCTTGGTCACCATCATGTTTATTATGATTCTGTCGTTATTCCCCGCATTACAAGCCTATTGTTATCAGCGCTTTTTTAAAACCCATCCCAAAATTAACGCCCTGATCATGTTCCCAGGAGTATGGGTCATTTTAGATTTTATTCGCGGCTCTTTATTCACAGGTTTCCCTTGGCTTTATGTAGGTTATACCCAGACATTCACGCCATTATCCGGCATGGCGAAATTATTAGGTGTTTATGGCGTGACGTGGTTGTGCGTGTTTGTAAGCGCTAGTGTTTTTGTGTTTTTAAAACATGCGCACAAGCGCAGCAAAATTGCGTTGATCATCGCAATCATCCTCTTGATAGCCGTAAGCTCAGGCTTAAAATATTATCGTTTTACCCAGCCGATTAGCAAGCCTTTAGCGGTACTGCTCGTTCAGGGGGATATTCCACAGCCAGAAAAGTGGGATCCAAAAAACGTGCCTAAAATTATCCTAAAATATACCCAGTTGACTGCGCCGCATCTGAATACTTCATTGATTGTGTGGCCTGAAAACGCGATCACGACGTTACCACAAAATATTACGCCATTTTTGGATGCCTTGGATCGCAACACGCGCCTATTAAAGAGTGCTATTGTGTTTGGAATTCCTATTGAAAATACCTTAAATGGCCAAGTGTATAACGGTGCCCTAGCCTTAGGTGATGGCCAAGGCATGTATCTCAAACGCCATTTAGTGCCTTTTGGTGAATATGTACCGTATCAAAACATTGTCGGATCGGTGTTTCAGTTCCTGAACATTCCGATGTCAGATTTTAGCAAAGGCCCAGATCAGCAATACCCCATGATGCTTCATGGCCTGCCAGTGAGTATCTTTATTTGTTATGAATCAGCTTACCCCATGGAAGTGCGCAATCATCTGGGTAGGGCCGCGTATATCATTACCCTAAGCGATGATAGCTGGTTCGGCCATTCATTCGCCTCAAGCCAGCAGGAAGAGATTGACGCCATGCGTGCCGTAGAAACCGAGCGGCCAATACTGCGCGCTACCAATAATGGCATTACGAGCATCATTGATAGTAACGGAAAAATTATCGCGCGCGCACCCAGCTTTCAAGCAGCAATATTACAAGGTGTCATCCAGCCAGTCACAGGACCTACGCCGTGGCTGCAGTATGGGTTCTTAGTGTTTATAACAGGATTGCTACTGTCAGTAGTAATTGCAATAGGCTACGCCCGCAAAAAGAAAGCACAATAGCCCTATTTTTTTTGCTGCAATTGCCCTCGTTCATGCAACAGATGCTGGCGATGCTGGGAGTTTAGATGTGTCACGAGCACAAACTCATCGCAGATTCTTTGAAAGAACAACGCCTCAATTAAAGATTGCGGGTTGTTCCTTTTAATTTTACTCTTAGGCTTGCGGTTCATGATCCGATCCTATTATTATTAT
>CAIQBE010000050.1 GCA_903870015.1 uncultured Thiotrichales bacterium
CGGCATCATCTTGCGAATTTTACCGAGCAAAATTATGGAGGATGACGCCGGGATTATGTAACAGTCTTTATAAAATTTAAAATTCGACAATAACCCAAAGCCGTTATTTCAATTCCGCACAAAAATAGTTATGATGAGCAGATACAAAACAGGAGCAACTCATGAACACAAAATTTATCGAGCACATCGACACCCAACTGCAAGACATTGCCTCCCAAGGCCTTAGCAAAAATGAACGCGTGATTATCAGCATGCAAGCTCCTGACATTACCCTAGCCAACAAAGACAAGGTAGTTAACTTCTGCGCTAATAATTATTTAGGCTTAGCGGATGATGCTGAACTCATCAGTACCGCCAAGAATTGCCTCGACCAATATGGCTATGGCATGGCCTCAGTACGCTTTATTTGTGGCACGCAATCCGTGCACAAAGATTTAGAACAGGCACTTAGCAAATTCTTAGGCTTTGAAGATGCCAT
Organism: uncultured Thiotrichales bacterium; assembly: GCA_903870015.1. GTDB lineage: Bacteria > Pseudomonadota > Gammaproteobacteria > Francisellales > CACEW01 > CAIQBE01. The sequence continues at coordinate 479 of CAIQBE010000050.1, forward strand.
TCTTTATGGCTCTTGCTTTGACGCCAATGGCGGTTTATTTGAAACTTTATTAGGCCCGGAAGATGCGATTATTTCTGATGAGCTTAACCATGCCAGTATCATCGATGGCATTCGCCTATGTAAAGCCAAGCGATTTCGCTACAAGAACAATGACCTAGCTGACTTAGAAGCAAAACTGATCGAAGCCGATGCTGATGGCGCACGCTTTAAAATGATTGCAACCGATGGCGTGTTTTCGATGGATGGCATCATTGCCAACTTGAAAGGCATTTGTGATCTTGCCGATAAATACAATGCCATACTAATGGTCGATGACTCTCACGCCACCGGCTTTATTGGACAACATGGCCGGGGCACGCCTGAGTTTTGTGGCGTCGAGGGGCGTATTGATATCATGACAGGAACACTAGGCAAAGCCTTAGGTGGTGCTTCGGGTGGCTATACTGTAGCGAAAAAACCGATTATTGATTTACTACGCAATCGCTCGCGCCCTTATTTATTTTCAAATTCTTTAATGCCAGCACTTGCCGGAACAACCATCAAAGTGCTCGAAAAAATCGCCAAAGCAGATGGCCTGCGCGCCCAATTACAAAGAAATCAACAGCGCTTTCGTCAAGGCATGAGTGCCGCTGGCTTTGACTTAGTCCCTGGTGAGCACCCTATTATCCCGGTGATGCTGTATGATGAAAAAGTGGCGGTGAAGATGGCCGAGGAATTATTAAAACATGGCATTTATGTTATTGCCTTCTCATTCCCCGTAGTCCCCAAAGGCAAAGCACGGATTCGCACACAAATGTCAGCAAAACATACCGATGCAGAAGTTGACAAAGCCATCGAAGCCTTCACCGCTTGTGGCAAAAAATTAAATATTATTTAAGGATAGCTCATGAAAACAGAAATGCATGTACTAGCAAAGCTTGAAGCCAAGGAAGGCCTCACCCTCACCACAGCGCCAATTCCCAGTTATAACGACAATGAAGTGCTTATCAAAGTTAAAAAGACCGCCATATGCGGCACAGATTTACACATTTACAAATGGGATGCCTGGGCGCAAAAAACTATTCCCGTACCCATGCATGTCGGCCATGAATTTATCGGTGAAATCGCGGCCGTCGGTAGCCATGTCAAAGGCTTAAAAATTGGTGATCGCGTTTCTGGTGAAGGTCACTTAACCTGCGGACATTGCCGCAGATGCCGCGCCGGCTCCATGCATTTATGCCGCAATACGATTGGCGTAGGCGTAAATCGCCCCGGCTGTTTTGCAGAATACTTAAGTATTCCTGCCGTCAATGCTTTTAAAATCCCAGATAACATCAGCGATGATATTGCCAGTATTTTTGATCCCTTTGGCAATGCAGTCCACACAGCCCTCTCGTTTGACTTAGTTGGCGAAGATGTATTAATAACAGGTGCCGGCCCAATCGGCATTATGGCGGCTGCCGTATGTCGTCACGTCGGCGCCCGCCATATTGTCATTACTGATGTGAATGAATATCGTCTTAATCTTGCCAAAAAAATGGGAGCAACCATAGCGCTCAATGTCAAAGACTGCAAAGACATCGACAGCACTGCGGCTTTATTAAAAGACACCATGAAAACTCTGGGCATGACCGAGGGCTTTGATGTCGGATTAGAAATGTCCGGCTTTCCAACACCGATCAGCAGCATGCTCGCAACCATGAATCATGGCGGCAAAGTAGCACTCTTAGGCATTGGCACACCAGAAATTACCTTAAACTGGGATCATGTGATTTTCAAAGGATTGATATTAAAAGGCATTTACGGCAGAGAAATGTTTGAAACCTGGTATAAAATGGTGACCTTAGTACAAAGCGGCCTGGATCTCAATCCCGTCATCACCCATCATTTTCCCTATACCGAATTTGAGCAGGCTTTTGAGCTGATGAAATCCGGTCAATGCGGCAAGGTAATTTTAGAGTGGAGCTAGGATCTACTGCGGTACATGTCTATGTAGCAGACTTAAGTCAATGTGAAGCACCAACACATAATGAAGCCAAGGCTTTATTGCCCGAGGCAGAATTTTTAAGCACGCAAAAGTTTGTCACAGACACACTTAAAAATAATGCGCTTTTGACCAAAATCTTAACCCGAAAAATTTTAGCCAAATATCTGGGCATGGAAGGCAAAGCCATCCCCATCATCCGCACCGAATTTGAAAAACCACATTTAGCCCCACCCTACCAAGATTTTGAATTTAACCTGAGCCACACTAAAAACTATTTTACTTTAGCCATTACGAAAGACACTCCTATTGGCATTGACGTCGAAAACATCAATAAAAACACTGATATCATCGGCATTAGCAATCGCTTTTTTCACCCAGAAGAACATGAGCAAATACTGAAGGCGGACAATCAAGAGGATTGCTTCTTTCGTATCTGGACACAAAAAGAAGCCTTGGTTAAAACTATCGGTGCTGGCATTGGTTTTGGCTTCGAAAATTTTTGCGTGGATGCAATAAATGCAAAAGTCATCAGCATCAACCATAACCAATATCAAGCAAATCATTTTTACAGCCGACTAATAAAACTACCCAATGAACACTATCTCTGTGTAACCACAAAAAAAAACCTGGATCAGCTGAAGATATTTAAGAGATTAACTTCTTAATCACTGGAATCAAAGCCATGCTAATCATAGCAATTACCAAGCACACCACAAAATAAATTCCAAAGGCATGATGATAAATCGTTTCCATTTGATTTAAATCAGTAATATTAGGAGAAATAGCCGCATAATCAGCAATCACACCCGCAAGCTTGCCGCCCAAACCCAGCGTTACAAAAAAGAGGCCCATCATCAACCCGGCCAAACGCTGAGGCACCAACTCCGTCACCATGGCCAAACCAATGGGCGAGAGCATGAGCTCACCTACGGCAATAATCAGATACACGAGGACTATCCAGGCGGATCCAACCAAACCTTGACTATTGGTAAATAGTGAACTCACAAATAACAACCCAAAAGCCAAAACCATCATCAAGAGACTACCCGCAAATTTTACGGGAATACTAATAGCCTTGCCGTTACGCGCCAAGATATACCACAACCCACCCAAGATAGGCCCAAAGAGAATTAAACCAAACGACTCAATGCTCACAAAAAACGATGCGGGAACATTCATGCCAAACATCTGGCGATCGACCACTCGATCCACAAATAAATTCATTGAAAAATACAATTGAAAATAAATGGCCCAAAAAAATACGGAAATACACGACAATAACAAATACGCCAATAACCGCTTACGCTCAAGCACGCTCTCAGCAACCCCTGCCGCATAAAGAACAAAAACCACACTGAATAAGGCCACCAAGCTAAACGCAATAACAGATAAGGTTTGATGGGTAATAATCACTACATTAACAAAGATCATCAACACCATCGAAGCCAAGGCCTTCATATATTTTTTAGTAGAATGCGCCATCTCGCACACATCCTGTATTTTATAAAAACGAGAGCCAAAAAAGAACGTCAACCACGCCACTAACAAAACTATCGCCGCAATAAAATAGGTGTTTTTCCAACCCACGAACTCCTGCAAATACCCCCCACCCGTGGTCGCCAAAATAATACCTAGGCTAATACCCATATAAAAAATGGTAAAACCAGTATGACGCCTAGAATCATTTTTAGAATATAAGCTCCCCAAAAGGCTGGAAACATTGGGCTTTAATAATCCCGTCCCCATGGCAATCACCGCTAAAGCAATAAACACATGGGGTAGATCAGTCGCCATCATCAAAATAATATAACCCGCCGAAATTAATAAGGCACCCCACAAAATAGCCTGCCGTGCCCCCAAATACCGATCAGCAATATAACCACCCAAAGCTGGATTAATATAGGCCAAAGCCGTGAATGAACCTAAAATGCCATAACTCACGGTATCCGTTAAACGAAAATAACCAATTAAATAAAGGATTAATAACGTCTGGGTAATATAAAACCCATAACGCTCCCACATTTCTGTGAGAAAAAAAATCGAAAAACCACGCGGTTGCTTTAAAGCATTAAGCATCAGAAATATCCTTTAGTTCCTACCAAATTTTTAATCCAACGAACTACCACAAAACTAATCAGAGTAATAACCAGAGAAATAATCATATAAATTTCAAAGGCATGATGATAGATCCCCTCCATCTGCGCAAGACTCTGAAAGCTATCAGGAATCGCAGCAAAATTAGCAATCACACCCGCAAGCTTGCCACCCAAACCTAAGGAGACAAAGAAAACCCCCATCATTACCCCAGATAAATGCTTAGGCGCCAACTCAGTCACCATGGCCAAACCTGTAGGAGACAAAAGCAGCTCACCAAAGGCAAGCATGATGTACACTAACACCAACCAAACTGCAAAAACCTGCCCATGAGCATTGACCGACAACGAACTAAAAAATAATACAGCAAAAGCAACAGTGAGAATCAACAAGCCTAAAGCAAATTTCATTGGCGTTGAGGGACTAAGATGGCGCCGCTCTAAATATTGCCAAAGGAAACTTAAAACCGGACCTAAAAAAATAACCCCAAAAGACTCAATGGCTAAAAACACAGTGGTAGGAATGGTGTAACCAAAAACGGTACGATCCACCACTCGATCAATAAATAAATTCATCGATAAAAACATTTGAAAAAAAATCGCCCAAAAGAATACCGAAATACAGACCAAGGCCAAATAAGCGATGAGTCGATAACGAATTTCTTTTTCTGATTTGAAAGCCTCTTTCAAAATATATAAAACACTTAAAATCGCAATCAGCCCAAACACCAATTCTGAGATTTTTTGACTGTGAATCATCAAAGCATTAAAGACGACCATCAAGGCAATAAACAAAACTGCTAAAAGATAATTTTTAACACCATACACAATTTGATTAGAATCTTTAAGCTTAAAATGCCAGGAGCCAAAATAAAAAACAGCAAAGGCCAACAACATCACCACAGCAGCTGCCAAAAAGGTAATATGCCAACCATAATATTGCTGCAAGTAACCACCAGTAATGAAAGACAGGGCATTACCAATATTAATACCCACATAAAACAAAGTAAAACCAGCATGACGTCGTGGGTCATCTTCAGCATAAAGCGTGCCCAACAGAGTGGAGACATTAGGCTTTAATAATCCCGTACCGATCGCAACAATACCTAAAGCCATAAAGCCATTCATAGGATGAGTCATGGAGGTTATTAAAACTAAATAACCAAGAGAAATTAATAGGGCACCCCATAAAATACTTTTTTGCGCTCCCAAAATTTTATCCGCAATATACCCACCTAAGACTGGATTAATATAAGCCAATGCCGTAAAGGAGCCTAAAATACTATAACTAACTTTATCGCTTAAATGAAAATACTGAGTCAGATATAAAACTAATAATCCTTGAATAATATAAAAGCCGTAACGCTCCCACATCTCCGTCATAAAAAAAATAGAAAAGCCCTTTGGTTGCCTAGCAAAATTACGCATCCTCTACTCCCCTTTATTTTTGAAATTGATCGGACTGGATTAACGCCATAACACGCCCTTTCACTCCTTGAAACTTTTGCATATAAGTATTGATATAATCTTGGTCTAATGGCTTTTGCAAAGCTTCAAATAAGGCCTGTTTCACACCATTGACATCGGGCCTAACATCAACCAAGTGCGCCTTAGCCAACTCATCGTACATCATTTTAGCATTATTGGTATAAGGCCCGACAATGACTTTTTTACCCAAAGCCAAAGGCTCCAATGGATTATGCCCACCGATAGGCATTAAAGTCCCACCAACAAAAGCAACATCAGCAAGTGCATAATAAAATTGCAACTCACCCATCGTGTCACCGACAAAAACCTGTGTGCTACTATCAGGAATCGCATCACTTTTACGAATCGTCTTAAACCCTGCTGCTTGCGCCAAAGCCGTCACCTCATCAAAACGCTCGGGGTGACGTGGTACAATAATTAACAAAGCATCAGGATAAGTTTGCAAAAGCTCTTTATGAATGCCCAAAATTAACTCATCCTCACCCTTATGGGTACTCGCAGCAATCCAAATAGGTGTACGCACAATATTAGGCCTAAGCTCATTGGCCTTGGCAACTAAATGCTCTGCCACTTTCATATCAAATTTTAAATTACCTACATCAATCACCTGCGCAGGATTAGCGCCTAAACTAATAAAACGCTCGGCATCCAAGGCACTCTGAGCCGCGATCACTTTTATTTTGACTAGCATTTGTTTTACAAAGGGCCTGAGGTAGGCATATTCTTTGATAGAAATATCAGACAAGCGCGCATTGACCAACATGACTGGAACACTTTGATGATCTGCATAAGCTAATAAATTTGGCCACAACTCTGTTTCCATAATCAAAATAAATGCAGGGTTTATACCCTTAAAAAAACGCCGCCAAGCGACGGGTAAATCATAAGGGAAATAACAATGCAAAACTCGAGAACCAAAATGCTGCCGAATTTTTTCACTACCCGTGGGCGTAGTACTAGTAAGAACCACATCATAATCAGGAAAAGTCTTTAGCAACTCCTCAATTAAGGGAATAGCAGCAACCGTTTCACCCAAAGACACCGCATGCAGCCAAATGGATCGCTGACTTTTAAAAGAAGTATAGCCAAAGCGCTCACCAATACGTACACGATAAGCCCTATTTTTTTTACCTTTATGCCAAAGCCTGAACAAAACAAAGGGAATCGCCAAATAAAATAACAATGTGTATAGCATTCGTAACATAGCAACCCACCTATCCTTTAGTGCAAATATTATAGACCACGAGCCTTAAGCCAATTTAAATAATCAGTCACACCCTCTTGTACGGTCTTAAAAGGTGCATCATAACCTACAGAGCGTAAATGACTAATATCAGCCTGAGTAAAGGATTGATAACACCCCTTCAACGCTTCTGGAAAAGGAACATACTGAATCTTGCCACTGCCATGCCACTCAATCACGGTATTGGCAATATCATTAAAAGGCTGAGCTCGCCCCGTACCTGCATTAAAAATACCACTAATGTCCGGATGATCCATAAAAAACAAATTAATATTAACAACATCACCGACATAAATAAAATCACGGCTTTGTTCGCCCGCGTTATACCCATCATAAGCATCAAAGAGCTGCACCTCACCTGTTGTACGAATTTGATTAAAATGATGAAAGGCAACACTAGCCATCTTGCCCTTGTGCTGTTCTCGCGGACCATAAACATTAAAATAACGTAAACCCACCACTTGAGATGTTAATTGAAACGCACGCACGTATTGGTCAAATTGAAATTTTGAATAACCATAAACATTAAGCGGCGCCTCAAATCCACGCTCCTCTTTAAAAGTTTGGCCACCACCATATACTGCTGCACTGGAAGCATAAATAAACGGAATGTTATACGTTTGACAAAACTGAAACAAGATTTTGCTGTATTCAAAGTTATTTTCCATCATGAAATGCCCATTCCACTCCGTAGTATCTGAGCAAGCACCTTGATGAAATATCACTTCAATGTCTTCATTTTCAAAAGCATTCGTTTGAATAAGCGATAAAAAATGATCTTTATCAAGATATTCGATATAATCACAATCGACTAAATTCACAAATTTTTTACCATCTGTTAAGTCATCCACAACGATAATATCCCGACGCCCACGCTCATTTAAAGCCTTAACAATATTACTACCAACAAAACCCGCACCCCCTGTGACGATAATCATACCTAGTCTCCTTGAATTTTTTTAATCAGATTAGTCGTAGAACATCCTGGCGTTAAAGGTAAAGTTAATACTTTGCCTCCATTATTTAAAACGGCCTTACCACCCGCAATCTCATCAATCTTATAATCAGCAGCTTTAACCAGAATATCTGGCAAAATCTCTGTAATCAAGCGCTCAGGCGTATCTTCTGAAAACGGCACCACCCAATCAACTGCTTTGAGCGCTGCCAACAACTGCATACGATGCGCAACATCGTTCACTGGGCGAGTGGGACCCTTAAGACGCCTGACGGAATCATCCGTATTAACAGCAACGATCAGGCGATTACCCAAGGCTTTTGCACGCGTTAAATAATCAACATGCCCAGCATGTAAAATATCAAAACAGCCATTGGTCATAACAATGGTTTCACCATGATGTTTTGCCGCCAGAACTAAGTCTTTTAAGCTTGTTTCTGTCACCACACCTTCATTCTTGAAATCCTGAGCACTATTTTGAATAGCTGCTTGCAATTCTTCGGGAGTGACCGTAGCCGTGCCCATTTTACCCACAACAATGGCCGCTGCCGTATTTGCAAGATTAATACTAGTCTCAACATCAAGCCCAATACTCAATGCCATTCCTAAAAAAGCAATGACTGTATCACCCGCACCAGTCACATCAAAAACTTCACGCGCTTTGGCAGGCATATGTAACGATTGCCCCTTTCCTCTAAAGAAACTCATACCTTGAGCACCACGAGTCACTAAGATACCATCTAAATGACAATCTTGAATAAGCTTATGTGCCCGATGCTCCATATCAAGTTCATCAGAGACCGAACCTACAACCAATTCAAATTCTTTAAAATTAGGCGTAATGATATTAGCCCCTCGATAAATTGAAAAGTCTAGATTTTTAGGGTCAACCAAAACAATTTTATGTTCCGCTTTTGCAAGTGCAATGAGTTGTTGAACATCACTTAGAGTTCCCTTACCATAATCTGAAACAATAACAACATCAACCTGTTTTAAAATATTTTTGAATGCGGCCAACAACGGTGCCTTATCCACTTTATTTAAATCGCTTTCGAAGTCAGTCCGAATGAGTTGTTGACTTTGGCTTAAAATACGTAACTTTTTGATAGTCGGCACACGCTTATCTTTTAAAAAATGCACGATGACATTCTTGTTCACCAGAACGTCATTTAAAGATTGGCCGGCGACATCATCCCCCACAATGCCTAATAAAAAAACCTGCGCATGAAGCGCAGAAATATTTAACGCCACATTAGCAGCACCACCCGCTTTAAAATATTGTTTTTGCACATGCACCACAGGCACCGGTGCTTCTGGAGAAATACGTTGGGTACTGCCTTCCCAATACTCATCCAACATCACATCACCCACAACCAAAACACGTGCATCCTTAAGATTTTTCATATTACCAACCTAGGCTATTGAACATATTCTGACGATTATACCAAGTAGGCAGTGACTGCGCTATACCCGACTTCACATGAACCTATTTTTCAGGCACAATACCGCCCAATGATTATCAATCTATTGGGCATTATGAATTTAAAATCAATCCGTAAGCTTATTGACCCAGACTTACAAGTCGTTGAGGGCCTCATTCGTGAAAGCCTCAAATCAAAAGTTGACCTAACCCAAAGCATTGCAGAATATGTGGTTGCCTCAGGCGGAAAGCGTGTACGCGCCATGCTGTGCGTTCTGTCAGCCAAATCAATTGGCTATCAAGGCGGCGGCCATCATCTCTTGGCTGCAATCATTGAACTGATTCATACCGCAACTTTATTGCATGATGATGTCGTAGATGCCTCCGACATGCGTCGAGGGCGCCCAAGTGCCAATGCAATATATGGCAACATGGCAAGCGTTCTATGCGGGGATTTTTTATATTCAAAAGCGTTCGAACTCATGATTGAATTACAACGCCTACCCGTTTTAGCAGAATTAGCGCATGTTTCAAACACCCTCGCCGAGGGCGAAATGCTGCAACTTAAATCTTGCCATAATCCAGACTTAACCGAAAATGAATATTATCAAATCATCAACCAAAAAACCGCCGCATTATTTGAAGCCTCATGCAAAATTCCTTGCCTACTCGATGATACACTTACCCCATTTCAAGAAACCTTTCAGAACTATGGTAAAAACCTGGGATTTGCATTTCAAATTATTGACGACGCCCTGGACTACATGAGCGAAACCAAAATCATGGGCAAAGATCCTGGCGATGACCTCTCTGAAGGCAAAATGACACTCCCTCTCATTTACCTTTTACAACATGCTAAAAAAGAAGATCAAACCCTGGTACGCAAGGCCATCGAGGAAGGTGATAGCACCCAGCTAAAAAAAATACAAGCCCTAATCCGCGAAACATCAGCATTTGACTACACCCATAAAAAAGCTCAAGAATTTGTCGATGCCGCTAAAAAAAGCCTATCAGACATCCCTGATTCAGTATATAAAACCGCTTTACTAGAGTTAAGCGATATGACCATTAACCGCAACCATTAGGATAGATCGTGCCAAAAAACACTAAAAAATTTTACCTACCCCACGAACGTAATTTACAAAACGGCATTTACTTAATCATCTTTGTAATTATCACCATGCTCTGCTTGCCTTTAACACCAAAACCAAATAATGAAGCAGTTGGAGTCCTATTACCACATAACACTTCTTATACAGCAATTAACCCTAACCAAGTAAAAATAGCAACAACCCCGCCTTCAAATGCTGTCTTGATAGGAAAAATTAACACCAAAATTCACTATGACTCAACAAGTATTGGAACGGATGATCTCAATTTAGCGAAAAACATCGCTCTATCAAAACAGCTAGCAGCATCTTATGGCGCAAATCTGGTCGTTGTAGATAACATCGGACGCTCAGTCACAGGCGGCCCACTGGATGGCTTTGTCGTATACTCAGAGGCCTATCATGACTAAAAAAATTAAAGATGAAAGCACTGATGATCATCGCAGCATCACGCTAGCCGAAGTCATGACCCCAGATATGGCCAATTTTGCAGGTCATATTCACGGTGGGCACCTCATGTTACTTTTGGATAAAGCAGCATATGCATGCGCTGCACGCTACTGCGGTCATTATGTTGTAACTTTATCTGTCGATCATATTTTTTTTAAAGAACCCATTTTTGTAGGCGAACTCGTCATGTTTTACGCCATGGTCAACTATGTAGGCACAAGTTCGATGGAGATTGGCATCAAAGTCATCGCTGAAAATTTACAAAATGGCACACAACGACACACCAATACTTGCTACTTTACCATGGTAGCGCTGGATGAACAGGGCAAACCCATTGCCATTCCAAAGCTAGAACTACGCGATGATATCGAACGCTATCGCTACAAAGAAGCAGAGCTTCGCCGTGAGCTTCGCCTAGAGTACTCCAAAAAGCACCAGGCTCACAAACTCAAACAAAATATTCAAGACTAAACTGATTGCATATTTCATAAAATTCCTGGATAATTAGCGTCCCATGGCCCATATGCTGGTCGCTTTACGATGTTGATGTACAAACCCCGCCAGGTCCGGAAGGAAGCAACGGTAGCACTAAGATAGTTGTAAAGTTTGGCGAGCATGGGGCCACCCTGATAAAGGCAGGCATTGTATGACTTACCAAGTACTTGCACGTAAATGGCGTCCTAAAAATTTTGCTGAACTTTCGGGACAGACCGAAGTTTTGGCTGCGCTCGTGCACAGCTTGAATGAACAACGCCTACATCACGCCTACTTATTTACTGGAACACGCGGCGTCGGAAAAACCACCATTGCACGTATTGTCGCCAAATGCCTCAATTGTGAACGCGGCATTTCAGCAACTCCCTGCGATCAATGCCAAAACTGCATTGAAATCAAAGAAGGTCGCTTTGTTGATCTAATCGAAATCGACGCCGCCTCACGCACCAAAGTCGAAGACACCCGTGAAATTCTTGATAATGTTCAATATGCTCCCACCCAAGGCCGTTTTAAAGTTTACCTGATTGACGAAGTCCACATGCTCTCAACCCACAGCTTTAATGCCTTATTAAAGACCTTGGAAGAACCACCCGAACATGTTAAATTTTTATTAGCAACGACTGACCCACAAAAATTACCCATTACCGTACTATCACGCTGCCTACAATTTCATTTAAAAAACATTCCCAATCCTGTTATTTTTGAACGCCTAGCTTTTATTCTCAATGAAGAAAAAATTAGCTTTGATGAGGCCGCAATCAAACTCATCAGCAAATCAGCATCAGGCAGTTTACGTGACGCACTCAGCTTATTAGATCAAGCCATTAACCAAGGTGGCGGCAGTGTTAACATCGAAAGCACTCGACAAATGCTCGGCGTCACCCAAAGCGAAATGCTCTACAAACTCGCAGAACTCTTAGTCAACAAAGAAAGTGAAGCCTTATTTTACTTACTTGATGATATCAGCAAAGAACTCATTGATTACCAAGAGCTCGCTGACTTTCTCTTAGAACTATTTTATGAAATATCACTCAAACAACAAGTACCGACCTTAAAAACCTTTGAGCACCCAATTGAAATTATTGAGACCCTTGCTAAAAAACTAAGCCCCACAGAAACACAATTGTTTTATCAAATTTGCCTTATCGCTAAACGCGACTTAGCGCTTGCGCCAACGCCTATCCTGGGTTTTAAAATGATGCTACTCCGTCTATTAAGCTTTTACCCACTGACAGAAGCTAACCACATCACACCACAACCCATAAAAAAAACAATGCCCATGACCACTAAAGCCGCACCTGCTCCAACGCCTCAAATAACGCAAGCAGAGCCAAATACACAACCCGGAATAGTAAGACCGCTAGAAATTTCAGATTGGAACGCACTAATGACGACACTACCAATCACCGGCATGGTCAAACAACTAGCAAGACACATCTCATTGACGGAGCAACAAGGCAATATTTTCAAATTTTCCCTAGCACAAGAGCACCAAGCAACCCTAAATCCACGCCTACAAAACGAGCTCTGCAATAGCCTAAAACAACACTTCGGACAAGATTTAACGTTACAAATAGAGATAAAAGCCAACAACCCAAACAGCCCAGCAGCCATACAATTCGCTGAAGAACAGACAAAACAGGCAAAATTACAAGAAAAACTAAACCTTGACCCCAATTTAGACTTCATTAAAAATAATTTTAATGCTACAATAACAGACATCAAAACTTTGTAAAGAATTGGTAAAGACACTTAAACAAAAGGAGCGCGAAAATGGAACTAAACATGAACGAAATCATGGAACAAGCAAAAAAGATGCAAGAAAAAATGCAAGAGATTCAAGACTCTCTCGTTAATCTCAAAGTCGTAGGCGAAGCAGGTAACGGCTTAGTACGTGTTATTTTAAATGGCCGTCACGAATGCTTAAAAGTTTTTCTTGATTCCAGCTTATTGGGCAAAAGCGAAGCTGAGCATAAACAATACGTCGAAGAATTAGTTGCAGCAGCCATCAACCACGCTTCTGATCAAATCGAAGGTGCATCACAAGAACATTTGAAAGGCTTAGCAAGCAGCTTAAACCTGCCACAAAACCCAGAAGACGTTACCTCACAAGGGTAAAAATACCTGAGGAAATAAAAAAAACCTCCACTCGGAGGTTTTTTTTATTAGTAAAAAATGGTTAACCCTGCGGCCGCATATGCGGAAATAAAATTACATCACGAATCGATGCTGAATCGGTAAAGAACATCACCAGACGATCAATACCAATGCCTTCACCCGCAGTCGGCGGCAAACCATACTCAAGCGCCTCAACATAGTCCGCATCATAATACATCGCTTCATCATCACCCGACTTTTTCGCATCCATCTGCTCACGGAAACGCTCGGCCTGATCTTCAGCATCATTCAACTCTGAAAAGCCATTAGCAAGCTCACGCCCAGCAATAAAAAACTCAAAACGATCAGTCACAAAAGGATTAATATCACTACGACGCGCCAAAGGAGAGACCTCAGCCGGATATTCAGTAATAAAAGTCGGATCCATTAATTGATGCTCAGCGACCTTTTCAAAAATTTCAATCTGCACTTTACCCAAACCGACATGCTTAGGAATATCAATACCTAGCTTATTAGCTGCTTTGGTTGCCGCCTCTAAACTCTCTAAATCAGCGGCTTTAATTTCAGGCGCATAATGCATGATCGCCTCTAACACCGTCATTTTTTTAAAAGGCTCTGCCAAATCATAATCACGACCCTGATAAACAATTTTAGTTGAACCCAAAACATCCTGGGCTAAACGCCGCAGTAAATCTTCGGTTAATTGGATTAAATCTTTATAATCCGCATAGGCCTCATAAAACTCAATCATGGTAAATTCAGGATTATGACGCGTGGATAAACCCTCATTTCTAAAATTACGATTAATCTCAAAGACTTTTTCAAAACCGCCGACCACCAAACGTTTCAAATAAAGCTCGGGCGCAATACGTAAAAACATCGGCAAATCTAAAGCATGATGATGGGTTTCAAAAGGCTTGGCTGCAGCACCACCGGGAATCACATGCATCATTGGGGTTTCAACCTCTAAATAACCACGCCCACATAAAAATGCACGAATGCCATCAATCACTTTACTGCGTATGGCAAACACTCGTCGCGTGTCTTCATTCATCATCAAATCAACATAACGCTTGCGATAGCGCAACTCTTGATCTGAAAGCCCGTGAAATTTATCAGGCAAGGGGCGAATCGATTTGGTTAATAATTCTAAATGCGTCGCATGAATGGATAATTCACCGGCATTAGTACGAAAAGCCCGTCCCTTGATGGCAACAATATCACCCAAATCCCAATGCTTAAAAGATTCATAAACCGCGCCTAATTCATCTTGACGCAAATAAACCTGAATACGCCCAGACATATCTTGAATGGTAATAAAACTAGCCTTACCCATAATACGCTTTAACATCACGCGACCGGCAAGCGCGTATTCCTTGGTCTCAGAAACTAAATTTTCTTTTGTCTTATCGGCATAATGATCATGGATAAATTGCGCCAAAGTATCCCGCTTAAAAGTATTGGGAAAGGCAGGGGTCTCTGCCTTGCGTAACTCGGCTAATTTCGCACGGCGCTCGCTAATTTGGGTATTTTCGTCTAACACTGGCTCTTGACTCATGAATGGCTCCATTGATAAAAACATGCGCTATCATAGCATAATCAAGGGCTATCAAACAATCAGCGTCGTATTTTTCAGCATAAATTTAATTTTACCCAATTTATGTGCGACAAGCAGATGCAACAACATCCACAGCAAGCTGAGCCCCAGCTTTAGCAAGCGTCGCGGTGATATTTCCAGCTTGGGATAAAAACACTGTTGCTGCACTAGGATCAGCGGCTGTAGAAATTTGAAAAGGCTGGCCATTACCAGAAAAAACATATTTCGCAGCATCTAGCGTAACCCGCCCAGCAACATCTGAAATCACTGTAATCAGCGAATTCCCAGCACCACACGCTTGAGTTGCATTCATACCTGGAAATAAAGAAATCTCAGCACCAGCACACCCCGACACCACCACCACCCCCTGCAAACTGCAAACTTCAGGAGCAGGAGGAACTACTGGCTTAACGGTAAGCCCAACAGCAAGTCCAACCACCAATCCAATCACACCAAGCACCACTGCCGCAGACACGCAACGATGTTTTTTCACAACAACACAAGCCTGCCTAACAGGATTAGTAGACCTACGCGCCCCAAGAAGTGGCGTTTCGACATCCCCTATTGGATTAGAACTATCCGGAACAACTGAATTTTGACGAAGCGGAGGCTGAGGCTCCTCCCCCCCCATCTCTGGATCTGTATCCTGAAGAAGGAAACCATCTTTTCCATACTCAACTACTACATCTTCTTCACCGGGTGGCGCTGAGGGCGATGGCGCTAGCTGCACAAAAGGAGTCGACCTTGTTGAAACAGCTGACGAAGCAGCAGAAGCAGCCCCTCTTGCCAAATGAGCAAAAACCGCACCCATATCGTGTGCATAGCCTGCAACTGCCTGAACACATCCTCTTGCTGCCTGACTCATAATACCAACTCCTTTAATAATAATAAAAAATAATAACTTGATTCTATTTTGTAAAAATAATTCTGTCAATTTTATTTTAAAAAAAAAGATTAATTGCATAATAATAAAAAACTTTACACAAAAGAGCTTTTAAAATATGATCCATCGTGAAAACATAAATGACATCATGAGGAAACAACAATGCAACAGCTCAAAAAATTAACCCTATCAATGATCTTAGCTAGTGCATCAAGTATAGCGATAGCAGGGTTACCTCCTTTAACACCGCCCCCCATGATGGTCGGCTACTATCAAGAATCTGACACCCAACCTCTGGGTATTTCACAAGTGCAAGATCTTGATGTCTTAAACTATGCTTTTTTAGGCATGGATAATCAAGGAAACGTGCAACTCGTCAATGCCAACAGCGATATTGGCACACTTCTACCATGGGTCAATGGCACAGAACCCCCCACGATTAATCTCACTGATGCCCTCAGCTACTGGAGTTTTTTAGGTAGCCCTGACCCACAAGAAGGCGGCAACATTGCCACAGGCGGTAATTTCGCCGCGATGTGTAATATGAAAGCCTTAAATCCAGACCTAAAAGTATTAATGTCTATCGGTGGGTGGAATGGCTCAGCTAATTTTTCGGCTGTCGCTGCAAATCATGCTCCCCAATTTGCCGCTTCAGTAGCGCAAGCAGTTAAAGGCTTTACCTGCTCTAACGGTCAAGCTTTGTTTGATGGGATCGATATTGATTGGGAATTCCCTGTCGTCGGTAACAACATTCCTCACACACCCGCAGACAAACAAAATTATGTGAGCTTATTGGCCAATCTACGCAGTAGCCTAGGCAGCCAAGCTATCATTACCTTTGCGGGCCCTTTTGGCAATGGCCCTGCAGGCAGTGGCACTGCCGCAAATTTTGATTTACAAGGCATGCTCCAATACGCCAACTGGGTCAACGTTATGTCTTATGATTTAGGCAATGATTTACCACTCGCCTCCTACAATGCACCATTATTTTTAGATCCGCGCGCACCTGCAGGTGACAAATACACAACATCAGGAGGATTGCAGGATTACAAAAATGCAGGCCTGGATCCAACGCAATTAATGATGGGCATGCCGTTGTACTACACAAAATTTACCAATGTCGCAGCAGGCCCCAACGGCGATGGCGTTTATCAACCCGGAACCTATGTCAATCAAAGCACCCTCCCCAACTCGAGCATCAGTTGGCTCATCGCCAATGTCACAGGTAACAACGGCATAGAACAAGCCCCTGCTTATCAAGAGACCTTCTTAGACACTCAAAAGAATCTCTATTTTTACGATACCGCCACGACCGTAACAACAAAGAGCTGCTACGTCAATCCAGATTCAAATGCCCCACTATGTAAATTATTGGGAAATACCAACCAAATCGCGGGCGGCATGATGTTCTGGGATATTGCCTTTGACAGCAATAGCCAAAATGCCGGCGGAACTTCATTGATCAATACCGCCTATCAATCGCTAAAAAATGCCGCGCCACCCACCGCACCTCAAAGTGAAGGTACCTTAACTATTTGCAATTCTTCAGACACGGCAAATCCCAGCGGCAGCGGTAGTTGGCTAACTGCATTAGTCGACGATGCCCAAAGCAAAAAATCCATGGGACAAATGGCGATCAACTTCCTCAATAACCCACAAAGCACCCAACCTATATGCCAAACTTATCAGGCACCATTTAGCGCCACATCAGGTCAAAGCCAAAAAGTACAAATTGAAGTACAAAATAGCGCAACCGCAACCCCCAAATACACAACCTGCTTGGATGCAAACGGCACGCCCTTGCAGTATCAAACGTCAATGAGCCCACAAACCATTTACGTCTACCAAGATGCTTATACCCAAAAAGCTTATTGCAGCACCAGCAAGATTCCACAAGTAGCATATCCAGTGAAAGTGCTGTTGAGTAATTCAGATAGCCAAGCGGGCGATCCTGATGTCACTTCAATCACGCTCATCAGCAAGACCGGGCAATATTATGTATTCGATGGCTTAAACCTATCAAATGGCCAACAAACCCCATACTGCAACACCAATGGCGCAGGCTATTATCCTGGCTGCCCCGTCAGCGGAAACCTAAATAATTTACAAGGCCAAAACGGCATTACTATTAATTTTACTGACAGCAGAGGCACTCACACCTGCCCAGCAGACGTAGTTCTGAATTTATCAGCCGGTGGTCAATACAATGTCATGGTTAACCCCCAATATGACTCATGTGCCGTAGGAAGTTAAACTGAACGCCCAGAACGCAGTCAAAAAACTGTGCTCTGGGGTCAATAGGGGCACAATCAAATATTTAGATTGAACAACCCAGCGCCTTCTGCTAACATCCACAAGCGTTGTAATCAAAAGGCAAATCATGACACACACAACGCATTTCATCTTCGTCACAGGTGGCGTCGTTTCATCTTTAGGCAAAGGTGTTACCTCGGCAACCCTAGGCGCAATCCTCGAATCCCGTGGCTTAAAAGTCACGATGTTAAAACTTGATCCTTATATTAACGTTGACCCTGGCACCATGAGCCCTTTTCAGCATGGTGAAGTTTTTGTCACTGAAGATGGCGCAGAAACTGACCTTGACTTAGGTCACTATGAACGTTTTATCTCCACCAAAATGTCCCGCAAAAATAATTTCACCTCCGGCAAAGTCTATTTACGCGTGCTTGAACGCGAACGCCGCGGCGATTATCTAGGTGCAACCGTACAAGTAATTCCGCATATTACCGATGAAATCAAACGCCGAATTTTAGAAGCCTCAAAAGGCTACGACATTGCCCTAGTTGAAGTCGGTGGCACCGTGGGTGACATTGAATCTCAACCATTTTTAGAGGCGATTCGCCAAATGCGTTTTGAACTCGGCAGTGAACATACATTATTTTTGCATGTTACCCTCGTACCCTATATCAAAACCGCGGGCGAGCTTAAAACCAAACCTACCCAGCATTCAGTAAAAGATCTACGCTCTATCGGGATTCAACCAGATATTTTAGTATGCCGCTCTGATGTTGAACTCCCTGAAACCGAGCGCCAAAAAATCGCCCTATTCACCAACGTTGCGCCTAATTCTGTTTTCTCTGCCTACGACGTCGATACCATCTACAAAGTGCCCCGCATGTTTCACGAACAAGGCCTAGACAAAACTGTTTTAGAAAAATTCAAAATTAAAGCCAAAGCTGCCAATATAAAAGTTTGGGACAATATCACTGAAAAAGTAACCAAAGCCAAAAAAACCGTGACTATCGCCATGGTCGGCAAATATATGAACTTAACCGATGCTTACAAATCGGTGACCGAGGCTTTATTTCATGCTGGTATTCACACACTAACACGTGTGAATATTCGCTATATCGACTCAACCGATATTGAAAAAAAAGGCACGGATATCTTAAAAGACGTCGATGGTATTTTGGTCCCAGGCGGTTTTGGCAATCGCGGCATTGAGGGCAAAATAGCCACAGTGCGCTATGCCCGCAAACATAACATTCCTTTTTTTGGGATTTGTTTAGGCATGCAAGTGGCGCTCATTGAATTCGCACGGGATGTTGCAGGTTTAAAAAATGCCAATAGCACCGAATTTGATATTAAAACCCCAAAACCAGTGGTTGCCATGATCTCAGAATGGACGACAGAAAGCGGTAAAAAAGAAAAACGCAGCAAAAATTCAGATATGGGTGGCACCATGCGCCTAGGCAAACAAGCCTGCAAACTTGAAAAAAATTCTCTCGCACGCGAGCTTTATGGCGAAACTAAAATTTATGAGCGCCACCGCCATCGTTATGAAGTCAATAATCAATACATCCCAGAGCTTGTCAAACAAGGCTTAAAAATTGCCGGTTATTCTGAAGATGGTAAACTCGTTGAGATGATCGAACTTCCCGACCATCCATGGTTTATTGGCTGTCAATTTCACCCGGAATTCACTTCTAACCCCAAAACTAGCCAACCTTTATTTATTGGCTTTATCAAAGCAGCAATTGCACATAATAAGGAACAATCATGAAACTCTGTGGCTTTAACGTCGGCATCGAACACCCATTTTTTCTGATTGCTGGCCCCTGCGTCATCGAAAGCGAAGGCATGGCACTTGATACCGCTGGCATCTTAAAAGAAATCACTAGTGATCTTAAAATCCCTTTTATCTACAAATCTTCTTTTGACAAGGCCAATCGCACTTCGAGCAAAAGCTTTCGCGGCCCTGGAGTGGAGGAAGGCTTACGCATTTTGGCTAAAGTCAAAAAAGAGCTCAACGTGCCAATTCTCACCGACGTCCATGAAGATACACCGCTTACTGAAGTGGCAAGTGTCGTTGATGTCCTGCAAACTCCAGCCTTTTTGTGCCGACAAACTAATTTTATGCAAAACGTCGCGCGCACTGGCAAACCTATCAATGTCAAAAAAGGCCAATTCTTAGCGCCCTGGGACATGAATAATGTCGTTGCTAAAATGAAAGAAACTGGCAACGAAAATATTATGGTCTGCGAACGCGGCGTATCTTTTGGCTATAACAACCTAGTCACCGATATGCGCTCACTAGCAATCATGCGCAAAACCGGATGCCCCGTGGTAATGGATGCAACACACTCTGTCCAACTTCCTGGCGGACAAGGCGATACTACCGGCGGTCAACGCGAGTTTATTCCAGTACTCGCACGTGCCGCCATTGCCTCAGGTATTTCGGGTTTATTTATGGAAACCCACCCCAATCCAGCAGAGGCGAAAAGCGATGGCCCCAATAGCTGGCCACTGGCAAAAATGAAAGAGCTGCTCTCAATTCTCAAAGAGCTTGATCATGTGGTAAAATCAAAACAAATCTGGCATGAAGATCTCGTTAAATAACAACTTAAGGAACCACCATGAGTACCATTAAAAATATTCACGCTTATGAAATTTTAGACTCGCGCGGCAATCCCACCATCGCCTGCGAAGTCACTTTAAGCTCTAACGTCAAAGGCTTGGCCATGGTTCCCTCAGGTGCGTCTACTGGTTCACGCGAAGCACTAGAATTACGCGACAAAGATCCAAAACGCTTTGAAGGCAAAGGCGTTTTAACCGCCGTTAAAAATATTAATGAAACTATTAACACTGCCCTCACCGGTTTTAAAGTCAACGAACAAGCTAAAATTGACCAAACCATGATTAATCTTGATGGTACAGAAAACAAAAGCAATTTAGGTGCCAATGCTATTTTAGGCGTATCACTTGCAGCCGCACATGCAGCTGCGAATGATGCTCATTTACCGCTCTTTCGTTATTTAAATCAAGATGGCAAAGTCAGCCTCCCCGTGCCAATGATGAATATCATCAATGGTGGCGCCCATGCTGACAACAACCTAGACTTCCAAGAATTCATGATCGTACCCTGGGGCGCACCGAGTTTTCATGAGGCAATTCGTTATGGCGCAGAAATTTTCCACGCCTTGAAAAAAACCTTAAAGAAAAAAGGGTTGAATACTAATGTTGGCGATGAAGGCGGCTTTGCACCTAACTTACGCTCACATGAAGAAGCATTAAGTTCAATTGCTGAGGCAATTGAAAGTGTAGGTCTAAAGCTTGGACAAGATGTCGCCCTAGCACTAGACCCCGCGAGCTCAGAATTTTTCAAAGATGGCCATTATGTTCTAGAATCTGAAAATAAAAAATTAACCTCTGCCGAAATGGTAGACTATTATGCAACGCTTGCCAAAGCCTATCCCATTATCAGCATCGAAGATGGCATGGCAGAAAATGACTGGCACGGCTGGAAATTACAAACTGAAGCAATGGGAAAAACAACGCAACTCGTAGGCGATGATTTATTTGTAACGAACGTAAAAATTTTGAAAAAAGGCATTGAAGAACACGTAACCAACGCAATTCTCATTAAGCTCAACCAAATCGGAACACTCACCGAAACACTTGCCGCCATCAATATGGCGCACAAAGCCGGCTACAAAGCGATTATTTCGCATCGCTCCGGTGAAACCGAGGACACCACAATTGCAGATTTGAGCGTCGCCACCCATGCGGGCCAAATAAAAACTGGATCACTCTGTCGCACCGATCGTGTTGCAAAATATAATCGCTTACTGGCAATTGAGCAAATGCTAGGAAATGATGCACATTATGCAGGTAAAGCCACATTTAACGTCAAGGGTTAATAATGAAAATCCATCTTCTTAAAAACGACCAATTTACGAAGATTTTACTGATTGTATTGCTGATTTTACAAATCCCTTTGTGGCTAGGCACAGGCAGTATTTTTAGCCTACTCTACACCTATTATCAGCAATATCACATTATCCAAGAAAACGAAGGTCTACAAGCTGCGAATCAAACACTAGCGGATAAAATCAACGCCCTCAAATCTGGCAATAGTGAAATTGAGGCACGCGCACGTTTAGAGCTGGGCCTCGTGAAACAAAATGAAATTTACTATCAAGTCATTTATCGCAAAAACAAGGACTCAATATGGTAAGCTTAAAAGATAAAATCGCGCTTATCACCGGAGCATCAAGCGGCATTGGGGCAGCCACAGCGCATGCCTTGGCTCGCGCGGGCGCGAAATTAATTCTAGCAGCACGACGCATCGATCGCCTTGAAAGTCTCGCAAAAGAGCTAAAAGACAAATACCAGATCGCTTGTTTTATTTTAGAACTTGATGTGCGCAATAGTGAAAAAGTAGCCGAAGCCCTCTATCAAATCCCCAAAGCTTTTCAGCCCATCGATATCTTAATCAATAATGCAGGCCTCGCTGCTGGGTTTGACCTAACCAAGGACTCGAATATCGAAGATTGGGATGCCATGATTGATACTAATTTTAAAGGCCTGATCTACGTCACTCGCGCTATTTTACCCCAAATGCTTGAGCGTAACAGCGGCTATATTGTGAATATCAGCTCAACAGCCGGACGCCATTCTTATGCAAAAGGCAGCGTCTATTGCGCCACTAAAGCGGCAGTGACTACGTTTTCCCGAGCCCTAAAACAAGAATGCATCGGAACGGATGTCCGCATTACCGACATCGCACCCGGCATGGCCGAAACCGAATTTAGCGAAGTGCGCTTCAAAGGGGATAAAGATCAAGCCAAAAAAGTCTATGAAACTTTTACGCCGCTATCCAGTGATGATGTCGCTGATGCGATCATGTTTGCCCTCACCCGACCTGTGCATGTGAACATTGTAGATATGGTGATTACTGCAAAAGATCAGGCTCGGCATTTGGTCTAACCTGTATGACATCATAATGCTATTCAATGCAAAGCATGAGCATGAGCATGATCAAAGACCATGCCTTACTTAATGCCCAGCGATCATCATATTATCAATCAAAATCGAGCCACTACGAATTTTATTACGCAGCTCAAGATCATTACTCACGGCCACAATGCCTGAAAACATATTTTTTAGATTCCCAGCAACAGTAATTTCTTCCACAGGATATTGAATCTCACCATTTTCAATCCACAAACCACTGGCACCACGAGAATAATCTCCGGTGACCAAATTCACCCCCTGGCCCATGACTTCAGTAATCAACAAACCTTTATGCATTTTTTTAATCAATGCCTCAAGACTAAGATCATGATCATGGCTCACATCAATATTATAAGCCCCACCAGCATGCCCCGTAGTTTTAAGACCTAACTTTCTACCCGTATAAGTACTCAAAAGATAAGTCTTAACCACTCCTTGTTGCAGCAAATATTGCGCATGTGCCTTAACGCCTTCAGCATCAAAAGGAGCACTGCCCAAAGCTTTGGGAATAAATGGATTATCATACAAAGAAAACCAGTCGGGAAAAACCTGCGTCCCCAAACTATCTAATAAAAATGACGAACGCCGATACAAACTACCCCCGCTCACCGCGCGTAAATAATTCCCTAAGAGACTACCAGCAATACTCGCTTCAAAAATTACAGGAACATTTTGAGTACTGACGCTTTTAGGATTCAGGCGACGCACGGTACGCATAACGGCATCATGAGCAACCGTCTCAGGCGACCATAAGTCTCTATAATCACGAGCCTCAGTATAACCATAATCACGCTGCATTTCGCCAGTTTGAATCGCTGCAATCAAACCCAAGCTTAAACCATGATTGGTAGCATAAGTGTCAGCGATTAAACCTTCACTGCTACCATAAACGTTTAAGCCTTGATAGGTATTTAAACTCGCGCCTTCAGAATTAGTAATACGCTCATCCAAGCTCAAAGCACAACGCTCTGTATCTTTAGCTAAAACAATCGCCTCATCGACCGAAATATCCCAAGGATGATACAAATCCAAATCTAGCCAAGTCCTGGCTAAATCATCTGGATCAGGCAAACCCGCACACTCATCCGATAAAGTATATTTGGCAATATGCACCGCAGCATCAACCGTCTCTTTTAAACTTTCAAGGCTTAAATCTGTGGTACTAGCCGAACCCTTTTGTTTACCAAAATAAACCGTCACACTCAAATTTTGATCATCGTGATGTTCAATGGTTTCGACATCACCCTTACGCACAGTCAATGAAAAACCATAACCACCATTCAGAGCTGCTTCTGCTTCTGTCGCACCAGCGTCTTTAGAAAACTTTAATAACTGCTTTACACTTTCTTTAAAGAAAGTTTCTTTTTGTTTTAAGGCGTCCATACATCTCCCCGCGCAAGTTGCAGCAGCTGTCTTTTGACGCCGTGCAGCTTATTAATCCTAGTTAAACCAACGCCTATTATACGCTGAAACCATGGATGCTCCAATTGAAATAGGCGATTTAATAGACTAAAACCACTACTAAACGCCTTATTTTTAACCTGACAAGCCCTAGCATACTGAGTCAAAAGGACTTCCGAGTTGATATCTTTACCCGCTTTTAGCACTTTATTTAAACAAATTACATCCGACAAACCCAAATTAACACCCTGCCCCGCCAATGGATGCACGGTATGCGCCGTATCTCCGACTAATACAAATCCAGGACCACAATAACTTTGTGCTGATAAAGCACTCAATTCAAAACCTTGAACATGGGTCAGAGCCGTTAACGCCCCCAAATCCGGAAAAGCCCCGAACAAACGTTGCAGCAAAATATCCTCTGGTAGCTCCAAATATTCGTCCGCCAAAGCTGTAGGCAAAGTCCAAACAATAGAACTCCAGTAGGGATTAAATAAAGGCAAAAATGCCAAAGGTCCTGTCGATAAAAAGCGCTGATAGGCACAAAAACGATGCGGATTTTTTGAAACCACATTCATGACCAAGGCTTTTTGATTATAAAAATGAATCTCACTTGGCACCCTTAAAAGCTCACGCAAATTAGATTGCGCCCCTTGTGCCACAACTAATAATTTAGCACTCAGCACTGCTGCAGTGCTTAATTCTAGCTCCCATAAATCTTTACGCACTACATGCTTAACTGTAGCAGGACAAAATAGCCCCCCTTGAGTGATATCAAATTGGTTCAGCAATGCTTTAATTAAAAAATCATTTTCAAGAATAAATCCTAATTCCGAAAAGCCAAATTCAGCAGCATCAAAACCAATCGCACTTTGATCAGCCCCATAAATTTTCATCGCCAGAATCGGCGTTAATCGCTCAACATCAAGATGATTCCAGGCACCTAAAGTTTTCATCAGATGATAAGAAGTATTATTAATCGCACTAACCCGAGCCTGTGGTAACGGACTGGGAGGTAAATCAAGCATGCGCTGATCAATCAATGCCACGCTAAACCCTTGTTGCTGAAGACTTAAAGCACACGCGGCACCAACAACTCCGGCACCAATAACAGCAATATCATAATCATTCATGTTAACCCCACCATCACCTCATTTAAGGCTGTTTTTGCATAAGGGCATAATTCTAAATTCAGCATCAAACTATTACGCACGCCCTGGACCAGGGGATTTTTTTGGGTAAACATTTTGATCAAAGCATCAGTAATAGCGATAGTACGCACCTGATCATGATGCCGCACACGTAAATATTCTTCCCAAATAATATCAGGCTGATCCAATAAATCTTGATATCTTTTTAAAGTTTGATAAAAACCAAAAATATCCCGCATGCTTAAATTAAAGCCCTGGCCCGCCACAGGATGTAAACTATGAGCTGCATTACCCAACAAGCCAATGCGTTTATCATAAGTTTGCTCTGCAACGACCTGTTGCAAAGAATAGGCCTGCAAATGCCCTAAAGCTAAAAAACGCCCGACACGATAGCCCATGATTTTTTGCAGATCTTGTAATAATAACATCGCGGGTAATTTTTGACGCATCTCAGCAAGCGCCGTAGGCATAACCCATACTAGCGTCATATGGTCTTGGTCAAAAGGCAGCAAGGCCAACGGCCCCTCATGCGTAAAACGCTCATAAGCAGTATGAGCCTCAAGGGCCTGAACCTTAACATTACCAATCAAGGCAGTCTGTTCATAATCATGAATGCGTGTACTGATATTTAAAAATTCGCGTACCTGAGACGTGGCACCATCAGCGCCAATCAAGATTTTTGCACGCAAATGCTTGCCATCGACCTCACACTCAACGCCGTGCTCATCTTGCTGTAGCTGCTTACAAACACCAGTGATACAAGTAATTTTAGGGTCATGCAAAACCGCCGCCTGTAAGACTTTAGTCAAAACTAAAATCGGAATCACGCATCCAAAATAAGGCAAAACTTCATCCGCTGCATTTAATGCAATCCGTCCAAAACCATGTTGATCACTGACGTAAATATTTTGAACTTGCGCACCCAAAGCACTTAAATCCAAGCCCAGCAGATTTTTAAAAATACTTAAAGTACCGTAATTTAATGCTAAAGCACGCTGATCAAGCACAGGCTTTGTATCGGGCAATCCCGCTAAAAACTGTTTTTCAACTAAAGTAACCTGCAAATTTAAAGTACTCAAAGCCTTCGCCAAAGTGGCGCCCACAAGGCCACCACCAACGATCAACACATCAACATCAATGGAGGTGGTCACACCCTTCTCCATGTTCGTGCTCTTTAAAGCTAATTTGCAATTCCTGCATAATCGTGAGCACTGCAACGCGCACGTGCTCCTCTAATTCTACGAAATGAGATTCACTCGCCTGATCCGCCTCATCTTCTGGTGTTAAATCAACCTGACTAATAGACAACAAATCTTGCAAGCATTCCTGGATCGCCTCATTTTTATTGTTTTTAATATCAAGACCTAAAAGATGCAACCCCGTCAAATAACCTTGACACCACTCACCTAAAGCATCTACACGAGTGACCAAAGGCGCATCATCATCAGGCAATAATAAAGGCAAACTAAATGCCTCTTGCTGAAAAGCATCTTTAGTTGCATTAAATAGTTCATGCAACAAATGATAAGCCGCACGCGCAGGTTCATCATTGGCCTCAATATGCCCACCAAGAAGAGAATCTACCCAAGCTTCACGATTAATACGCGCATGCGCTGATATCAGCGCACATAATAAACCATGACTCTGGCCAGCAGTACCATGAGCCTGAAGCAAATCAAGGGCATCACTCACCTGCTGATAATCAGGCATCACATGTTGATGATTCATTCTAATACCTCCATTGGGTTGTCAATACGTTTCACTGGAATTTTTTGGCCATGTTCATCAATGGCAACATAGGTAAACATCGCCTCGGTAACACAATAACGCTCTTGGCTTAAGCCCTCAGGATTCACCCAGGCCATTAGTTTAAAAGTCATGGAGGTGGTACCCACATGCTCTAACTTAGCATAACAACACACGGTATCCCCTACCTGTACAGGATGGCGAAAACGCAAAGCATCGATCGCTACTGTGGCAATACGACTTCTAGAGACTTTACGCGCCGCAACAGCGCCCCCCAAATCCATCTCCGATACCAACCAACCCCCAAAAATATCACCATTAAAATTAGTGTCTTTTGGCATCGCAATGGTACGAATCACAAGCTCGCCCTCAGGTTTTTCATCCAGCGGTTTTTTCAAGACCTTTTCATTACTCATATTCTAATCCTAAAGCCCATCAATAAAGCTATATTATGCTAGAGATTATGCAATTGGTCTAGTAAGATAGCATAACCAAGCCCATAAAATAGCCCTCATGAACACCGCCATCAATGATCGAAAAACCAAGGAGCTAAAAATCGCTGCCAAGATTGTGTTTCTTGGTTTTTGCTGTGCGGTCTTATTTTGCATAACCTTAAGGATTCTTTTATACCTCCATGGCAGAGAAGTGCTATACCCATACAATACTTTTTTAGACATACCTCAATATCGGTTTGACGACTTTAGTAGCACTTACAAACCGACTCAAAGCGGAGACCCCTACGGTCAGGGTGGCATATACTTCCCATTTGCGTTCTTAATGTTTAGAATTTTTACTTTATTCTCTCCCGGTATTGCAGTGGCTTTATATGGGTTAACATTCAGCGCCATGTTATTTTTCATCATAGAATATTACACAAAAGACACGAAAAAATATTTCAAACCACCAATAACATACGACCTCACCATCGGCACTTTTTTACTAAGCTATCCCGTCTTATTCTGCCTGGACCGAGGAAATATCGAGATAATACTACTCATATTCACATCAATATTTTTAATACTTTTTCAAAAAAAAAATTATTACCTAAGCGCCATTATCTTAAGCATACCAATCAGCATGAAAGGATTACCCGCCATTTTTTTAGTTTTACTTTTAAAAGAAAAAAAATATAAAGCCGCCCTTCTATGCATACTATCAACGATAGCCCTGACATTCATTGCACTCATGACATTCAAAGGGGGAATAACAGAAAGCTGGGCATCATACCATCAACATGCCTCAGCTTTTGCCAACCACTGGTTAATTCTGCCCGGAGCCTATCACTCAACCTCTTTGTTTTTAGGCGTTAAAACAATCGCATGGTACTTACTCCCTAGCGCACAACAAAACTACATCGGCTTTACCCACCACGTCAATATGTTAATTAATATCTACAATGGCATAGCCGTCATAACTCTTGGTGCCATTACCACTTATGTAATCAAGTATGAAGCTTCCTTTTGGAAAAATACCGCACTCTTAACCTTCGCCATGATTATACTTCCAGGCATTTCTTATGATTACAAATTGCTGAATATCTTACCCGTACTTTTTATTTTTTTAAATCGAACCACATATGCCACGCAATTAGATAAAATTTATCTGAGCCTCATTGCGCTATTACTTATCCCTAAAAATTACTACTACTTTACATTACCTGGTCATGCCCCTATTAACAATTTTATCAATATGATTTGCATATTCACGATCACAGGGCTGATCCTCTATGAAAGATTCAAGAAAAAACACATATGAACACAAAAAACACAACAAAGCTCGAACTACTACGCTTTTTAATCATTGGAAGTATCAACACGCTCTTTAGCTATAGCTTATTTTGCTTTTTCATCGCCATTAAAACACCCCATGTTCTTGCTATTAGCTTAGCCTACGTATGCGGCGTAACTTTTAATTTTCAAACCATTGGACGATTTGTGTTTAAATCTCATAATAATCGCTTAATTTTCAAATTTACTTTGGTATACCTATTACTTTACGTAATCAATCTTGGCACCATAGAGCTGACTAACCACTTTATCGCGAACTGGTACTTAAGTGGCGGCATCACCTCGATTTTTTGCGCCGCAATATCATTTATTCTCAACAAATACTGGGTCTTTAAAAAAAGCTGCTAATCGTTTTAGCCAAAGCAACCTCTAAGACTAAATTCGCTGGTAAATTAAGCTCATCCATGGCCCGCTGCACCGAAGGAACATAACGCGCTGGTAAAACATCAACATCTCTTTTTTTAGCGATTTCAACAGAGGTATTAAAAAACGATGCGACTTTATGCGCAATCTGCTCAATATCATAATCTTCATCCGAGCCTACATTATAAGGATAACAAGATTGCCCACGCACCAAAATATGCAATAACCACACCACCAAATCAGCCGCATATTGATACGATCTAAACGCCGAACCATCGCTATTGACTTTAATTGGCCCACCATTTAAACCATCACGAATAAAATTACCCACCGCAAAATGGGCATCTAGCGGAAGATAAGGCCCCACAAAAGCAAAGCAACGCGCCATTTTGATGGAAAGGTGATAAAGATGATGATACTGGCAACACAAATGCTCTGCCGTATATTTACCAATACCATAAGCATTATGGGTATTATAAATATCAGGAGCGCATTGATAGGCCTCAGAAATATGGGCAATATCAGCGGGCTGCCGTCCATAAACAGCACCAGAACTGACAAACAATACCTGGGGTTTCTCCGCCTGCGCTACACAAAGATCCAAAACATGTTGCGTACCTTCCAAAATCGTAGAAAGCATTGCTAAAGGATTAGACTCATTAAGCACTGCACTCGCGGCTGTTGCTGCATGAATGACATGGGTAAAAGCCTCATTCACCTCAAAATTACGTGTATCACCCTTGATATACTTCAGGCCTGGAAATTGCAAATACGGAAATTCTTTGATGAAAAGATCTGGATCACGACTTAAGACCGTTACATTGATACCCTCAATACCTTGCAACGCTAATAGCAGCGACTTCCCAAAAAAACCAGTGCCTCCTGTTAATAAAATTTTAGCATGCTTAAGTTCAGGCAACAATGATGCTATACGACTTAAAATATAGCGCTGATCTTCCGCCAAAAGAGCATTGCTAACGTTTTCTGAAACTAACATTTTTTACCCCTTCATAAATAATCAAAGCTGAAATCGTAAACATAATAACAATATTGATAAAATCATTGATCGGTGCACGACTCGGTTCAAAAACATAATAGTTTTTGGGAATCAGCAGCAAAACAATCAAAACAAGATAATACCCATCAAAACGACTTTTGTGCTCTCGCGTTAAAAATAGCAAAAACAATGGCAACAAATAAAGCAACTTATAATCATAAGATATAGTAGGAAACATAATGATCACAAAAACTAAAAGCGCAATATTCTTCCAAAATGCCGACTCCACACGAATAATATACACTGAAATCATTAAAAAGATAAACGCCGTAAAAATCGTATAAGGCATTAACAAATACTGAATAGCATGATTGTAAACACTCATATTGGATAATGTGGAGGATGACATATACCAAACATAAACTCTCAGCACTCCCCATAACGAAGCGGATTGAGACACAGATTGAATGGCAAAAACCAGATTATTCTGCACATCAGACATTGCCTTAAAATACAAAGATACGTTTTCCAACATCGTACCGGAAAAACTGGCCAAGGCCAAAAATGAAAATAGAAGCGCCAAGAAAATGCACAAAAAAAATGCTTTATATTGTTTATCCTTAAGAAACAGAACTAAAAAAACCGCAGGAAAACCTTTCATGCCAATGGCAATAAACAAAAAAATCAGACTTAAATAATACCGTTTTTGCTGATAGGCCACTAAAAATGAAGCCACAAAAATAAATAACAAACCTTCAATATTACCCCGATCAAAAAACCTCAGAACAGGATAGCTAACATAAAAAACACTGAGTATTAATAAATAATCAAAAGTACTAAATGCACTCTTAAAACCCCGAGTATAATAAACCAACAACGCAAAAACAAATACTGAAAATAATAAATAAAAAGCGATGAGAGAAACCATAGGCGAAAGCCAGGTAAACGGTAAAAAAACCAAATACGCCAAGGGGAAATAATTTGGAGCAGGCCCCGCATAGGGATTTAAGCCCTGGGTAGATGCATACGTTTTAGCAAAATCATGTAAACTGTCAGAAGGCACATATAAAAAAGTATCATAAGGATAGCCACGAGCCCCCATTAAAGCAATACACAAAAACGCTAATAACAAACCCAATACAATAATAACAACACAGCATTGCAATTCTTTTTTTTGAGACATAACCACTCCTTCACATGAATTCAAAAGCACCTATCTAGGAACTAAGAACAACATAGAACCCGCTGAGTTTTTTGCCTTAATCTGATAACGTAATAATAGGCCATTCAAATTAATACTGTCGAACGGCGCAGAATTCAAACCAACACCATAAAAGAGACAATGAACAGGATGATGTAAAAGCTGATACTGCAAATCGTCAAGATCGCTTTGTAAAAGCATTTCTACAAGCCCAGGACCCTGAATAGGAGAGGCTAGTTTTGTCTCTAAATAATAAGCCGCCTGCCGCTGTGACAAAATAACACACTCTTGATTCGCACCTTTATACTGCTGAATAAAACTGATTTCACTAGCAACAAGACTAGTGGCAGCGGGAGGGAAAAGGTTCACACCACCCTGCAACAGCTTAGGAAGCGATAAGAATAAATTTTCCGAAGCAAAAATAATAACAATCCAAAAGGGTATCGTAATGATTAATAGTGTTTTTGCTATCAACCCTTTACTAACAAGATACAATAGCCTATCAACCAATAACGCACCTACAATTATTGCAGGCCATAGCACAGTGATGAGCACAAAAACATGAGAGCGCCCAGTATAATATACAAAAATACCCACCCCTAAAATACTGACATACAAAATAAGGTCTAAAAAACCGCGGGAAACACCCCCCTTATGCCAATAATATTGGGAAAAAATTATTCCAAAAAGATACAGAGCAACAACAAGCATCCAGGGATGTAAATGGAGCGGCAGAGGTAGCATACCATAACCCATAAGATAAAATATGTGTTGATATTTATCAATCCACCCGTAATGAATCGGACCTCCAGATTTTAAAAATATCCCGTAGAAAAAAGCAGCTATACAAAAACTAATAATAAAGATGTGCAAGATAAACCGAAGCAATATGCTATATATTTCATCTTTTCTTCGCCCCCAAGATCGCTTTTGATCGGTTAAACAAAATAAATTTCTTAACAACAAAAAAGCTAGAAAAGCACCTGCAATAGGTATACCCGTATCTAAATTCCAAATAATAGCAATAGCCGATACAAAAGAAAAAAGCATACTCTTAACCAGTGAGGGCTTTTTTGCATACAAATAAAATACCAAAATAGAAATACAGGGCCAAAAAAAACGAATGGGACTGTATTGAAAATACGGATCATAAGGACTATAAATGGGAGACTGCAATACATATACAAAAGCATTGGTATTAACCAATAATAGCGCAAGACCAGTCAGTAAAAATAAAGGCGTGTAACGCAACTCTTTATGTAAGACATAAAAAATAGCCGCATACGCCAAGAGAAGAAGACTCGACAATAAAACCGTCAAAGCAAACAAGGAGCGCGCACCCAGAAAATACAATATAGGCCCTATAAATACAGAATAGTTACCATACTGCGTCGGAAAATCAACTAATGGAAGCTTACCCGCAACTGCCTGACTAATACTGTAAAGCGGAGCATCTACTGAGATGGTAAGATAAGCAATACCTGGAGAAAATATCCGAAAAGCTAAGCTAATCAAAATAAATAAAGCAAATAATACATACCAACTTGCCCATCTATATTTTTGATTAGTGACAGATTTTGAAAGATCATAGCGCCAAATAAGGAAAAAAATAATAACACCAAATATACTGCAGCTTTGCTCATGATAATCGGATAAAACCAATATTAAATCAGAACCATAAAGTGTAAAAAAAGCTATCATAGTCATTACAACAAGCAAAAATCTTATGACGAACTCCACATAATATTGAGAACTAAAATGAGAAGCCCCTCTAGCAATATAGGTAATAAGCAAAGATGCAATAATAGGAACTAAAAAACACGATGATAGAAAAACAAAGTTTTCACCGGGCTTAGGGATAGTTGATAGCAGATGCTGAAAAGCCTGAGTAATAACAATATGAGGTAGCGGTGAATGCGGCAACAGTGCATATACATGAACCAAGATATGCACACAAAAAACAACAAAAATGACTAAACCCACATAGCAGAGCAAAAGCGTTAAAAATATTTGATTATTTTTTTCTTTCAAGCTCATCATTCAATGCATACCCCATATTAAACTAAAGCCGAACCACCCGCACTTTCTGATCACGCCCCTTATACCCCATCAACCGTACAATATGCCGCAAGTAATTCCACTGCTCTTTTAAGCCCATTTTAGAATCACCGGCATCACGCGCATGAAATGCATAAGGCAATTCACAAATACTGGCGTACTGACCCTTAACCAACACTTCAATCAAAATTTTCCAACCAATCGGATCAAGAGGCGCACCCTCAATCACCGAACGACGCAAGCCAAAATAACCTCCAGTACAATCAGAAACATCTCGCAAACGCTTAATCAAAAGCCGGCCCAAACAACGGGCGCTCCAAGAAATAAATTTACGAACAACATTTAAGCCCCCCGCATCCCCGCCCTGGATAAAACGACTGGGGATAACAATATCATAAGTTTTAAGCTGCTTAAAAATCTCTGGCAATAACTCAGGAGGATGCTGCAAATCCGCATCCATCACAATCATAAAATCAGCAAGACTTCGTAAAAATCCTTCAACCACCGCCGTACCAAGCCCTCGATTATTTTCACGATGCACATATCTCACCTGAGAAAATTCTTGCGCTAATCTTGCCAACAACACGGGGGTATCATCACGACTATCATCAATAAATAAAATTTCATAACTAATATCAAGCCCCGACAAGACAGCCATGATCTTACGACTCAGTGTTTCAACATTGGAACTTTCATTGAATGAAGGAATAATAATACTTAGATCCACAAAACCACCCTTTAAAGCCAACTCTACTGCAAGTTATTTGTTAAATAATCTAGTTTTAGCGTGGAATTGGTATTACAATAAACCGCAATTATATCAAACAATTAAGTGAATCGCTGCATGAGCATTATTATTCCGATTATTTTAGCCGGTGGTAGCGGCTCAAGGCTATGGCCGCTCTCGCGTGAGCATTACCCCAAACAGCTGCTATCACTCATTGGCAAATATTCACTCTTACAAGAAACAGTAAAACGATCACAAAAAATACCACTCACGCAAGACCCCATTATTATCTGCAATAAAGAGCATCAATTTCTAATTAGCGAGCAAATGCAAGCGATTGACATCAAAAACCCACGACTCATTCTTGAATCAGTAGGACGCAACACAGCCCCCGCTATTGCCATGGCAGCTTATGTCGCACAAAGCCTACACCCTCATGAAACGCCTTTATTATTAGTGTTACCCGCAGATCATATGATTCAAGATCTAGATATTTTTACTGAGCGAGTATCAAGTAGCGTTGCGCTTGCAGAACAAGGCTATTTAAGCACTTTTGGCATCACCCCAAGCTATGCTGAAACTGGCTACGGCTATATAAAATCCGGAAAAATGCTCACAAACAATATTTACGAAATTGCTGAATTTGTAGAAAAACCACCGCTAGACAAAGCTGAAACCTATCTAAAAGACGGCTCATATTACTGGAATAGTGGTATATTTCTATTTAGCAGCAACACTTACCTAGAGGAGCTAAAAAAATATCGCCCCGATATTGCCAAAGCCTGTGCAGAAGAAGTCCATCAGCTAACCCTCATTAAAAACTGTTATCATTTAAACGCGAGTTTCAAAACTTGTCCAAGCGAATCTATCGATTATGCCGTGATGGAAAAAACTGACAAAGCACTCATCACCCCCCTGCCAATAAGATGGAGTGATGTGGGCTCATGGTCGGCGTTATTTGATATTTTACCCAAAGACCCGGAAGGCAATATCATCCAAGGGGATGTCACCTCAATCGATGTTAAAAACTGCTATATTCGCGCCGAAAATAGACTCGTCGCCATCGCAGGACTGAAGGATCATATCGTCGTCGAAACTCAAGATGCCGTCATGGTCGCACACAAAGACTACGCCCAAAAAGTAAAAGACTTATTCAACAATCTAAAATCAAATGCCCGCAATGAAGTCATAGAACATCGCATCGTTAATCGCCCCTGGGGAACTTACGAAGTATTAATTGAAGCCCCCCAATATCGGGTCAAACACGTAATCATTAAACCAGGACAAAGCCTAACCAATCAAATTCATCAACATCGTAGCGAGCACTGGGTCGTGCTTAAAGGCACCGCCACAGTCAACGTCAATAACATCAAAAAAATATTACAAAATTACGAATCTACGTTTATTCCCATGAATCAAGAACATCAACTCAGCAATCAAAGTAGCGAAATGCTAGAAATTATCGAAATTCAAACCGGAACCTATGTCGGAGAAGACGATATTCAACATCCAGGATAAAACTATTAAATTCAGGGCACTTTTGGTAAAATACCGATACCCAAACCTTGAGAATCAACAGAAATGAGCATCGAAACCCTAATTCAAGAACAAATCAATACCAACCCCTTGATTGTGTACATGAAAGGCACCCCAGAGATCCCCATGTGCGGCTTTTCCGCTAAAGTCGTAGCCATACTCCAATCCTACAACGTGCCGTTTGACCACATCAACGTTCTAGACAATCCAGAAATCCGAGCAACCCTCCCAAAAATGGCCAACTGGCCCACCTTCCCCCAAATCTACGTCAACGGCGAATTAATCGGCGGCTGTGACATATTAGTAGAACTACACGAAGCGGGAGAGCTTCAAGAAATACTAGACACAGTAAAATAAAAAGGCCCGACAAGCCATCCTATTGCATAGCGCAAAGAAGGATGGCTAGCCGAGCCGAAGCGCAATCGGCATTAAGCCGATCAGCGCGAAGGATGGCGTCCCCACGGGGATTCGAACCCCGGTTACCGCCGTGAAAGGGCGATGTCCTAGGCCTCTAGACGATGGGGACAGAGGCAAAAAAACCTGTGTTTGGTGGAGCTAAGCGGGGTCGAACCGCTGACCTCTTGCATGCCATGCAAGCGCTCTACCAGCTGAGCTATAGCCCCTTTAATAAATGGGCTATGCATCATAAAATTTTATCGATTCTAAGTCAAGCATTACTTAACACTTGCTGACAAAAACACAATAAATTAAACGACCACGGTGCGAGATGATATACTATTTAGACTAAACAAGCAAGAAATTTAAAAAAAACTAATCATGGGCCATCGCCATCTCAACACCACCCTTGTGCGGCTTCTTAATAAAAAACACAAACGGTATCAAAATAATAAAGCTCCACATGATAAATTGAAACGCATTGGTAAAAGCCAGCATCTGTGACTGCATCGTTAAGGTCAACCCTAAAACCTGCAAACCCAAAGGACTATGAACATCCAAATGCATATGCTGCAAATACTGCCGCACCGCAGGATTATAGGGATTAATAAATCCGCCCAACTGATTCCACAAAATCTGCCCTTTGCGCGTATAAACGGTAATTACCAAAGAAATCCCTATGGAAGACCCCAAAGTTCGCAATAAACTAAACAAGCCCGAAGCCTCCGCCATAAACTTAGGAGCAATAGTAGCAAAAGCAATAATAGACAAAGAAACAAATATAAGACTAACGCCAAAACCCTGGAAAAACATTGGCCAAAGAATCGAAAAAAGATCAGAATCCAATGACAAATGCGTATAATGGTATATCCCAATCACATTCAACATAATGCCAATAATAATCAGATATCGAGGATCAAGACGATGACCATATTTCGCCATAAAAATCATACCCAACATACCACTCACACCCCTAGGCGCCATGACTAAACCCGTCGTTAAAACCGGATAATTAAACAAGCCCTCCAACATCAGAGGCTGCACCACCATCACCCCAAACATGCCCAAGCCCATAATTGTAATCAATACATTCGCCAATACAAAGTTACGATCCTTAAAAACTCCTAAATCAAAAACAATACGCTTAGGCTTAAATACATTATGCACAATAAAAGCCAAAAGCCCACCGATACATAGCAAAAAGGAAATACGAATATCCCAGGCTCCAAACCAATCCTGCTCATTACCACGATCCAAAAAGTACTGCAAAGATGCAATACTTAGTGAAAGAAACCCCAAACCCAACCAATCCATTGAGCGCTCTTTACGCGAAGTATCTGGAATCACACGCCATGCCAAAAGCAAAGCAAAAATCCCAAAGGGAACATTAACAAAAAAAGTCCAACGCCAATTAGCCACATCAGTCAAATAACCACCTAAAGTAGGCCCCAAAATGGGCCCAACCATGACACCAGAACCCCAAATAGCCATGGCCACAGCACGCTTTTCCTTTGGAAAAACCCCTGTCAAAATAGCTTGCGACAAGGGCACCAGTGACGCACCAAACACACCTTGCAGCAATCTAAACACCACAATTTGCAATAAGTTTTGCGACAAGCCACATAAAGCCGAAGAAACGGTAAAACCCAAAACAGAAATGAGTAAATAATTTCTCATTCCCAATTTATCAGTCAAATACCCTGTCAAAGGCATAAAAATAGCAGAAGCTACCAAATAACTCGTTAAGGTCCAGGTAATTTCATCGGGATTAGCGGCAAGCGAGCCTTGCATATAAGGCAAAGCAACATTAACAATCGTCATATCCAAAACTTGCATCAAGGTCGCCGTCATCACAGCAATAGAAATCAACAAGCGACGTAGCGAGGTAATATCTGAGCTTAATTCACTCATGACCTACTCATGCGTCGGAATAACAACAACCGCACTCGTACCGACACGTAAAGGATATTGAGAATCAAGATCAAGCACATGTACTTTGACGGGAACCCGTTGCGTCACCTTCACCCAATTACCAGTAGCATTTTGAGGCGGTAATAAAGCAAAAGCATTACCACTACCACCGCTAACACTCTCAACCACTCCTTGAAATACATGATCAGGATACATATCGACATAAATTTTTGCAGGCGCACCCACTTTAATACGCGCCAAATCAGTTTCTTTAAAATTAGCATCAACCCAAAAATAATCGCTGGCAATCAAGGCAAACTGGGGCTCATTGGCATTAACCGTGTCTCGAGGACGCAAGCTCATATTACTCACCCAACCATCAACAGGGGCTATCACGATAGTATATTGCAAATTTAACTGCGCTGTTTTGAGACTCGCCTGATCCAAAGCCACTAGAGCCTTCGCGCTATCAAGCTTCGCTAAATTATCATCATGATCTTGCTGTGACAAAACCCCTTCTTTCACCAAAGTAAAAACACGTTGCGCAGTAGCGCGGGCATTGGCCAAATTGGCCTGATCAATGGCGAGTTGTGCCTCTGCTTGTTGCTCAACAGCAAGAAATGGGGCAGGATCCAAACGAAATAAGACATCACCCTTTTTAACAGCCTGATTATTCTGCACGTCCAACTCCAGGACTTGCCCAGTAACCCGTGCAGCAATTTGCACCACATTAGCATTCACATAAGAATCATCCGTGGAAACCCTAGTTAAACTATAAATCCAATAACCAAGGGCAACCAAAGCTAGAACGATAAAAATTAAAGCCAAAGCTATGGTCTTTTTATAGTTAAATCCTTTGGCAGGAACGGGCGATGAAGCACTACTAGCATTTTCCATAAGACAAACCCGTTTTTTTATAATGAGTACAATGCACTTTTTTGAACAATAGCAACATAGTACACACCGCGATCGCCTTCGACAAGCTCAACCTCATGCAAATAAGGAGCCCAATCCTCTAAAGACCACGTCTCATTATAATAAGGGTAAAAAAAAGGCAATTTTTTACGCGCATTAATTTGCTCTAAAATTGCCAAACCTTCAGGCGTGGGCTGCTCATTATAAACCTGCTCTGCCATCAAGGCTGCATCAACAGCTGAAACATCATCTCTGATCATCATCCATGATACCACGCCCTGTTCATTTTTTAACAAAAAATTAACGGCATGATCCCACAAATAAAATTCCTTGATTTTTAATCTTTTAAGCGCACCTAAAAAAAACGAACTGAAAAAGCGATTATCTGACAAACAATGAGTAAATTTTCTATCACGCGGCACCATGCTATCAAAAATCAACCGCGATAAATCTTGAAAATACGCAAACTGTAACTCAAACACACTTTTTTCAATCACGGCAAATAAATCTGGATCACTCTTTAAAATAAAGCGATCAATCAGACCATCATTAAATGCGCTGACCGCAATCGTATAATCTGCCTCACCCGTAAGCAAAATTTTCTTCATCGGCAAATCACGAATTTCTTGACAAAACTCAAGACCGGTCATACCAGGCATAGCATAATCAATGATGATCACGGTAACTTGCTTGCCATGCTCAACACTATTGATTTCTTCGCGAATTTTACTTAAATCAATTTCCAAGCTACGTTTATCATGATGACTAATATCAAAAGTCTCATGACTACTGGCCACACGCTTAGTAAAAAAATCAGGTTTATATTGACGCAGCACCTCCAAAGCTTGAGCAGGTGCTGTAAAAAACTCAGACAAACCCAAGCCAATTAACTGCACAGATAACCATTGACTAAGACTAGGATCGTCATCAACAACAAGGGTAGTTGTAGGATGAAAACAGAAGGGAATCATTTGTTTAGCCATGAACAATACCAGGAATTTATACTTAGGTCAGATCATACCAAAAGTTCAAAACAAATACTAGATAGAGCCCACCCCCTATCACAACACTAATTTTTTTAAATAATCCCGCCATACCCCACCGCATTCAGGGTGTTTTAAACCCAAATGTAAATTCGCCTTAAGATAACCCAACTTATCACCACAATCATAACGCACCCCCGAAAATTGATGCGCATAAATCGGATACTCCGCTAACAATTTAGCAATCGCATCAGTCAACTGAATTTCACCTCCGGCGCCTTTCTGGGTCATTTCTAAGTACTTAAAGACTTGGGGCGGCAAAAGATAACGACCAACGACAGCAAGATTTGAAGGAGCATTTTCGGGCTTGGGTTTTTCTACCAATTCTTGGACACGCGCATTTTGATCAGCCACCAAAATACCATAGTTCTGCGTTTCATTTTTAGGTACCTGCTGGACCGCAAGCATACCTTTCGCATTTTTCGCCTGCATCGCTACAATCATTTCGGTCAAGCAGGGACCATCAATTAAATCATCGGCCAACAAAATCGCAAAAGGCTCATCCCCAATTAAATCACGGGCACACAAGACGGCATGCCCCAACCCCAGCGCCTCTTTCTGACGAATATAAATACAATTCACCCCCACAGGTATAATATTTTGGACCTGCTCTAATAAATCCAGCTTCGCTTTTTCTCGCAGCTTCATTTCAAGCTCATAATTTTGGTCAAAATGATCTTCAATGGCTCGCTTAGCACTGCTCGTCACAAAAATAAGATCCGTAATACCTGCACGCACAGACTCTTCAACTGCATATTGAATCAGTGGTTTATCAACCACCGGCATCATTTCCTTAGGAGTGGCTTTGGTGGCTGGCAAAAAGCGCGTGCCCAAACCAGCCACTGGAAAAATAGCCTTGGTAACTTTCATGGTAAACTCCTAATTTGCTGAATCTATCTTGGGCGCACTAATAGGTTTCATCGGCCCAACAGGTTTGAGCGCTGAGGGCGCCGGCAAATACAATAATGGGTTTACAGGACTGCCAAATTTACGCACCTCAAAATGCACGAGAGGTGCATTATTAATACGACCACTCAAAGCTATCGCTTGACCTTGAGTAATTTTTTGCCCCTGAGTCACTAAAATACTCGAAAGGTCCGTATAAGCCGTTAAAAAATTATTATCATGCTTGATGATAATCATCTTGCCATAGCCTTCAGCTCCCTCACCACTAAAAATCACCTGACCATTGGCTGCTGCCAATACCTGACTATTAATAGGAATACTAATTTGCATACCACGCGCCAATAGACCATTACCTTCACCAAAAGCCTCTATCACCGAACCAGTAACCGGCCAAGCCCAGGTAACACCATCGCTCAGCTGCGTATTGGTGGTATTAACCTTAAGGCCATCAACCGTAGCATGCCCACCCGATTGCACAGGCACTGCACTTTCAACCACAGCAGCTGTTGGTGCTACTTTAGGCGCTGCACTACCATATTGAGACAAATCTAAAGTCTGCCCC
This sequence comes from uncultured Thiotrichales bacterium, assembly GCA_903870015.1. GTDB lineage: Bacteria > Pseudomonadota > Gammaproteobacteria > Francisellales > CACEW01 > CAIQBE01. The sequence goes on from CAIQBE010000050.1 coordinate 42,250, forward strand.
TGTAGCGCCGAAGGCGAGGCTACCGACTGCACAGTGGTTTTACTCACATTATTAATTTGAGTGCGAGCTGGCAAACCCTGACCAACAGTGCTCGCCGCATGATGATGCTTAGGGCCATGGCCGACATATAAAACCTCACCCACTTTTAAGATATAGGGATACTGTAAGTTGTTTTGGCGCGCGAGCGTTTGGTAATCTAAATTATAGGTGGCTGCAATTTTTGATAAAGTATCACCATGCTGAACCGCATAATAGCCAGGTTGATTCACAGGCTCCATCATGGCACAACCTGAAAGCATAGCCAAGTTAAAACTCAAATACAAATACAATGCTAATTTTTTCATTTTTACATCTCCTTTTTTTTTTACAGAAAAACCCCTGCTTAAACGACCCACTCTTTTAAATCATTCAAATGCCGATGCGAGGTTAAATCAATCTGCAAAGGGGTAATCGAAACTTGCTTATTATGCACCGCATGAAAATCCGTACCCGGGCTATCATCTTTAATTTTACCGGTATCGCCAATCCAATAAATTCTACGCCCTCGACCATCTTCAGCGGGAATAATCGGCTCACCATAATGACGATCTCCCAAGCGCGTAATTTGTGTCCCCTGCAATTCATCATAAGGAACGCTTGGAACATTGACGTTTAAAACTAGACCAGACTCAAATGGCTTTCTACGTAATTTTTTCACTAAATCAATCGCTACCTGACCAGCGGTTTCATAATGCATATGATCACTGCTAGATCCGGCAGATGAAATTGCAATAGGAGGATATTTTAAAAAGCGACCTTCGGTAGCACCCCCAACAGTCCCGGAATAAATAACATTATCCCCCATATTATCTCCAGCATTGATGCCCGAGATGACCATATCGGGAATATTATCCAAAAATCCACTCAAAGCTAAACGAATACAATCGGCAGGAGTACCATTCATCTGCCACCAGCCTGAGCCTGAGGGTGTTCTCATAATACGCAAAGGCTTTTCTAAAGTTAAGGCACTGCTAATCCCACTACGATTTTGATCAGGTGCAATCACAGTGACTTCTGCAATAGTTTGCAACGCTGCGACTAAAGCATAAATACCAGGAGCAAAAGCGCCATCATCATTGGTTACTAAAATATGCACGTTCTATTCCTTATGTTGTAATTAGGTTCTCAATACCACGCCAAGCTTGCTTTGCAACGCCTGCATAACCTGCTGCACGTATGAATCGACTTCATTATCCACTAAAGTATGATCAGTATGCTGTAAAACTAAGGCAATGGCTAGACTCTTATAATTTTTTGCCACATGCTCGCCTTGATAAACATCAAAGACAAAAACATCACTTAATAAATCTCCAGGGACGGCAGCAATCACATCCAGTAACGCTTGTGCTGAATGTACCTCTGGCACGACCAAAGCCAAATCTCGACGAATACCCGGAAACTTGGAAATACTCACAGCCTCTGGGAATCTTGCTTTAGAAAGCGCCGCTAACTGCACTTCAAAAACCAAGGGAACAAACTTGATATCAAACGCACTTTGACAAGCAGGATGGAGCGCGCCCACATACCCGACACACTGATCCTGAACAAAAATAGCAACACCTTGGCCTGGATGAATAAAGCTGGGCAAATCTTGATTCTTAAATCGAACATCCTCTATATGTAAAAACTCAAACAAAGCCTCAAGCAAGCCTTTAGCATCATAAAAATCTACTCGCTCTGCCGTAAGCCAACTTTGCGGCTCACGCGCACCATAAAGCAAACCCGCAAGCACAGGAGTTTCATGGGCATCATAAATACGCCCGAGCTCAAAAATACGCACCGTATCCACTTGGCGGCGCTCGTTGTATTGCAAAATTTTAAGGAGACTCGGAATCACCGACAAACGCATCTCACTTAAATCACTGCTGATAGGATTTTTTAAAACTTGCGCTATGCGCCCTTCTTTAAAATGTTCATGTTCTTTTGCATCGATAAAACTAAAGGAGATGACCTCACGCAGACCACGCGCACATAAAAAGTTTTTAAGGGTTTCACGGGTATTGTAAATTTCTTTATGCGGACTTACGACCAAAGGAAACGCAGGAACTTGGGGGGTAATATTGTCATAGCCATAAACCCGGGCAATTTCCTCGATTAAATCCTCAGGAATCTTTAAGTCAAAGCGCCAACTAGGAGTTTGAACTTTTATGCTTTTGCTATCTTCCGCTAAAATTTCACAACCCACAGCACTTAGAATTTTACTAATGTCTGCTGGTGCAATACTCACACCTAAAAGTCTTTCCAAATGCGCATAATTTAAAGCAATAGGAACGAGCGTAGGTAAATGTGCTGAATGAGCCACCTCCACAACGGGACCTGCTGCCCCACCACAAATTGCTAAAATCAGCTCAGTCGCTAACTCTAAAGCCTTTGTTGAAAGCTCAGGGTCAACTCCGCGTTCAAAACGATGTGACGCATCGGTATGCAACCCAAAATGACGTGCACGTCCGGCAATAAAGTCAGGGGCAAAAAAGGCTGACTCTAATAAAATATTCGTACTAGTAACCTCAATTTCAGAATTTTTACCGCCCATAATGCCAGCCATTGCCACAGTTTTTACACCATCAGCAATCACTAAAAATTTTGGCGTTAACGTAACTACCATATCATTAAGCAATTCTAAAGTTTCTTGGTCTTTGGCAAAACGCACCTGAAGATCACCCTCTATTTTTTGCAAATCAAAGCCATGCATCGGCTGACCTAAAAGCAACATGACATAATTGAGAATATCAACAACGGGGGAGATACTGCGAATACCTGCATGATTGAGATAAGTCGTAATCTGCGCTGGCATTTTGGCTTGATTATTAATACCTTTGAGCACACGCGCACCATAACGTGGACAAGCCTCAGAGGCAATAACAGCAACATTAACTTTATCAGTCAGCATTGGGTTAACATTAGTAATCTTAGGTAACGTAATTGCCATGTTATTTTTAAGCGCCACCTCCCGCGCAAGACCCAAGACACTTAAACAATCACCGCGATTAGGGGTCAAACTAATATCAATAACGACATCATCCAAGCCCAAATAAGCGCGAACATCTGCGCCAATAGGCGCATCAGACGCCAACTCTAAAATACCCTCCATCGTCTTAGGCAACCCCATTTCATTTTCAGCGCAAAGCATTCCCTGAGATAAGACACCACGAAGCTTGGCCTCTTTAATTTTAAAATCACCTGGCAAAACAGCGCCAACAGTAGCCACAGCAACACGAATGCCTGCACGCGCATTGGGAGCACCGCAAACAATATTAAGCAATTCTTTGGCGCCGACATTCACTTGACACACGCGCAAGCGATCAGCATCCGGATGTTGCACGGCTGATACAACCTCACCCACAACCACGCTAGTAAAAGGCGGCGCCAAAGGCGTCGCTGCATCAATCTCCAATCCCAACAACGTCAATTGCTCACATAAAGTCGCGCTATCCACATTTGGATTAACTAAAGTACGTAACCATGATTCTGTCACTTTCATTTTCTAAAACCCCTTCAAAAAGCGCATATCATTCTCATACAACATGCGTAAATCAGTGATGCCATAACGCACCATGGTCAAGCGCTCCAAACCCAAACCAAAGGCCAAGCCTTGATATCTTGAGGAATCAATACCAACATTTTTTAACACATTAGGATGAACCATCCCACAACCCAAAACCTCTAACCAACGGTTATTAAACCAAACATCGACCTCAGCAGAAGGCTCTGTAAATGGAAAAAATGAAGGGCGAAAACGCACTCTAACCTCTTTCTCAAAAAAATCCTGAAGAAATAATTGCAACAAGCCTTTAAGATTAGCAAAGTTGACCTGCTCATCCACCCATAAACCTTCAACCTGATGAAACATGGGCGTATGGGTTTGATCAGAATCACAGCGATACACACGCCCTGGAGCAATTAAGCGAATAGGCCCTGGCTGTTTTTGCATTTCGCGAATCTGCACATTAGACGTATGTGTACGCAATAAACGTCCATCACTAAAATAAAAAGTATCGTGCGAAGCGCGTGCTGGATGATTTTCTGGAATATTCAGCGCACTAAAATTATGAAACTCATCCTCAAGTTCAGGCCCCTCTGCCACCGAAAAACCCGCCAACTCAAAAAACTTGGTAATGCGCGCCAATGAGCGTGAGATAGGATGCAAGCCAGAGGCAGTATTATGACGCCCCGATAAACTCACATCAATACGCTCCTGCTCCAAACGCACCTGCAAACCCGCCTCGGCTAATATCTGTTCTTTTTCCTCAAATAAAGCCGTAAGCTCAGCCTTCACATCATTGACTAACTGCCCCACTTCCCGGCGTACGTCAGGCGCAACCTGGCCTAAACCCTTTAAAATCTCAGTCAACTGGCCTTTTTTACCCAACAAAGTCACTTTATAATCATAAAGCGCCTGCGGATGATTAAGATCCTTGATGCTGGCACGCGCAGCGGCCAATAGTTCATTTAAATCTTGTTGCACACTAAAGCCCATTTTATTCATGATCGAATAGCGCCTATAATATAGAATTTTCTTGATTTCGGCAACGATAATAGCTATAATGCCCGAGCCTCGTAAAACCAGGCAGAATTTAGCCTTTCTCAACCATCAATGGGTTTGGCCTTTTTAACTTACAATTTGATTGGAGCACATTATGTCATTAGATCGCGATACCTCTGCACGTATTATTAAAGAATTTCAGTTAAGCCCAAATGATACTGGCTCACCTGAAGTACAAATCGCTTTATTGAGCGCGCGCATTAACCAACTCTCAACCCACTTTGCAGCACACAAACAAGACATTCATTCACGTCGCGGCCTATTGCGCATGGTGAGTGCACGTCGTACATTACTTGATTACCTAAAACGCAAAGATCAACAACGCTACCAGCAAACCCTTGCGCGTTTAGATTTACGTAAGTAATCAAAATCATCTTCTGAATCCCGTAAAAAATAACGGTATTTAAAAAAGGAATCGACTTATGAAAGTTTTCAAGAAAGTATTTACCTTTGGTAAACACCAAGTTACCTTAGAAACAGGCGGCATTGCGCGCCAAGCCGATGGCGCAGTGATGGTACGCATGGGCGACACCGTAGTCTTAGTCACGGCCGTTGCTGCTAAAAAAGTAAAAGATGGCGCAGATTTCTTCCCACTCACTGTCAACTATGTTGAAAAAATGTATGCGGCAGGTAAGATTCCTGGCGGTTTTTTAAAGCGCGAAGGCCGCCCTAGCGAAAACGAAATCTTAACCGCACGCTTGATCGACCGCCCTTTACGCCCGTTATTTCCTGAAGGCTTCTATAACGAAATCCAAGTGATCGCGATGGTGATGTCTTTGGACCCAGAAGTCACCCCAGACATCCCAGCGCTACTCGGCGCTTCTGCTGCGATGAGCCTGGCTGGCGTACCTTTCTTAGGCCCAATTGGTGGCGCACGAGTGGGTTACAAAGATGGTGCTTATCTTTTAAATCCTAGCCGTAACGATATTTTAACCTCTGAACTTGACTTAATCGTTGCCGGAACGAACGAAGCCGTACTCATGGTTGAATCTGAGGCAAAACAACTTCCAGAAGAAATCATGTTGGGCGCCGTATTATTTGGCCATCAAGAAATGCAAGTCGCAATCCAAGCGATCAAAGAATTAACCGAAGCCGCTGGCAAGCCAAAATGGGATTGGCAAGCAGCCCCCGTCAATCAAGACCTAAAAAGCAGTATCAGCACTGCCGCTCTTGATGAAATTACTGCAGCCTATGCTGTACGTGAAAAACAAGAACGCTATAGCAAACTTAAAGAATTGCGCGAACGCATCCTGACCGAATTTGTCAATGAAGAAGCAGGCATAAGCAAAGCCGACGTCTTGGGCATTATCGCCAAACTCGAAGAGCATCATGTACGTAACACCATTATTCAAGGTGGCTTACGTATTGATGGCCGCGATAATCGGACCATTCGCCCAATTCATATCGAGGCCTCCGTGTTGCCACGCACCCACGGTTCAGCAATCTTTACTCGCGGCGAGACGCAAGCCATTGTGGTTGCAACCTTAGGCAATGACCGTGATGCACAATTACTTGATGCCGCTCAAGGTGAAAGCCGTGATCGCTTCATGCTGCATTACAACTTCCCCCCATACTGCGTTGGTGAAACCGGCATGTACGGCAGCCCCAAACGTCGCGAGATCGGCCACGGCAATTTAGCTCGCCGCGCTATCGAAGGCGTGTTACCTGGCGAAGCTGAATTCCCTTATACCCTGCGCGTGGTTTCAGAAATTACTGAATCCAATGGCTCAAGCTCGATGGCTAGCGTTTGCGGTAGCACACTATCACTTTTAGATGCAGGTGTACCTTTAAAAGCCTCTGTTGCCGGTATTGCAATGGGCTTGATTAAAGAAGGTAATAAATTTGCAGTCTTAAGCGACATTCTAGGCGATGAAGATCACCTAGGCGATATGGACTTTAAAGTAGCTGGTAGCCAATATGGTATTACCGCGCTGCAAATGGACATTAAGATTACGGGTATCACCAAAGAAATCATGGACGCGGCATTGCTGCAGGCAAAAGAAGGCCGTATGCATATTCTAAAACTCATGAATGAAGTGATTACCACACCCAACCCATTATCACCCTACGCACCTCGCATTTACAGCATAAAGATCAATCCTGAAAAATTAAAGGATGTGATCGGTAAAGGCGGCGCAGTGATTCGCGGTCTCACCGAAGAATTTGGCGTGACCATTGATCTTGCTGATGATGGTACCGTGAAAATTTTTGCGATCGACAAAACCTCAGCAGAAAAAGTGATTAATCGCATCAACGACATCACCGCCGAAGTTGAAATTGGCGCAATTTATGAAGGAGTAGTAAGTCGCATTGCTGACTTCGGCGCTTTTGTTACCATATTGCCCGGACGTGATGGCTTAGTGCATGTATCACAAATTCGTAACGAACGTGTTGAAAACGTTGCGGATCATTTAACCGTAGGCGATGCCGTACGCGTTAAAGTACTTGAGATTGACCGCCAGGGTCGTATCCGCTTAAGCATGAAAGAGGTTGACGCCACAAGCGCCGATGCCACCCCTCCTGCTTCTGAAGACGCACCCTAAAACATCCTTTTAAGGAAAAAATCGCAGCCGCCGCATCTCTGCGGCGGGCTTGCTGACTTTGACTTACTTTGAGGTAATCATTATGCGTTTTTTCGATGATTTTTTTCCAGCACTCGCTTTCTTTATCGTTTATAAATTTTACGGCATTTATTGGGGCACGTTCACCTTAATCATTGGCTGCGCACTACAAATTATCTACTTGAAGATCAAATACAAAAAAGTAGAAATGCTCTATTGGATCACTTTTTTTAGCGTTTTGATTTTTGGGGGAGCAACAATTATTTTTCGTGATCCTAAATTTTTAATGTGGAAAGTAAGCATCGCGAATTGGCTCTTTGGCATTGCGTTCTTAGGTAGCCACTTCTTCAAAAAATCCCTGCTCGAAGTATTCTTAAAGGCTGAAGATGTACAAAAATTTCCTGCAGGCACCGTACGCACCTTAAATCACATGTGGGGTTGGTTTTTCTTGATTCTGGGCACACTGAACATTTATATCGGCTATTACTATCCTTTAAACGTCTGGGTTGATTTTAAAGTATTTGGGATATTCGGGATAACCATTGCCTTTGTAGTCGTACAGGCCTTTTATTTACATCGTAAATTCAAACAGAGCAGATAAAAAAAATCCCACGATCAAGTGGGATTTTTCAATTCAATCTCAAAAACTTATTTGCTAGCTAACGCTGCTTTTGCTTTTACAATTAAATCACTGAAGGCTGCCGCATCATGCATTGCCAAATCAGCCAATACTTTACGATCCAAAGTAATGCCTGCTTTTTTCATGCCATTGATGAATTGACCATAAGCCATTCCCTCAGCACGGCACGCTGCATTAATACGCACGATCCAGAGTGAACGAAAATTACGTTTATTCTGTTTACGGTCGCGATATGCATACTGAGCTGCTTTGATAACCGCTTGCTTCGCTACACGATACACACGGCTTCTATTACCAAAATAACCTTTCGCGAGCTTTAAAATCTTTTTATGACGGGCACGTGCTGTGACACCGCGTTTTACTCTTGCCATTTTTAAACTCCTCCGTTATGCATAAGGCAAGCATTGTTGAATGCTCGCTTGATCGCGTTCGTTAACCAATACCATACCACGTAAATGACGCTTACGTTTAGTAGTTTTCTTGGTGAGGATATGGCCACGGTTAGCTTGACGATGTTTAAAACGTCCGCTCCCCGTCTTTTTAAAGCGTTTTAGAGCACCGCTTTTGCTTTTTAGCTTGGGCATTTTTATCTCCTAAGTTACCTGGAAAGACGGTTTTTGCCGCTCGACAGGTATGCCAATGAATGTTAACCCCTTTTAAGGGAAGCTAATTCTAGCACAAAACCCCCAAAGATCAAAATGGTTTTTTTTATACAGGAGCGACCAAAGCCCCTAAAGTATCTTGCGAAGCCAAAGACGCCGCAGGCCTTCTACGAAGACAACAGCAGAAAACCCCTTGTATCGCCTCTCTCCAAGATTGTGCACGCTCGACAACTTCTCGCTCCTCTGGAAATATCTGATCCATAGGCTTAATGGGCCTAAAACAACCAAAAACCCCAGGAACGACAACTTGCCCCTGAGCCGACACCGCACTTGCAGCTGCGCTTGAGTCTAGTGCAACCACACCTTCGGTGACAGCTGCAACAGAAACTGGAGCTGCCCCCAGCTCAAGCTTATTTCTTAAACGCACTGCCAAGCCATAAGAATTCACAAAAAACGCACACACTGAGATCACATAGAGCAAAGCCTCATGATCACCCGCTTGAAAAGCGGATGGCGCGATAGAACCAAAAGCGACAAACCCGGTAAAGGCCAATAAACCTATACGCAAAGGTAAATCAGCACGATCTGACACAAACATAGCCGCAACTTGCTTGGATAACTCAACAAAGCCTCTTTGCGCAAACAAAACACAAAAAGCACCTCGCGTGAGCGCCGAAACATAAGCCATCCAAGGTGCCGTCGTAATTAAATCCGCCAAATAATGATTAAACGGATCATGAAATTCACCCTGATGCTCAGGAAATCCCTCTAAAGTATTTGCAAAAACTTTATAAGCACCTAGCCCCAAAAATAGCCCCACAGCCAACGAAGGGAGAAGAGCACGCAACTCAAAGGTATTTTTAGGTTTAAAAACACTAGCAATCATATTCGGCAGCTGAAAAGTACCCGAAGAAAATAATGCCGTAACAAAGACTAAAGCATAGATATCATTAAAAATTTGGAACATCAAACTAGCCCAATCAGGCAAATGGTGAGGCGAATCGCCAGAAAAGGCTTCAATACCTTCCTGACCAGGAATTTTAGTGGTAAAACTAGTATTAAACGCAGCAAAGACCACCAACAAGCCAAGCGCAAGTTTTGCAGCCTCCCCAAGCCCTTCCGAACAAGAGCTTACACCTCTTACACGATGTAAATATTGCTTTAGCGGCAATGCCAAATCCTCTTCAACCGCCAACACATCAAAATAAACATTGGCTAAAACCGCACACAATACAAAATAAACGCCATAGCCCCATTGCTTGGCGGGCGTATCATATTTGGCCGCCTGCGCAGCACTCGTGAAACCATAATTGATAGAGGTAAATACAGCCACCAAAAGCGCGATATAAAAAGCTGCTTGTTTTTCCCCCGCGGTTAACTTAACAGACTCATGAGCTGCGGACCCCTCTGGCGGTGCCGGATGAGGTTGAAGTGGCTGCAGAGGCACTACCACATCAAATGCAGGCTGCGAATTAGTGGGTTGATCAGAATCGTATGTCATAAGAATATTCCTTAATTCTAAATTTTTATAATGCTGGGATGTATGAGAAAAATAAAAAGGGCCAGAGTATTATGCCTGACCAGGCATACCCATCATCATAGACAGAACGACAAAAAAAGCTAACAGAGATGCGCCAGTGACAATGACCACCGGAACTAAAGAAACCACTTTTGCTTTAGCTTGTTTACGCATTTTCTTACAAAATCCTTATGAATACTGGGATTATATCCAAAAAACATATTTATGTCAAACAAATTTTTTATGGGCACCTTATTATACAATTATCTATTTTTTTGATATAATAACCCTATAGTACGTAGGTAAGGAGTAAATAATGGATCTGAAAAAACCCGGCTCAAACTTTACCAATGAACATGGCAAATTAGATGTAAAGCGGCTTTTGAACGCTAGCTCAAAGATATTGCCTAATTTTATTAATAAACGCAAACACAAAGATAGCGAAAGCGGTGGTAACGAAAGTGGCACACCCGGCTATAGCAATAGCAGCACTGCAGTTCTTGAGGTAATTGCCGCCATTGCTGCAGCCGACCAACGCCCGCACTACTCACCCTCTAATAGCAAAGATGCGGTCAACGCGCTTGCCGCCAGCGCACAAAACGCTTTAGATCTTTCTGCCGGCCTCGGCATGACGCCCGGCAGAAGCAGCTTTCCTGACCATCAGTATCCTAGCGGAATTAATCCTGATTATGCTAAAAAAGGGGCCAAAGCTTCAGATCACAATAAAAAAGGACCGGAAGATAAACCATAAAAACTATTCCTTGTCATCTAACCTAAAATTCGCCGCGGTAACAAAATCTCTAATTGTTGGCTTCACCACCGCTTTTTTCTGCGGACGAATACGAATACAACCATTAAAAAACAAAGAATGCTTTGGAAATACTAACTCTTTATCAATGCTCAGATTTTCAAATAATTTCATAAAACGTGCATCCTCCTCAATCGCAGGGGTAACATCAGTAACGACTTCCTCACCATTGCCTTGGGGATGAAAAAACTCAAACTCAACTTCTTGCAAGGTTTGATACAAAATGGTATTTTCGAGCGAGATCGGAAATTTATTTTCCAAAACCTGCTGCTTAAAAGAATAAATCAAATTACGAATTTCCATGAGCTCATCAACCGTACGATTGGCATTAGAGCGTTCAGGGATATGATATAAAAACGTATGGCGCTGCAAAGAATAATAAATCGGTTCCGAGCGATTATAATAATTAAGCTCCATAAACACTGGCAGGTAATAACGAATACGATACGTATTTAAAAAAATATCTCGAAGACCCGCAAGCGGACCTTGATCATTGGTCTCTACCGGAACAAAACCAGGAACCTCACCCATGGCAAGCTTAATAATATGCTTGACCGTTTCAACCACAAACGGCGTATTTTTAATACCCGCCGCTAATTTATCGGTAAAGACTGACCAAATCAAATCATACATCATTTGATTACTAGAGAACTGGTTATATTTGATGATTTGTTTCGCCAAGATCACCTGAACTTCCTGATCTTTCTCCATTAAATCAAATAAGGGCCGAGTAAAGAGCAAGACCTCAGTATGCCATGGATCTTTAAACTCTGGGGCTTGCGCTAACTCTCTAAATAATGCCCATTGTTCTGGAAAATGCTTGGGGCATAAGTATTGTTTATTGATCGTAAAGTTTTTGCTGAGACGCTCGTTATACTGCTCATGAGAAATTTTTGGCAATACTAATAATGAACGAGAACCTGCAGTATAACTATACGCCATATTCACCGCATGGCTTTTTTTATCAGTATAAAAAAGATTATAAATACTAAAAACAGCCCCTGGCTTTAAAATTCTTAAAGGAATAAGATGGGATGGCAAATCCACAAAACATTCTAATGAGCCCTTCATTACCGCCATCGTCGGCATGAAATTATAAGGATAATCCAAAAGCTTAAGATATTCAGAAGGAAGATCTGGATCATTATAGGGCAACAACTTATTTTGATAGGTGAGTTTGAGCTTACCGCATTCAACCACAGGATCACCATAACGATAACGTAACTTAATAAAAGGATTTTTGACATTCGCCGCAAGTCTAGACAAAGGTTCATAGAGATCCGGAAGCAAGGTTTTTACTTGCGCCGAGACATCTTGCCAACTTAAAATTTCGAAATTATTTGCTTCTGCTACCACATTCTTATTTTATTAATTTCACTAATAAAGATTCTAACATAAACTGAAATAACAAAGCGATAGCTGACAGTCATCACAAACCTATAAAGCATCCAAAGCTTGATTTAAATTTAACACATTCACGCGTGGCTCACCCAAAAAACCAAGCTGTCTTGGCGTAATATGTGTAGCAATAAGGGTATTAACCGTGGCAACAGGAAGATGACGCAATGCCGCAATACGAGGCGCCTGATAATAGGCTGAGGCCAAAGAAATATCGGGATCAAGACCACTGGCTGAAGCAGTAATTAAATCAATCGGAATCAACTGGGTTTGATCAGGATCTTCTTTTTGCAAAAATGCCGCACGCGTTTTTAATGAGGCTAATAATTGAGGGCTAGTGGGACTTAAGCTTGAACCACCAGAGGCCAAGGCATTATAAGCCGGACTAGCCGCAGAGGGTCGAGAAAAAAAGTACTTAGGATTTTGAAAACTCTGGCCAATCAGACGGGACCCGATCACCTGCCCTTGTGTATTTTGGATTAAACTCCCCGTCACCTGCTGCGGAAAAAAAAGCCGCCCCACACCAGTGATAAACAAAGGATACAATATTCCTAACAAAATGCTCAAAAATACCATTGCCATAAAACTTCTACGTAGCTGTGACCAAAATGACATCGTACTTATCTCCTACGCTAAATGTAAAAAAGTTAAAACCATATCAATCAACTTAATGCCAATAAAGGGAACAAGCAAACCAGCTCCCCCATAAATTAAGCTATTAATTCTTAATAAGGAGAGTGCAGACACCTGACGATATTTCACCCCTCGCAACGCCAAAGGAATTAAGAAAATAATAATCAAAGCATTAAAAATAACAGCAGACAAGATAGCACTATCAGGGCTCGTTAAATGCATAATATTGAGGGCATGCAATGCCGGATAGGTACCGACAAAGGCAGCTGGAATAATAGCAAAATATTTAGCAATATCATTGGCAATACTAAAAGTAGTGAGCGCACCACGAGTCATAAGCAGCTGCTTACCAATCTCAACAATTTCTAATAATTTCGTTGGATTTGAATCCAAATCTACCATATTGCCCGCTTCTTTTGCAGCTTGCGTTCCGGTATTCATAGCCAAAGCCACATCTGCCTGAGCCAAGGCTGGTGCATCATTGGTACCATCCCCCGTCATCGCAACCAAACGACCATCGGCTTGCATATTGCGGATATATTTCAATTTATCCTCAGGCGTTGCATTCGCTAAAAAGTCATCAACACCAGCCTCAGCAGCAATCGCTGCTGCAGTCAGTGGATTATCCCCAGTCACCATAATGGTTTTAATACCCATTTTACGCAAAGCCGCAAAACGCTCTTTAATTCCGCCTTTCACAATATCTTTAAGACGAATCACCCCTAAAACATGGGCACCATCAGCAACAACTAAAGGCGTACCACCTTGCTGAGCAACACTATCAACAAGATCCTTCACTGCGGGTGGGAAGGCCCCCCCTAATTTCTCAACATGCGCCTTGACCGCATCAGCAGCCCCCTTGCGAATACTACGCCCCGGAACGCCCGGCATATCCACACCACTCATCCGTGTTTGTGCCGTAAAGGGGACAAAAGTCGCTTGTAACTCCGTTAAATCCCTACCACGCAAACCATGCTGCTCTTTAGCCAAAACGACAATACTACGCCCTTCTGGCGTCTCATCGGCGAGTGAGGATAATTGTGCCGCATCTGCTAATAACTCTAAAGTCACACCAGGGGCTGGCAAAAATTCTGTCGCCTGACGATTTCCGAGCGTAATCGTACCCGTTTTATCAAGCAACAATACATCGACATCCCCTGCCGCCTCAACTGCACGCCCAGACATCGCGATCACATTAGCACGAATCATGCGATCCATACCGGCAATACCAATTGCCGACAACAAACCACCAATTGTGGTAGGCGCAAGACAGACAAATAACGCTACCAATACAGTCAAGCCGACCACCACACCTTGACCTGACGCAGTCACGCTATAAATAGAAAACGGCAACAAAGTCGCACATACTAATAAAAACACAATGGTTAAAGTCACAAGCAAAATATTTAAAGCAATTTCATTAGGCGTCTTTTGGCGCTTGGCACCTTCGACTAAGCCAATCATATGATCTAAAAAGCTTTCACCCGGATTCGTTGAAATCTTAATAATCAGCCAATCAGATAAGACTTGGGTACCGCCAGTCACAGAACTACGATCCCCACCGCTTTCACGAATCACAGGCGCACTCTCACCAGTAATCGCACTTTCATTGACTGAGGCTACCCCTTCGATCACCTCACCATCACCAGGAATAAAATCACCCGCCTCAACCAAAACGATATTGCCCATATGCAAATCGCTTGAGGGAATCATCTTAAACGCACTATTGCGCTTAGGCTCTGCTAAAAGCTTCGCCTGAGTATCACGCCTAGCTTTACGCAAAGTATCAGCCTGGGCTTTACCACGCCCCTCTGCAACTGCCTCCGCAAAATTCGCACACCACAAGGTAAACCAAAGCCACAAAGTAATCGCTAAAATAAAAGTGCTAGGAGCATCTTTAAAATTAAAAAAACTGAGGACAAACAAAAGCGTGGTAAACCAAGCACCCACATACACCGTAAACATCACGGGATTTTTAACTTGCTTCATGGGAGATAGTTTCGTAAACGCCCCAATAAAAGCTTCTTTTAAAATATGGGGTTCGAACAATGAAAGTTTTTGAGTTTTATGATTCATGATTGACCTTATACGTTATACATTTGTAATTGTTCTGCGATAGGACCTAAGATTAACGAGGGCATAAACGTCAACCCAGCAATAATCAAGACCACAAACACTAACATCCCAATAAAAAAGCCACTATAAGTAGGCAGTGTACCAGCACCGACAGGAATATGTTTTTTAGCAGCTAGAGAGCCTGCAATCGCGATAACCGGAATAATGACACCAAAACGCCCCAGCAACATAATGAGACTGCCGAGTATATTAAAGAAATTATTATTAACATTAAGCCCCGCAAAAGCACTACCGTTATTATTCGCCATTGAAGTAAAAGCATAAAGCAGTTCAGTAAAGCCATGCGCTCCGGAGTTACCTAAATTAGCAAGTATACTTTTATCAACCGCAGCAAAAGCCGTAGGAATCAACACAATCGTTGGAATCAGTAACACAACTAAAGCTGCCATTTGTATTTCAAAGGCCTCAATTTTTTTACCCAAATATTCCGGGGTACGCCCAACCATCAGGCCTGCAATAAACACCGTCAAGATCACCATCAACAACAAGCCATAAAGCCCTGTGCCAATACCACCATAGACAACCTCACCCAACTGCATTAAAAACAAAGACACCATACCACCCATCGGCGTGTAAGAGTCAACAACACTATTCACTGAACCATTGGATGCAGCAGTCGTAGCCACAGCATACAACGAAGAATCATCAATACCAAAGCGCAACTCTTTGCCTTCCATATTACCGCCAGGGGCTGCATGCACTCCGAGATTTTGCTGAATATCCACATTAGCAATTTGGCTCAAAGCAGGATTACCAATGTGTTCAACATAATTAGACAAACAAGCAAACGGAATAAAAATAATCGTCATTGCAAAAAATAGCGCCCAACCCTGACGCGTATCACGCACCATACGGCCAAAGGTATAACACAAAGCCGCAGGAATTAAAATCAAGGCAATCATTTCAAAAAAATTACTTAACGGCGTTGGATTCTCAAAAGGATGCGCTGAGTTCGCATTAAAAAAGCCACCACCATTCGTGCCCAATTCTTTAATAGCCTCTTGTGATGCCACAGGGCCCATTGGAATGGTTTGCGTTAAGGCACTATTACTAACATCAAGTACATGCGCGGTAACATAAGGGCTAAAATTCTGCAATACTCCTTGCGACATCAATACGATTGCCCAAATAATTGACAAAGGCACAAGGATATAAAGAATACCTCTAATCAAATCGACCCAGAAATTACCAAGATCTTTAGTCTCTTTGCGAATAAAACCACGAATCAACACAAGTAAAACCGAAAAACCCGTCGCAGCTGAAATAAAGTTATGAACTGCAAGCCCAATCATTTGACTAAAATAACTCATCGTGGCCTCACCACCATAAGCCTGCCAATTGGTATTCGTCATAAAGCTAACTGCGGTATTGAGCGCCAAAGGAAAAGATAGATTATCAAGATGGGCAGGATTAAGCGGCAACCATTTTTGAACGAGTAAAATCAGCAAAAGAAAAATAAAAGACATAAAATTAAATGCCAGTAACGCACCCAAATATTGCTTCCAATCCATTTCACGTGCCGCATTAACACCACAAGATTTATAAAAAAGCCGCTCCACAGGACCAAACACACGCCCCAAAAAAGTAGACCTCTGTTCAAAAACAGCCGCCATATAAGCACCAAGCGGCTTAACTAATAACAATACCACAATCATAAAAATCGAAAGTTGCAAAATAGCATTCTCGGTCATGGCGACACTCTTAGTTTTTTAACATTTGTCCCAATATCTTATACTGCTAACTATGAACACGCAATTCGCGAGATGCCTCACTATTTTTTTTGGCAACTCCCTTTTGAAGCGGATGCTCTAATATAAACTGCCGCCCCGAAGCGCTCAGTGTAAAAATCCGCGCCGGCTTGCGCGCATATTGGTTCATCCATCTAATTTCCCGATCAATCATCCCTTCTTTTAAAAGGTTAGCGACAGCCATATTTTTCTTTGCCGCACGCTGACGATGAAAATAACGATAGAGCTCAGTTTGAGTTAAAGCACCATGACGCAATAATGATCGTAGTATCCTTTTTTCAAAAATATCCATATTTGACCCACACCTATGTTAATTGAACAATATACAAACAGACCGTAATTTACCACAAAAAACAATGGTGATCAAATAAAAATCACCTTCCCGGCAAAAACCACAAGACCATCCCAGCCCAACTCATTGACAACCCTAGTATTTATGGGTATTCTGGAGGATATAAGCACCATAGAAGGAATACACTATGAACAGCACCCCACGTTACGTCGCCCGCCCGCCTGATGCGAATGGCTTTATTGAATACACACCCGACGAACATAAAGTGTGGGAAACGCTCTATCAACGCCAAGTAAAGCTAATCGAAGGTCGAGCCTGCGACGCCTATTACGAAGGCGTGCTTCGACTGGGACTTAATCATCATAAAATTCCGCAATGCAAAGATGTCACCGATGTACTGCAATCCTTAACTGGATGGTCAGTGACCCCAGTTGCTGCACTCATTTCATTTAAAGAATTTTTCGATCTCATTGCCAACCGCACATTTCCTGCCGCAAGCTTTATTCGACGGATAGAAGACTTGGATTATTTACAAGAACCTGATATTTTTCACGAAATTTTCGGTCATGGCCCACTATTAACCGACCCTGCTTTTGCCGCTTTTACTGAAGCTGTAGGTCAATTTGGCAAAACAGTTTTGCCGGAAGATCGCAAAATGCTAGCGCGTCTCTATTGGTTTACCGTAGAGTTTGGCTTGATCCAACATGGCCCAGATTTAAAAATCTTTGGCGCAGGCATTTTATCCTCAAAAACTGAAAGCACCTATGCCTTAGATAGCGAGATCCCACAACGCAAGCCTTTTGATCTACTTGAAGTACTGCGCATGCCCTATCGCTACGATCAATTACAAAAAACTTATTTTATTATCAATAGCTTTGATGAACTTTATAACATGATCAACGGCAATTTAAATGAAGTGTTTAAAGAAGCCAAAGCCCTAGGCATGTTACCCGATCCTTTTGCTGAAAATCATGATCCCGATGACGTAAGGAGTTGCTAAATGTTAAATCAAAAAAAATGCCAAGCCTGCGAAGGCTTTTCAGAAGCCCTTGATCTTGACACCGCTACAAGATTTCTAAAAGAAACCCCAGAATGGCAATTAAACCCGGATCACAAAGCAATCGAGCGCCATTTTGAATTTAAAGGCTTTAATAAAGTCATGGGCTTTGTCAACGCCGTTGCCTGGATCGCCAATCAAGAAGGCCATCATCCGGATATCAAACTGGGATACAACTATTGCAATATTATCTATACAACGCACGCCTTAAATGGCTTATCTGAGAATGATTTTATTTGCGCCGCTAAGATCGACCAGTTACTAATATAAACAACTGGTAGGCACGAGTGGAATCGAACCACCGACCCCCACCATGTCAAGGTGGTGCTCTAACCGCTGAGCTACGTGCCTAATTTAAGTGTGGCATTCTATAACACTTATCAAAGAAACTCAAATTTATTTGCAGTACTTTGTATACCCAATGCATTTAAAAGGTATAAAAGTAGATCACTACTTTTAAACACCATAAAAAAACACTAATAAAAAAATATAAGAGTAACCTTAATTGACAATAATAAACTTTATGAAATAATAAGATCAACCCAATCAACATAGACCACCCCAATGGCATCAGCCCCCCCCCCAAAAGAAATCAGCGCAGCAAGCCTTAGCGAAGAACAAAAAGTAGAAAAAAGATTGACCGCGATAGAAACAAACATTGCAGAGACAACACCAAACATAGACAAACTAGAAGAACCATTGAAAAGTGAGGCAAAAAGATACCTACATGATATAAGCAATTTACAATACAAAATCCGCTATATGGTCACAAGACTAAGCGATGAGGCTGAGTTACGCGAAAATACAGAATACGCCACCGGAGTAAATGACTGGATTGCATATCAAGAGACACTGACCCTCGAACTAATGCGTATAAGCGGAGCCCCTGGTCTACCACCATCAAAAAAAAGCGAACCTATAGAGCTTCAATCAAAATTAAGCCTGGTAACAACAATGCTAAGAATTCTTATCCAGGAAGAAAAAGGAGCTGCTGTAGAATTTCGCACACATTTTGAATTACCGCAGACCCCTACCCTGTTCAATCTAGACTGGTTAGCGCTAGAGCGCGTCATCATGAACCTCGTTGGCAATGCCATTAAATTTACAGAAACAGGCTTCATTCGTATATTCATTAAAACAACATTACAACCAGAAACTCAGCAAGCGCACTTAGAACTGTCTATCCGAGACACAGGTATGGGCATGACAGGTAGGGAATGTAGCCGCATATTTCAATCCGGAGTACAAGCAAATGACACTATAAGAGCCACCTACGGGGGCACCGGCATAGGCTTAACTTACTGCAAGGATGCGGTCACAGCAATCGGCGGCGGCAGCATTGCCCTTAAAAGCAAAAAACGCTTAGGTGGCGAAGACGGGGGAAATGTAGCGCAGATAGAAGATGAAGATACCGAACGCGTTACACGGATAGACGAACCTGATTGGGGCACAAAATTTAGCTTTAGCATAAGCTGCGGTTACTCACAAGCATTGGCAATAAGCGTTGCAGGGGGCGCAGGAACCTCAACCCCATGGAAAGAAACTCCTGCTGACACACCCACCTCTACACCTATGAGCGGGATCACCACTCCGAGACCGCACCCAAGAGAATCAACACCCATTGCCGATTCGGCTGTGAGGGATGCTGGATCAGAGACAACAGAAGAAAAGCCAGGCCTCGCTAAAAAAAGAGACTGCTGCGAAGTGCAGTAATACGAGCAAGGAAAAATTAGAGCCATTAGAGTGCCCCATGATTTGGGAAAGAGCCTATGAAGTAAGGAATGGCACGCCGAGCCGTAGCGCTATTGGCCTTTAGCCAATACAGCGCGAAGGCTGGAGCGGGAAACGAGGCTCGAACTCGCGACCTCAACCTTGGCAAGGTTGCGCTCTACCAACTGAGCTATTCCCGCATTTAGGAGTTGCTATTCTAACGAATTATTTGCATTTGTCAATTAGAAAATGAAGTGTTATAATAAAAAAACTTACAGAGTGCTTAAATTTTAGCTTACACTCATTGTTGTACCGCTCACGAAGAGCATGTTCTAGCCCTGTAAGCATAAGCGCAATAGCCTTAAATAAGCATTGCATGAGCCAGCCAATAGATTGAGCTGTGTATAAAAAACGTAGATTTCTACCAGGATTCGTTAATGCTACTTTTAAAGTCACTAACTAACCAAAGCCTTGATACATCAAGAGCTTTACGCGCTAAAAGCGCCAAAAATCCTCGCCTGTCTCCACCACGAGACAGTTAGACTGCGTGTACCTGTACCCAGCTTAATCCAAAAAAAGGATTAAGTAACATGACTAAAAAGATACTAATAAACGCCACCCAGGCAGAAGAGATTCGCGTCGCCATTATCGAGCAAAACACCCTTGTTGACCTTGATATCGAAGCCAGTCACCGCATTCAAAAGAAAGCCAATATATACAAAGCCAAGGTTTCCAGGATCGAACCCAGCCTGAACGCTGTATTCGTAGACTACGGCGCTGACCGCCACGGCTTCTTACCCATTAAAGAACTCGCCCCAGACTACATGGATCATAATCGCCCTAAGTTATCTGAAGGCCAAGAAATCATTATCCAAATCGAAAAAGAAGAGCGCGGAACCAAGGGCGCAGCCGTTACTACCTTCATCACCCTAGCGGGCTGCTATTTGGTACTGATGCCCAACAGCCATCGCTCAGGCGGTGTTTCACGCCGTATCGAAGGCGATGACCGCCAACAGCTCAAAGAGCTGCTAGAAGGCTTAACCATCCCCGAGGATATGAGCGTTATTGCGCGCACTGCTTGCCTAGGCCGCACTCAAGAAGAATTACAATGGGACTTAGATAGCCTTTTAAAACTATGGACAACCGTTCAAGAGGAAATGCAAAAAAATCGCGCACCTTTCTTAATTTATCAAGAAAGCGATGTTATTATGCGCTCAGTACGTGATTATTTACGCCAAGATATTGAAGAAATCATCGTCGATGAACGCAAAACTTACGAACGCGTCTTGGACTTAGTACGTAATTTACGCCCTGATTTTGCAGAACGTGTACGCTTCTACCATAATGATATTGGACTATTTACCTATCATCGTGTTGAAAGCCAGATCGAAACCGCCTATCAACGTGAAGTTAAATTACCCTCAGGTGGCGCAATTGTCATTGACCATACCGAAGCCTTAACCTCAATCGACATCAACTCCTCTCGGGCGACCAAAGGTGGAGACATCGAAGAAACAGCATTCCAAACCAACCGCGAAGCAGCACGTGAAGTCGCGCGCCAAATGAAATTACGTGACTTGGGCGGCTTGATAGTTATCGACTTTATCGACATGGAAAATCCAAAAAATCAACGCATTGTTGAAGATGAGTTAAGCGAAGCCGTGAAAAGCGATCGCGCACGCATCCAAACCGGTAAGATTTCACGTTTTGGCTTATTAGAACTCTCACGCCAACGCCTACGCCCTTCTTTAGAGGAGTCAAGCGGCATGATGTGCCCACGTTGCAGCGGCCAAGGTACTATTCGGGGTGTTGAGTCCCTATCTTTATCCATCATTCGCCTGATTCAAGAAGAAGCCATGCGCGCAGATACGCTTGAAGTCCACGTACAATTGCCTATTCCATTGGTAACCTTCATTTTAAATGAAAAACGTAATGTGATTTCACAAATTGAGACCCAAAATAAAATCCGCGTGGTACTGATCCCCAACGCCAATCTCGAAACCCCGCATTATCAACTCACCAAAGTGACGCAATCCACCGATGAAGTCACCCCTAGCTATATGATGCAAGTGCCTGTGACCACAGAAACTTATACCACGACTCAAGTGAAACTTAAAGAAGTTGAACAACCAGCGATCAAAAGCCTAAGCATCGAAGCAGCGCCAGTACGCGCCAGCTTTTTGAAAAAAACCCTGGGCGACTTGATCAGCAAAATAGGCAAAATATTCAGCGGCTCTGGCAATAATAAAAAAGACCGCAACAATGAAAACCGCAACAAAGGCTCATACGGCAACAACCGACGTAATGGCGGCAACAATAGCAACCGCGGCCAACGTGGAAACTCACGCAATCGCAACGACAATCGTCGCCGCACCGGAGGAGCGCCAGGAACAGGAGCAAGACCAGAACGCACGGAGCGCAACGACAGAAATGATCGCCGCCCTCAACAAAACAACCGCACCGCAGGATCACAACAAACTCGCTCACCAAAACCCGCAGGCCCTGCCGATGCGCCCGCAGCAAAAGTGCGCGAGTTTACGCTCTCACCACGTGAAACAGTAGCGCCAAAAGTTGAAAACGAAAAAATAATAGCAAAACCAGTAATTCTCGAATTCAACGAAAAAGCAGCTGCACCTCAAAGCGCACCAGAACCCAGAGAAATAAGCCCTCAAGTACGCACATTATTGGGCGGTGACGGCTTAAACGCTAATAACACCAACCAAGTGCAAAGCGCTAAAGCAACACATAGTGAACCAAAACTTCAACGCGAAGAAGTAGTACAAAAAACCAATTTCGCCGCTGACGAAGTACGCGAAGCGTTAAGAAAACAGCATGAACAAAGTGGTGAGCGTGTCGAAACTAAAGTCGCAGCACAAACTGCCAGCAACCCACACTTAAGCAAAGATATTGCAGAGCTATAACAGGAAAAGCATCTTGAGGCTAACAGCCTCAGGATGCTTGTTTAGAGCGCAATCACTGTAAAATCTAAATACTTATGCAACGCCTCGGGAATATGAATATTCCCAGCCTCATCTTGATAATTTTCCATAATGGCCACAAGGGTACGGCCAACTGCCAAACCCGAACCATTTAAAGTATGGACCAATTCATTTTTTTGTGTCTTCGCATCTTTAAAGCGCGCCTGCATACGCCGCGCCTGGAAATCCAGAAAATTACTGCAAGAGGAAATTTCGCGATAACAATTTTGCGCTGGCACCCAAACTTCCAAATCATAAGTCTTGGCTGCGCCATTACCAGTATCACCGGTACATAACAACATCACGCGATAAGGCAAACCTAGTTTTTGCAAAATGACTTCTGCATGCTGGGTAATTTCTTCAAGCGCCGCCCATGATTGCGAAGGATGCACGACATGAACTAACTCAATTTTTTCAAACTGATGCTGACGAATCATACCACGGGTATCTTTACCCGAACTCCCAACTTCACTACGAAAACACGGAGTATGTGCCGTAAGCTTCAAAGGCAAATCTGCTTCATTGAGCACCATTTCACGAACAGTATTGGTCAATGAAACCTCAGCCGTCGGAATCAAATTAAGATTAAAAGGAACCGTTGTTTTAAAAAAATCATCGGCAAATTTAGGCAATTGGCCAGTACCATAAAAAGCCTCATCTTTTACCAAATAAGGCACATACATTTCTTGATAGCCATGCTCACGCGTATGGGTATCGAGCATTAATTGAATCAAGGCGCGATGTAAAGCCGCTAATTGCCGACGCAACACCACAAAACGAGCTCCAGACATTTTTGCTGCAACTTCAAAATCCATGGCCTGTAAAGCCTCGCCCAAAGCCACGTGATCTTTAGGCGTAAAACTAAATTGTTTGGGCGTACCTACACGACGCACTTCGACATTGTCGGC
The DNA here is from genome assembly GCA_903870015.1 of uncultured Thiotrichales bacterium. GTDB lineage: Bacteria > Pseudomonadota > Gammaproteobacteria > Francisellales > CACEW01 > CAIQBE01. The sequence continues at coordinate 65,822 of CAIQBE010000050.1, forward strand.
ATCACTTGCTCCCGCTGGCACTGATGCATCAGGAATATTAGGAATATTTAACAAAAAGTCTTTAAATTGAATTTCGATCTGATTCAACTCTAATTCAAACCCTTGAAGCTGCGCATTAAGCGCCGCAGATTCCTGCATCAAATTTGTGGTATCTTCGCCTTTAGCTTTCGCCTGACCAATGGCTTTAGCAAACTTATTGCGCTCGCTTTGTAATTTTTCGGTCTGCGACTGCACGCTCTTACGCTGTTGTTCCAAACTTTGGAACAAAGACACATCCAAATCAAAGCCCTTTAAGCGCAATCTTGTTGCTACTTCGTCAATATTCGTACGTAATAATTTAGGATCAATCATGGTTTTACCCCCGCCTCCAGTCTAAGTTTTTGCAGAAAAGAAAACAACTGCGCTAAATCTTGGTGCAATTCTTCATGGGTCGCTACATCAACGCCCTTTTTAGTCATGAGCATCAAATGCAGCCCGGGCAATTCATGCTGGCCCAAACGAAAATACTCTCGAATCAAACGCTTAACTAAATTACGCCGAACAGAGGTTTTGGCATTTTTTTTACTAACGACAGTGCCAAAAGCAGAAATTTGATCCTGAGGAATGGTTTTATAAAATAAAATAAACAAACGCCCATGCTTTTTGTTGGCGCCATTAAAAAGATCAGTAAAATTTCTTTTAGTAAAAAGCTGCGATTTTTTCAATGAAAAAGCCCCTTTAGATAAAGGGGCTTGAATAAGCGTTTGCGTCACAGGCTAAGCACTAAGCTTATGCGCTAAGGCGCACTCTACCCTTTGCACGACGACGCGCCAAAACCTGACGACCTTTTTTAGTCGCCATACGCGCACGAAAACCATGCTTACGTTTTTTACGTAAATTGTTAGGTTGATAAGTACGTTTCATTGCCATGATAATAACCCTTTTCTAAATTGAAGGGCAATTCTACTACGACTACGACTAAAATGCAACATTTAAAAAAAGCCCAAAAATACCCATTGCATATCCAAGCAAATGCCCCATATAATAGATAAATATGATAACAAAGGGACGAAATAAATATGAGTAACGCGCGTGTTGCAAAATTAACTTTACCTGATGGCCAAGCTTTTGATTTACCTATACTCAAGAGCACTTTAGGCCCTGATGTAATCGATATCAACAGCCTGGCAAAAAGTGGCTTGTTTACCTTCGACCCTGGTTTTATGTCAACCGCGGCTTGCCGCTCTGCTATTACCTATATTGATGGCGATAAAGGCATTTTGCTACACCGCGGCTACCCCATTCAAGAACTGGCTGATAATAGCTCATACCTAGAGGTCTGCTATCTACTGTTAAACGGCGAGCTTCCTAACAAAACCCAAATAACCGAATTTGAAGAAAACATCAAATACCATACTATGGTGCACGAACAAGTCGTGAGCTTTTTCCAAGGGTTTCGCAGAAGCGCCCACCCCATGGCAATCATGGTCGGGGTGGTCGGCGCGCTCTCAGCTTTTTATCATGAACAAATCAACATTCATGAAGAATCGAATCGCCAGCTCGTTGCCCATCGCCTGATCGGCAAAATGCCAACGATTGCCGCCATGTGCTACAAATACGCCATAGGCCAACCCTTCATGTATCCAAAAAATGAGATGAGCTATGCCGAAAATTTCTTATACATGATGTTTGGCACGCCTTGCGAAGAATATGTACCTAATCCGGTATTCGTAAAAGCCCTCGATCGTATTTTTATGCTCCATGCTGATCACGAGCAAAATGCATCAACTTCAACCGTACGCCTCGCAGGCTCAACCGGCGCCAATCCTTATGCCTGTATTTCATCCGGCATTTCCGCACTATGGGGACCGGCTCATGGCGGCGCTAACGAAGCAGCATTAAGAATGCTCATGGAAATTGGCGATGTCAAAAATATTCCTGCGTTTATTGAAAAAGTAAAAGATAAAAACAGCAATGTACGCTTAATGGGCTTTGGTCATCGTGTTTACAAAAATTTTGACCCACGTGCTAAAGTTATGCGCCAAACCTGTGAAGATGTCTTAAAAGAACTAGGTGATAGTAACAACCCTATTCTGGAAGTGGCCATGGCCTTGCAAGACATCGCCCTAAGCGACCCTTATTTCATCGAGCGCAAACTTTACCCTAATGTAGACTTTTACTCAGGAATCATTCTCAATGCCATCGGCATCCCCATGAGCATGTTTACCGTAATTTTCGCACTAGCACGTACCGTCGGCTGGATCTCACAATGGAATGAAATGATGTCGGATAAAGAATCGAAACTAGGCCGCCCACGCCAATTATACGTAGGCCCCACTGAACGTCATTACGAGCCCATCAGCAAACGTTAATGAGCCGCTCATTCGCACAATATACCAAAGACTGTGAACAATACGTTCGTAGCATTCGCAGTCTTTATTATCAGGGCGCCAAGCTTGAACAGGTGATTAACATGAGCCTGCCCTTTGAGCTCAAGCCTGCTCATGAAGCGCCCTATAAAAAAGGCATGCTCATGGCTCACGGCTTTCTGAGCTCGCCTTATCTAATGCGCTCCTTAGCTCAAGATTTTGCAAAAGCCAATTTCTTAGTACGCGCGGTGCTACTACCCGGACATGGCACGCAATACCAAGATTTAGATAATTACACTTGGGAAGATTGGCTTGCCACCATAAAATTAGGCTATGACAGCCTCGCTAAAGACTGCGAGGAAATTTATCTCTGCGGCTTTTCTATTGGCGCAACGCTCTCATTACTATTTGCATTAAGTGCTTTTAAACAACAAAACTGCAAAATAAAAAAATTAATTTTACTGGGCCCATGCCTTGGCGTTAAACCCATCGCAAAAACATTTCCCTTCTTAGTAAAAAAGAATCTAACACGTTTCTTACCAAAATTATTTTGCACTCAAGCCGAAGCCGAGCACCTAGGAAGCTACACACAGTTTTCAATCAAAAGCGTCGCACAAGTGACTGAACTCTTAAGCCTATTGAAAAAAGAACTAAAGCCATACCAAAAACAACAAATTCCGCTACCCTTATTTATAAGTGCCAGTCATGAAGATGGCACAGTCAAATTCAAACCCATTAGCCAATTGGTAAAAACACATTTACAGAAACAGGATTATTTTTACGTCTACAGCAACCATCCTTTAAAATTACCAAAAAACACACCCAACACCACAATCAACATGCACAAAGGCAATATTTTGGCTATGTCTCATGTCGCTATCCCCGTTGCACCGACCGACCCCTATTTTGGTAAAGACGGCAGCTATTATGGCCAGCTTCCTGAGAATACTAAGTTTGGAGAACCACACTTAACACACAGCATAAAACGCCTAACTTACAATCCTGACTACAACAACCTAAAAGAAAAAATTTTAGCCTGGCTAATTTAAAGTGCAAATGAGAATCATTCTCATTTACAAGCAAGACCAGATCAATTATACTAGCACCACCACAAACAGGAGGCTAATGTGAATAAAACTGGCACCCTTAAACATTGGCTACTACTTTTTATCGCCGTCTCAGGCCCAGGGCTTGTGGTCATGCTGGCAGACACCGATGCCGGCAGTGTGATTACTGCGGCACAAAGTGGCGCGGTTTGGGGCTATAAACTTTTAGCACTACAATTTATTTTAATGCCGATTTTATACATCGCCCAAGAGCTGACCATCCGCCTAGGCTTAGTCACTAAAATGGGCCATGGCGAGCTGATTCGTAAGCATTTTGGCAAGGCATGGGCCTGGCTATCGGTATCAACCCTAGTAGCCTCATGTGCAGGCGGTATTATTACTGAGTTCAGCGGCATGGCAGGCGTGGGAATTTTGTTTGGCATCCCTATTTGGCTCACCATGGTTTTGGTCATCGGATTTTTAATCACCATTGCCTGGACCGGATCGTACTTATCAGTTGAACGTATCGCGATTTTCTTAGGCTTATTTGAGCTCACCTTCTTAATCGTGGCCTGGCGCGCACACCCAAACGCCCAAGCAATGCTAAATGGCCTAAAGAATATCCCCTACACTAATGCCAGTTATTTATATTTAGCCGCAGGTAATGTCGGGGCAGTGATCATGCCCTGGATGATTTTTTACCAACAATCCGCTGTCGTGGATAAAAAGCTAAAACTAGAACATTTACGCGCAGCGCGCATTGATACCGCCATAGGCGCTGTTATCACCCAACTTGTTATGGCCGCCGTACTTGTCACTACCGCAGCAACGCTTGGCAAAATCAACTCAGGCGCCCCCCTAAATACAGTAGAGCAAATCAGCGAAGCACTCACACCCTTTTTAGGCTCAGCCGCAGGACATTTATTATTTGCACTTGGCATTATTGGCTCAGCCATGGTCGCCGCGATAGTGGTATCACTCACGGCGGCCTGGGGCCTGGGTGAGGTCATGGGCTACAAGCGCTCACTCGAACACAAAGTGCACGAGGCGCCATGGTTTTACTCGATCTACACATTGACACTCATCATCGGCGGATTTATTGTTGCCTCTGGCATTAATCTCGTTAACTTAAGCGTTGCTGTCGAAGTCATGAACGCGATTTTATTGCCGATCGTATTAGGATTTTTATATTTGTTAGCTCGCAAAGCCTTACCCGAAAAATATCGCCTCAAAGGCATCTATGCTTGGGTAGTCGCAATTATCTTAGGCATTACCGCACTCTTCGGCTTCGTTGCCGGCATCTGGGGAAGCATTTAAATGACACAAAAATTACCATTCACACTCACGGCCGTCGTCGCTTTTGATAAAAATTTTGGCATCGGCAAAGACAATCAATTATTATGGCATTTGCCCAATGATCTTAAACACTTCAAGAGCCTAACTCTCAACAAGAATATTTTAATGGGCCGCAAAACGTATGAATCCATTGGCCGGCCTTTACCCAATCGACGCATGATCGTCCTAACGCGCAATAAAGACTTTCACTCGGACTACGCCACCGTAATTCATGACCTTAACAAACTCAAAGATGTGATCGTACCCACTGATGAATTGATGCTGATTGGCGGCGCTGAACTATACCAACTATGCCTACCCTATACCGATAAAATTTACGCGACTGAAGTCGATGCAGAAATAAAAGATGCCGATGCTTTTTTTCCAAAATTAAACGAAACAGCATGGAAAAGAGCGTCTGAAGAATATCACTCAAAAGATGAGCATCACAATTACAACTACACCTTTGTAACGTTAACTAAGAATGCAACTTAAGCAACTCATCCATAATCTTAGCACTCAAAAAAATATCATCACGGACTAAATCTGTATGATAGTCGTGCAAAGGCTCACTATAACCAAAGCGCAGGCGATCATCGATGGCATGAATTTTTTTATGAAGAATCTTTTGCTCTGCCATTAAACCACGCAAAAATTCAGGCAACTGCCGAATAACAGCGGATTGAACACTATCAGTTTTAACAACATTTTTACGTACTTGATAAACTTTACGACCGGAATGCATCTTGAACGACCTTCTGTAATTGAACCTGACCCCGCAAGGATAAATGCCCCCCTAAATCCTGTAAACGAAGCATGCCTCCTGACATTTTTAAATCAAGCGGAGCACCATGGGCAATCAAACCTTGATCTTGCAGCACACATAATACCGCCATTGCGCCCGATCCACAAGCTTCGGTAATACCCGCCCCACGCTCATACACCAAAGCTTGCCATTGATCTTCGGTATTTTTAAATACAAATTCAACATTAATACCGCCATAAAGATCTTGATAGTGCTCGCCAATACGAGGCCCCACAAGCAAAAGCTCATCACGAGAAATCTCTGCAAAAATCACTAAATGCGGATTAGGCATATCCATGCGAAAACCGCTAAACTTCGTGCCGGGAAAAACTTGAACTGTTTCTAGACCTAAATTTTTAACCCCCGTTTTAGGCAAATAAATTTCCACCTGATCATGGGTAACATGACAACGAATCTCTTGACCTGCAATAAAAATTGAAAAGGGCTGAGCCAAATCATATTTTTGGACCAAATGATACGCCACACAGCGCACACCATTACCACAAAAAATGCCATCACTGCCATCAGGATTAAAAAAATATGCTTGGTAGGGAGCGCTATCGGTCACTAACATCAAGCCATCGCCTTGATCACTACAAAGTTGCACACTTAAATTAACCCATTTTGAATCAGAACGGACGTCCGTCTGTGGCGAAACCTCTACCACCCACAACAAATTCCCGGTACCGCTATAAAGGCTTGCTTGCATATTAAAAACACGATGATTTATAAACATATCATATCACGAAAGAATGAATTAAAATAGACACTTAAATAGCAAACTTAAAGCCACTATGCCCTTTGCCATTAAAGCCCCTTATAAACCCTCAGGAGACCAACCCACTGCCATACGCCAACTAACTGAGGGCCTCAATGATGGCTTGAAAAATCAAGTGCTGCTAGGCGTTACGGGCTCTGGCAAAACCTTTACCATTGCCAATGTCATTCAAAATGTCCAGCGCCCGGCTTTAATTCTAGTGCATAACAAAACCCTGGCTGCACAATTTTATGGCGAAATGAAAACTTTTTTCCCCAATAATCACGTCGAATACTTTGTCTCATACTACGATTACTATCAACCCGAAGCCTACGTCCCCGCCTCTGACACCTATATCGAAAAAGACTCCGCCATCAACGAGCATATCGAACAGATGCGCTTATCGGCAACCAAAGCCCTGTTAGAATATGATGATGTGATTATTGTCGCCACAGTCTCTGCTATATATGGCCTAGGCGATCCTAACTCTTATTTACAAATGGCCATACACCTGGATAAGGCCCACCCCATTAAACAACGGGACTTATTAAAGCGCCTGGCTGAAATTCAATACACCCGCAATGACAGTGTGCTCGAACGCGGCACATACCGAGTGCGTGGCGATGTTATCGACGTATTCCCTGCTGAATCCGAAAAAGATGCGATTCGCATCGAACTCTTTGGTGATGATATTGAAGCCCTCAAATATTTTGACCCCCTGACCGGCGAAATATTAGGCCAAGTGCCGCGGCTAACCATATTCCCAAAAACTCACTACGCGACGCCTCGGGAAATTTTAGTGAATATGCTTGATCAAATGAAAGTAGACCTAAAAACTCAAGTAAAGTTTTTTGAAGAACAACATAAACTCGTGGAAGCACAACGTTTACAACAAAGAACCCTCTATGACATCGAAATGATTAATGAAATTGGTTATTGCAAAGGTATCGAAAACTACTCACGCTATCTTTCAGGCAAAGCCCCAGGCGAAGCACCACCAACGCTCATTGATTATCTACCCAAAAATGCATTGCTCGTGATCGATGAATCTCACGCCACCGTACCGCAACTCGGCGCTATGTACAAAGGCGATCGCTCACGCAAAGAAAACCTAGTCAACTATGGCTTTCGCTTGCCCGCAGCCTTGGATAATCGCCCCCTGCAATTTTCAGAATTTGAAGCACTCATGCCTCAAACTATTTATGTATCCGCAACACCCGGCAACTATGAGTCTGAGCATGCGGATCTCGTGACCGAACAAGTAGTACGGCCGACAGGACTCCTTGACCCAGAAATTGTGATAAGACCAGTAGGCTCACAAGTTGATGATGTCTTATCAGAAATTAAAAAACGCCTCCCCAAAAACGAACGCGTACTAATTACCACTCTCACCAAAAAAATGGCCGAAGATTTAAGCAGCTATTTAAACGAACAAGGCATCAAAGTACGCTACCTACACTCGGACATCGACACCGTTGAACGCGTTGAGATTTTACGTGATTTGCGCTTGGGCGTTTTTGATGTTTTAGTGGGCATTAACTTATTACGTGAAGGCTTAGACTTGCCGGAAGTATCCCTCGTCGCTATTTTTGATGCTGATAAAGAAGGCTTTTTACGCTCAACCCGATCCTTAATTCAAACCATCGGCCGTGCTGCACGTAACGTCAATGGCTTAGCAATTTTATACGCCGATCGTATCACTGATTCAATGAAAGCGGCAATCGATGAAACCCAGCGCCGCCGGGAAAAGCAAATTCAGTACAATATCGAACACGGCATCACCCCCACCACCATTATCCGAGCGATCCAAGATATCATGGAAGGCGCCCGCACTAAAAACCGCGAAGAATTAATTAAAACAAAAAGCCTAGACTTACCCGACCTTGAAGCCCTCACCCCACTAGAAGTCTCCAAGCTAGTAAAACAACTAGAAAAACGCATGCGCGAACATGCCAAAAATTTAGAGTTCGAGCAGGCAGGACACGTCCGAGATCAGTTGCTAGAATTGGAACATTATTGGAAAACAGAAATTTGACATCAATCCCAGTTCATTTTATAGTGCAAGCTCTTGATTAATTAGGCAACTCATGAAAAACCGTTTAATCGGCGGCATTTTACTTATTGTTGGCACCTCAATTGGCGGCGGTATGTTAGCCATTCCTATGGCCACAGCGGGCCTGGGATTTTGGACCTCTAGCCTTGTACTCCTAGGAATTTGGCTAATTACAGTGTTTTCAGCCTACTTGATTCTTGAGGTGAATTTACTGCTACCCGAAGGCACCAACCTCATCAGTATGGCACGCACAACGATGGGGCGTGGCGGTGAAGTAATTATGTGGATTTGTTATTTACTTTTACTTTACGCCTTAATGTCAGCTTACACCTCTGGTGGCGCTGATATTATTTACAACCTAAGCACAGCCCTACATTTCACATTAGCCAACTGGCTCAATGCGCTAGTTTTTTTAGTCATTTTCGGCAGTATTGTCGCCATCGGCATTCATGGGGTAGATTTTGCTAACCGCATTTTATTAAGCACAAAGCTCTTAACTTTTTTATTGGTTGCAGGTTTTTGCTTAAGCTTAGTTCATATCAATTTTATGCAACATAGCGACTTAAGTTATTTAAGCTCGGCTGTCATGCCAGTCATCACCTCGTTTGGCTTTGCGATCATCATGCCCTCATTGCGAGTATACTTAAATAGCAATATTAAACTCTTACGCCAAACTATTTTTTATGGCAGCCTCATTCCTCTCACCTGCTATTTACTATGGAATTTTGTGGTACAAGGCAGCATTCAAAGCGACCAACTTATTAGCTTTGGCGCGAGTGATCATGCCGTTGCCTCTCTCACGGATACTTTAAGCTTACTCACCCACAATGGCTTCATTAGCCAACTAACCCACCTATTCACTATTATTTGCATCACCACATCATTTTTAGGCGTATCGCTGTGCTTGGTCGATTTTTTACGGGATGGGCTACGCTTAAAAGCCCAAACCCATCGGAGCCTATGGCCCATACTCCTTGCCTTCGTGCCACCATTAATTTTAGTCAGCATGATACCAAGCTTATTTATTAAGGCCTTAAGCTATGCTGGAGTTATGTGCGTTATCTTACTTATGCTACTGCCAGGAGTTATGGCATACCAGGGTCGCTATCGCCTAAAACTACCCAGCCATTATCAAGTCATCGGCGGAAAGGCATTACTAATACTACAAATAGTGCTATCCTTAATACTACTAATCTTTGCACTCTATCATATTTAAAGGAGCCCCTCATGAATAACAAACGCTATTTATTCAAAGCTTTTATGATCGTGTTTATCACTTCTTTTTTATTTTTTTACGAATTTGGACTTACCAACATTTATAACTCCCTTGGGCCCTACGTCGTTAAGGATTTTAACTTAAGCCCAACCCAATTTGGATTTATTGCCAGTTTATTTTTTTACACGGATTTACTGTTTTTAATCCCTGCAGGATTGTTAGTTGATCGCTACTCACCAAGGCGCATTATCACCCTTGTACTCCTGGTTTCAAGTACAGGCGTACTCTTAAACGCCAATAGCCATAGCTTGACAATGCTAATTTTCGCTCGATTACTCATGGGCTTTGGCGGTGGCTTTTGCTTAGTGAGCTGTATTCGTATCGCCGTTAATTGGTTTCCGTCTCAGTACCTTGCCGCCATCAGCGGATTTATTATTACCATGGGCATGCTCGGCGGACTCATGGTCCAAACACCACTCACGCTACTCATCATTCACACATCATGGCGTGAAGCCTTGGTGATCGTGGCTATCATTGGCTACACTATTGCCGCATTGATTTTTTTATGCGTGCGCGACATGCCACCAGAACGCCGCGAAGAACTCCAAGGACACATCAAAAAACACCATGAATCAGGTCTCATACACTGTCTAAAACTCGCTTTACTGAAAAAACAAAACTGGTACTGCGGTTTTTACACCTGCCTCATGAACCTCCCCATTTTTATGCTGGGAGCACTCCTTGGCATTCCCTACCTAACTCAAGTAAATCAACTCACCACCACAGAAGCAGCAACAGTTTCAGGCATGCTCTATTTAGGCACAATGATCGGCTCACCCATCATGGGCTGGCTATCTGATACCTTTAAAAACCGCAAACTTCCCATGCTGATTAATGCAGTCTTGGCCATAGTCCTCGTATTTATTATTATTCAAATTACTAGCAATAATTTTTGGCTACTTCTCGGATTATTTTTACTCTTAGGTGTTATCACCAGCGCTCAAATTATTAGCTACCCCACGGTAGTTGAAAGCAATTCTAAAATGATCAGCAGCTCAGCGACCTGTATTATTTCAATGATGTGCATGGTGAGCGGCGCATTCATTCAACCCTTGGCAGGCTTTTTGCTATCAATTCGTGGCGGCCAGGTCATTGCAGGAACCATGGACTACCCCATCACAAGCTACCACTTTGTCATGAATATCTTACCGATTGCTTTTATCATCGCATTTATCTTCGCACTGCTTATCCGCGAGACTCATGCCAAAGCACTACCCGATGATCCCTCTTGAAAAAAGCTGCCCGCCCCCTCATATAAGAATCACCTAATCAATTTATCGGAGCAACCATGAGCACAACTGAAACTTTTGGCTTTCAAACTGAAGTAAAACAACTATTACAATTAATGATCCACTCACTTTACAGCAATAAAGAAATTTTTTTGCGCGAGCTAATTTCTAACGCCTCTGACGCCGAAGACAAACTCCGCTTTTTAAGCGTCGAAAATCCAGCGCTCTTAGAAAATGACCCCGAGTTTAAAATTACCATTGATTTTGACGCCACAGCCAAAACCCTAATCATCACGGACAACGGCATCGGCATGAATCGCGATGAAATTATCGAAAACCTAGGCACCATCGCCAAATCCGGCACCAAACAATTTTTAAATGCCTTAACTGGCGATCAAAATAAAGATGTCCATCTCATCGGACAATTTGGTGTGGGCTTTTATTCAGCATTTATGGTGGCTGACAAAGTGACAGTTTATAGCCGTAAAGCAGGAACCCCCCAAAATGAAGGTGTCCTCTGGGAATCGACAGGTGATGGCCAATTTACGATTAGCAATTGCGAACGTGAAGCTCACGGCACACAAGTAATTTTACATGTACGCAAAGAGGATCAAGAGCTGCTCAATCATTTTAAACTTTTGAGCATTATCCACAAATACTCCGATCACATAATGTTCCCGATTTTATTGAAAGTCGATGAGCATACGCGCCAAAAAGATGAAAAAGATTTTAATCAAGTCAACAGCGCCGATGCCTTATGGACCCGCCCCAAAAATAAAATCACTGACATTGAATATCAGGATTTTTATAAACATATTAGTCATGATTATCAAAACCCCTTGACCTGGCTGCACTTTAAGGTAGAAGGCAAACAAGAATACACAAGCTTACTGTATATCCCCGCAGCACCTCCCTTTGATTTATTTGAGCGTGAACACAAAGGCGGCCTTAAGCTATTTATTGAGCGCGTCTTTATTATGGATAATGCCACCATTCTACCCAATTATTTGCGCTTTATTAAAGGGGTTGTTGACTCCAATGATTTGCCACTGAACGTTTCACGCGAGCTTTTACAAAAAAATGAACTCATCGACAAAATGAAAGCCAACATGACCAAGAAAATATTGGCACAGCTCAAAAAAATGAGCGAGGACAATCCTGAACAATACCAAGGTTTTTACCAAAATTTTGGCATTGTACTCAAAGAAGGCTTTTCTGAGGATCCTGAAAACCAAAAAGAACTGGCAGGATTACTGCGCTTTAGTAGCACACGGGATGACGCCCATACACCGCAAGTTTCATTAGATAACTATATTAAACGCATGAGCACCGAGCAAAAGCACATTTACTATATTATTTCCGACAACTTCAATGCTGCAAAAAATAGTCCACATTTGGAAATTTTTCGTAAAAAAGATATTGAAGTCTTGTTATTAGCCGATCGCGTTGATGAATGGATGATGGCGTATCTAAAAGAATACGAAGGCAAGGATTTCAAATCGATTACTAAAGATGATATTAATCTAGATAATATTAAAGATGCGGATGATAAAAAAACCGAAATACCAGAAAACACACCTGAATCCATCAGCCTGTTAAAACAAATCCAAGAATGCCTGGGTAGCAAAGTTAAAGAAGTAAAGGCCTCTAATCGACTGACCGACTCACCCTCATGCCTCGTAGCAGATTCTCAAGGCCTAAGTTTACACCTACAGCGTTTAATGCAACAAGCTGGACAAATGGTCCCTCAAAGTCAGCCAATATTAGAAATAAATATGCAACATGCTTTAATTCAGCGTTTAATTGATGAAAAAGATCAAGATATCGTCAACGACTGGGCTCAACTGCTGTTTGAACAAGCACTATTAGCTGAAGGCGGCAATTTACCTGACCCCGGGACCTTTGTAAAAAGAATAAATAAGTATTTCAAATAGAATACATGTTTTCAAAAGGGGTTTTAAGCACTGCAAAACAAGATGACCCCGGGTAACGAGGAACATTTATACAAGGCAAATTAGTATAAATAAATATTTTATAAGAAGGCTGAACCCGGATAAATAAAAAATTAAACAACAGCCTTTAAAATTGATAAGAAAAAATGTAGAATAGCACCAAGGAAAAATCAATTTTTCCAAACTAAATAACCAACAATAAAACAAGGGAGAAATTACAATGAGTAATGTATACCTATATCAAACGCAAGACATAGATACCGCAGAACAAATGCAGCTTGAAAGTTATGCAAAGCAAAAAGGCTTCAAAAACTTACACACTGTTACCGAAAGTGCGGACATGGAAACCAAATGGCAAGAGCGCAGCCTGGGCAAAACCCTCCACAACGCCAAAGCCGGCGATGTGATCGTGGCTTACGATAGTGTACAATTTACTAACTCCGCGGACCAAACCCTCGAAGTCCTCATTGACCTAGTTGGCCGGGGCATTAATTTGCACTTTGCGAAATACAATATGTCTTACGCCGGTGAAAAAAAATCTCAATTTAGCGAACTTGTAGGATTGTTGCGCAAAATAGAATCAGACTATGTGAGCCGAAGAAATATAGAAGCCATCGAGCGTCGTCGCAAAATGGGCGTGGTACTCGGACGTCCTAAAGGCAGACAAAATAAAGCCCTTAAACTTGATAAATTCAAAAAAGAAATTACCCGTTACTTAGAACTTTCAATTAGCAAGGCCTCCATCGCAAAGCTAGTTAATTGCCACCCACAAACTCTTTATGATTGGATCGAACGCAACAGCATACCTGATCGCAAACCCAGAAAGCCTCGCACCAGAAAATTAGAAAATGCATAAACCTGCATGAATGATTAAAGCCCCTTTTTGGGGCTTTTTTATTTGCGCAAAACACCACGTTGAGAACGATGAACAAAATCAATAAATATCTGGGCCCGCGGACAAATGGGCAAAATTTCAGCCTCAATCTCTGCTAGCGCCGCCGCTTGGGATAAATCACTACGATAATAAATTTTATAAAGCCGCTTCAAGGCCTGCAGCTCAGGCTCACTAAAGCCACGACGCTTTAAACCTCTAACATTCAAACCCACCGTATAAGGGCTATCACCACCAGCAACCAAAACAAAAGGGGGCACATCTTGAGTCACAATAGCCGCATGGGCTACCATCGCATAACTACCGACAGAGGTAAATTGATGAATGCCTGAATAGGCGCTCAACAACACAAAATCCCCCACCGATACATGCCCAGAAAACGCAACAAAATTGACAATAGTATTATGATCCCCAACAACACAATCATGCCCAACATGACTGTACGCTAAAAAGAAGTTATGATGACCAATTTGAGTCACCCCACCACCCTTAACGGTACCACGATGAACGGTCACACCTTCACGAAAAATATTATGATCGCCAATCTCTAAACGCGTAGGCTCACCCTGATAAGAAACATCTTGAGGCGCTTCACCAATCGAAGCATAAGAAAAAATAGTGTTAAATTTACCGATTTTAGTATGGCCCGTAATCATCGCAAAAGGTTTAACAATCGTCCCCTCGCCCAACTCAACATCAGCGTCAATAAAGGCACTATGCCCAATATGCACACTAGGATGGATTTTTGCAGAAGTATGAATAAATGCAGTAGCCGCTCTCATTTAGCGTATAATTCCCCGCTCTGATGCTTGTAAAAAATCAACGAAAAGTTCAATCTCAGGGCATTCTTTTTGCATATCTAATAAGACCTTCACCGCCTCTTCAACACGCAAACCTTGACGATAAATCACTTTATAAGCGCGCTGTAGATTTTGAATCGTTTCAGCAGAAAACCCTTGGCGCTTGAGTCCCGTTACATTTAAACCACATACCGTAGGATCAGCCCCTCCTGTAACCATGACATAAGGAGGTACATCTTTTAAAACAATGCTAGCTGTGGAAATAAACGCATAAGAACCAACATGGCAAAATTGATGCACGCCACACATTCCACTCATAATGACACGATCCCCCAAATGCACATGCCCCGCCAAAGCAACAGAATTAGCCAAAATATTATGACTTCCCACGATACAATCATGAGCGACATGGCTATTGGCCATAAACAAGTTATCGTTGTTGATGCGAGTCACACTTCCGCCTTGAACTGTACCTCGATGCACAGTCACACACTCGCGAAAGACATTATCATCGCCAATCACAAGCTGGGTGGGCTCACCTTGATATTTTTTATCTTGCGAGGCTTCACCAATAGAAGAAAATTGAAAAAACTGATTACGACTACCAATCTTTGTATCACCAGAAATGACCACATGCGGCCCAATAATAGTATCAGCGCCGACACTAACCCCAGAACCAATAATGGAATAAGGCCCAACCTTCACCGAAGGATGAAGCTTTGCACCTGGCTCAATAATTGCGGTTGCATGAATCACATTAGATCCCTTTATAAACGCCCATGAGTTCTGCAGAACAGGCTAATTCATCTTTAACAAAAACACTAGCCTCTGCCTTAATCACATCACTTTTCATCTTAATCAACGTCACTTCTATTTCCAACTGATCGCCAGGTGTCACTGGCTTTTTAAAGCGCACATTATCAACACCAGCGAAATAAAAAATCTTATTGGCACTGGGCGCAACATCTCGTGCTTCCATCGTTTTAAACGCAAGAATCCCCATAGTCTGGGCCATGGCTTCTAAAATTAACACTCCCGGCATAACAGGAAAATTGGGGAAATGCCCGGCAAAAAAGTGCTCATTAATACTCACATTTTTTAAGCCACGAATCCTCACCCCTGGCTCGCAAGATAAGATGCGATCGACCAATACAAAGGGATAGCGATGAGGTAAAAGTTTTAAAATTTCATTAATATCAAGTTCACCCATGTTTATCTTCCTTCAAACCCAAATGTTTTATAATATGTTTAACCTTTTGCATAAGCACATCCAAACGATTCAAACGCGCCATGGTTTTATTCCATTGCAATACGGGCTGGGCTGGGATAGCCGCTGAATAGATCCCTTTTTGCGTCAAATCATGGGATACACCTGACATCGCCAAAACAATCACTTGATCAGTAATTTTAATATGCCCGTTAATACCCACTTTACCGGCAAGCAAACAATGACGGCCGATTTCGGCACTACCGGCAATACCGACTTGCGCGGCCATCGCGGTACCATCACCCACAATCACATTATGAGCAATTTGCACCTGATTGTCGATTCGAACATTGTTGCCAATTTTTGTATCAGTCACAGCACCGCGATCAATCGTGGTATTCGCACCAATTTCCACCTCATCACCAATGGCAACGCCACCTAATTGCGGGACTTTAATCCAACGACCATTTTCATTGGCATTACCAAAACCATCACTGCCGAGCACAGCGCCACTATGAATCAAACAATTTTTACCCATGCGCACATGATGATAAAGGGTCACATGAGGCTTGAGCTCTGAGCCCTCTCCAAGCACACAATTTTCAGAGACCACCGAATGCGCCCCTAAAACCACACGCTCACCCAAATGCACGCCTTTTTTGACCACCACAAAAGGGCCGATACTAGCCGAATCAGGCACTTTAACACTAGCATCAATACAGGCCGTCGGATGAATTCCCGCAGATGCACGCGGTGAATCATCGAACATAGCAGCTACTTTAGCAAAAGCAATATAAGGATCTTTAACAACGATAACGCTGACAGGACACAAGCGGGCTAAATCTTGAGTGATTAACACCGCACCAGCTTTGGTCACATCTAAAAATTTTTGATATTTAGCATTAGACAAAAAGGTAATATGCTGGGATTCAGCCGATTCAATCGGTGAGAGACCTGATACTTCCAGATCATCACCCTTCAGAACCAGCTGAGCATCAAGCTTAGCCGCAATATCCGATAAGCGATATATCGTCATATTAGTTCATTTTTTTCATTAAATTAACCACTTCCGCGCTGACATCATAGCTTGAATTGTAATAAGGAATCGCTTGATCTGTCATAATCATAGTATAACCATCATTTTTAGCAACGGCTTTTACTGCATTCACTAAAGCAGATTGGAATTTTTGCGCGGCAGCTTGTTGTTGCTGGCTTTCATTTGATTGAAATGCTGTCACTTGTTGTTGAAATTGTTGCTGCTGTTGATTGAGAGTAGCTTCTTGGGCATTACGATCAGCATCACTCATGGTAGGACCATTTTTATTAAATGCTGCAACAGCGGTGCTCAACTGAGACTGTTGTTTTTGCAGTTGATTCATTTGTGGCGTAAGCGATTGCTTAATTTTATCCAAACTCGCCTGCCCTTGAGGGGTTTGTTGAAATACCGTTTGCATTGAAACCACGCCAATTTTATCAGCGGCACTCGCAAAACTAAATACACTCATTAAAACACCTGCCAACAACGCTAATTTTACTACTTTCATGATCACTCCTTTTTGGTTTAGTTTAATTAAAAAAATGTTCCTAGGGTAAATTGGAAAATTTGGGTATTATCACCCGGCTGCTTATTCAGAGGCACTGCAAAGCTAATACCCACTGGCCCCAACATCGGGATTACCCACTCCATACCCACACCGGCAGTATATCTTAAATTAGAAAAATTAGGTGAGGTCGGCACACTGCTAGCATTCCACACGGAAGAAGATGTGTAGGTATCATAAATATTACCCGCATCTAAAAAGGTAATGAGCCTTAAATTAGGATTATCTGTCATAAAGGGAACGGGATAGGTAAGCTCAATGCTGGAATAAACCATCAAGTTGCCCCCAAGCGCCCCACCCTGACTTGGAGTACAGGTACTAGGGTTAGTACAATAATTAGTATCATAGGGCCCCATATCACCAGCAGTATAACCACGCACACTACCCCAACCACCACCATAATAGTTTTGGAAAAAAGGAAGTTGCCCATTTTTACCATAGCCACCACCATAACCGGCAGCACCTGAAACTGATAAAGTAAAGGTACGATTCAAGGCCTGGAACCAAGTACCGCTCGCATTTAATTTATAGTAATTTAAACTACTAAAGGGCGCTGCAACCGTAGTGCTTAAGTTCGCCAATTGACCTTGAGTCGGGAAATACGCATTGTCGGTAGAGTTTCTAGAAAAACCAAATGTAGCGCTATACGTTGTATAATTATTACCATATTGACTAATAAAATTCGTCACCGTCGCCGATTGACTATTTGAGGGCTGCTGCAATTGCGTCTGATCAATCCCACCACCAACATTAAAATAATTCCATGTACTAATAGGAATCGCATAATTTAATGTCGCACCATAAGAATTGGTAGAGAAGTTAGTTAAACCCTCTTGACCGGCATCGGTTCTTTGCAAGTAAAAATTCACCGATTGAGAAATCCCTGACATGGTGAAATAAGGATTAGTCACACCAACATTCACAGACTGATAAGGTAAGCTCAACTGGGCATTTACATTAAAAATATTACCCGTACCAAATAAATTCGGCATATTAAAGCCTGTTTGTAGTAAAAAGCCATTCAAATCAGAATAGCCAATCGCACCACTCACAGAGTTGGCACTCTGCTCTTTAACATCATAATTAAGATCGACCTGATTAGAGGATCCTGGCACCGGAGTTTTAGTCAAATTCACCGCCTGAACGAAAGGCAAACGTTGCAACGCAATCGTAGAACTATCAATATCAGATTTAGAATAAGTGCTGCCCTCAGCAAATTTCATGCGCTCACGAAACGTTTGATCATTGGTCACGACATTGCCAGAATATTCCAAATTACGTATATACACTTTTTGACCCGGCGTGACGTAAAAAGTCATAAACACCGTACGCTTATCTTTATCAATGGTCGGAACCGGATTAACGTTCACAAAAGCATAACCCCTATTACCAAAAGCATCAATAATAGCTTGCTGATTATTGGTCACAATTTGCTTTGAATAAATTTGATTGGGCTTAATATTGAAAACCAACTTCATGAGCTGATCTTTAGGAACAAGCAAATCACCTTTAATATCAAAACCAGAAAAGCGATATTGCTGGCCTTCGACAACACTCACCGTCACAAAGGCTTTGGTATAAGTAGGATCGAGCGATATTTGTGCCGAATTAACCCGCACATCAATATAACCATGATTTTGATAAAAATCAACCAAGGCCTGCAAAGCAGCACCTAGCTTATCCTGAGTATAAACATTGCTCTTGGTAAAAAAGGCCATCAGGCCACCAGTTGAAATCGGCAACTGCTTACGCAATTGCTTGTCTGTAAAGACATGATTACCAACAATGTTAATGCTATTAATTTTAGCGTACAAACCTTCGGAGATATTAATGGTCAAGCCGACGCGATTATTCGGCTCTGGCTGGGTCGCAATGTCAACCTGCACTGCATATTTACCCTGAGCATTATATTCTTGCACCAAAGACTGTTTAACCTGATTGATCAAAGCCTGATTAAACATATTACCAACTTGTAAACCAATTCCCGTCAACGCAGTTTTTAGATCATCGGTTTTAATTAAATCATTACCCTTGTAATCAATCGAAGCAATCGTGGGTAATTCAACAACATTAATCACCAAAGTACCATGGTCATTATAAAGCTGAACATCACGGAAATAACCCGTAGCAAACAAATCATTAATCACCTGAGTCGACAACGCTGGCGTTAATTCATCCCCGGCTTTCACCGGAACATCAGGAATCACCGAGCTAATCGGAATACGATTCAAGCCCTGAAACTGAATTTTTTGAACCACAAAAGCCTGGGCCCACAGACAGGAACACAAACCTAATATTAAAACTAACGCTCGCTTTCTCAACATCTACACTATTCGCCTTATAAAAAAACGGTTCATTGTATCAAATTACCCAAGGAATAGGAAATCAAACATCAAAAAGAAAGCTCCAGCGCATACCCGCTTAAATTACGCATATTTAACACACCTTCTTCAAACAACAGATACTGCCCCTTAATACCCAAAAGCCTGGCCTGCCAAGCGCCAAGCTCCAATAATTTAATCCCTTTAACCACCCGCGGATAGGCCTCGATCGGATAAATCAAGGTTAACGGCCCAAAATTAAGACGCTCAACCTGAATATCAGGCTTTTGCGCCAAGATATCGGCTAAGACCGGCTCTAGCAATGCCTGCTCCATGCGTAAATCAAGCGATGCAGTAGGCCCTAGCATCTTGCGCCAATTGGTTTTATCGGGAATCACGCGTGCCAACTCAACTTCAATCAGGCCGGCATCATAACGTTTTTTGACCTTAAAAATCGGCATCGCAGAAATTGCGCCTTGATCAATAAAGCGCGTAGGAGTATTACTATAACGAGTAATCCCCACTTTTAGGCCAGAAGCATTTTCCAAATACACAAAATGATCCTGCATACAATGCGCCTCGCCCCACAAAGGCTCACGACACGTCCCTGCCGCATAATGACACAACTCTGGCTTTAGAATACATAAATCACACTGCGCTTTGCTTTGAGTACAAGGAAAACAATAACCCTGGGCCCAGGTTTTTTTAATTTTACGCCCACAGGCCACACAAGCCGCATCATTTAAATAACGCAAACTAATCACTTTACCAACGGCGTCATTCAATAAAACACGAGCACCATCATCACCGGCAAAATAATAATGCACATGCTGATCAATCAATTCAGATTCAAGTTTACGCGCAAAGGCGCTAATAGTTGTCATCGTGCTAAAACCATGAGGGTCAAGCGATTCACTGAAATAAGTTGATCCTGTTCATTACGAATTTCAATCCCCCACACCTGGGTTTTGCGCCCCAAATGCATCGGCCGCGCGCACCCAATCACAAAACCTTCTGTTGCTTGACGTAAATGATTGGTATTAATATCCAATCCCACGCAATACTCTTTAGCAAGATCAACGCAATAGTTACCTGCCACACTCCCAAGGGTTTCAGCAAGCACACAAGAAGCACCTCCATGCATAATCCCTATCGGTTGGCGGGTACGATGATCCACTGGCATTTTAGCCTCTAAAAAATCCTCACCCACTTGAGTAAATTCAATGCCCAAATGCTCGCTCAAAGTATTGTGAGCCCGGGCAGTAATAACATCTAAGGTAATCGGCGTTTTCCAAATTTCCATAATAATTTCTCAATAAAAAAGATGTAGTGTTAAACACAGAAATAAAAAAATCGGCAGCGTGGGCGTTTGGCTATCTAGGCGATCAAGCACACCACCATGGCCGGGCAAAAAGCTACCACTATCTTTAGCATCATAAACGCGCTTCATTAAACTCTCAAATAAATCCCCTAAAACTGAGAGTAAAATTAACACCACACTTAACAGCGTCCAAAATAAAATTTGCTGCCAAGATAAATTTGGCATAAATAAAACTTCAAGTAATCCCGCCAAAGTACCAATGACCAAGCCACCCAGTAAACCCTCAAAAGACTTTTTGGGACTAACACTTGGCAGCAAGGGATGTCGCCCATAGCGACTGCCAACAAAATAAGCGCCAGTATCTGCAAAAGACACCAGCATAATCAAATAAAATAAAACCAAACGATTGTGTTCATGTAACGTCACCACTGACACCCAAGTAGGCACTAAAACCACAAAGGCAATTAACAAAGCCAGAATTTTATTGTGCAAAAACGTCAAATGCCTTTTGGGAAAAAACAGCAGCAACAAAGCCACACACCACCACACCAAAGAGACATGGAGCATCAGCATGAGATAGTTAGGCAGCATCCATAACAAAGCCCAAAAAACCACAAGTAAAACCATACGATAAGCCCACTGCTTAATGTGAATGAGCGTTAACCACTCCCAAAATGCCGCCGTCACAATCAGCAAACACATCGTTGCAAATACAACATCAGGAAAATAAAACACACTCACAATGGCAAGCACCGCCAAAAACAAACCCGTTTTGATTCTTGTAAGATGTTTATTCATGCTGCACCTGCTCTGAAGTTTTACCAAACCGACGCTCACGCGTACCAAACCACTGTAATGCCTTATCTAACTCACTAATCTTAAAATCCGGAAATAAAGTATCAACAAAATACAACTCCGTATACGCCAATTGCCACAGTAAAAAATTACTAATGCGACATTCACCCCCAGTACGAATAAGCAAATCTGGGTCAGGCACATCTGCGGTATATAATAAACGAGAAAGCGAAGCTTCATCAAGGGCATCAACCTGAATCAGGCCCTGATTAACCTGATGCAACAAAGATTTAAATGCAGTCACAATCTCAGCACGCGCACCATAATTAATTGCCACCCTCAGCTTTAAACCAGTATTATGTGCCATTAAAGCTTCAGCCTCGGCTAAAATATTTTGCAATTCTGAATTCAAAACCGAAACATCGCCAATGACTTTAAACTGCACGCGTTCACGATGCAGCTCCGCCATCTCTTTACGTAAAGCGTTATGCATTAACTTCATAAGAAAGGAAACTTCATCACTAGGTCGACGCCAATTTTCCGTACTAAAAGCGTAGAGCGTCAACACCCTAACGCCGATATCACTCGTATAGCGCACTAATTCTTTCACGCGCTTAACGCCGGCTTTATGCCCCATAAATCGGGGAAAAAATCGCGCCTTCGCCCAACGACCGTTACCATCCATGATAATTGCAATATGTTCTGGTAACCGAGACTGTGCCATGAAACCCTAAATCTCTAGCAATTCTTTTTCTTTGGCCGCAGAATGCTGATCAATTTGTGCAACATATTTATCTGTGAGTTTTTGCACATTCTCTTCGGCTTTTTTAAGATCATCTTCGGTAATTTCTTTATCTTTTTGCAGATCTTTATAAACCTGAATCACATCACGACGGATATTACGCACAGCAACTTTGGCATTTTCGGCCTCTGTACGCACAAGTTTGCCTAAGTCACGACGACGCTCTTCTGTTAAAGCTGGCAAAGGCACACGAATCACCGTACCTGCAGTGACTGGATTTAATCCCATATCTGAACCATGGATGGCTTTCTCAATTGCCTGAATCATGGTTTTATCCCAAGGCGTAATCGTCAATGTACGCGCATCAGAAACCGTCACATTCGCTACCTGTGATAAAGGAGTATCAGAACCATAATAAGAAACTTTAAGATGCTCAACGAGGCTCGGATGCGCACGCCCGGTGCGGATTTTATGGAGGTCATTGCGTAATGACTCTACACTCTTGGTCATACGTACTTCAGCTTCTTTTAGATATTCACTACTCATAGGGATCCTCTCTTTATTAACGTGATGCGCCTATGCTATAGAAAAATGAGTTATTTTGCAACCAAAGTACCGACATCTTGCCCCAACAAGGCATCCAACAACATGCCAGGCGCAAAGACATTAAAAACACGAATCGGAATATTATGCTCACGGCACTGCTCAAACGCCCCCAGATCCATCACCTCTAATTTTTTTGCAATTACATCATCAAAGGTTAAAAACGTGTAAATTTCTGCCTCAGGATGTTTGCGCGGATCCATCGAATAAATACCATCCACTTTAGTAGCCTTAAGCACGACATCCGCTTCAATCTCCATAGCGCGTAAACTGGCCGCCGTATCAGTTGTCACAAATGGATTTCCAGTACCCGCTGCAAAAATCACAATGGTTTTTTGCGCCAATAATTGCTTCGCATGAACTGGATCAACCGGTGGCACTAAACCACTAATCGGAAATGCTGACATAATCTCAACCTTCGCCCCGATCGAGGCCAAAGCATCGCGCAAAGCCAACGCATTCATCATCGTCGCTAACATCCCCATTTGATCAGCCGTAACGCGATCAAGATAACCGCTATTATCAAGGCCACCACGCATAATATTGCCACCACCAATCACCAAACCGATCTCTTGGCCACGCTGCTGCGCTGTATAAATATCCCGACACATACTTAAAATAAAGGGATGATTTAAAATACCCTGATCCGCTAAAGCTTCACCGCTTAATTTGAGAAGAACCCGTTTGGACGTCATGAAATACCTAAGAATAGCTGAGAATATGCTTATCTTACTGAGATTAAAACATTTAAGCAAGGCGCCCAGAGAGGGCGCCAAGAATATTATTATTTAAGACCCGCTTGCTGCATTACTTCAGCAACGAAATCAGTTTCTTGTTTTTCGATACCTTCACCCACAACAAAACGTACGAAACGAATCACACGCGCATTATGTTGTTTTAGCAAGTTTGCAACAGAAACCTCAGGGTTTTTGACGAACATTTGGCCTAACAAACTCACTTCTTCTAAATATTTACGCACACGCCCTTCAACCATCTTGGCAACGATATCTGCAGGTTTACCACTTTCCGCGGCTTGCGCTGTGTACACTTCACGTTCTTTTGCTAAAATTTCTGCAGGCACATCTTCACCCGAAACAACCATAGGATTCGCTGCAGCAACATGCATCGCCAAATCTTTAGCCAGAGCAGCATCACCCCCATCTAATTCAACCACAGCACCAATACGACCGCCATGAATGTAATAACCAAGAACACCATTAGCCATCATTAATTCGCCGCGACGAACATTGATGTTTTCACCAATTTTGTTAATCAATTCTTTACGGGTGTATTCTAAAGCTTGGCCATCAGCTAATACTACCTCAGCCAATTCAGCACCGACTTTACCACTCGCTAATGCCGTATCTGCAACCAATTGTGCAAATTTAGTAAAGTTTTCATCACGACCGACAAAGTCAGTTTCGCAATTCACTTCAACCATTGCTAGCGATTTTTTATCCGCAGCTTCGCTCACCGCAATAATACCTTCAGCAGCCACACGGCTTGCTTTTTTATCGGCTTTCGCTTGGCCACTTTTGCGCATTTCTTCGATGGCTTTTTCGATATCACCATTCGTCGCAACTAATGCTTTTTTGCACTCCATCATGCCAGCGCCAGTGCGCTCGCGTAATTCTTTAACTAATTCAGCTGTAATATTACTCATACTTAACGTCTCCTATTTAAAAAAAATAAAGGCGAGCGATGCTAAAACATAAAGCATCCACTCGCCCTTTAATTATTTCGCTTTTTTAGCCGTAGTAGCTTTTGCTTTTGGCTCAGCTTTTTTTGCTGGCGCTTTTTTAGCCGCTGGCTTTTCTACCGCTTGCGCTTCTGCAATTTCAGCATTTTCTTCTTTCACAATTTCTTTTTCTTCTTTCTTTGCTTTTGCAGGGGTGGTTTTTTCTGCAGACACTTGCACATCCTCGGCAACTACATCATCAGCTTTCGCTTTTGCTTTAGTTTTGACCGTAGGTTGCGCTTTCACTGCTTTTTTGTCTTTGCTCTCACGGCCTTCTTCTTTTTCTTCAACCTTATGAGATTCTTTCGCAACTAAAATTGCATCAACAATTCCTTTTAAGTATAAACGGATGGCACGCGTTGCATCGTCATTGCCTGGTACAACATAATCAACATTGTCAGGATCGCTATTGGTATCAACCACACATACGATGGGAATACCCAAACGACGCGCTTCTTCAATCGCGATACTTTCATTCATGCTATCAATAATAAATAAAGCGTCAGGTAAGCCATTCATGTTACGAATACCACCAAAGCTTTTTTCTAATTTGATAATTTCACGCTCACGCATCAAGGCTTCTTTTTTAACAAGACGCTCGAACAAACCTTCTTCGCGCATTTTTTCAAAATCTTTTAAACGCTTAATCGATTGACGTACGGTTTTGTAGTTTGTCAACATACCGCCTAACCAACGATTACTCACGTAAGGCATACCTGCACGTGTGGCTTCTTCTTTAATTGCATCTTGTGCGGCTTTTTTGGTACCGACGAACAAAATCTTACCACGTTTTGAAGCGATTTTGCTTAAGAAATTCACTGCATCTTCGTAAAGAGGCAATGTTTTTTCAAGGTTAATAATATGGATTTTATGACGCTCACCAAAAATGTATTGTTTCATTTTTGGATTCCAGTAGCGTTTTTGATGACCGAAATGGACGCCGGCTTCTAACATTTCGCGCATCGTAATTTTATCTGACATTGTATCTATCTCCAGGGTTAGTTATCTTCCATTTATCCCATCCTTGAAACCCTTTGTGGGCACCCATCAATAAATGTTGTCCGGATAAATGTGCTATTTTAATCTAAGAAGGAATGAACCCCTCGCTAAATTAAGACGCCTTTTATATCATATAGGCCAGCGAAACTCAAGGATTTTTTATGAAAAACCCCAAAATACCCGGCAAAATCTATTTAGTCGGCGGCGCCGTACGGGATAAAATCTTAGGTTTACCCCATAAAGAATCAGACTATGTGGTGATCGGCACAACGCCAGAAGCCATGGCTGAGCAAGGTTTTATTCCTGTTGGCAAAGCCTTTCCAGTCTTTTTACACCCAAAAACCCATGAAGAATACGCTCTAGCCCGCACCGAACGCAAAATCAGTCGCGGCCACCAAGGCTTTAATTTTTACACCGACCCTAGCATTACGCTAGAAGAAGACCTAATCCGCCGCGATCTGACTATCAATGCCATCGCCGAAGATCATGATGGTAAACGCACCGATCCCTATCAAGGCCAAGAAGATTTAAAGAACCACATCCTACGCCATGTCTCCCAAGCCTTCTCGGAGGACCCCTTACGCATTTTCAGAGTCGCCCGCTTTCGCGCTTATCTAGGCCGTTTTAATTTCACCATCGCCCCAGAAACCTTAAAACTTATGCAAGACATGGTCGCGCAAGGTGTGATTAATGAATTATCAGACGAACGCATCTGGCAAGAATTAGAAAAAGCCCTAAACACCACCCACCCCGAATTATTTTTCACCACCTTAAAAGAAGTAGGTGCGCTAGAAAGTCTATTACCAAAATTAACGGAGCAAGGCCTCAACGCCCTCACCCGCGCAAAAAAAAATGTTGATGATCAACATATCTCTTTTGCAAGCCTAAGCTTTGAAGGCCCCTATCTCAAAAAAGCCCCCAATGATTTCGCAGATTTACACGAACTTGTGATGCAACACTATATGGCGTTCGCAGAATTTGAAACTTTAAATCCCAACAAAAAACTAACCCTACTCCACGCCCTAGATTTCCTAAGACGCCCAAACCGCGCCGAAAACTTTTTAGCAAGCTGCTATGCCATCACCAAAAACACCCAAAGCCTACACGCCATTCGCATAGCAATCAAAACCCTAAAAACCCTGGATCGCGCGCAATTATCAAAAGAGGCGAAGGCCAAAGGCATAGATATCAAAAGCTATATTGCTGAGGCTGAAAACAATTTAATGAAGAATAATTAATGCTGGATTTTGATAAATGCTACGCATTATCAGAACAACGAGCCGAAAAGGCTGCGTGCTATGCTAGAGAAACACCCCATTCACCAAAGATCAAGCCAACGACAAAAGCTCGACCCAAGCCTCAGGATACGGCGCATCAAAATTGAGGACCTCATCATTCCAAGAAAACTTCAAATGCTTGGCATGCAAGAACATTGAGTCCATTTTATATTTTTTGGCGAACTCACGATTTTTTTCAAAGTTGCCGTACTTGGTGTCACCCACAATCGGATAACCAACACTCGCAGCATGAATACGAATTTGATGCTGGCGGCCGGTGTGCAAGTTGGCTTCTAATAAAGTCATGCCGTCAAAGGTTTTCATAATCTGAAAAGTGGTGAGCGAGTCTCTGCCCTCAACCGGCGTATCGATTTTATTTAACGATTTTGGCCAAGTGCCAAAAACTACCAGGTGATATTTTTTTTGAAGCTCGCGATCACGCACCAAGGCATGCAAGGTTTTAAGCATCGCTGGCTTTTTGGCAATGAGAAGCAAACCCGAAGTCGCGCGATCGATACGATGGACCAATTCGATAAATCTTAAATCCTCACGATAAATTCTTAAGGCTTCAATCAAACCTACACGGGTATCACTGCCCGCATGAACGGAGACATTTTCGGGCTTATTCACGACTAAAAAATCTTCGTTTTCAGCAATGACCACATCCTTGACCCAGGATTTTTGCTGGTCATTTAAAACGGTAATCGGCACCTCGACCGGCTCACGATGCATCGGTGGAATGCGAATGGCATCACCCTGCTCCAAGCGCGTATCTTGCTGCGCACGTTTTTTATTAACGCGCACTTCGCCCTTACGAATCAAGCGATAAATATGCGTCTTAGGCACATCTCTTAAGTACCGCATTAAAAAATTATCCAGCCGCTGGCCTTCTTCACGGTCAGTGGCGATTACATACACAACATCAGTCTTTTGCGACAACATAAGGCTTATATCCCATCATTAATATAAAAATCAAAAACGCACACAGTGCGGCCAAGTAAAGGGGAAGATTAATATTCACATTTAAAAGATAGCCGATCATCGGCGCAATCACTGTCCAGGACAAACCAAAAATTGCACCAGTTGCACCTAGCGCTTTACCCTGCTCTTGATCGCTCACCGCATTAGAAATTAAAGCGATATTGGTCGTATACGCAAACAGCTCGACCATCTGCACCAAAAACATCCCCGCGACTTGCCAATACGCATGCAAATAGATTGCCAAACTTAAAAAGATTGCCCCGGTTAATAATGAGCCCATTAAAAACATCGTTTTTAAACTCATGCGTTTAATAAAATACGGCTGCACTACTAACACTTGCAAACCACAGCTTACCCCAAACAAGATATAACACAAACTAATCTGCACACTTGAAAAACCATACTCCGCAGCCAAAATCATCGGCAAGCCCTCAAAGTAAAACCCCCAGGCAAAGCAGAGCAGTAAAAAAATAAGGGATAAAAAGCGCACGCGCCGATCGACAAACATAAAACCACAGGCCTTCACAGCAGAAAGCAAATGCGGCTTTACCCCAGGTTTTACCTCAAATGTTTCTTTGAGCAAATTATGAATTGCAAATGCATTTAAAAAAGACAATAGGGCTGCAAGCAAGAATGGTAATTTTAACGCCAAACTTCCCTCGGCCAACTTTAATGAAATGGCTGACAACAAAGGTCCAAAAATAATGCCAACTGATGCTGCCAAAGTCACAAGGCTAATATTACGCGCCTTGGTCTCTGGCGTGCTTAAATCAATAAACGCTGCCTGTGCCAAAGGAAATGACGCCCCAAAAAAACCGCTCATCAAGCGACTTAACATAAACATTGATAGGCTTGAGAATTCCAAACTAATCGCAGAAAAAACATAGCTAGCGCCCATCATGGCCAAACACAAGACCAAAGTTTTTTTACGCCCGACTTGATCAGAAACATCACCCAAAAATGGCGTACCAAAAAACAAACCTAAAGCCCAAACACCAATGGATAAACCATAAAAAAGGGACTTACTGCCGCCAGAGATTAAAAAAGCGGCATGATCTCCAATAAACAAACTCGGCAATAACGGAAAAACCAAACCAATACCCATGACATCAATGATGATGGCGAGCATCAAACAAAAGGCAGTAAAACGAAATGAAGATTTTTGCATATGTGTGTGTCCTATCAAGAGAAAAACTGTGCGATCAAACCCCTAAAAAAATCTAATACTAATTTTTTCAGAGAAGCGTATAATGAAGCATTACTTATAGAAACATGACACCACCTATGATTACCCTGCTGATTATCGCCTATTTATTAGGCTCTGTCAACTCCGCCGTGATTGTTTGCAAACTCATGGAGCTGCCCTCACCCAATACCACAGGCTCAAAAAACCCAGGTGCTACCAACGTCTTGCGCATTGGAGGCAAAAAAGCAGCGGCCTTTACCTTCACAGGCGACGCCCTCAAAGGCATAATCGCAGTACTCATTGGGCACTTTATGAATCAAAATGAAGCATTCTTATGCTGGATCGGCCTAGCTGCTGTCATCGGACATATTTTTCCCATATTTTTTAAATTCAAAGGCGGCAAAGGCGTCGCCACCGCAATCGGCGCAAGCATTGCCATTGAGCCCATTCTAGGCATTTGCATTATGCTAACTTGGTTTGTCATCGCCATGGTATTTCGCTATTCATCCCTTGCGGCCATCATCGCCTTTTTAGCCAGCCCGGCGTTTGCCGGATATTTTTTAGGACAGGACACAATCGCGCCTTTTGCAATCATTGCAGTACTGATCATCATCAAACACAAACAAAACATTAAAAGATTACTTAACGGAACAGAAAGCAGAATAGGAACGAAAAAATGATCATTCCCAACGCACTCATTCCCAACAACTTAAAAATCCAAAGGATGCCGATCGGGCAAGTTTGGCCTATTTTTAAACGCATGCTAGCCTTACTACGAGAGCACAGCACATTTTGGACGCCAATCGTACGCATGGTATTCGTTAACATCATTACCTTCTTTGTATTCCTGATCAGCATCGGCTATTTTTGCGACGACAAAATTAAAATCGGTGCAATACTATTAGGCGTCAGTGCCCTACTATATCTCTTACGAAGTTTTTATTTCGGCTATCTTTTTGGAATGTTATCAGCCATGGTTTATCTGTATTTACACGGCAACGAAATTTCTGTCAAAAATGCCAAATATATTATTCGTCAACGAGTACTCAGCTTAGGACTATTACATATCCTGGCAAATACCCTCGGGGGCTTCTTTAAAAAAAAACAAAAACAAAATACCAATGCGACACCCTCATTCATACCCAAAGCTTTAGTTGATTCGATTTCAATGGAAGCCGTTGATATTTTCGGACATTTTTTAGTACCGGTCATTGTCATTGAAAATGAAAACTTGACTGATAGCCTTAAACATTTACAAAAAATCCCTCAGCATCTTTCAGCCACATTAAGCGGGGCTATCGGTGTCAATATGACACGAACGATTTTATCACTTTTATTTATCCCCTTTAGCATCGCGATACTGTTTGGCTGCGCATTAATTGCAAAATACTGTGTTAATTTTTTACCACAGGCAACATTATTGAATTTAGGAACACAGACATACTCATGGCTCCCGCCCGCCATTGGAATATTATTTTTATTTTTCATCACCAGTTTTTTAAAGCCCTGCATGGAGTGTTTAAAGATAATTTACTTCACATTACTATACGCCCTTATGGCACATCCAGAAAAAATACAACCTGAGAAAAGAGCGCTATTTACCGGCCTTACAGATAAGCATTAAATTTTTCAAACATTGAGAAAAAAAACGCTTGCACAAGATAAGTTGGCGATGCTATAGTGGCGAGGTATGCGGATTTTAATTCGTGTATTTTTTATTAATTTGTTAACTAGCTATGAGGATAATTATGTCAGATCGTAAGACCGGTGTCGTAAAATGGTTTAATGCAAAAAAAGGCTTTGGTTTCATTGCACAAGATGGTGGTGAAGATATTTTCGTTCATTATCGTAATATTCGCGGTGATGGCTATCGTGCATTACAAGAAGGCGACAAAGTTGAGTTCACACTCTCCAATGGCCCCAAAGGTTTACAAGCTGATGATGTAGCTGTTATCTAATAGATTACCTCTCCGATTTAAAACCCCTATTCTTTGTAAATCTCCTATTCGCCTTGTTTATTTTTTAAGGCGAATGGGAATTCTTTTTGGATGGAACTAAATCAGGAGGACCTCTGAAGCACTCAAAATCCCCCATTCACCATGTTGCCATTCCCGTACAGAAAATTGCACGCGCTATCGCATGGTATCAAGAGCACTTTAATTGTGACATACTCTATCAAGACGAAAGCTGGGCTTTGTTACAATTTGCCAATATTAAGCTTGCGCTAGTGTTACCCGAACAACATCCCGGGCACCTTGCTTTTGTGCACGAACATCCTGAACAATTTGGGGCACTTAAACACCATCGCGATGGGACACGCTCGATTTATATTAATGACCCCGAGGGCAATGCCATTGAATTTATTGAGAAAACAAGCATAGGAAGATAAAGAAATCACATGATAGGAAATCCATTGATTTTAAGTGAAAAGACCAGAGATATTTTTGGGACAGAAGAAGATGAAGCGCTAAAAATATTAGCCACCACATTTGAGATAGACCATCCTTTTGATGCTAGACGAGATGCCTATAATACATTTGCAGAAGCATTTAACCCTGACACTGAAAACCGAGTGAAGCTTTTTTTTAGAACACTTTCAGGCCTAATCAATAACACAAGAATCACCCATACCTTTCCAAGTGAAACCGCCTTAAGCATCCCCAAGCAATGTGAAATATCATTAAAACTATACGGAAGCAACTTTATCAAAAGCATAACAAGCATACTTGATAAAATAGCAAGGACTCTGCAGGAAAACCGCCAACATTACCTCGACCTACATGAAGACGACACCACTTTAGCGACAGAAATCACCAAGACCATAAACAATTTAAGAAGCGAACGCAGCAAAAAAGAGCTAACCAAATTGCGACAAACGCTGCAAATCGGCACAGCCCAACCAGCAGAACTAAAAATAACACGCCACGATGGATTATTAGCCAGGCTGCAAAAAGAAGCGCCACAAATCGAAAACGCGCTCTGTACTATTGTGATACAAAGCCTATCCCCACCCCCAAAGCGGGATATTTATGAACATGCATTAGCGATCGCTGAAACAAAGCTCCTGCCATTTTTAGCGCACGCATGCAATATGCCCATAGCACAAATGATCCCACAAGAACATGATGAACGCAAACAAGCACTGCAAGCATTAATGCTACAACTCTATGACGCTATCATCACCCAAGCCAATCAACTGAAAAGAAAACGAAGAAAAGAACAAGCACGGCGAAAAGCTTCATGGTGCGAACTATGGGGAACAAAAGAAGCTTTAACGGTCCTGATGACAGATGCATTAGACGCACAAACAGAAACCATCAGCCCAAAGAACCCTGCAACAATGGCTGCGCTATTTTATGAACTACAAAAAAAACTCGAAGAAGAACATACGAACACATGGATTAGCAATCAAAAGAATCCTTTCACAGGGAAGATAGCCAAAGCGTCCACTTATTTCTATCCTTTATCACTTGCAACCTTGCCCTCATACTTGCTCGTCATCGCACTCTTTCTCATAGCAAGCGACACCGGCTATGACGAAACTTTAAGCAGCCCTGCAGCACAAATAGACAACGATATCGAGAATAGCGTGCGCCTACTCACAGGCATCGCGAACATCATCATGTTTTTTAGACTAACACAACGTGACTTAGCCCTGGATTTAGGACAAGCACCAACATGCAAAAAATTTCAAATACCCATTATGATTTCTATAGGTTGTTTTATCCTAACAGGATTAACCTACCTAACCATGAAACTGTGCGAAGATCTCGCAGAAAAATCATATGACCCAAAGACAACCTCACAATCCGCTGCAAACACTGCGGAAGTAACAGCCTATATATTTACAAATTACTTGCTGATTGGCCTAGAAAGTTATGCGATCACAAGACTGGCAAGTTTACTCATGCATTATATCATCATGCAAATAAATGCCTGTGGCTGCTTACCTGAGGCATGTGGTGGCCGACAATTTCACACACCCGAACGGGCTGAAGCACAAGAGCCTCAGCACGCAGATGCAGATGAGGAGGCCGGAATTGAAGTCGTAAGCCCTGCAGTTGCAAGGAGAATTGCATTTTCAGAAGCGCTGCTGGGATCTGAACATGGCCCCGGAGCTCCAGCACTAGGTAGCCCAGCATCTGCTTTATCATTCACCCCCCGACATACAGGAGGAAACGGTGTTCGATTCGCTGAAAAAACCCCAGAAGAGAGACCACCATCACCCGAAACATCAGCAATGCCATACAACCCACCGGAAGTTACGCCCGACAGCCGTAAAAGAACCCCCGTAAGAAATAACCGTTACGGTACACCATCGAAAGGAATTCCAACAGGAAGAGTCCTCGTATTCAGTTCTCCAGGCGAATAAGCTTATTTAGCGCCGACGAAACCCAAGCAAAACAAATACCAAAAACCCAGCACCAACAATGCCTGCCACCCACTCAAAATTTGAGGCAACATTAAAACTCAAAGATGCCCCCCCCGGATTCAAAGCAATCGGCACCGCCAAAATCACATCCATTAAAGTCGCACCCGTGACAAAACCACAAGCCAACAACAGTTTTTTCTGGAGCAAGATTTGCTTAATCTCAAGACCCATCTTACGCACACGTACTTGCAAAATCAAAGCCAAGAAACTCCCCAACACCAAAGCCATCGAACTTGAAAGTGGCAAATACATTCCAATGCCCACACCTAAAAGCGACAAACTAAATTGACGTTTTGACAAAAATAAATTCAGCACAAATAATACTAACATCGTTACCGCACCAATCTCTAAATAATGCCAGGGCACATCGCCATTAAAAATCCCTTGAGTCATTTGCGCCATAACTGCAGCAGGCGGTATCGCCAAAGCATTATTCGGATTCATATCAGGTCTTGGCATATGGCCCACAAAACCATAGGCCTGGTACAACACATTCATCACAAACGGAATCACTAACGCGGCAATCGTCACCCCAAATAATAACATGATCTGCTGCTTACGTGGGCTCGCCTTTAACATCTGCCCTACTTTTAAATCTTGCGAAGTATCATTAGCAATGCAGGCAATACTCATAACAATCGTACCAATAATAATCGCGACCGCCTCGCCCTGCAACAACACTTTTTCTGCCAATACTTGAAAATGCAACTGAAACAAAAAATGCACCAAGAGCGTTGATAAAATCATCCCCGCAATCATAATCGATGAACCAGGACTCGCAGATACGCCGACCAAACCAGAAAAATACCCGCACACAACAACCACAATAAACCCCATCACCAAGATATAGGCAATGCTACCGAACACCATCCCCAAAGCACCCGATGCCGGAAAACCAATAGCATCCAACTGATATAAATGTGTCAGCAAAAAGTAAAACACCACGCAACACAAAAAAACACCCATTATAATCGTTGTCTTTGAAAGATCTTGATCATGCTCCGGCAACATACCTTCTTTTAACAAATTTTTAAAAGTCACCAGCATTTGCTGAGACAAAGGCCGTAACAAACTAATCAACGTAATCACCGCAGCAACCACCATCGCCCCTACGCCCATAAAGCGCAGATCCATAGCATACTGCTGACTAAAAAGCGCTTGAGGCGCCAGGGCGCTAACCACACCATGACTAACTAAAGGCAATAAAACCAAATAAGAAATAAACACCCCAAAAAACAAACTCAAGCCTACACGAACCCCAATAATAAAACCCGCTCCCACCAAAGCAGGCACAAAGCTCACACCAAAACCAAACAAGGTAGCGCCTTTCACCAAAAATTTACTTGCACTCGCTATCATCACACCAGTACTTTGAAAAAACTCAACCACTGCAGCAAGCAATCCACCCAAAATCATTTCTCTAAAACCAATCACCCGCTCTTCTTTCAAACGCAAAACCTCAGTAATGGCATGCGCTTCAGGAAAGCGCAAAGTCTGATCACTCAACAATGCCCGCCGGATAATCGCGGAAAAAAACACCCCTAAAAAGCCACTCGCTAAAATAATCAAAACGTCTTCCCAATAAGGAAAATGATCCCAAAACCCAATAACAACCAAAGCCGGAATCGTATACACAATCCCACCCGCTACTGCCTCACCACTTGAAGCTGAAGTCTGGACAAGATTATGCTCAAGCACCGTGCTCTTTTTCATATAACGCATAATCCCCATGGACAGAATCGCTGCAGGAATAGAGGCTGCCGTCAAAAAGCCCACTTTCAAAGCCAGATAAGTATTAGAAATTGCCAGCAACACCGTCAAAAATGCCGAAATCACAAATACACGTAACGTTAAATCCTGAGGTAACTTCGCCATCACTATTCCTTACTTTTATCAAAAAAATTTTCTAAAATCGCTTTTAGTTTTGGATCAATCAATTTCAGCGCATTCGAACCGCGAGTAATTTTAGCAATGCTGACTTGCAAGGCTTTCGAAATTTCCCGCTGCGGCAATTCATCTGTAATCAAAGCCTCAATCAAGGCATAACGCTTTTGCAGCTGCTCATATTCCTGCGGGGTAAACATTAAACTAAAAAAATCATCCAAAACCTCAGCTTTTTGCGCCAATTCCGCAAGCGCTAGTAATTTCGAAAATGCTTCCATTAGGCCCTCCATCGTAATGCTACGACAGTACGGCATTGACGTTAATTTGTCAAGAGCAACGCCTATTTAACCATGGCAACAACTAGGGATTTCATCAGATTATCAAAGAACTATGCATTATAGAGCGCTATATCAATGGCCGCCTGCTTTAAGAAATGGTACAATAACAGCGTAAACAAAATAAGGAGAATAAAATGTCAGCAATCATCATCAATAGCCATCATGTAGAAGTTACCGAACCCATCAAAGCGTATGTTCTCAAAAAATTCGAACGCATTGAGCGTCATTTTGAAAAAATCACCAAAATTAATGTAACCTTAAAAGTTGATAAAAACACCCAAGTCGCTGAAGCAACAATCCTAGCACCAGGACACAGCGAATTCTTTGCACAAAGCAGCGATGCCAATCTCTATGCCGCTATCGATGCCTTGACCGACAAATTAGATCGCCAGGTTATTAAGCATAAAGAAAAACAACAAGGACAATAGTTTCCGACAATAATTGCTTGCGCGAGTTTACTTTTCTCGCGCGCATCGCTATCATTAGCGCTAAATTATATAAACTTGAAAGACCATGGCATTAGAAAACATCCTTGTCCCAGATATCGGTAACTACAAAAACGTACCCATCATTGAGCTTTTAGTTAAAGTGGGTGATACCGTTAAAAAAGAGCAGTCCCTGCTGACACTTGAAACTGACAAGGCTACGATGGAAGTCCCATCCTCCATGGAGGGAACAATCAAAGCTATTAATGTCAAAGTGGGTGACAAGATTTCTCAGGGCGATGTGATTTTACAGGTAGAAAACAGCGCTGCTCCTGCGCCTGAAAAAACCGCGCCAGCTCCAGAAGTCAAAGCAGCCCCGAGCATTCAAGAAATTCGCGTACCCGATATCGGTAACTACAAAAACGTACCCGTCATCGAACTCCTGGTCAAAGCCGGAGATGTCGTTAAAAAAGAACAATCTTTATTTACACTAGAAACTGACAAAGCAACAATGGAAGTGCCCACCCCTATGGCCGGCACTCTCACCGAACTAAAAGTCAAAGTAGGTGATAAAATTTCACAAGGCGATTTAATTGCCTTAATCATGGCCGAAGGCAATACGGCAGCACCCGTAGCTACAAGCAAGCCCACACCCAACATAGCAACTTCAGCACCTGCGCCAGTAGCCACCGCTCCTGCAGCAGCACCCAGCACCCAGCCATTTATTAGCTACGCCTATGTGCACGCCGGCCCTGCAGTACGTCAATTCGCACGCGAATTAGGCGCCGATCTAACCAAAATCAGCGGCACTGGCCACAAAAATCGCGTTACCCGCGATGATGTCGTACGCTTTGTCAAAGCAGAGCTTGCCAAAGCCGCTCAAGGCGGTGGTTCAGGTCTAAATCTTTTACCGGATCCCCAGGTAGATTTCTCTGAATACGGCCCTATCAAAGTTGAAAAGCTGCCCCGCATTAAAAAAATTAGTGGCGCCAATCTCTATCGAAATTGGGTACGTATCCCTCACATTACTTTATTTGATGAAGCGGATATTACTGACTTAGAAGCCATGCGCAAAAACAAAAAAGCCGAAACTGAGAAGCTCGGCATTAAACTTACCCCTCTGCCATTCTTAATTAAAGCAGTGGCTGGCGCCCTCAAAGAATACCCACTCGTGAATAGCTCACTCGCATCTGATGGTGAAAACTTAGTACTCAAAGAATACATTCATATCGGTGTTGCCGTAGATACACCTAACGGGCTCTACGTACCTGTGATTCGCAATGCTGATCAAAAAGGCATTTTGGATATCGCCAAAGAATTAGGCGAATTGAGCCAAAAAGCCAAAGAAGGCAAAATCAAGCCCGAAGAAATGAAAGGCGGCACCTTTACCATCTCAAGCCTAGGCTCATTAGGCACGACTGGCTTTACACCCATCGTGAATATGCCCGAAGTAGGAATCTTAGGCGTTTCCAAAGCCGACATGAAGCCCAAATGGGATGGCCAAGCGTTTCAACCCAGACTCATGCTACCCCTATCACTCTCACTCGACCATCGTGTCGTTGATGGTGCTGAAGGCGGCAGGTTTTTAAGCTTCTTAACCAAGGCCCTAAACGACCTTTCTGAGCTACTTCTGTAGCACCACCTGGGCAGAGGGAACAAGCTCTGCCCCAGAAGCTTTAATAATATCAGACACTTGAAGCATGAGATTTTCTTTTAACTGCGCACAAGCAAGGTAATCATTGCCACGGGCAAACGCGTCAACGACCAAAGTAAATACCCCCTGAGCGCACTCATCTAAATAAACTCGAGCAGATTCTTCATGATTAATCTTAGCTTCCTGCTGCAACAATATGTTAAGTTTCGACAAAATATCAGGAAGCTTCGGCAAATCTTGATAACGCACATGTACTTTAAAATGAATTCGACAATCCGTAGTACGTGAAACATTAATCAATAACACCGCCCCAAAAATCTCATTAGGTACAATCATCAACTGTTTATCCACACGTCGAATCATAGTTGCACGCCAACCAATACTTTCAACCACGCCTTCAATATCGCGATCAGGAGAGCGAATCGAATCACCGACAGCAAAATTACGGCTAATATAAATCGAAATCCCAGCAAAATAATTAGCGAGAAGCCCCTTAGAAGCATAGGCCACCGCAATACTACCCACACCCCCAAAAGTCAAAAGACCAGCCAGAGGCACATTTAAAATACCTAGTAAAATCAAAACCCCTAAAAGAATTACGCCTAATTGACTCAAGTGACTCAAAGCCTTAATCGCGCTACGCTGCTCTGAATGATTACGCACTGCTGATAAATGCTGCAAATAATAAAGCTCAGTACTTGCAACCAAGCGAAACAAAAACCAAAGAAAAGCCGCCAAACTAATCAGCGATAACGCTGGGTTAAACAAAGAATGATGCGGAGTAGTCAAAAACAAATCAGCTAGCACATAAGAAAACACACACACAAGCACTGCCCAAATATAAATTTGCAAAGGCAAGCCCAATGCATTGATAATACGAAGCACCCACACTGAACCACGCCTAGCATTGACGCGATTTAAATACTTCAAAACCAAATGCACCACAATATTAAGAACAATGGCCCCAACCACTAAAACAGCAAGATAAACACCCGTTTGCCTCCACACATTTAATGCATAAAAATATTTAAGCCAATCCATCATTCATCCCCAATACATCCAATACTACCTGCCATTCATTACACAACAAGACATAATCACAACCCGCATGCAGCGCACGTCGGGTCATTTCAGCCCCCGTCCCCAATGCACTCACCGCCTTCATGCCTAAATCATCACTAAATATTTTGCCCATAAAAGCATGACGCTTACGTAAAAAATCATGAATCCAATAATGTGAAAGACTCGCCGGCACAGAATCGACATTAGGATAAACGACATGGGACATCATCACTCCCAAAACATTCGGATGACGCAGTAATTGTTCAAATGGAATTAAATCGCTATTTTCAATTTGGGTTAAATGCCGCTCATCCACCGCAAAATCCACATGGGTATCAGGCGCAACTGAGCCATGGCCGGGGAAATGTTTAAGCACCGCCATCATTCCAGCATCCTCCATACCCTGAATATAGGCATCAGCCAAAGCAACGACAATCTCGGGGTCAGGAGAAAAGGCGCGATCGCCAATCACCCGACTATTTAAATTCAAATCAACAACTGGCGCAAAGCTTTGATCAACACCAATAACCTTGAGTTCATGCGCCATCAAATAACCCTGTTCTTTAGCCGCAACTAATGCTTTTTTAGATGAAGCTTGATATTGCTCTCCCAACTGCCCAATCGCAGGCAAAGCATAAAAGCCTTCGCGAAAACGCTGCACACGCCCACCCTCTTGATCCACATAAATTTTTAAACCAGGTTTTACCTGATGAATCTCATAACATAAAGCCGTCAACTGCTTTTTATCTTTAAAATTCCGGGTAAATAAAATCACACCCCCAATGCGAGGATGGCTTAAAACTTCATGCTCTTCGTCATTTAATGAAAAACCAGAAACACCTACAATCAATGAACCTTGCATCACTTACTCCTGAATTAGTACCGCCGTGTGGACATCAACTAAATCATACAACTGCATCATATCCCGGTTTTTAAGTGAAATACAGCCATGGGTATGCGCGGTCCCTGCCTTATGATCAGGTGCGCCATGAATATAAATATAACGCTCTTTGGTATTGGCATTATGGGACTCAAGTCCGGATAACCATAGAATCCGCGTTAAAATCCAATCTCGCGTAGGATGCTCTGCGGCCAAGGCCTCACTAAACACTTCACCAGTAAATTCCCGCCCAACAAACACCGCATTTAAAGGCTTACCCTCACCAATTTTAGCCGCAACTTCATGCCAGCCCAGGGGGGTTTTTTCACTCCCTGCCATTTCACCAAAGCCATTTTTAGCATAAGAGGCTGTGGCAGAAAAAACCACCTGACCATGATCAATGAGCTCGAGCAAAAAACCCCGACAATGAATGAGAATATAACGTTCTGGCATCTTCATAAGTTACCTCTGATTTAGTTCAAAAATTTTATACAAGCCTCTTAAAACAAGGTCAGGCTCAAAGACATCAAAAATACCGGCATCTTCAAACAAGCGCGCAAAGCCTCCAGTACCGATGACCATAAACTCTTGGCCCTTTAACTCATGAGTCTCAGCCCACTTAATAAATTCCCGCGCCATGCCCAAAGTACTGTAATATAGACCTGCCTGAATTTGTTCAATGGTATTTTTACCCCCTAAAGTCAAAGGCCGCTTAATCTCAACCGTCGGTAATTTTGCAGTCTTTTGCTCTAAGACTTCCATCATTAAGCGCAAGCCTGGGGTGATCATACCACCGGTATATTCTTTATTTTTATTAACGATGCACGCCGTATTAGCAGTGCCAAAGTCAAAAATAATCAAATTTTTATTAGGATATAAAAAAGTCGCCCCTACAGCGTTGGCCACCCGATCAGCGCCTAATTCAGCAGGATTATGAATTAAAATCTTCAAGCCCGTTTTAATGCCCGGCTCTAAAATCATCGGCCGCAAATCAAAATACTTAATACAAGCCGAAGCCACGCTATGATTCAGATCCGGCACGACCGAACTCATAATAATATCCGTGATTTTTTCAGGCTCGATGCCATTCTCTCGCAAGGTGGCTTTTAAAAACAACCCATACTCATCACTGGACGCCTGATCCCGCGAACTCTTACGAAAGCGCAACACAATCCGCTCCCCCTCAAAAACCGCCCCAAAAACCTGAGTATTACCAATATCCAAAACGAGTAGCATAGCGATCCTTGATAAGAAATATAACGGAATTATACCCTTTTTTTCCGCTTAAATGCAAAAATAAAAATGATTCACATCCGCAAATACCTCTCCATACTTCACCTTGCCTTAACCCCCTAATGAGCGTATAATTAAGACACTAAAATACACTCCTGAAATCAACTTTAAAAGGGGAAAAATCATGTCATTATTTTACGGCTTGCTCAGCAATATGCCTTGGTGGGGTTATATCATTGTTACTTTGATTATGACACACATTACCATGGTCTCGGTCACGGTATTTTTACATCGCTCTCAGGCGCATCGAGCGATTGAGTTACACCCAATTATGATGCATTTTTTCCGCTTTTGGCTGTGGTTTACGACTGGCATGAAAACCAAAGAATGGGTGTCAGTACACCGCAAACATCATGCGCGCTGTGAAACCGAAGAAGATCCCCATAGCCCCGTCATTGAAGGTATCAATACCGTACTATGGCAAGGCGCTGAATTATATCGTCATTCCAAAAAAGACCCTGAAACCCTAGAAAAATATGGTAAAGGCACACCCAGCGACTGGCTCGAAAAATATGTTTACTCTGCAAAATTCATGCGTGGCAAACAAGGGATTGTGGCTTTACTCCTCATCCAGCTCGTACTTTTTGGCGCTCCAGGCATCGTCATGTGGGGCGTAGAAATGGCATGGACACCTTTCTTTGCAGCCGGTGTTATTAATGGCGTCGGCCATTACTTTGGCTATCGTAACTTTGAATGCCCTGATGCTTCACGCAATATTTTGCCCTGGGGCATTTTGATCGCCGGCGAAGAACTACACAATAATCACCACACTTATGGTAATTCGGCAAAGCTTTCCGTCAAATGGTGGGAATTTGACATTGGCTGGATGTACATCCGCATGATGCAAGCCCTAGGCCTTGCCAAACCCAAACGCACGCCTCCTATCCAAGATGCACCCGTTCCTGCTGAAGAAATGGATCTAGATACGATCCAAGACGTCATCAACAATAAAGTATCGATTTTCACCCATTATTCCGAAGATGTACTCATGCCTTTATTCAAATGCGAAAAGCAAAACTTAGTGAATCGCGATGCCGTAGCAGCATTTAGTTCCGCAACTCGTCGCGCCATCAAACGCCATCCTGCAACTTTAAAGAATGAAGAGCAAGAGAACATTGATCAAGCACTGACCCACAGCAAACCACTACACCAGGCCTACCATGCGCGTAACAGCCTCAATGAAGTATGGTCCAAGACTTATAAAAACAATCATGAGCTGATCAAATCTTTCCAAGAATGGTGCCATCATGCAGAAAAAAGCGGCATTCATGCTTTACAAAAATTTGCCCGCCATCTAAAATCCTATCGCCTCAAACCCCACCATGGAAAAAAATCATGAGCATCTTCTCAAAATTATTTAAGTGCTTTGATAAAAAAGAGCGCCATTACATCAGCGAAGCGGATTTGATGTTACAAAAATTCGATGCCAGCCATCCACAAAAATCTGTGTCGCAATTAAAAGAAATTGCCAAACACAAAAATATCTTTTATCGTAAGAGCGAACAACCTATCAAGTGGTAATATGAACCATCCAAAAGTTCGACGCTTTATCAAAATCACGCTCATGTGTTTGGGCTTACTCTCTTTTGTGTTCACGCTTGTTTTATTTGGACAATTACAGCACTTAAAAAAATCCCTCAACGACCAACTAGGGAATGCCAATTCACAAATAAGTACGCTTAACATGAACACCAGCAGCCTTAGCAACACCCTAACCAACATTCAAGCCTCAGAGGGCAGTCTAAAACAAATTCAAGCAACCACTGCCAACCTCGCCCTGATCGAGCTCCAGCATAATTTATTACAGGGTATGGACAAAGGCATCCTACTCAGCAATGTCAATAATCTACAAACCTTAACCGCGGATTTACACTCAAGCGATGTTAGTAATAATTTAAATCAACTGAATGCCAGCATCAGCGCCCTCCCCAATATCAACCCCAATAATGCCATTACCACGCTGAACACCCTCAAAGCGAGCATTGCAACCTTAAGCTTTGTTAACAGCATTCCTAACCCAACAACTGCAAATACAACACCAACGCAACATGGCTTTAACGCCCTACTGCAATCGATGTGGCAAAAGTTCAAAAGCCTCATTATCGTACGCACTGACAATACCATAGGCACACAGCTCGTCAGCGACGCCGCTCGCTTTGATGCCGTCAGAACCTTAAACTTATTGATCCAAGAAGCACAGTGGCAAATCCTAAGCTTACAAGACCCAAGCGCGACCCTGACAGAATTACAGATAACTGCAAATGCTTATACCGACACAAATCAAGCCCAAGCGACATGGCTCGCTCAACTAACACAACTCCAAACAGGCAGCAACTACTACACCGCCACTGAAATCACGCCAGTACTCGAAAAAATTAATAATTTACAACAATCAATAAGTCTGCAATAATTAATTCCTGTATAAAAAAGGGAAAATCATGCTACTCATCGAAATCAGCCACATCCGACAACTTATTGAACGCATAGGCCTTAAGGAATTTTTTAAAGCGCTAAATAAAACGCTAAAAAGCGACTTTAAAAACTGGCATAACTTTGAAAAAAGCCCACGCCATGCTATCCCAGTTGAGAATGGCATTATCGAACTCATGCCCATCTGTGGCAAAAAATTATACAGCTTCAAATACGTCAACGGCCATCCTAACAATATTAAACTCAATAAGCTCACTATTTTTGGCTGCGGCTTATTGGCTGATGTCAAAACAGGCGAACCCCTGATGATCTCAGAGATGACTGTACTCACGGCATTACGCACGGCTGCAACTGCAGCACTCGCCTCATCCCTCATGGCCAAACCTAAAAGCAAAACAC
Organism: uncultured Thiotrichales bacterium; assembly: GCA_903870015.1. Lineage (GTDB taxonomy): Bacteria > Pseudomonadota > Gammaproteobacteria > Francisellales > CACEW01 > CAIQBE01. The sequence goes on from CAIQBE010000050.1 coordinate 109,883, forward strand.
TCGCCATGATTGGATGCGGTGCGCAAAGTGACTTTCAGGTACTCGCCCACCATGCGCTATTTAACTTAACCGAAGTCCATTACTTTGACCTAGACCCCAAAGCCATGCAGCGCTTCGCTCGCAATATGCGTAATGAAAGTTTCAAGCTCATTCCAGGAACTGATGCCAAAAACACCATCCAAGGCGTAGATATAATTATCACAGCCACCGCCGCCAAGAAAAAGCAAAAAGTATTACAAGCCTCATGGATCGAACCTGGTCAACATATTTGTGGCGTTGGCGGAGATTCTCCTGGCAAAACAGAATTAGACATCAATATTCTCAAAAAAGCCAAAATCGTGGTCGAGTACTTCCCTCAAAGCTCACACGAAGGTGAAATCCAGAACCTCGGCAAAAACGCTAAAAAACACGTACAAGCAGAATTATGGGAATTGGTCAGCGGCAAAAAAACCGTACGCAAAAATGCCAAAGACATCACTCTCTTTGACTCCGTGGGCTTTGCCCTCGAAGACTACAGCATTTTACGCCTGGTCTATGATTTAGCACAAAGCTATGCAATTGGTAGTGATGCTGAATTAATTCCAAGCTATATGCCCAATACCAAAGATTTATTTAGCCTACTCAAACCCGCTGCTATCAACAAAAATGCGATAGCAATTATGGGTTATGCCTCAGGCATCGCCGCCAATAACATTGACTGTGGCTTGGGGCCACTTTATCTTAACCATCATAAACACCTATTATTTTCAAAATCAAGCACTCACCTTGAGTGGAAAGCGTTACTAGAACCTAAAATAAATACTGAAACCAAAGATGCCATCAACAAAGAAGTCTTAAGACTCAATACCGAACTAGCCGAAGGCATCGAGCACTTGGTACAAACTCACAAAAAAATCTGCGTCTTTGCCGGCGACCATTCTTCTGCTATCGGCACATGGAGTGGTTTTGCCCATGCCTACCGAAACCAAGGTGATCTTGGCCTAATTTGGATCGATGCCCATATGGACAGTCACACGCCCGAAACATCAGATAGCGGCAATATTCACGGCATGCCTGCTGCTGTATTACTAGGTTACGGCAACAAAAAATTAACAGAAATTTTAGACAAACACCCCAAACTAAAACCAGAAAATATTTGCTTTATTGGCATCCGGAGCTATGAAAAAGGCGAAGCCGCGCTATTAGATAAACTTGGCGTTAAAGTATTTTTTATCAAAAATATTCAAGAACAAGGCTTAGCGAAAGTATGGCAACAAGCATTGGCACACGTGAGCAAAAACACCTGCGCCTTTGGACTCACTATCGATCTTGATGCTATTGACCCCAATGATGCCCCTGGTGTTGGCTGTCGTGAAGACAATGGCATCCCAGCAAAAATGCTCTTAAACACACTCACATCCGCCCAAGTGAATTTTCCCTTTGTAGGATTAGAAATTACAGAGTACAATCCCATTCTCGATCAGCAACAAAAAACTGCCAAACTCATTGCAAGATTATTAGAAGCTGTGTATGGCAAGAACTCTCATTTTCTTAAGGATTGAAAATGCTTAATATTGACAACTATTTTGACGCCAACACTTGGAGCAAATTAAAAGATTTTGCTAAAACACACGAAACCCCTTTTGTAATGATTAATCTGGATTCTATCAAAAAGAAATATCAGCAATTAACCAAATATTTCCCCATGGCAAAAATTTATTACGCCATCAAGGCCAATCCAGCCATTGAAATTATCCGCTTATTGCACGAGCTGGGGTCAAGCTTTGACATTGCTTCGATCTACGAACTTGAAAAAGTCTTAAGCGTAGGCACAAGCCCCGATCGCCTATCCTTTGGTAACACCATTAAAAAAGCCAAAGACATTCGTACTTTTTATGAGCGCGGCGTACGTCTATTTGCAACAGATAGCGAAGAAGATCTGCGCAATATTGCACGCGAAGCCCCTGGATCGAAAGTTTACGTGCGCATTTTAACCGAAGGCGGCGAAACCTCTGACTGGCCACTATCACGTAAATTCGGCTGCCATCCAGAAATGGCAACAGAATTACTAATTCTCGCCAAAGCGCTGGGATTAGAGCCTTACGGCATTTCTTTTCATGTCGGCTCACAACAGCGCGACATCGGCGTCTGGGATAGTGCGCTTTCTAAAGTACAATTTATGTTTCAACGCTTGGCCTACGAAAATATCAAATTAAAAATGATTAATTTAGGCGGCGGCTTTCCTGCGCATTATCTACAAAAAACTCATAAAGTCTCGGTCTACGCCAAAGAAATTTTAAAATTTTTAAAAGACGATTTTGAAGACGAGGATTTTCCTGAAATCATTTTAGAACCCGGACGCTCTTTAGTCGGAGAAGCTGGCGTCATTGTTACCGAAGTGGTCTTAGTCTCACGCAAAGCCCATAACGATTTTTACCGTTGGGTTTATACCGATATCGGTAAATTTAGCGGCATGATTGAAACACTAGATGAAGCGATACGCTACCCACTCTATACTGAAAAAACGGGTGAAACCGAAGAAGTCATTATCGCCGGCCCGACCTGCGATAGCATGGACATTCTCTACGAGCACAATAAATATGCCCTGCCCTTAGATTTAGCTCAAGGCGATCGTTTATTTTGGTTCGCAACCGGAGCATACACCACAAGCTATAGCGCCATTGAGTTTAATGGTTTCCCACCGTTAAAGGCTTATTATTTATAATCGCGAGAAAACGCCAGTAAATCGCTTAATGCAACTTCGCGTGCAGATAACATCTGCCGCCAATGGCGCGCCCCTGGCGTGCCATGATATAAACCAATGGCATGGCGCAAAACACCTTTAGCCTCAAGACCTTGAGCTTTGATATAGTCGACAAAGCCTTCTACTACTTCTTGATGCGTTTTAATAGGCACAGTTGCACCATAAAATTCTTGATCAACAGCTGCTAATACATAAGCATCATGATAGGCTGCTCGCCCCAACATCACGCTATCGACAAACTGCAAATGCTCATGGGCCTGCGTCAAGTTAGTAATCCCACCATTAATGCCGATTAATAAATTCGGAAAATCCTGCTTTAAGCGATAGACCATCGGATAATTAAGCTCGGGGATGGTACGATTTTCTTTTGGGCTCAAGCCTTTCAACCAGCCCTTGCGAGCATGGATGGTAACTTGATCCACACCCACAGCAATAAGTTTTTCAATAAAAGCATAGAGCGACTCATAATCATCCTGATCATCAACACCAATACGCGTTTTTACCGTCACCGGAATTTTAACCACAGCTTTCATAGCAGCCACACATTCAGACACCAAATCCGGTGACTTCATCAAGCACAAACCAAACGCCCCCGCTTGCACCCGATCAGAGGGACAACCAACATTGAGATTAATTTCATCATAACCAAAATCTTCGCCGATCTTGGCGCACAAAGCAAGCTCATGGGCATCACTTCCGCCCAATTGCAAAGCCACAGGATGTTCACTCACATCAAAACCAAGCAAATGCTCGCGATTGCCATGAGTAATCGCACGGCTCGTCACCATCTCGGTATAAAGCAACACGTTTTTTGAAATTAAGCGCAGCAAATAACGGCAATGACGATCGGTCCAATCCATCATCGGCGCTACTGCAATTTTATGCACAATCAAGCTTATACCACAATATTAACGATTTTGCCGGGCACGTAAACAAACTTTTTAATCCCGGTGTCAGGAATATGCTTAATGACATTGGCGTCGGCCAAAGCAATCGCCTTGACCTCTTCTTCAGTGGCACTAACACCCACTGTAAAGCGCGTCCGCATCTTACCATTAATTTGCACCACAATAAGCAACTCTTGCTTCACCAAGGCATCAGGATCAACCACAGGCCAAGTGCTATTGGCGATATCATCACCAAAGCCTAAATCTTGCCATAACACATGAGTCACATGCGGTGTCACTGGATTTAATACCCGCAACAAAATCGACAAGCCCTCTTGGCGCAACACTGCATCTTCAGCATCACTTAACAAATTCAACATTTTCATACTGGCTGAAACCACGGTATTAAATTGTTGACGCTCCATATCTTTATTCGCCTGAGTTAAAATCTCATGAAGCTCTCGACGCCCAGAACCATTAGCTGCAACAGCAGTTTTATTTTTTTGATTCAAAGCTTGAATCTCATTTTGATGCTTCTCAGCAAACTGCCACAATTTTTTAATAAAGCGATAAGAACCCTCAATCCCCGAATCCGACCACTCCAAAGACATTTCAGGAGGCGCTGCAAACATCATAAATAAGCGGACAGTATCACTACCAAACTGCTCGATCATTTCTTTCGGATCAACCGTATTGCCCTTGGATTTTGACATCTTAGCACCATCTTTCAATACCATGCCTTGAGTTAATAAATTTTTAAATGGCTCATCAACCTTGGTTAAACCAAAATCACGCATGACTTTCGTAAAAAAGCGTGCATACAACAAATGTAAAATCGCATGCTCAATACCACCAATATATTGATCGATAGGCATCCAATAATCGGCACGCTCATCCAACATTTTATTGGCATCAGGACAACAGTAACGCGCAAAATACCAAGAGGACTCAAAGAAGGTATCAAAGGTATCCGTCTCACGCGTGTAACGCTTACCATCACGCTCTACATTTAAAAATTCTGGCATGTCTTTGAGGGGCGAGCCTGGATGCGTTAAAGTCACACCCTCAGGCAAAACCACCGGCAAATGATCATAAGACTCAGGCACGCTATTGCCAGCCCCGTCTAACAACATCGGAATTGGCGTACCCCAATAACGCTGGCGGGAAACACCCCAATCGCGTAAACGATAATTGACTTTAAATTCTGCCACACCCAGTTCTACCAATTGTTCAGTAATTTTTTTCAGCGCATCAGTATTAAGCATGCCATTAAAATCATCAGAATTAATCAAGGGTCCGGAACCCATATATGCTGATTTTTTATAATCATGAGAGCCATTATCGGCAATCACGGGCTGCATCGATAAATTATATTTAAGCGCAAACTCATGATCACGCTCATCATGCGCGGGCACCGCCATTACCGCACCCGTACCATAATCCATCAACACATAATTCGCTATCCAAATAGGGATTTGCTGCTCGGTAAAAGGATGAACTGCATATAAGCCCGTGGGCAAGCCTTTTTTATCTTGGGTCGCAAGATCCGCTTCTTTTGTAGAAATATGCCGACACTCGGTAATAAAATTCTGTAACTCTGGATGATTTGACGCCGCAAAGGCTGCCAAAGGATGATCCACACTCACCACCAAAAAAGTCACACCATAAAAAGTATCGGGACGCGTGGTATAAATTTTTAAGATATCATCATAATTTGGCACATAAAAATCAATCTCAGCGCCTGTGGATTTCCCAATCCAATTACGCTGCATGGTTTTAACCTGTTCAGGCCAACCAGTGAGCTTATCTAAATCGGTGAGCAACTCTTCACAATAATCAGTAATTTTTAAAAACCATTGCGAAATGACTTTTTTCTCAATGAGCGCACCCGAGCGCCAACCACGACCATCGATAACTTGCTCATTAGCCAAAACGGTTTGATCCACAGGATCCCAATTCACCGCACTTTCTTTTTTATACGCCAAGCCTTTTTCATACATCTTTAAAAACAACCATTGCTCCCAGCGATAATAATCAGGCTGACAAGTCGCAAGCTCACGCGACCAATCAATCGCAAGGCCCAGCTCTTGCATCTGTTTTTTCATTTCACTGATATTTTGATAAGTCCAGGTACTCGGCGCGACATTATTTTTTAAAGCCGCATTTTCAGCCGGTAAGCCAAACGCATCCCACCCCATAGGCTGCATGACATTTTTACCGCGCATACGCTCAAAACGTGATACTACATCCCCAATCGTATAATTACGCACATGGCCCATATGTAACTTACCGCTTGGATAAGGCAACATAGACAAGCAAAAAAACTTCTCTTTTTTAGCATCCTCAATTGCAGCAAATGTTTTTTGGCTCACCCAAAAGTTTTGAGCCTTTTGTTCAATTTCTTTAAAATTATAAGCCATGACCATACCTCTTCTATTTTTCACGCCATATTATAACGAATTTTCGAGCCCATAGCAGTAAAAATAATACTCTGGACTTAGGTGAGCAAAAAACACTAAGCAATTGCGATTTATCAAAAAACATGCAAAAATACCTCCACACCCTCACGGAAAAACCTAATGCCCAACAAACAACGAAAAGCCCTACACGCACTGATCCTAATATTTGTAGCTGTAGGATTCATCATCCACTACACGCCCTACAAAAATGACGGCATTACCCCACTCTGCTTTGTCGGCGCCATCGCCATACACTCCCAAATAGTTTGGGGCACCTGGCGCACAGCAGTTTATATCATCATCGCCGCCCTCTTAAGCTATTGTGCCGAATGCATTGGCGTCAATACCAGCCATATTTTTGGAGCTTACCACTATAACGCCAATCTTCCAGGACTGATTTACGGCGTGCCTTTCTACGTCCCTTTCAGTTATGTCTACTTAGTATATACTACAAATTTTATTTGCTTAGCCATCTCAAAACCAATGAGCTACAAAAGAAATGTTCTCGTACTTGCAGCCATGTCTGGCATTATCATGATGATGCATGACCTAGCAATCGACCCAATATTTTCAACCATAAACCATATCTGGACCTGGGATCAAAAAGGCGCCATTTCGGGTGTGCCGATCCATAATTTCACGGGCTGGTTTGTGGTCTTTTTCACCATCACGTTAGTGGCGACACTCTCAACTTGGCACGTCAAAGACCGTTGCAGAAATTTAGTGATTAGCAAAAGTGTTTTACTCCTCCCCATGCTTTTATTCATCGCCGTTACTTGTTTTGGAATAACAGACGCACTTGGATCTATGCCTGATGACAGAAACATCAGCGGCATCTGCGTCTTCATATCACTCTTTGGTTTATCTCCATACCTTCTCTTAGCCTGGTTTAATGGCTTTAGAAGCAATCCCGATAAATAAAAAAACCCTCACAAGGAGGGTTTTTTATTGCAAAAACTAATTTTTTACAAATTAGCTTGCTGAACTCATGGAGCTCACAGAACTCATTGAGCTCATTGATGAGGTGCTAGCAGGGGCTGAACTCATTGAAGAAGCAGCCATTGATGAAGAAGCGCTCATTGAAGAATCGGAAGAATCACTGGATCCTGATGAACAAGCGGTAATACCCATCACTGCTAATGCTAACACTACACAACGTAAACCACGCATAATAATCTCCTTTGTTTGTTAAGTAAAAAAATTGGCTTGAAACCGGGACTAATGTATCACACCTAATTATCAACAACAACCTGCGCAGGGTCCCCACTAATTACTTGCACCTTTGTACCAACCGAAAGCGGAGGATTATCCTTTTGCACCACAGCAACAGAATCACCATTAGCAAGTTTAATGATATAACGCGTAGCTTCTTGCTTGCTCAAAGCGCCTTCTGTTTTATTACCAGCATAACCACCTACCGCTGCTCCGCCCACGGTCGCCAAGCCCGTCCCTACGCCCCCACCACCAATAGCCGACCCCAAAACTGCACCCGCAGCCCCACCAATCAAAGTTCCCGCCCAATTACCCTTACTACCATCTACTTGCACCTGGGATTCAGACGTAATCACACCATGACGCACCTCACTCACTTTTTGGGCCTGATCGGCATTATAATGATTGGCGCTAATATCAGGTGCACAGCCCGTTAAAGCCAAAATTAACGACACTAAAACAACATAGTTGAAGCAACGCATTTAAACCTCCTTTTTATAGTTCTTTTTTAAGTTCTTCCAGAATTCCAAGTATTTCGCTATACTTAAGCTTATGGTAACCATTATATACTCAAATGAAAGATTATAAAAACACCCTCCACTTACCTGAAACTAGCTTTCCCATGAAGGCCGAACTCGCCAAGCGCGAACCAGAAATGCTGGCACGCTGGGAAGCTCATGACGTCTATCAAAAAGTACAAGATGCACGTGCCAATGCCGACAAATTCATTGTCCATGACGGCCCACCCTACGCCAATGGCGATATTCATGTCGGCCATGCCGTTAATAAAATTCTCAAAGATATCGTGGTTAAAGCCAATGTGCTGGGAGGATTGCAAGCACCTTTTATCCCTGGCTGGGACTGCCATGGCCTGCCGATCGAATTACAGGTAGAAAAAAAATTCGGCAAAGTTGGCAGTAAAATTTCTGCCGTCGAATTTCGCGCTGAATGCCGAAAATATGCAGCATCACAAATTGACAAACAACGCTTAGACTTTAAACGCTTAGGCGTTTTAGGTGCTTGGGACAAACCCTATGCCACCATGGACAACTCATATGAAGCCGACATTGTGCGCACAATTGCAAAAATTCACCAAAACGGCCATATCATCAAAGGTTACAAACCCATTCACTGGTGCTTAGATTGTGCATCGTCATTGGCTGAAGCCGAAGTTGAATACCAAGATAAAGTCTCGGACTCAATCACCATTAAATTTCCAGTCGCAGATCAACCTAATCATTTTGTATTAATTTGGACGACAACTCCCTGGACCCTTCCTGGCAACCAAGCCGTTGCTGCAGGCAGTGATATTGATTATGTGCTGGTGACCTCAGAAGGCATCAATTACTGGATAGCCGAAGCCTTGCACGAAAATATTTTCAAAGAGCTCGATCATCAAGTCTTAAAAAGCGTCAAAGGCAAAACACTCGAGGGCATGAAACTCAAGCACCCATTTTATGACAAACAAGTCCCAATCATCTTGGGCGATCACGTCACCACAGACTCAGGCACAGGCTTTGTGCACACCGCACCAGCTCACGGCGTTGATGACTTTCAGGTCTGCAAAAAATATAATATCGAAGTCTTAAGCCCCGTAGCCTCCAACGGCTGCTATACACCCGACACCCCGCTTTTTGCAGGAATTCATGTCACCAAAGCCAATCCTTTAGTAATTGAAACCCTACAGCAACATCACAATTTATTTAAACAACACAAAATCACCCATAGCTTTCCCCATTGCTGGCGCCACAAAACACCTCTGATTTTTAGAGCCACACCCCAGTGGTTTATCAACATGAGCCAAGTAGTGCAAGCTGCTGAAAAGGCCGCCCATAAAGTTACTTTTATTCCTGCTGAAGGCCAAAATCGCTTTCTATCAATGTTAATCGACCGCCCAGATTGGTGCATCTCGCGTCAACGTTATTGGGGCACACCGCTGACACTTTTTGTCAATAAAAATACCGGTGACCTGCATCCCAACACGACGACGCTAATCATCGAAGCAGCAAATCGCATTGAAAAAAACGGCCTAGAAGCCTGGTTTGGCGCAACCTGCGAAGACTACGGCGTTGATAGCAATGATTATGACAAAGCCACAGACACCCTTGATGTTTGGCTTGACTCGGGCGCATCAAATCAATGCGTCTTAAAAAAACGCCCAGAATTAGAATTTCCAGCCGATTTATATTTAGAAGGCTCAGACCAACATCGCGCCTGGTTCCAAGCATCACTCTTAACTGCAATTGCCGCAGGAGACGCCGCGCCCTATAAACAAATTTTAACCCATGGCTTTGTTGTGGATGGCGAAGGCCGCAAGATGTCTAAATCCATCGGTAATATAATTACACCACAAGAAGTCATGAACAAATACGGCGCCGATATTTTGCGCCTATGGGTCGCTATGGCGGATTATCGTAATGAAATCAGCATCTCTGACACTATCCTACAACAAGCGGCCGATCTCTATCGTAAATTTAGAAATACTTTGCGTTACATGTTATCGGCCTTAGATGATTTTGATGTCAAAAACTTAGTGGCGTTTGAAGATCTCGCCTGGATCGATAAAATCATGGTAGCGAAAGCTTTTGAAGTACAAGACTTTACCAAAGCCACATTCAAAGACCATACTTACAACATCAGAGGCACGATCACCAAACTGTTCGAATTTTGCGAAAAAGACCTAAGCAATGTCTATTTTGATATTTTAAAAGACCGCCTTTATACCGAATCTGCTCAAAATAGACAAATTGCCCAAAGCGCCCTGTATCATATTTTACAAATTTTTGTGCGCATGATTAGCCCAGTATTAAGCTTCACGAGCGATGAAGTTTGGCAACTGATGCGCGCTAAAAATCTATGCACCACACAGGACGAAACCGTATTTACTTTAAAATGGTATGAGGTATTAACGTCATCACAAGATTTTTTAGGGGCCCCAACCGCTTTACTTGAACAACTCATGGCAATGAGATCTGATATCAACAAAAAACTCGATGCTTTAAGAAAAAGCGGCGAGATCGGCTCAAGCCTAGATGTAGAAATAACTGTTACTAATCCTGAGTTTATGAATACACAAGGGACCAAGGGCGCACACATCAAAGACGAAACCGAATTCAAAAAAGAACTAAAATATTTCTTTATTAATTCTAAAGTTGATTTTGGCAGTGAGAATGTCATCAAAAAATCCGAAGACCCAAAATGCGACCGTTGCTGGCACCATACCCCAGATGTGGAACAAAGAGACCCTGAGTACGGCGAGCAAAAAATCTGCCAGCGCTGCGATAACAATTTAAATGGCAGCGGCAAGCTTAGAAAATATTTCTAAAAACCAAAAAATATTAACACGCCCCCAAAACTAAGCAATGCCTTAAGGCAACAACTAACGGGGCTGGGAGGATGGGGCCAAAAAGCAAAAGCAGATAAAGGCCCAGGAACCCCTCGGCGACAGCTTGCGAAGTATGACACCGGGATCATGCAGCAGTCTTAACTATTTGTGTAAACCCGGAATAAACGGGCGATGAACATCACTGACAGAAGCTTGAGGAGACCCAAAAAGCCAAGAGCACAAAAAAGAGCAACAATGCTGAGGCCGGAGATCTTCAACCCAAACTGTTGTTACAACTCCAGGAGCCCCTCGCACTGGAGCGAAAGCGTTCCCATCAGCAAAAGGCACCGAAAACACTAAAGAAACATCGCCTACCTTAGAAATAGGATCAGGCAAAGCACTCCCATACCTAAGAGAACGAGACAGCAATGGCGACGCAAGAGGAGAAATACGGCGAACACCTCCAGAACCTGAGCTCCTCCTACCAGAGCCAGGAGTCCCTGGAGACCCTGGAGACCTTGAGCTCAACCAAGCACGAACATCTGCAATGTCTGCATACCCCTTAATATTGCTAGAACCATAAACATAACTAAAATCATCTGTACCTGAGGGAACCCCTTTTTTCTTACGCAAAATATCTATAATTCGATTAGCACAAAGAGAATAATCAAAATAGTCTGCAGGAACAGGATACTGTTCAATAATTTTCAGTAAAGAAGAAAAAGAATCTTTAAGATACTTTTCAACACCTTCTGGCGACTCAACACCCCTCAAGAAATCATACAAACCATCCACAGTATGCGTGCGAAGATAATCTCGTCCAAAATGATCGCACAGAAGTTGTGTTGCTTGGCCACCAGAGGCAACCCAAGAAAGCAAAGCCTGAAGCGCCATTAAACGCCGCAACACATCAACAGAACAAGGCTCTTGAAAACAAGGGACTCTACCCTGGGCGTCGCCCTCAACTTCTGACCCTGAATCAGAATGATCACCAGCACCGTGCATAGAACCCCCTTGTTACAACAATGAACCGAAAATATTATATTTAAAAACGAATTTAAAAAAAAGAGAAGATCATTTAAAACATAAAATATTTTTAATCTCAAACCAATAATTAAAATAAATATCAATATTTAAAAAGCACCAAAACTTAACGACGATGGCCATACCCATGAGGTTTATGCTTATCAGAAGAAAGACAAGAGGAAAAACAACGAGCAAGAAAAGCACAACAACTACCAGGCTTGGCAACATCATGAGGAGGACGACTAAAAGTGCGCAAAAGAGGCTGCGATGGCAAAGGAGTACCACCATCTGATGACTCGTCTGGCAGAATCACCTTGTTATTTTCACCTAAAAGAGAAAGCACCCAAGACTCAGAGCCACTGGCATAAGGAGGATCACCATGAATCAGCGTATCAATGTGTGAGGATAATAAAAGAAATTTACGAATTTCATCAGCACCTCCAGTCGCCAAAACAACCGCCATGCCTTGAATACTCGCACCATCAGGCAAGGGTGTACTGCAAAACGCATCTTGCTCACGCTCATAATAAGATAGCTTAGCACAACGGTCTACTAACAGCTGAAGCTCATTCCTTGAAAGACACATAACACTCCATTGCTAAAGAAAAACACCTTAACTTATATCTTAAAATACACAAGCATGATAACACATTATCCAATCACAATGAAGCCCATCCTTGTACAAAAGCCCTTATATTTGCTATCATCTACAGCAAGAAAATATAGCCACAAGGAAAGATCATGAGCCAAACATTCCGTACCGAATCTGACAGCATGGGGGATATCAAAGTCCCTGAAGACAAATACTACGGCGCCCAAACCGCCCGCTCGCTCATTCACTTTTCCATCGGCACCGAACATATGCCCATCGAAATTATCCACGCTTTTGGGTATCTCAAAAAAGCCGCTGCTATTGTCAACTGTGACCTAGGCTTACTCCCGTCTGAGAAAAAAGATTTAATTACCAAGGCAGCTGATGAAGTGATTGCAGGTAAGCTAGATGGGCACTTCCCTCTATTTGTCTGGCAAACGGGCTCAGGCACTCAATCAAACATGAATGTGAATGAGGTCATTTCGAATCGCGCCATCGAAATGGTAAAGGGCGAATTAGGCAGCAAAAAACCTATTCATCCCAATGATGATGTCAATAAATCACAAAGTTCAAACGACACTTTTCCGACAGCTATGCACATCGCAGCCGCAATTGGAATTCATTCAACACTATTACCCGCCATCAAAACCTTGCGCAATACTTTAGATAAAAAAGCCCAAGCATTCAAAGACATCATCAAATCAGGCCGCACACATTTAATGGACGCCACCCCCATCACTTTGGGCCAAGAGTTTTCCGGCTATGTCGCTCAGTTAGATTTTGCAATGGAACGTATTGAAGTTACGAGCCAACATCTTTATCGCCTTGCAGCCGGTGGCACCGCGGTTGGCACAGGACTTAACTCGCATCCAAAATTTGCTGAAGCAGTTGCTGCTGAAATCGCTAAAGAAACCAAGCTCCCCTTTATCACCGCCCCTAATAAATTTGAAGCGCTTGCATCAAATGATGCTTTAGTGTACGTTCACGGCGCAATTAGGACCTTGGCTGTGGCATTGATGAAAATTGCCAATGACATACGCTGGATGGCTTCTGGCCCACGTTGCGGCTTGGGTGAAATTTTCATTCCCGAAAATGAACCTGGTTCATCAATCATGCCCGGCAAGGTTAACCCCACTCAATGCGAAGCTATGACCATGGTCGCGGTACAAGTCATGGGCAATGACACAGCCATAGAAATCGCGGGCAGCCAAGGGAATTTTGAACTCAATGTCTTTAAACCCGTGATCATTTATAATTTTTTACAAAGTGTACGATTACTTAGCGATGCATGCCACAGCTTTGATGAGCATTGTGCCATCGGCATCGAACCAGATCTTAAGCGCTTAAAATTCTTTGAAGAAAACACATTAATGCTCGTCACCGCCTTAAATACCCACATCGGTTACGACAATGCCGCTAAGATTGCTAAATACGCCCATCATCATGACTTAAGCCTCAAAGAGGCCGCCCTGAAACTAGAATTAGTCAGCGCCAAAGATTTTGATTTATGGGTTCGCCCAGAAGACATGATCGGCCATAACAAATAGGAGATGCCCATGAGAAAAGCTATATCACTCTTTTTACTTTTAAGCATCAGCGCTACCCTAGCCGCCTGCAGCAGCGTTGGCTTTTATCAAGCCCAAAGCCCAGCCCCCGAAGATGTCGTCACTCATAAAGATAGATAATAGATAATAGATAATAGATAATAGATAAAGGATACATCATGCGCTACTTCAAGTTATTGAGCCTGCTTTTATTCTGCCTAATGCTGAGCGGTTGCGGCTTTGCCTTAAGAAAACCTCAGGCAGTAACGTTAGCGCCATCGTTACAAACGATGTATCTCGTCACCAGCAACCCAAACGATCCTTTCGTACAACAACTTAAGCGCATGCTAACAGCCAATGGCGTCGCCTTGGTGAGCAACCCTAAAGCTGCAACAAGCACCTTAAACCTTATCTCCGTACAATCAACCAATACGATGGTCAACAGTGGCGGCGTCAATGTTTCCGGATTTTACACAGCCTATCTCATCGTAAGCTTTAATGTCGTCGACAACCATGGAAAAATTTTAATTCCAACAACATCGCTACAACAAAGCCAGAATTTTAGTAGCAGCGCATCCCAAGTATTAAGCGGCAATGCCATCGCAGCGCAATTAACGACGGGTATGCAACAAGCTTTAGCACAAAACATCTTGAACCAACTAAGCCATATTCCAATCAATCAGGGGCCATGATGACATGCGCCCCCAAATTATTTTACTTAGATATACAAATAAAAACGAACAGCAAAATCAATAAAATTGAAGGCTGGCACAATCACCGCCTAAAAATAGCATTAAAAGCCGAACCCATCGAAGGCAAGGCCAATGCTGCACTCATCGAATTCTTAGCCAAAACCCTCAGCATTCCGAAATCACATATTGAAATCACCAAAGGCGAAACATCAAAATTAAAAACCATCACCCTGCCACTCGAAATGAGCCGACACGAAGTACTTATACAAATCCCACGTTAAAATCAAATTAATGAACAAATAGTTATAGCAACTCTGCAAACAAATCATACTCATCGGCGTCAATAATTTTTACCTGCACAAATTGCCCGGGTTTAAGATGCGCGGCATTATCAATAAAGACCAAGCCATCAATTTCAGGAGCATCACTGGATGAGCGCGCAATGGCCGCATCTTCACGAATCTCATCTACGAGCACCTGCATCGTCTTACCAATTTTCATCGCCAAACGCGCGGCACTAATTTCTGATTGTACTTCCATAAAACGATGGTAACGTGTTTCTTTGACTTCTTCAGGCACAGGATCAGGAAGGTCATTCGCCTTCGCACCTTCAACAGGAGAATATTTAAAGCAACCAACACGATCTAATTGTGCGGATCGCAAAAAGTCTAATAATTCTTCAAACTCAGCCTCAGTCTCACCTGGAAAACCAACAATAAAAGTACTGCGAATAGTTAAATCTGGACACACGGCACGCCAGGCTTTAATACGCTCTAAGTTATTTTCAGAGCTCGCGGGACGCTTCATCAATTTCAAAATACGTGGATTCGCATGCTGGAATGGAATATCAAGATAAGGCAATAACGCCCCTTCTTTCATAAATTGGACAATCTCATCAACATGAGGATAAGGGTAGACATAATGCAAACGCACCCAAATACCAAATTCACTTAAAGCCTTACATAAATCAAAAAACTTAGTCTTCAATGATTCTTGCTGCCAAGTACGCTCTTCATACTTAGTATCAATACCATAGGCACTTGTGTCTTGTGAAATAATCAAAATCTCTTTCACACCAGCTTGTTTTAATTTATGCGCCTCGGTTAATACCTCATCGATCATGCGGCTTTTTAATTTACCGCGCATCGAGGGGATAATACAAAAAGTACAGGTATGATTACAGCCTTCAGAAATCTTTAAATAAGCATAATGCTTAGGCGTCAGCTTAATACCCTGCGCCGGCACTAAACTCGTAAATGGGTCCGTGCTTGGCGGCAGATGTTTATGCACCGCGCGCATGACTTCTTCATAAGCATGAGGCCCCGTTACTTCAAGCACTTGAGGATGCTTCTCTAAAATCACTTCTTTTTTAGCACCCAAACACCCTGTCACAATCACGCGACCATTTTCAGCCAAAGCCTCACCAATGGCATCAAGAGACTCATTAACGGCAGATTCAATAAAACCACAGGTATTGACCACGACAATATCCGCGCCCTGATAATCAGGGGCAATATCATAGCCCTCAGAACGTAAATTAGTAATAATACGCTCAGAATCAACCAACGCTTTAGGACAGCCTAAACTGACAAAGCCGACACGAGGTGCCGGCTTTAGTGTAGTGGTATTCATAATATACTCCAATCAAATCACTCTAGGCACGCGCCCGATTGCCTCCACCCGAATAACGATGAAATTTCTTTTTAAATTTAACATCACGCTCAGGACGATTCTGATTATGACCATAAGCAGGCTTAGAATCAACAGCCTCACCTTTCATTAGACGATGAATATCTTTCCAAATACCTGCTTCACTAGGCGACACAAAGCTCATTGCAGAGCCTTCAGCACCCGCACGCGCTGTACGTCCAATACGATGGATATAATCTTCAGGACACTGAGGTAAATCAAAATTAATAACATGTTCAATATGGGGAATATCTAAACCACGCGCAGCAACGTCGGTCGCAACCATCACGCGATAGGCTTTATTACGAAACGCCTTGATCACTTGATCACGTTGACGCTGTTTTAAATCGCCATGAATCGCATCGGCATTATGATCATCATCACACAGCTGATCAGCCAAGGTATCAGCGGCACGCTTAGTTTTAACAAACACAATGACAGAACCTTTACGCTGATCTAATTCTTTGAGCAATTGATCATATTTCATCGCAGCTTTCAGATGCAAAACTTCTTCTTTAATATTCAAAGCCACTTTATGCGCGGCACCAATTGCAATACGCTCTGGGTTTTTTAAATATTTCTCAGAAAGCTTCATAATATTATGCGGCATTGTTGCAGAAAACATCATGGTTTGACGCTCTTTTGGCAAGAACTGTGCGATGGCATCTAACTGCACACCAAAACCCATATCAAGCATACGATCAGTTTCATCCAACACCAAAAAGTTGGTATGACGTAAATTTAAGGTTTTGCGTTGCAAATGATCATTCACACGCCCAGGCGTACCAATCACAATACGTGGATCATCTTTTAATTGACGAAATTGTTTGCCAATCGGCTCTCCACCAATTAAAGTGGCTGTTTTAATGCCACTACGATAAGGCAATAAATCATGAACGACTTTTGCGACCTGCACCGCAAGTTCACGGGTCGGTGTTAAAATAAGCGCTGCGCCATAAGATGAATTCATCATTTTGGTAATAATCGGAATCACAAAAGCACCAGTCTTACCCGTCCCTGTTTGTGCAGAGCCTAAAATATCCTGCCCCTTTAAAGCCACAGGAATTGCTTGTTTTTGAATAGGCGTAGGCTCGGTAAAACCCAAACGTGTTAAGGACTTTAATAAATCTTCGGGCAAATGCAATGAACTAAAAAGAGCTTGACTCTCCATTTTGGAATCTCCAGTATGTTGTTATATCTGCATCACATGATGCAAAAAGATGAACAATTGTCTGGGGATAAAATGAAGATCGGAATCAACACATAAAAAGCTATCTTAAGACAAAAACAAGGAATATAAACACATATCCTATATCATCGAAAGCGATTGTCTCATAAAATCAAGCCTTTGGCAAGTGTAATTTTTGTTATGCGCAAATTAGCGACTATTAGCATGTAGCGGCACCACATCGGAGCCCTTATAGAAATGCAAGCGCATTGGGCTCCTATGGCGCATAAATAATTTAGGACTGCTGAGGCACGTCTGTTGCACCTGAAGCACGGGGTGGAGTAACCTCATTGAGAGAAAAACGTCTCAATGGAGAAGATAAACCCGCAATATCCCCAAAAACGCAAGAGGCTTCAGAAAAGCGTCCATCTCCTGACGGAGATTGGCGAGCAGGTACAGCACCCTCCGCAGAGCGACTTAGAAGCTCAGCCAAGCTGAACTCCTGAGGCACTGAACTAGTTGTACTAGCAACACTCCTCGACCTGGGCGGCGTAACCAAAGCCGTAGCAGCAGACCCAGGAGTAAGCTTATCTACAAAAACCTCACCTACAGCCCTTGCTGTCTGTGGACTGCTCACACCCACAAAAGCTTGTTGTAACCCGAGCGCTTCAGATTGAGAGAGGCTCAACTCCTGAGGCGCTAAACTAGCTTCACTATGACCACTAAACCGCCTGGACGGCGTAACACCAGCCGTAGTAAAAAAATCAGAAGCAGACTTACCTGCAAAAACCCCACCTACAGCGCTTGCTTTCTCTGGCCTACGCTCACCCACAGGAGCCACCTGTGGCTGAAGCACTTTAGGCTGATAAGGTTTATAAAGATCAGTCAGCCATTTTGCTAGAGTCCTAAGCTGGGCAACCGAACCTCCCCTACTAGCAGCATCCCAACAATCTAAAAGACGATCCGCTTCAGCTTGATCTTCGATATGCCCTAATGTACGCGGCCTCCCGAGGAAACCTTCCGGCGGGATAGGTCTTTCTACTGTTGACTCAGGAACAACTTGAGGCGATGAATCACGATACTCCCGAGCATCAAGATGGGGAGCATCATGCTCAGGCAGGCTAACGCCTACTGAATATTTTTCTGAAGGCTTTGTCACTGCTTTAAGAGCAGCCGTCAGTGACATCTGATGAGACTCATTCCGATAGTCACCCTCAGAAGCGCCCGCACCCAATGTGCTATACTTTGGGTGCAGCCTACGCTCTCGATAGACAGCAATAGCTTTAGAATAATCCGCCAAAGGAGCACCCGCCATCAACAGAGCAATTAGGATGTTTATACCCTCAGCAATAGACATCTCTAAAGACTCAGCAAAAGACATCTCTGGCGCTAAAGGACCCCGTGAAGTCAGCTCTTGTGGCATTGGAGCGGAAGCAGGCGGATTTTTCGGCCGACCCGAGGCAGAATAAGATCCAGCTAATGATCGCTGGGGTGCAGTAACGGGGGGGTCTTGCGGGCGTTGATAAGACATGACAAATACTCCTTAAGTCCATTTAATAAAAAACATATTTTAAAATAAAATTTATGACTAAAAATATAACAGCACATCATTATAATCAATAGTTTTTAATAAAAGCAACCACGCATTAAAATCAACAATACAAAATTGCCCCAAACAGCCAAATGGGGTATAATGCCTCTGACAAAAAACCAAAGGAGTTTTGTATGAATCAGCAACAAGTCTATACCCGCGATGTCACAGGCAGCACCCTTGCAACCAACAAAGTGCTAAGAAATACTTATTTACTATTGTCACTCACGCTTTTATTCAGCGCATTGACCGCAGGCATTGCTATGGCGCAAAACGCTGGCTTTGTGAATATTTGGCTAATGCTCATTGTAATGATTGGCTTTCCCTTTTTGTTACAAGCAACTCGCAACAGCCCATTCGCACTGGTACTAACCTTTGCCTACACCGGTTTTATTGGCTGGTATCTCGGGCCCATCCTAAATCTTTACATTCAAAATTTTTCAAATGGCAGCCAACTAATCATGATGGCATTAGGCGGCACCGGAGGAATTTTCTTGGTTTTATCAGCATTATCAATGAACCCCAGCAAAGATTATTCACAATGGGGACGCTTCTTAACCGTTGGGGTTATCATTGCACTCGCTGCCTGCCTTGCAAACATATTTTTCTTTAAACTTCCTATACTACAACTAGCTATATCGATAGTATTCGCAATTATTTCGGGCGGCTTTATTATGTATCAAACCAACATGATTGTCCGAGGTGGAGAAAAAAATTACATTACCGCAACCGTAATGCTTTATGTATCACTCATCAATATCTTCTTAACCTTGCTACAAATTCTAGGCATGTTTAGCGGTAATCGCAATAACTAATAAGTCACGCCAATAAAAAAGGCCCAAATTAGGGCCTTTTTTATTGGCAAAATAAACTTAATCCGCAAGCTCTTGCGCCACAAAATCCCAATTGACTAAATTCCAAAAGGCTTCAACATATTTAGGACGCAAGTTGCGATAATCAATATAGTACGCATGCTCCCAAACATCACAAGTTAACAGCGCTTTTTGCCCTGAGGTCATAGGAGTCTGCGCATTGGAGGTACTAACGAGCGCCAACGAACCATCAGGATTCTTAACAAGCCAAGCCCAGCCTGAACCAAAGGTCGCAATCGCCGTTTGGGTAAATTTTTCTTTAAATGACTCAAAAGAACCAAAATGACGATTGATCAATTCAGCTAAATTGCCCATGGGAATACCACCGCCATTAGGACTTAAACAATGCCAATAAAAAGTATGATTCCACACCTGGGCTGCATTATTAAAAATACCGCCGGAGGATTTTTTAATAATATCTTCTAAAGTAGCATGTTCAAATTCAGTCCCGACAACCAATTTATTTAAATTAGTCACATAAGCCTGATGATGCTTACCATAGTGATACTCTAACGTCTCTGCAGAAATATGTGGCTCAAGCGCATTTTTCTCATAAGGTAACGGGGGCAATGTAAATGACATAATAGACTCCTTTAGTTAATAAAAATTTAAGTATTGGCAGCAATCACTTTGACAATTTTATCTTGCAAAGTATGGGCATAATAACTATTACCCTCAATATCATTCATCATAATCGCAAAAGCAACCACCGGATGACCTGGCACCATCACATAGCCTGATAACGTCGAAACACCATTAATCGTGCCGGTTTTACCAAACACATGACCCAACAACGGCGCCTTATTCATCCGATACACCAAGGTACCGCGCTGACCACAAATGGCCAAGCTTTTAATAAAAATATTAGCGACACTAGGTTGATGATACATGTAATCCAAGACTTGCACCAGCTGCTGTGGCGCGACCAAATCATAAGCTGACAAGCCTGAAGTATCTTCAAGATACACCGGTTTAAAAGCATTACCAATATGCGTCGTCAAAATAGTATTAATGGCACTAACACCACTCTTGTAACTCCCCACACCATAATAAGCATTACCTAAAGTCTTACCCACAGCACCTGCATAGACATTATCAGAACGCTTGAGCATATAGCTTAAAATTGCCTGTAACGGCTTAGAGCTATGCTGCGCTATAGGCTTAGCGCTTTGAGGCGCAACACCATTGATAAATTTACCGGTTACCTGAATCCCAGCATGCTTAAAGGTAGAGGCCACAACCTGCACCGCATAATCACTCGGATTTTTAATGGCAAAGGCAATATTCCACTGACCACGCGCAGGCAAACAACCCTGCAAAACAATATTATTGCCACTCGTGACCGAAGGCTGAAAAGCACAGGTACGCATTTGCGATGGCCCAACTAATTTTAATTGATTAACCACAGGAAATTGCGTGGTGTATTGCTTAATTTGCGGGGTCTGATAACCGCGTGATTTGACAATATGCAAAGCCATACAATTACTATTAATAATCGCACCGCCAATGGGCGCCGCATAACAATAGGCCAAATCCCCCTGAGGCCAACCCACGCCATAATCAGGACCACTAAAAATACTATCATCAATCACAACATTCCCATTAATCTGACGTACACCTTTTTGCTTTAACTGCAGCACCAAATTGGTAATATCACGTGTAGTCAAAGTAGGATCGCCACTAAAATAAAAATATAGATTACCCTTAATCACACTCGCCACCGGAGTGATGCTATCAATTTCAGTAACATAATGATAATTAGGCCCTAAATACAAATACGCTGCAGCCGCAGTAAACACCTTAACATTACTAGCCGGCGTCATAGGTCGAGTACCGTTAGAATTATAAAGCACTTGGCCCGAGGTTATATTTTTAATATATACACCCACTTGCATATTACTAGCTTGATTGTTCACAATATTATTAACTTGCGCAGTTAAGTTCGCAGACACAGGCACAACCCCAGCGACAAAAACGCCGAAGGCAAGCACCGCTTTGTTAAATAATGTCTGCTTTTTCATGAGTAATATTGCGAAGAATGAACCTGACAATTCTACCCACTTAACACGCATTTCGCAATGACGAGACGCCTAAAAGTCTAATTTCAAATCAGGGCTTTGGCTTAGTAAAAACTCACGAAAAACTTTTTTAACATCCATCAACGCCGCCTCATCATCGGCTTCAAAACGTAAGGTTAACATTGGCGTCGTATTAGATGCGCGCACCAAACCCCAGGCATGGGGAAACTCAATGCGCAGACCATCGATATTAATGATTTTGGCATTGGGGAAATTCGCGTGTTTTTGGAGTTTTTCAATTAAGGCATACTTGGCATCGTCGGCAATATTGACATTAATCTCCGGCGTGCTAATGCTATCAGGCACGCTCTCAAATAAGGCTGAGCTCGTAGCACTGCCCTTAGCTAAAATTTCTAAAACTCTGGCACCCGCATACATACCATCATCAAAGCCATACCAGTTTTCGCGAAAGAAAATATGCCCGCTCATCTCACCGGCCAAAGGCGCTTTTTCATCATACATTCTTTGCTTTAAAATCGAATGTCCCGTTTTAGACATAATGGGAATACCGCCAGCAGCTTCAATCACTGCAGCTAAATTTTTTGAACACTTCACATCAAACACAATTTTAGCGCCAGGCTCCCGCTCTAATAAATCGCGCGCTAACAACATGAGTTGACGATCAGGATAAATAA
The DNA here is from genome assembly GCA_903870015.1 of uncultured Thiotrichales bacterium. Taxonomy (GTDB): domain Bacteria; phylum Pseudomonadota; class Gammaproteobacteria; order Francisellales; family CACEW01; genus CAIQBE01. Next base: position 132,396 of record CAIQBE010000050.1, read on the forward strand.
TTTCGCCTTTGGATGTCACAACCCCCAGGCGATCGCCATCACCATCAAAAGCCAAACCAATATCCGCTTTTTGTTTTGCGACCGTATCGATAATTACTGCTAAATTTTCAGGCTTGGCGGGATCAGGATGATGATTAGAAAAATTACCATCCACCTCACAAAATAACGCCGTTACCTCACACCCCAAGGCACGATATAATTCTGGAATCACCACACCCGTCACACCATTACCGGCATCAACGACGATTTTTAAGGGGCGCGCTAACTTAATGCGGGAAGCAACATCTTTAATGTAATCAGCAATAATATGATCATAATGGGAGCGCACGCCAACACCACTAACGGCATTACGCGTTTGAATACGCTTTAATAAATCCTGAATACGATCGCCTGACAAAGTTTTGCCATTCAACACCGTTTTTAAACCATTATCATCACGAGGATTATGACTACCCGTCAACATCACCCCAGTATTAAATTCCAAATGATTGGTCGCAAAATACAGCAATGGCGTAGGCACCACGCCAATATCCAAAATATTAATGCCCGTTTTAAGCAAGCCTTCGGTCAACGCCTCAAAAAGATGGGGCCCCGACAAACGACCATCACGGGCAACAATAATATTTTTAGCGCCATGGGCCAGCGCTTCACTTCCTAAAGCCAAACCAATATCATGGGCAAGATCGGCGGTTAAATCCTTTAACGTATTACCACGAATATCATAGGTACGAAAAATATGGGTTGGGATTTTATCAATGGGTAATTTAAACATGTTATTTTCCTGTTGAACCAAAGCCGCCGGCTGCGCGCTCTGAAACTTTAAATTCATTCACGACATTCCACTCGATCTGTTGCACTGGCACAATAATCATCTGGGCAATACGATCGCCACGCTCAATTTTAAAGGCCGCTTGACCGCGATTCCAGCACGATACCATAAGCTCGCCTTGATAATCTGAATCAATTAAACCAACCAGATTCCCCAAAACAATGCCATGCTTATGCCCCAAACCCGAACGCGGCAAAATCATGGCGGCATACTTGGGATCATCCAAATACATCGACAAACCCGTGGGAATCAAAATAGTCTCACCGGGCTTAATCTCAAGAGCAGCATCAATGGCCGCACGCAAATCCAAACCCGCAGAACCATTCGTGGCATGCGCGGGCAAGCCAAATTCGTTGACAAATGCTTGGTTCATCACTTTTAACTGTATCTTTGGTTTCATTTATAAAATCCCACTATGTTTAAGTAATGCGTCAATTTTAGGTGCACGGCCGCGAAAGTCAATAAAAACATCCATGGCATCACGACTGCCCCCCTCGGCTAAAACGGTATTTCTAAAAGCTAAACCCACGCCAGGATTTAACACACCCTCCTCTTCAAAGCGCGAAAATGCATCGGATGATAATAGTTCCGCCCATTTATAGCTGTAATACCCAGCAGCATAGCCCCCAGCAAAAATATGACTAAAGCCATGCTGAAAGCGATTAAAATCTGGCGGGATAATCACTGCGACTTCTTGACGCACTTGATTTAAAATATCTTGTATTTGGCTTGCATCGTCAATCTGATCTTGCAAATATAAGCGCATATCAAATAAAGCAAACTCAATTTGACGCAACATCATCAAACCACTTTGAAACGTACGGCTGGCCTGAATCGAGGCAATTAAAGCATCATCCAAACTTTGACCTGTTTCCACATGTTGGCTTAATTTTTTTAAAATGTCGGGCACATAACAAAAGTTTTCCATAAACTGGCTCGGCAACTCCACGGCATCCCAAGACACACCACTAATACCACCAATCTCTGGCAAAGAAATTGTAGTCAACACATGCTGTAACACATGACCTAACTCATGAAACAAAGTGACGACTTCATCATGGGTTAATTCAGCATCTTTGCCATGTTGCGGCGGTAAAAAATTACCATTTAAAAAAGCCAAAGGCTGCTGGACGGTGTTGCCCAAAACGCGAAGCGCTTTACATTCATCCATCCAGGCGCCAGAGCGCTTATGATCGCGCGCATAAAGATCAACGTAAATCCCGCCAATCAAACCACCCTCATCATACACTTCCAAAAATTTTACATCAGAATGCCAGGCTTTAATGGGAACCTCGCGAAAGCGAATGGCAAAAATAGCTTCCACCAAACTAAGCAACCCCTTCCATACCTGTGTCAATGGAAAATACGGGCGCAGCGCCTCTTCACTAAACCCTAATTTCTGCTCTTTTAAACGCTCACTAAAATACATCACATCCCAAGATTGCAACGGTGCTTGATGCCCCAAGCTTTTCGCAAAATCTTGTAGCTCTTGCCAATCTGCCAAGGCCTTGGTACGCGAACGTTTAGCCAAATCAGATAAAAACTCAAGCACGATAGAGGGGGTCTTGGCCATACGCCTAACAAGCACATAATCCGCATAATGCGGATAGTTAAGTAATGCAGCTTCTTTGGCACGTAAATTAACAAGATCGACCATCACTTGTGAATTATCAAATTGTAACGCATCTAAATCAGAAGCACGCGTTGCATACGCCCGATAAAAATGCTCACGGATTTTGGCATTATCAGCATAGCCCATAATCGCCAAATACGTCGGCGCATCAATACCAAAGCGATAGCCTTTTAACCCTTCTGCTTCGGCTTTTTTCTGCGCTTGCAAAAGCACAGCTTCGGGCACACCTTTAAAGTCATTAATATCAAGCGTATCGTAATGCCAAGCCTTAATCGCATCCATCAGGTTTTGCTCAAATTTAGTCGTGGCCTCAACGAGCTGACGTTCATAATCTTTAAAAATATCGCGCTCCGCTTCAGGCAAGCCCACACCTGATTGTTCAAAATCAAGCAAGGCATCTTTTATCAGTTTTTGCTCTGGATGAGATAATTTTGGAAACTCAGAGCCTTTTGCTAATTTTAAATACGCTTGGTAAAGCGCCTGATGCTGCCCCACGGTCACCGCAAAATCGCTGATTTTAATTGAACCCTGCTCGTAAACCTCGCGCAAGGCATCGGTATTAGCAACGTTATTTAAATGTGATACGGGCGACCAAAATTCGCTTAAATCGGCATTAAACGCAGATAAAGGCAAGACCAAACTCTCAAAAGTCGGCATTTCTTGTTGACTTAAAGTCTCAACCAAAGCCAAACCTTTGGTAAGTAAACGCTCTAATTCTGGCAAGACTTTCGACAAATCAATATCAAAATTCGCAAGCATTAATGATTCCACTTGAAAAACTCCTATGTTAACCCAATCTATATATTAACAAATAACTGGAAGTTTAGCCGCAAAAGTATTAGAATATCAATAATTATGAAAATCGATAAAAGTGAATTAAGACCTACAATACAACTGACTTTAGAAGAATGGCCCACAATGGAGCAGGATCTTTCCGAAGCCCATGACGTGATTTTCCGCCACCACACTTCTTCTGAAGATGGTCAGCTGTCCGTTTATCTGCAAGAGGCCACAGTATGGCTAGAGGGCAGCGTCGAAGTGACACGCGCATCTTGGGTAGTTGAGCTGGCTGAAACCTTTGAACAACAATACGGCAAACTCAGAGGCTATGAGATCTTATGCCGAGTCTTAACCGCGCTACTCACCAACGGCGAAACTATTCACTAACACACCCTCATGAACACAACTCCAATTCTTCGCAATATCAAAAGCTACGTCATCCGAAAAGGCAGAATGTCCGAGGCCCAACAACGTGCAGTTGATCAATTATTTAACCTACATGCCAGCAAACAAAGTGACAACCGCCCGTTCAATACGCTTTTCACAACTCAACAAGAACAAGTATTAGAAATCGGCTTTGGCATGGGCACTTCCCTTGCAGAGCACGCACAAATGTATCCCGAGATCAATTTTATCGGCATCGAAGTGCATCCGCCAGGTGTTGGATGCCTACTAAATCTAATCAACGAACACGAACTAAAAAACGTCCACGTGATCCAAGGTGATGCCGTGTTGGCACTCAAAACCCAATGCGTAGATCACAGCATCGCCCGCATCAACATTTTCTTCCCCGACCCCTGGCAAAAACAACGCCATCACAAACGCCGCTTAATTCAACCCGAGTTCGTCGCTTTACTAGCACAAAAACTAAAACCCCAAGGCATTTTACATCTAGCCACCGACTGGGAAGATTACGCCAAACATATGGTGAAAGTCTTAGCCGCTAATCCTAATTTAAAACTGATCAGCAACGAACGCGGCGATCGCCCCGCCACAAAGTTCGAGCAAAAAGGCTTAGATAAAGGCCATCCTGTATTTGATATGCACTATCAATTATCATAATAAATATATACCAATATAAAAAAACAAAAAAATAAATAAAAAAAGCAAAATAAACGTGCGAAAAAAATTTAAATTGACTTTATTTTTTTTAAATTTAAAATAGCGCCATCAGAAAAACATCTGATAGCAAATAAATCAAACCAAGGAGAAAATCAATGTCATTAAACAGATTATTTCAACTACTAGTCGTGGCAATGCTAATGCCATTTGGAAACAGAGCACAAGCATTTCGAATATTTACCCCCGGCCTTACAGATACCAACATGCCCTCCAATCATCCTACACAAACAGTCGCCCCCCTGGCTAGCACCACACCTGCACCTACACCCTTGCTTTGTGATCACAACCATAGACTGACAAGCCATGGCATAGAGACACTTCATCAAGCAGCAAATCAAGACGCATTCAGGTTCTATCAACAAGCCTTTAGGGCAACCGTAAAGAATAACATCGAACTCTTCACAAATGTACGATCAGAAATATCAATCGACGGACCCCGACCCACAGACACCCCTTTAGCAGATAACAAGAACCTGAGACAATTGATGCTGCAGAATATGCCATACTTATCCGGAGGCCTTCGCTCACAACTAAACTTATTAAAAAACTTAAGTGAAGACCAACGACAAGCTATAGTCAGGGAAACAGAAGAAAGATACATAGATCTAATGGAAGAAAAGCCCGGCACAGCTGTCCAAGGTGCCTTTCATGGAGCATGTGGACTTGTTGGGGTAGATAGAAGCACAAGATCATCAAACGCACCAAGAACAGATTTAAGCTCACCAGGAGTTGAACTATAAATTGGTGAAGCAATACTTGCTTAAAAAAACGAGCCTAGCGCTGCTACGTAATCATTGACAAACAGCCCTAGGCTTTATTTTTTTTTGAGGTAACAAGAACTACAAAGTTGCCGCACAATGGGTATAAAGCTATAATACGCCAAAATACTGATGCGAAACGCCATGCGCAACTTCAGCCCTTTAGATAAATTCCTCTGCGAAGCGCAATATTGCTTGGATACTTTAAGCCAAAGAAATATTGGCACGCGCAAAAATCCAGCGATACACGCTGAGAATACCGAACTAAATCCAGAACAAAAACGTCAAAGCCAAGGCTTTATGCGGGTGAATCACACGGGCGAAATTTGCGCTCAAGCTTTATATCGTGGCCAGGCTTTTGGTACGCAAAATTCTCATTTAAAAGCACATTTTAATACTGCCGCCATGGAAGAGCTTGACCATCTTAATTGGTGCCAAGAGCGCTTGAATGAACTTGATAGCCACAGCAGTTATCTCAATCCTTTTTGGTATATCGCTTCATTTCTAATTGGCATAAGCGCTGCACGCTTAGGCGATGATTTAAGCCTAGGTTTTGTCGAAGAAACTGAAAAACAAGTGATCAAACATCTAAGCCATCATCAACAAACACTCGCGAGTAATGATCAAAAAAGCCGAGCGATTATCACTGTCATGACCGAAGATGAAGCCCGTCATGCCGATAACGCTCATCATTCTGGCGCCAAAGAATTACCGCGAGCTTTAAAATTCATCATGCAGCTACAATCAAAAGTCATGACCACAACGGCGTATTATTTATAACGCGCTCACAAAAAATACATTATAATAATATTAATGATTAAAAATATCACAACCAAACTATTTACTTTAACCAAACCAAATGCTACAGTTATTTAAAAATAACTCGATTAACTATTAAGGAAAAATCAATGGCAGCAGGAAGCGATACAGAATCAAGAACAGCAACAAGCAGCGCAGCAACATGGATTGGCGGCATCACAGGTGCCATAGGAGCAATTATTTACGCAATCGCAATTGGCGGCGGGACCGCTGCATTTGCTAGTCCTGCAATTTTTGCTGCGGCTTTTTTTACCGGATTTGGAGTTGATCGTGCACGAGATAATTGCGCAAGTAGTCATCAAACAACAAGCACTGAAACAGAAAGCGCTTCATTGGGCGGAGCGCTACTTAGCCAAAACAACACGGCCACCGTCATCAGAACGACTGAAGAGAGTCGCTTATTGGGAAACACAACTGGCAACTATGGATCTAGCATGAGCGTGTAATTAACACCATAGAAATATTTAATCCATTTAAATGACCAAATAAAAACAAGAAGACCAAAGGAACAACTAATGATAATAGCAGAAGCAACTCCAACAAATTCAAGATGCGGAACTCAAAGAGCCAATAGCACCGTTATTGGCACCATCATAGGTTTTTGCACAGCAGTGGCATACTTAGCAGTATCAATGAGCTATGAAAATAAAGATCCAGCAGCAGCCCTGGGCATCCCCGTAATAATAGGCATAGGAGCAGCAATCGGCAGTGCATTTGATCGCATACGACACTATTGTATCAGCAACAACAGCCCAAGAGCAGAAACAGAAGCCACCACATTTCTACACAGTCATAACGATAACGCTAACGACACCCCCGGGGCGTCTAACGAGTCTGAGGAAAACCCGCAAGCAGTCACACAGGAATAAAATAATAAATGCCCTCAAGATACAACGCTATCACCCCCCACACCTAAACTTAGACAAAGCCAGCACACCTGCAAAGTCCCCTTGAGCTAAGCTCACCTGATAACTCACGCTAAAGCCATTATTAGCAAAAGTGACCTGATAGTTATTGGCACCCAAACGTTTAACCACTCCACTTTGCAATAAACGCATCAAGGCCCAGGTACCTTGATAATTTTGCACATAGTGATGATCATGAAGATTCACAAAAGCAATACTTACACTGGTACCATTATCCGGCCAACTTAAAGTCTGCATCAGCCTTGGGCCATTTTGATACATGAGTTTTTGCTGCCCCATCTGCAAATCAAATTCAGCGACATTTTTACTCAAATATAAAGGTGTCCAACGCATCACTAATGCGGGATCATGATGGGCAAAAAAAGCGGATTGTATTAAATAAGAATCAAACAATTCGTTTTGCAACCAAGCTGGCAAATTAAAATTAACCCCATAAGCACTACTATGATTTTGTAAAGCGCGCATCAGTGCAGCAACATGCGCATTCAGGACATGACTCACAAGCCCCCCTACTCCAAAAACTTTAGCAAAATGATCAAGCGACATATCCGCATAGCTATTAGCAACAATAGGATAAGCACCATTCACCAAGTGATTACACGAGGCCGTCACATTAGCATGCCACCCTGCCACCAAACTATTTTGAGCCTTGGCAAAAATAGTGGTAACGCTATTTGTTAAAACTTGATTGAGACGAGGTCGCATTGATAAAGGCGCTGCCTGTGTTAAAGCCTGCAAATGATTAAACACAACAACTTGATGTTGCAGGAGTTGCGTACTCAACACCACCGCATCATCACTTGACCGCACTGCAGCGAGAGTCTCCGACATTTGATTTAGCACCTGAGTGATCTCATCTTGATTTTGATTAATAGGCACTGTCTGCACAGCCACCGCATGATCAGCAAGATGCTGATAAGCGTGCACAGTCAATGCACCCAAAATGGACAGACATAAAATTAACACCAAAAAAGATCCAAGAATCACTCGTTTTTTATGCAATGAACACCACTGCATTAAACCCTGCCACACACTGGCAATATTGGCTTCTTTTAAAATCACTTGTGTCAAAGGCGCAGCACCAAAAAATTCAAGATTCATCAAATACAAACCCCTTACAATAAGCTTATGCTGCATGCTGCCCACATAACTACTGTCCTGCAATAACTGCTTTAATGGTTTTTGCTGCTCTGCTAGTACCAAAGGAAAATGCGCCACCTCGGCATTGATCAAAGCACTTTGATCCCGTGGTAATTGCAACAATAATTTTTGATCCACATTCTGCAACAACGACTTAAACAAAGATTCAAACTGATCCAAAGCCACACCCTGATATTTAGCCTCATGAAAAGTAATACCAAAAATTTGATACTTTTGCTCAGGCCGCAGCTTACTCATATACGCATTAAATCCAGGCAAATCTGCGAGGCCATCAACATAAAAATAAAGTGGCAGACGCGCCAAGCTAACCAAACTGAAATGCTGCAAAATCTCTTTGAGCTGCTGCGCATAGGCGCTCAATGCCACAGGATTTTGCAACAATTTAAAATCTAATAAAATTAAAACGCCATTTAAAGGTTGCAAACGCCGCTGCCGAGATAACAAACGACAAAAACTTTGCCAACGATTAAAAGCATGCAATGCTTTTTTACCTGGATTTTGCCAAAAAGCCGCAGGGGGCTCGATCAACAAAATGTCAGCAGCAGCGTATAAATTCACATGCGGCACAGCATCGTTATACTCAGCAATATATGAGCACCAGGTATAATGGGAGACATTGAGCGACAACCACTGCTGACTTAAAGCATCATTACTGGATAACAACAAATACCAAGGCAACTGCTTTTTAGAAAACACCTGCCAAGGTTTTATTTTAAGAAATTTTCGCAGCTCCAAAAATTGACTCAAAATTTTATTAAGCGGTTGTGGCGCTTTTTTACGACGATGAATAACAATTTTCACAATAGCTTCCTCAAAATTTATCTGGACAGTGATAATTACGCAACATGCGCAAATCAAAAGGATTATTGACACTACTCGCACTTAAAATAAACGTGGCACTCATTCCTTGATCCCGAAAAACTAACGTATAGCTACTGCCATATTTGGCTTTTAATAAATTTGATTGTTCCAATAATTTAAACAAACCCCAAGAACCAGGATAATTTTCTATCACATCACTTGAGAGCACGCGCGCATACGTCACGCTCACCGTACCATCGGTATTGGTAGGAGGCCAGACAAAAGCCGTACCGGCAAGCACATCACCGTTATTTGTCACGGAGCGGCCATCATAATTCAACATAAATTTATGCAGCCCATCCAAACTCTGCGGGGCTAGAGTAAAATTCAGCGCACCATTACTACTGCCAAAAAAGGTATTGCGAATTTGATTGGCCTGTTCGATTTCATTAAGCACCGCTAAGTTATTTGACAAACCGACATTATTGACACTCGCCCAACTCACATGCCCAAAACTGTCGGTCATCGTAAATGGCGCCAAATATTTTTTAACAAAACTATCCTCAACCCCTCCAGGCTTAAAGAAATTAGCAAAATCCTGGACTGTCGCATCATTATTGTTTTTCACAAAAGGATAACGCCCAGCCAATGCCTGCTGATAAAACGAGGCGACATTGGCCTGCCACTGTGTTGAGAGATAGGCATTCGCCTCTGCAAAAATAGCGGCATAGGTATTGACAACGACTTGATTCAACCAACGCGACATCGGTTGTGGCATTTGTACTGCCAATGTTTGCAAAGCAGTAATCGAATGATCCGCCTGCCCCTGAAAAATTTGTACCGCAGCATTATAAGAGGACAGACCTGGATTACTAGAATTTGCCAAGCCACTTAAATATTGTTGCAACGCCACAAAATTACTTTGAATATTTTGCATAGGAGCCAGCTGATCCCCAGATGCCAACACCAAAGCCGTCAAAGGCGCAAATTGATTCGTCACAATATTACTAGAATCTTGGCGCAACGCAGGATGATCAAAACTGGTATTTTGCTTAATGCTATTGAGCAAATGATTAAAAGGCGAATTTTTTGCAGTCAACACCGTCAACACACTAAGTTCAGTTTGCAAATCTGCAAAGCTCACAAGATTAATCTGTGACAAAGCATTATTCCAGGCATCAAGATAATCCTGCCAATACAACATATCCATCTGCTCACGAAAATTATCAAGATCACTCGATGAATAATGCGCCTGATAATCACTGCCAAATACCCAAGATTCATCCGCAGTATTCTCAAGATAATGTTGCGCCTCTGCCAAATAAATATCATGATAACCCTCATGCGTATAAAAAATCGAAACCGCGGCATGATTTAAATTCGAAAATACTTCGGAGGCATCCGCATTGAGCAAGCCTGCAACATTAATGGTCTTAGGATTAGCTTGCAAGGTATTAAGCTTCAAGCGCAAATACGCCTGCATATAGATTGGGCTACTCCACAATGCCACACGCGCTTGCTTAATCAAACTGCTATTTAAATTTTGAGCCTGCAAAGGCGCGTTAAGCAAATCCTCCAAACGCACACTCAACCAATTTTGCAACGTTAAATTATTCGTAAAGGCATTACTCCAAGAAGCATTCAAAACGTTATTAACCTGCTGAGTATCCATTTTAGAGAGACTTGAAAACATTAAATAACTGCTTAAATAAAAATAAAGATTCTCTACATTCGTCATATTTTCGCCATGACTACTTTGCATCACAGCGGCATTTAAATTAGTCGATAAGACTGTTAATACATAAGGAAGAAACTGCTGCATCAAAGCTTCTTGATACAAAACCACCAACGCACTATGGGCAGAATGATGCACCCACAAACCCATATGTAAAAACATCCTCGTATCCGCTTCATGGTATAAATTGCCCAATAAATCCAAACGCGGATAAAAAGAATTAAGTGCGTCGTCTTGAGTCATATTCACAGGCACTATAGGGTGATCCAAGCGCCAGGAAATTTCGGCATTATAATCAAGATATTGATTAACACTGAACAACCATAAAACCATGATAACCAGTGACAAGCCCACAAAAACCAAGGTACGACCTTGACCAAACAACCCCCAATGGCGCATAAATAAACGATGCACACTGACATACTCTTGCTCGGGCAACAAAGCCTCTTGCATAATATTCGCTACAAAAAACGCCTTATCTTTTAAAAAGCGGGGAATTTCTTGCATACTCAAACTGCGCTCACGCGTCACCACGTCAAAGCGCTGATCTCCTTGCAAATGATGCGCCACAAAATAAATCCCACGCCAATCATTTTTATGCAAAATTCGCCGCGCTAAAAAAATCTCTTTGGCAAATTCCAAAATCTGCACTTTAAGCGCCGCCATCTGCACAGCAAAATAAGCCATACGACTATGAGTTTCTGCTGAATACTCACCATCCAAATCCCGACGCAGGCGCTCATGAATATGCTGGAGCAACAGATCATATTCAAAAGGAAATTGATCCATCGGTGCCTCACTATTCACCGAAAAAGTAATCCCCAAAAGCGCCTGACGCTCCTGATCTGTAAAACGCAAAACAAAATCAGTAAAACCATCCAACACATCAAGATGCGTGACCACAACATAGACAGGAATACTCATCCCCATACGCTGCTGCACATCATGTAAACGTAAGCGCATATCTTCAAATAATTTCTGCCGCACCTCGGGCTTTGCATGCACTAAATCCAAAATACTAATGGCCAAAACAATACCATTCAAGGGCCGACGGACCCGCGCTCGTTTAATACACTTGATCAAAGTTAACCACAGATGCCGTTCTTTCAACGTTTTTTGAGAAAACAATGCGTGACTCACATCAAAGAGCAAAGCCTCTTGCGCCAAAGCATAATGAAAGGCCTCGCTCTGCACTTCAAAATGACTATAGGATTGCGCAATAAAATGTAACCGCGCCTGACGCACAAAGGACGTCTTACCACTCCCTTCAGCCCCCAAAACTAAATACCACGGAATATCATAAAGATTATGACGCTTAAAAAACCAATACCGATGCACTTCCCGCCCATGCAAAAAATGTTTAAGCCGACGAAAATCTTTTTTAAGCACACGACTTAAACGCCGATGAATATGACCACTCAGTGGTGGACTTGCAACGGCTTCATCATGAAAAATTTTAGTACCCTGAAGATGCTGTTTAATGCGCCGTTTAAAATGCAGCACCACCCAAATTAAAAAAACCAAAATCATTAATAAAACTTGCAACCAAAGATTACTAAGCGGCGTAACTCCATAAAAACCAATCGCCGGCCCCACAAACCAAATCAGCACATCCACAAGCACCACCACCCAAAACCACCAAAAGGCACGGCTTTTAACCAGCTTGCTGATCAAGGCTTTTATCTTCATGCGCTTGGCCCCTGCGCTTCGGCCAACGCCATGGCCTTGTCATAAACAGGCGCGCTCTCAATACTTAAAAATACTGACATGGCCACATAAGCCATCATCAAAACACCCAAACAAACCCCAATCACCCACCAAATCGATTGGCTTTGCTTTAGAGTAATTTTGCCATCATAATCAGAAATCCCATGCGGCGATAAAGGTACATTAACACGATCGCCACGCATATTCACAATCACCTGATAGGTCTCACGCTTGAGTCGATCCAATTGCATATCGCCATTTTCCAGCGTGCCAAATTGACCTTTAAAGCCAAGACACAAGACCAAATAAATCAGCTCTAACAAGTCGATATAATCCTGCAAGTTCTCCAAACAAAACTGCCGAATTTTAAAAACCGTCGCCCCACCCCAAGTCTCATTAAAAAATCGGGACAACAAGGATTGCTGCGACCAATTACTCTCACGCGCAAACTCACGCGACATCACCGCCTCATCTAAAAAAGCACACAAAACATACTTGGCGCTTTTTATTAAAGGCTTAGGGAAATTCAATCCCTGCACACGCATTTCAAATTTAATCAGCGCATCATGAATACTAGATCGAATTTGTTCGATATGCGTCAAACGCCCATGCAATAAATGATAGTGAATCACAAAAAGCTCAGTCGCCTGTGCCAATAAAATATTCATACCCGACTGATAATCCAGTTGCTGCAGCGGCTGCCATACGCCCTGATGGGCAATATTATGGGTGGGCTGATTTAAATTAAAATGTGCCACTTTAGTTTCTTTGGAGCCTTGCTGAGCCATGACTTGCCCTATGGGCATAAATACGGTTTTATCATCTTGCATCATTTTTTTATCCTTTTATTGCCCACAGCTGCATTTCTACATTGGGAAAATGGCCACTCAAATGTAACGCCAAAGCCGATGATTCTTTGAGCGCCACCCACATCTCCGAACGATTATCCAATTCAAAATAGATAAATCCTGAATGATAAGGAATTTGCCTGGGTGCCACCGGCAACAAACTTAAAGGAATGCCAGGAATTTGCAAATTCACCAAATCTTTAATCTGCTCAGTTGGCCCCAATTTAGCATGAGTGGGAAATAAATTATGGAGCTGCTCCATCGGCATATCCGCGCGCACGGATAAAACCAAACGTGCATAATTAAAATTTAGCCTTTCAGGAAATGAAGCCAAATAAAGATTGTATTTGTAACTGGTAAAATTAATTAAAATAGCCGGCTCATCAAAAACGTAATTAAAGGCCGCACGCAAGTCCCCCATTAAGGCATGAAAGGTCCCTCGTAAATTCAGTAGCTCATACTGAGGCGGATGCGCATACGATCGATCTTCACTCGTAAACGTGCGCAACTCTCCCGCTAATTGCAAAAATAACTGATAGATGATCTCAGGAGCTAACTGCGCTTGCTGTCGATAATGTTCAAGTACAGGCTCGTAACGATTAATCAATTGCAGCAACAATAATTCACTAATACCCGCAACACCATATTGATCAACGCCTGATATACGATTTAATAACTTAATACGCCGCAAGCTTAGCAAGCCTGAAATTTCTTTAACATACGCCACTAAATGCTCATGGGCGCTAACGCGCAACAACGGGGGAATAAATCCATCATCTACTAAAATCTCGCCCTGCTCACGCACTTCTACAATTTGCAATAAAGGCAAAACAATCGCGCTATCCAATTGACTGGCATCATGACCAAAAGCCAAATAAAAATTCGGCGCTAAAATTTCAAGCACCATAGTCTCTAAATTTTCTTTAAGCTGATCCTGCACCAAAACCTCTTGAACCACATAACGTTTTTTATCAAGCACAACGCCAACATTGATGCCTTGGGTATTATGCTTAGGCAACACCAAATAGATAAATCCCTGCCCCATACTTTTATCCAGACTAAGGCTTAATGTTTGTTCCTGACCATTTAATCTAAAAGGGGTACCATCCGGCATGATGCCCTCAAGCCGACTAAAACTAATCTGCCCTTTACTTAATAAATTGCGATGATAGGCATAATCACTCAAACCCCAAAAACCATTTGTTAAATCAAAGCAGGTATAAATATTTTGCTGCCATAAATAATCTTGGTATTGCAAATGTTGCGGCCGCAAAAACAACCCTTCTTTCCAAAGTACCTGCTTCATCGATGATCTCCTGCTTTAATCACCAACCCTCGATTACTCAAAACGACCCTTATGGTTTGCCCGGACAGAGTCTTAGGATAGAGCGCAACTTTACCCCTCCACACCACATGCTTGACATTTCGATAGGCTGCAATATAGCCAACAAAATGCGCGCCCTGCACATAGGGAATATCAACCGTTAGCGTCTGCCCAGGAGTTACCACTAGGCTTTTTTGATACAACAAGGCATGACCCAAACCATTTGTTGCATTGCTATATAAAGTAAAAAAATCTGCACGCTCAAACGCTGATGCATCTCTAAGCTCAAAAATACTGATCGCAACCGGAGAAGGCTGACCATTAATATCAGGATTAATATTCGCAGCCGCGGTAATTTTAGCGCTAATACTAGAACACCCAGAAATTGCACACATCAAAATAATGAGGATCAAAAGTTGAATAAAACGCATGATTACTCCTCCAATTTTTCTTTCATAAAACTCTGAAACAACTTGAGCCATTCCCGAGATTGATCCACAGATAAAGTTTGATAATGATGCTGATACGCCTGCCACGCATGCTTATACTGAAGCACATTAAGCTTACTTGATGATTTTCGAACAAAAACAGCATCAGGCGCCAAACTCAGCAACAGTTTTTGCTGAACCAATGGGATATTGGCTAATAGTTTTTGCATCCGCGCAAGCAACGTATGGCGTAATTGCGTCATGGCATCAGCAGCATTAAGAAAATCAGAATCATCACGCATGATGAGCTCAAACAGCTGCCGACTACTTACCGCAACGGTAAGCGGATTATGCAGCCCCCCCATTGTCATATCGTCTAAAGCAAAGCTCTGCTGCAAGGTTTTATCTAAGGCTCTTAAATCTAACAGCAAACTCACAACTCCCTGAATTAAGCCAATCACTTTATGCTGAAGAGCATGGTTACTTTGCCCAGA
Organism: uncultured Thiotrichales bacterium; assembly: GCA_903870015.1. Lineage (GTDB taxonomy): Bacteria > Pseudomonadota > Gammaproteobacteria > Francisellales > CACEW01 > CAIQBE01. The sequence goes on from CAIQBE010000050.1 coordinate 147,761, forward strand.
TAAAAGCCGAAGATCGAGATTAAAAGCTTCACACAAAGCCGTGATAAAATCATCTTGAGACGCCGCCACAGGGACCTCCACAGGATAAACTTGTTGCTGAGGCTTGGGCACTAACTCCAAAGGCTCAGGCATAAAATCATAGGCATTCAGTCGATTGGATGAAGCCATCGACTGCATAGGCAAATCAAAATCTAAAGTGGGGATACTTTTTTTGCCAGAATAATCTAAAGGCGTCGCCATACTCGGCTGATCATGATCCAATAATAAATGCTGCAAACCAAGATCACGCAAAGGATCTTCAGGATCCCCCAACTTAATATCACTAACCTCAATACGATAGGGACCAATCATATAAACATCACCACAGACTAATTTACGCAACTCACCCTTACCAAGCGGCTGCCCCAAAGCATTAAAAACACCATTGGTACTAATATCAGAAAGATAATAAGCACCCTGAGCAAAGATAATCTTGGCATGCTCACTCGAGACCACCTTTTCTCGATCAAATAGCACCCAAGCACAAACCCTATCCCGACCAATGACCCCACCATGGGCGTTAAAAATTTTGCTTTTAACAGTAGGATTATCTGGCAGCAAACCTTCAATAATTTTAAGTTCAAGCATTTTGAGCTTATTTTAATCTGTTTATTTATAAAGCATATATTAGCAACTGTTTAAAAAAAGATAAAGCCCTTTTCGCACTTTTTTTCAATCATGGCACTAAACCCAAATAAAGCGATCATAATTCCCTCAAAAAAAAGCTAGCCCTAGAGAAAAAAAAGTGGTATAAATGCCCTCTGAAAATCTATTAATACTGGAAATGATCGCATTGAAAAAGCGTCTACTGACCCTATGCACTAGCTTATGCCTCTCGGGCGCACTCTATGCGTCTGATGACAATCAGGTCAATTTTATGAACTGGGCGATCTGGATTGACCCCTCCGTTGTAACCAATTTTCAAAACCAAACCGGCATTACCCTAAACCAATCGTATTTTGCCGACGAAGACTTTTTAAAAACCAAACTCTTAGAAAAAAACAATGGCCTAGACCTTGTCGTCCCAACACTACGCGATCTACAATTGGAAAAACAAGCAGGCTTATTTCAGCCTATCGATAAGAGCAGACTCCCCAATTACAAAAACGTTGACCCCAAACTCTTAGCCCTCACCGCAAAAGTCGACCCAGGCAATCAATACGGCCTGATTTATGACTGGAGCACTATCGGCATTGGCTATAACGTTGATATGGTCAGGAAAGTCCTAGGCCCCGATGCCAAAATGGATGACTGGAATTATGTCCTTGACCCTAAATACTTAAGCAAATTACAGCGTTGCGGTGTCTCTTATTACGATACCTCCCTCATTATATATGGCGTAACTTTATTTTATTTAGGCATGAACCCAAATACCAGAAACATCAATGATTACATCAAGGCTACCGATTACTTGATGAGCATTCGCAAATATTTAACGTATTTTAGCAACTCCAATTATATTTATGACTTGGCCAGCGGCAATTTATGCGTGGTCATCGGCGATTCGGGCGATGTATTACGCGCGCAAAACTTTGCCAATCAAGCTGGCAAAAACATTCATATCAAATATGTCATTCCCAAAAGCGGTGCGCCCATTGAGTTTGACATGATCGCCATTCCCAAAGATGCACCGCATTTGAATGCAACGTATACCTTTTTAAATGCACTGCTTGATCCCAAAAATGCCGGGCTCACGGCCAATTATATCTTTGCCCCCAATGAAATCCCAGCATCAAAACCGTATTTAAATCAAATACTCTCAGACCCCAATGCCACACCGACAGGGGCGATCATGCAAAAATTATTCCCCATTACAGCCCCGCCTCCTGATCTTAACCAGGAAATCAGTAATTTATGGCTTAACGTTCGTTACGGTATTAAGGAGCAATAACTATGGCACTACCAACAGTCAATATGGATGGACCCCCAATTATTCGCGTGGAAAACGTGAGCAAAGTGTTCGATGACCATATCGCCGTGGATCAGGTAAACCTGGAAATTTATCCAGGAGAATTCTTTTCACTTTTAGGCGGTTCAGGCTCAGGCAAAACCACATTGCTGCGAATGCTTGCGGGCTTTGAAGTGCCCAGCAAAGGCAAAATTTTTATTGATGGCATGGAAGTATCAGAAATCCCACCTTATGCGCGCCCAGTCAACATGATGTTTCAATCCTACGCCTTATTCCCCCACATGACGGTTGAGGCCAATATCGCTTTTGGTCTTAAGCAAGACAAACTGCCGAACTACCAAATCAAAAAGCGCGTCGAAGAAGTCTTGGCATTAGTACAAATGGAGTCTCTTGGCAAGCGCAAACCCGACCAACTTTCAGGCGGACAACGCCAACGCGTGGCTTTAGCGCGCTGTCTCGCAAAACGCCCCAAAGTATTATTATTAGACGAGCCTTTATCCGCGCTTGATAAAAAATTACGCGATAAAATGCAATTTGAACTAGTAGATATTCAAGAAAAACTCGGCATGACCTTCGTCACCGTCACCCACGATCAAGCCGAAGCCATGACCATGTCGAGCCGTATTGCCATTATGAATGAAGGCATCATGGAACAAGTTGGGACACCCACACAAATTTACGAGTTCCCCAACAATCGTTTTGCTGCGAACTTTATCGGCTCAACCAATATGTTTGAAGGCCGCCTCATCGAAAATGAAAAAGACCATGCCACGATTCAATTATTAGATGCTGGTTTAGAAAACTGCGTATTTTATGTAGACCATGGTGTTGAAAGCCAAGTAGGACAAGATATCTGGGTAGCGGTGCGCCCCGAAAAAGTGGATATTAGCAAAACCCCACCCGAAAATTACAATCCCGAGCGCCCAGTCAACTGCATCAAAGGTATCGTCAGCCAAATCGCTTACCTAGGTGGCTTATCAACCTATCATGTGAATTTGCCTAACAGCCACTCAGTGAAGGCAACCGACTTTAATATCGAACGCAAAGCCAATAATCCAACTTGGGAAGATACGGTTTACCTCTCTTGGGAGCCCAACAACATCATGGTATTAACGTCATGAAGCACCCTATTAGCAACTATAATCGCGCTAATTTACTGCGCAAATGCTTGGTGGTCATTCCTCCCTACGCGTGGCTCGTGTTATTTTTGTTTATTCCGTTTTTGTTTGTAGTACGGATTAGCTTTGCAGATTCAGTCATTGCCAGCCCTCCGTATACTGAGCTACTGCACTTTTCCAACAACGTCCTGCAGATTATTTTAAACTTTGGTAATTATACGTTTATCTTTACACATAATGCCTTTTTGATCGCTTACCTCTCCTCGATCAAGACTGCTTTTTTTACCACCCTCTTATGTATTTTAACCGGCTACCCAATCGCCTACGCCATTGTGGTCTCTAAACCAAAATACCGTAATATCTTATTCATGTTGGTCATTTTACCCTACTGGACCTCATTTTTATTACGCGCTTATGCCTGGATTAATATTTTGCAAGTGAATGGCTTAATCAATCAAGTACTCCTGCATTTTCATATTATCGATTTACCCCTGCGGATGATCTACAATCCCTTTTCTTTATATTTAGGCTTGCTCTATGGCTACCTACCTTTTTTCATTTTGCCGCTCTATGCCACACTCGTTAAACTCGATCGCACTTTACTAGAGGCAGCTTATGACCTAGGCGCACGCCCATGGAAATCTTTTTTAAAAATCACCCTGCCCTTATCCATGCCCGGCGTATTAGCAGGCGCACTCTTAGTATTCATCCCTTGTGTTGGCGAAGTCGTCATCCCACAAATTCTAGGCGGTATTAATACCGTCATGATCGGTAACGTCATCTGGCAAGAATTCTTCAGCGCCAATAACTGGTGTATCGCTGCAGCCTTGGCCGTCATCATGCTCTTGGTACTCGTATTCCCATTGGTGTGGCTACAACGCATTCAATTAAAATCGGAGATTAGCAAATCATGAAAAACTCCTGGTGGCTACGCACAGCCTTAATTTTGGGTTTATTGTTTTTTTACATCCCGATTATTTTATTGATCGCTTATTCGTTTAATGCCTCACAATTAGTGAATCTCTGGGGTGGCTTTTCCTTCCAGTGGTATCACGTCTTAGCCCAAGACGATGATCTGTTATCTGCCGCTTTATTAAGTATCGAAATCGCGGTGAGCGCCTCAACCCTAGCCTTAATCCTAGGCACCGCAGCAGCAGTAGCCCTAAAACGCTACGGTTATTTCTTCGGTCGTTACTTTTTCTACGGCATGACCATCACGCCAATCGTATTGCCTGACGTAGTCATGGGCTTATCATTATTACTAATGTTCATGGGCCTAAACTCAGTCACCGGCTTCCCCGGCAGCTACGGCTTTACGACCATCCTAATCGCGCACACCACCTTCTGCATGGCCTACGCCACCATCATCATCCAAGCCCGCTTAGGGACGCTCGATCGCTCCATCGAAGAAGCCGCCATGGACCTAGGCGCCAAACCCATGAAAACTTTCTTCGCGATCACCCTCCCCCAAATCAGCTCCTCCCTCCTAGCCGCCTGGCTATTATGCTTCACGCTGTCGATTGATAACCTAGTTGTGACTTCATTCGTCAGCGGCCCCGACAGCACCACACTCCCAATGTTCATCTACTCGATGATCCGCAACGGCGTAACCCCAGAAATGAACGCCCTAGCGACGATTATGATGGGGGTGGTGATGGTGACGTTGATTAGCGCTACGCTCTTGTTGCCGAAGTATGTTAAGAGGAATGTTAAGTATAAGAAAGCTTGATGACTCAACCGTCATTCAAGTCATCCTGCTAGCTAAAGCTCTTTTTCTTTACCCTCTCTTTCCTTAAAAGCCACAATGGAGGACATCACCCTACCTGTAATATACCGCTGCATATGCACAGGAATGGTAAATATAAATTTCTTTTTATTTGTCAAATTCACCTCAATATTAATGTGAGAAAGCACGTCAGGATCATGCTTACCTTTACTATCACTAAAAGCCAAAATACATGAAAAAGATCGTGCATCAATACAATATCGATAAAACTCACCAGGCTTTAAATAGCTGGGTAAATTCTCATCGTATCCAATAGCTTCTTTTTTTCCAGTTTCACGAATAACAAAAATTTCTGATATACCAATCACTACAAAAGGACTTATATTAGCGACAATCAAGGCCATCCTGTCATCTTTTGGAAAAACTTTGAGCTGTATATCACATTCTATTTTATTACCCTTGTTTGAAAAATACAGACTACAAAGCACTGCTCCAATTGTGCCAATAGCAGTTGCACCATCCCAACCAATGTTACTAATGCACCAACTCACAATTTCAATCATCATAAACCTCTCCAAACGCAATCAATGCTATCTCGACAAATCATAAGACCATCTATGAATTTTCAAGACGCACCGTTTTTATTAGCACCTCAACCAACCGATAAACCGTAGCCCCATGACCCCTCGGCCAATCCTTACACTTAGGACTATCCTTTTGCCTCGCATTGCGCATCGCATCGTGCACATGGGCCTTTAACTTCTGTAACTCACGCAGACTTAAGCTTTTATCATAACCAGGCAAATATTTTTTAAGCTGCTTGAAAATATACTGCGAAGAAATGCCATTTTTTGGCTTCTCAAAATGTAACAGCAACCAATATTCAAAGTGAGGATTACTTAGCGCAAGACCGCGATTTGAGGCCTCACCTGCCCAATCATGCAGGGGCTTAATTTGCTCATGCTTCCACTCATCTTTATCGATCACGAGCCAATGCTGATCACCCTCGCGAGATCCCTCTTTTTCTAAATACTTCATCATGCGCTTCAAAACATCGCTCGGGGCATTTTTGGTTTTATGCGTTAGTATTTTGATCTGAATATTATCATTAGAAAAATGATCAAAGTACGCAGGCTCAGTAACAGCACCCTCGGTAGAAATCACAAAAACCTTGCGATAGGAGCGAGTCCCTACTTTACGCTTAAACCTTGACGCACCCATCCATCATCCTTAATTAAACCACAGCAGAATCCAACTGAATTTTAGGAACACCACCCAAACGCCCCTGCTGATAACTTTTACGAATATCTTTATCATTACGCACTTCTTTATACTCACCAAAAGAAATCAAAGAGGCAGCACCCTCTTGATCGCGCTCGGTAACCCACATTTCATCTCTACGCAATAAATCTTGATCCATGGTTAACAAATTATGTGTGGTGAAAATCAATTGTGATCTTTTGTGAGCTTCACAATGCCCAAGATAAAACTCCAGCAACTGAATAAACAACTCTGAATGCAAACTGCGATCAATTTCGTCGATCACATAAACTTTTGCAGGGCCCTCTGAAACTAAGTCTATAAACATAGGCAATAAGTGTATACAACGCTTTGACCCATCTGACTCATCACGCATATTAAAAAATACCTCACTGCCATCAACCTTGCGATGCTTTGCCATCAACCTTTTTGCCTTGAGAACACCCTTTTCATTTTTAATGACCAGCATATCATCCACAAGATTTCCAATACCTGCACTCACCCCTTCGCCCATACTTTTCAGTTTTTGCAAAAAAGGCGCAGGCAAACCCAAAGTATCAATATCAACATCTCGGCCTTCAAGACCAACAATACCCGTATTAAGCAAAGGCAAAAGCTTACTCACCTTTGCAGATAAAGGATCTGTTTCTTGGATAAATCTCTGAAATGCATGAAATCGACTCTCAGTCATGAGAATAACTAAACTTTCTTTAAACCAATTATAAATAGATTTAAATACTGGATGCTGAAGCTCCACATTTTGACTCACCGAGTTGGTCAAAAACAACTGATTATCACGCGTACCCTCTGAAATAAACTTCAAACGCTTATCCTTGGCCAAGGGGTTATTAAATTCAAAAGTTTTGCCTTTTCGATGATAAAGCTCTTTTTCCGTAGTTTTCAGAATTTGGACTAAGCGCTCTTCCCGAATCTTCTGCCTATCCGCAGTAAAACTAAATTCATAATACTGATCGAGAATACAAATTTGCACTTTAAAGCTACTGGGTTTTTTTAAAAACTTTTCATCCAAGGCAAAGGTATCAATATTAATAGCCGAATCAGGCAATGAACCGTTAACAACAAACTCTTTCACAAAGGCAAGGGCTTTGATAAGACTAGTTTTACCGGATGCATTAGCACCGTAAATCGCAGCGATAGGAAGTAACTTAGACCCCAAAGACAAATCTGCCAGCGTCTCTTTCTTTTGCTTTTCAGCAGTTGCCACCATAGAAAAAGTCACTTCATCACGAAACAAACGCCAGTTAGCAACCGAAAAGGTGATAAGCATAAAAGCACCATGAGTGATTGAGAATGCAGATATTTAAACATAAATACGACATTTTGTCAATAAATGAGAGAAAAAATCTCTCAGAATGCAAAAAAATAATTTAAACCTGGATCCTGGCGCACCTCGCTACACGAGGCGGCCAGGAAGACGGATAGGTGAGAGCAAAGATAAAAAACTCACACTTGCCTTAATGATCAAAAAACATCATAATGACCACATATTGATCTTAACAAAATACAACCTTGAACACCACCACGCCGCACGACGCGCTATTCAAAAAGTTTCTAACCGACCCTGTAGTCGCACGAGACTTTATGGAGATTCATTTGCCGAAGCATATCCGTGAGCTTTGTGATTTATCGACTTTACATTTTGAAAATGCTTCGTTTATTGAAGAGCATCTGAAGCAGCAATCGGCGGATGTATTATATCGGCTGAACATTGCGGGGAGTCAAGCTTATATTTATGTGTTGGTGGAGGCGCAGAGCACTGCCGAAAAGCTGATGGCGTTTCGGATGTTAAAATATCAGATGTCGATCATGAAACGGCATTTGGATGAGGGGTATAAAACTTTGCCTGTGATTGTGCCGATCTTGTTTTACTCGGGGCAGACAAAGCCCTACCCCTACTCTGTCAATTTGATGGATTGCTTTGATGATCCTGATTTAGCACGTACGGTGATGTTTGGAGATTTCAAGCTGATTGATTTATCCGTGCTGACGCTTGAGGAGATCAAAACCCATAAAAACGTCGCCTTGCTCGAAGGCATCATGCAGCAAGTGTATATGCGTGACGCCATTAATCTAGCGCGATATCTCATAGCACTCTCTGAGAATAAGTGGGTACTTCACTCGCAATGGCGAGATGTGTTAGAATATGTACTAAGTGTTAGAAAAAAGGGCTATTTTGAAGGCTTCTTTGAAACCTTCAAAGAAATTTCCAAAGAGCAAAAGGAGACAGTCATGACGCTTGAAGAATTTTTTATGGAGAAAGGTGTTTTGCGTGGGATTGAGCAAGGCATGGAGAAAGGCTTAGAACAAGGCATCGAACGGGGTAAACACGCTGAAGCCTTAGAGATTGCCAAAAACATGATGAGTGAAGGCATTGAGATAAATGTTATTAAAAAAGTCACCAAACTCAATGATCAAGACCTACAGCCTCTGCGTCGAAGCCACTAAGCCTTAACGCACTCATCCATCATCCTTAATTAAACCAGATTATAAATATGGCTACGCCACATGCGATTTCATAAAAGACGGGGATAAATGGTTCAGCCCACCCGACTCCAAATCACTTGGCAAAAGCCAGTATTCATAAAATGCAGGGCCCTTCTCAGCAGCTCGCGTTGAAGAGTCACCTCCTTCAGCTGTTGTCGCCCATCCTGCCACGCCGAGAGGAGGCCATACCTGTGCATGCTTATACCGGGGCCTCTCGTCATAAAAACGGTGTAATTCAGCACCGCCAAGAGCCAGAACAGGTGAGCAAGCAAAATGATCTCGCACAGGAGGCAACGAAGAAGAAACCGCCTCTGGTAGCGCTCTAGAAGAACTGGAAGCGTGATTAAGAATATTAACGGATTTTGCGCCGCGCAAAGCAGCACTTACTTCAGATAACGATTGCAATTCCTTGTAAATTCTAATAGCTTCAAAAAACGAATCAGGGGTTGAAAAAATTTTACTAGAAGAAATATCCAAAATCTCTGAAGTACCTACGTTCGGCAGTGAAAACTTAAATTTTGTTATACCACCACTTGATTGCATTAGAACTAGAACATATATCTTATTTGAGTCTTTTGAGTCTGAGCAAAAACGCACGAAAAAAGAGCCCGCCTTACACACTTCTTTGTCTAGAACCTTTTTATCTGCAACTTTATCAATATTCCAAACATTACCACTCCAAAGGGAAGATAATGTAACAGCGGGCTCAGATAAACCAAAAAATGGTGCAGAGTTCATAAATTCTTAAATACATTGGGAGCTCATAATTTTAATAGCCAACAAAAAAAATGTCAACATAAAATTATTTAAATATAAAAAAGTCAATTTAAATTTCGAAAATACTTCGTTTATTGATTTTATTAAGAAATTGAGCAGGTTAGACGATCAAGAGTTACAGCCATTGCTGCAAAGCCACGAAACCCAAAGCTGAATAGCCCCCTTTACGGCCTAAGGCTCAGGAGCCGCATCCACAACGAGAGGTTGCGCCTTCAGCTGAAATAATACCGCACTATAGCCTGTTACATGCGCCATTCGCGCAGCAGCCCCTTCTCGATAAGCAACTAAATTTGCAGTGGTGTCAGAATGCTCCGAAGCTTTAAAACCTAAACTGGCAAAATTGTTATCCAAATCCGCATGTTGGAACAAGTTTTTCACTTTACCTAAAAAAGTTTTCGCACCCTTTTTAATGCTATCAGTAACCAAAGATTCCGTATGCTTTGCTTGTAAAGGCCTAACATGAATATTAACAACGACCATACGATCAGGATTATGCCCCACTACAAAAGCCGGCCCTTTAGGCCGATATTTAATTTCTATATTGCCAAACTTTCCTTTAGCATCGGCCTTTTCTGCCATACAAACCCCAAGCTGGTGAAACTCATAATCATTAGGAAGCTCTTTTTCGATTTCAGCACAAAAATTTCTAATAGTTGATTGTAAGTTAAGCTTGGAAAGCTCACCGTGATAATCTGATGTTCTTTTAACAGAGCCATCTGGATGGTATGCCGTATGAGAAGGCACTGCCTTAAAATCCGCGACAATATTTTTCGCTAAAAAATCCGCGGGATTATGAGCATAGATAGTAGTATTATGCTTGAGCATACGGTTTGAAATTCTGGCAGGATCAGGAGCAACGCCTGCCAAATAATAGATAGCCTCACATTGCAGAGCCTTATTGACAAGACGAATTTGATTTCCTTGCGCCAACACAACACACCTCTTAAATCTTGCGAAATAAGAGCAATCTAACATAACAATACTTCGAACAGCAACCCCCACAACCCAATTCAAAACCAATACCACCAACATCTGCCACACTCACCCTAAAGATTCATGGGCTACTTCCATTGTGTTAGTCCATAATGGTTATCAAACTCACGCTGCAATGGCGCAAAAGAATGCTAAAAACGATGCGCCCGATTGCCATCAACAAACGTATCAAAAACATGGATACCATCTACAGCCAACCGACTAAATAACCGAGCACCATGAGCAGAGGCACCTACAATTTTTAATTTTGCAGTCATAACTTCACCACGCCTCCTAACGGGCTTCTTTGGGTCAATGAGTTTCACACCCGCATGACCTTGACTATTTGCAGGTAATAAGCCCATATCTGGCTTCAACGCTTGAATAAATGTTTTAATAACAAACGGAGATACCCCCTGCTCACGTAAAGCTTCTACATCAATGCGCGCATAAAAATTTCTGACTGCATCAACAAGCACAACCGCACTATTGGTTGATGCAAAAGCCGCAGGTATCGCTGCATCCGTCGCAGGCTTTTGCTGACGTCGTATAGGCTTAGGCACATGAATATTTCCACCCACAGGAGCCGCAGGCTCAACCACAATACTAGTCTCGGCTATTCCGCTATCAACAGCGCTAAATACTGAGGGGACAACATTACGCTGACTCAAAGTATATGCTGCAGATAAGTCCGGAATGACAGAAGCACTCTGAGTAGCCACAGCGATTTCATGCGCTCTCACAATAGTACCCTCATGAATAAACTTGATGGGAACAAATTTAAATAATGCACTTAAGCGCGCTAAGTTTGTCGCTACTGCCTGAGGATTATTGACGCTATGCAGGCTAGGCAAACATTTTGCTGCAAGAAGGCTAACACAGAACATCCCAAAAAAAAGTGCCACTGCATTTTGAGGCGTTAACACATTGTTATAATGGGCAATGCCTAAAACCAAAAAGAAGATGAGCGGCGAACACATCCAACTCACTAATACTTGCAATAAAGCTAACATCCTATGAGCACTCATAGATACCAGAGCATACTTTGCGCAAAACATCATGCCATAGTGCTTTAAGGCATCTACATTGAGCGCTCCAGGCGGAAGAGACAAAGGCGCAAGCTCATTCGCAACAGTCGCATACATACGTAGCCAACTCAATGCCAAGCTTTTCTGTCTTATCCCAAGACCATATTCACGAACATCCTCCGCAGTCATCCTATTCGCAACGCCCGCTTCGATGACATAATAAAACGCCGTTTTCAAAATAGTGAGATCGGGATGCGCCAGCAACACTCCCTTCAAATAATCCGTTAAAAAAGTCCAAAAACGCGGCTGATTGGCAATCACTGGAAAATCAAATCCCTGAAAAACTCGCTGCAAACAAACAGGCACTGTTTCGCCATTTTCTTTCGCCCGCAAGACTGCCGCGATATCTCGCTTTGGAAGGTTTTTATTACCAGCCGTCAGCAAAACTCCTTTAATAGAAGCTATATAGGTTTGGGCATAAAAAGTAGCAATACGCTCACGCACCTCAAGATCAGTGTGACACGCCAAAACCAGTTGGTATTCTAGTAACAGCATACTCGAACCCGGGCTAAATAAAGTATCAAAAATTTCACGTTGTTTGAGTGTAAGTTGTTTTGGTTTAGTAATAGGACGCTGCTCAGATGCCAACATAGGTAACTCTTTTTTAAATTTATATTATTATAAACTAATTTAATAAATTTACCAGACCAAACTGCACTTCCCCCATCACCTTATGGCGATAGACTTCCCAATCGGGAGAAATAAATTCAGCTAAGTTTAAGGCTTTTTCAGCTTCAAAATATACCATGCCACCAGGCAGTAAATGTCCATATTTTTTAATGGCATCCAAACTCTGCTTCAAGAAATCTTTACCAAAAGGCGGATCTAAAAAAATTAACTTAAATTGTTGCTGAGCTGGTTTTTCTAAAATATGCAAAGCCGTGTCATGGAGCACTTGCGCACGATCAGTGGCCTCTAATAATTTGATATGTTTTTTAAGCTCAAAGACCACTTCGCGCTCGCGCTCAACAAACACCATAGATTTAGCGCCACGAGATAACGCCTCGAAACCCAAAGCACCACTGCCAGCAAACGCATCTAAACAATGCGCATCCTGAATTTCAAACATTAACCAATTAAACACAGTTTCGCGCACAGCATCCAAAGTCGGACGCAGCTGTAAGGTCGGACGAAAATGAATTTTGCGACCGCGCCACACACCACCAATAATGCGTACTTGATTCATTAATGAATATTTAAGCTTTTAAAAATAGCAGTTTTGACCTCATCAACCGCACCCATGCCATCAACCACGGTGTACTTCAACGGCGTAGTCGTACTTAACTTACGATAATAATCAATCAAAGGCGCAGTTTGGGTATCGTAAACTTTTAAACGATTACGCACGGTTTCTTCCAAGTCATCAGGACGCTGTACTAAAGGTTCGCCCGTGACATCATCAAGCCCTTCAACTTTTGGAGGATGCGATAACACATGATAAATACGCCCAGAGCCAGGATGCACGCGCCGACCACTAATGCGACGGACGACTTCTTCGTGATCGACTAAAAATTCAATGACAGCATCGATCTCAATGCCATTGGCACGCAAAGCATCGGCCTGGTCTATCGTACGCGGAAAACCATCTAATAAAAAACCATTGCGGCAATCGGTTTCTGCTACGCGCTCTTTCACTAAATTAATCATGACCTCATCGGGCACCAAAGCACCGCTTTCCATAATGGCCTTGGCTTTTAAACCCAAAGGCGTACCAGCCTTAACGGCTGCGCGTAACATATCCCCGGTTGAAATTTGAGGGATCTTTAAAGCCTCAAGCAAAAATTTAGCTTGCGTGCCTTTGCCAGCACCAGGAGGCCCAAGTAAAATGATACGCATAATAATCAATCCTAATTAACTTTCAAGGGCCTATTATACCAATTTTTTGGTCAATAACGCCATACTTTCAACATGGTTGGTATGAGGGAACATATCCATAACCCCAATTTTTTCAAGAACATAGCCCTGTTCCTTCACTAAAATTTCGATATCGCGCACTAAAGTCGATAAATGACACGACACATAAACAATACGCGCAGGATCCCACAGCTTAATCGCACGCACAACGGCCTCAGCACCCGCACGTGGGGGATCTAATAATAATTTATCCACTTTCATCGCAAAAGGTTGTAAAGCGTCAGGCTCAAACAAATTCGCCATGGCAAACTTGGCATTGATGATACCATTATGCTCAGCATTTTGCGCTGCAAGCTCAGTCATATGCACATCACCCTCAATCCCAATAACTGTTTTAGCATGACGCGCCAGAGGCAAAGTAAAATTACCCAAGCCGCAAAACAAATCCAAGACGGCATCATCGGCTTTTAAATCTAATAATGCCAAAGCCTGTTGCACCATGGTTTCATTTAAACTCATATTCACTTGAGTAAAATCTTGCGGACGAAAGTTGAAACTTAAATCATAACTCGGTAAACGATAAGACAAGTCAACTTTATCCAGTGGATACACTTGCTGAATCGTCTCAAGCCCCCCTGATTGCAAATAAATAAACCATGAATGCTTTTGCGCAAGTTCAACAATCAATGCAAGATCATCAGAAGGCATCGGCACCATATGCCGAAATACCAAGGCAACACCAGCATCACTACCCGCAACCTCAATTTGCGCAATATGATCTTTAATGCTTAATGTCGTTAACACTTGTTTTAGCTCTTGCAAATGCTCGCCAATACCAGAATGTAAAATTTCACAGCGCTCAGTATTAGTTAAAAAGTTACTTTCCGCCTCACGAAACCCCACCAAGACCTCGCCTTTTTTTCTGACAAACCGCACACCCATACGCGCTTTGTGGCGATAACCCCAAAGATTTTTTTGCAAAGGCGGCAGCCATTCTTTGGGATGCAAATCAGCACGCTCTAGTAATTCACGCAACCACAATTCTTTATGATGAATCTGCGCCACAGAATCTAAATGCTGCAAAGAACAACCACCGCAAATACCAAAAACTTTACACTTGGGCACCACGCGCTCTGTTGACGGCGTCAGAATTTCAACAACTTCAGCTTCATCATATTGACGCTTACGCTTAAGATATTTAATCGTGACCATTTCAGTAGGTAAAGCACCTTTGATAAACGTTGCTTTCCCATCAATAAATGCCAAACCCCGACCATCAGTCGTGAGCTTACTAACGACAACTCCCTCTGCCATAAATCATGTTCCTTAAGTTGACATCTCTTTAACAGTTTTATTCAATTCTCTTTGCAACAACAACACCGAGAACCATACCAAAAATAGATTAAGCAGCGTTACCATCAACCAAATCACCCACATTGAAAAAAACGATACTAAACCACCAAAAAGCAGCGCTAAAACAGCATTAACAAACCAAAATACCGCAAAACTTGTGCGATAGAGCCATAAATTTAATAAAGCCTGAAGGATAGCGACAACAAAAGCACCAACGCCCATCATCGGTGCAAAAATATTTAAGTCTGCCATCGCAGAAGACACCGGCCCTGGCGCAAATTGTATATACAAAGCCAAGACACCGAGATAACTTAAAAAAGTCAAAGCCCCAAACAACACGGCATGAATAAGCACCCAACGAAACGTCACTGACAATTTCATTTTCACCCCTCCAATATTTTTTTAACCGCATCAAAACTCGCTTGAGTATCAACCCCCGGAGGCGTGGCATCAGGTGCTAAATCAACATGAATCCTATAACCATGCCACAAAACACGAAGCTGTTCTAAAGATTCCAATATCTCCAAAGGACTACGTTCAAGCCCTAAATATTTTTTCAAAAAATGCCCACGATACGCATACAAACCTACATGCCTAAAAAAGTGCAAAGCATCGGGTACTTCGGCAGGAAAATGATCGCGCGCCCAAGGAATGGGAGCACGACTAAAATATAAGGCATAATTATTTTTATCAAACACTACTTTGACAGCATTAGGATTAAATAACTCCTCATGTTCATAAATAGGATCATATAAAGTAGTCACATCAGCCCGGGGATAATTCTCAAGATTTTGCGCCACACTCCAAACATTCGCAATCGGAATTAGGGGCTCATCCCCCTGAACACAGACAATAATATCATCTTCATGATAACCCAAAGTCGCAAAAGCCTCAGCACAACGATCGGTCCCCGAGGGATGATCGATACTCGTCATACAAACCTCAGCTCCAACCGCTCGAGCAACATCGGCAATACGCTCATCATCTGTTGCAATGACAACACTATCAAAATTACATTTAAGTGCACGCTCGTAGGTATGCAACAACAAAGGCTTACCCTGTAACGGCAATAACAATTTCTGTGGCAAACGGCTCGAGGCAAAACGGGCCGGAATAATAATGCGCTTCATTTAAAATTTCTCCGAAAGCTCATCCGTTGTTAAATGCCTGGCCTCTTCGACCAACATGATGGGAATACCCTCGCGAATAGGAAATGCCAATTTATCCGCACGCGACCAGAGCTCTTGCCGTTCTTTGTTATACACAAGGGGCGCTTTAGAAATGGGGGAGACTAAAATTTCGAGTATTTTTGTATTCATGATCAAACTCCTATGTATTCTTTAAGTATAGCCAAGCTTACGCATGAATGCACGCAAAAACTCTACCGGCAATTCGGCGCTAATTTCCAAGGCATAAAGATTTTGCAAGCCCATGCCTTCGCATTTAACCGCATCTTTTTGAGTCATCACGATGGGCAAATTATTAAGTGATTCTAAATCTTTTAACGTAAATTGATGATGATCAGGAAAAGCACGTGGCTGAATATCTGCTCCTAATAATTTTAACGTCGCGAAAAAGCGCTCAGGATGACCAATACCAGCAACCGCATAACAGCTTAAACCTTGCAAAAATACCAAGGGCATAATCGCACGCGAGCCATCGGCTTTGAGCAAATACTCTGGAGTGACATAAAATTCAAAAGCCTTGGCACCAAAAGCATGCTGAATGGCCATCGCTTTATTACCCTGATTCACCAAAATAAAATCCATTTCATGCAGGCGTTCAACAGGTTCACGCAAAGGACCCGCTGGCAAACAAAAACGATTACCTAATTGTCGTTTAGCATCAACCACTGCAATTTCAAGGGTACGCGCAAGCGCATAATGCTGCAAACCATCATCACTTAACACAATATCCAGGTTAAATTTTTGTAATAACAACGCCAATGCCTCTGTACGTTTAGGATGCACGACCAAAGGGCATAAGGTTTCTCGATAAATTAAATAAGGCTCATCACCAACATCAAGTGGATCAACCTCATCATGTAAAATCACAGGTGCATCACTACTACGAACACGACTTTTATAACCACGGCTAATGACCCCGACCCGCAGCCCTTGACTCATCAAAAAACGCACAAGCGCAATGACAACTGGAGTTTTACCGGTACCACCTACAGTCAAATTACCAATCACCACTACTGGCACCGTACTTTTTATGGCAGCCGCTTGCAAGCGCAATCGCCGCATCGCAGCAACACGCTCAAATAAGTGACTCAAAGGCACTAACGGCAACGCCAACCAACGATAACGTTGCTGATACCATAATTTATCCAAAAAACTCATCAATCACCCCTAGACACAACCCGATGTTAATTCTAGTAAAAACAAGCCGTTATAGCAAATGGTTACAAAAATAATCTAGAAAAAAATCATATTTACAAAATTTCCAAACGCTCCCTTTGATAATTATATTCTATCATGTTATTCTTACTCGCGGTTCAATCAATTTCCAAACCCATACAATCAGAGGAACAAAAACCGCCATGAGTCAAAAAATTCTGCAATTTATCAAAGACAACAACATCGAATACGTTGACCTACGTTTCACCGACACCAAAGGCAAAGAGCAACATGTCAGCATACCTGCAAGACTCGTTGATGCCAAATTTTTTGAAGATGGCAAAATGTTCGATGGCTCATCCATTGCTGGCTGGAGACCGATTAATAAATCCGATATGATGTTAAAACCTGACAGCGAGGCGCTCTTCTGTCTGGATCCATTTACCGAAGTACCTACCCTAATTTTACGTTGCGATATTATTGACCCTCTGACCATGTCAGGTTATGACCGCGATCCACGCTCCATTGCTAAAAAAGCCGAAGCTTACTTGAAAAAAACCGGCCTAGCCGATCAATTTTTAGTAGGACCTGAGCCTGAATTTTTTATCTTTGATGACGTCAAATGGCAGGTCAACATGCAAGGTGCAAGCTATAGCATCGACTCTATCGAAGGCGCATGGAACAGCAACAAAGAGTATTTAGAGGGCAACTACGGACACCGTCCTGGTATCAAAGGTGGTTATTTCCCCGTACCTCCCGTTGATTCCACCCAAGATTTACGTACCGAAATGTGTCAAATTTTAGAAGAAATCGGCATTCCCGTTGAGGCCCATCATCACGAAGTCGCAACCGCCAATCAAAATGAAATTGCCACCGTCTGCAATACGCTAACCCTCAAAGCCGACGAAATCCAGTTATTCAAATATGTGGTACATAACGTCGCCCATATGCATGGTAAGACCGCAACCTTTATGCCCAAGCCCTTAGTTGGCGATAATGGTTCAGGCATGCACTGTCATCAATCGTTAGCCAAAGGCGGCAAAAATTTATTTGCAGGTGACCAATACGCAGGCCTATCTGAACAAGCACTATTTTTCATTGGCGGTATTATTCATCACGCTAAAGCGCTTAACGCCTTTACCAACCCGGCAACCAATAGTTACAAACGCTTGGTACCTGGTTTTGAAGCACCTGTATTACTGGCCTATTCCAGCTGTAATCGCTCTGCATCGATTCGTGTCCCCTTCACCACTGGTGAAAAAACCCGCCGTATCGAAGTGCGCTTCCCCGACCCCTGTGCCAATCCATACCTGGCTTTCGCAGCAATGTTAATGGCCGGCCTTGATGGTATCGAAAAACGCATTCACCCAGGCGCCTCAATGGATGATGATCTTTATGAGTTATCAGCAGAAGAACAAAGAAACATCCCGAGCGTCGCCCACTCTCTAGGCGAAGCACTAGATGCCTTGAAAAAAGATCATGATTTCTTAATGCACGGCCAAGTGTTCACCAAAGACGCGATCTTGGCGTACATTGATCTGAAAGAGCAAGAAGTACAAGCACTCAATATGACCACGCATCCCATTGAGTTTCAGATGTATTACAGCCTATAAAAACATCATCACGCCACGGGGACTTTTTTACCACCCCCGTGGCACTCCCAAATATGAGTACTGCTGGTTGAAACAGGAAAAATCATGTTTTACAAAACGCTAAAAATATCAAAAAAATTAATCTACATTCCTTGCATCACAAGCTTATTGGGATTTGCACTAATGCTGATTATGGCAACCATGACTATGTTCCAAGCCATTAGCTCACTACCACAAATTTGGTCGGCGCATTTTGACTATGCCCTTGCAAAATCCGCAATTGCAAGCGCCATTTTTTCAATTGATCAATATTTAATTGCCTTTGTATTTTATATCTTCAGCAATGGAATATATAGCCTGTTTTTAAAGAATGAAAAATCCATAGAAGCTTCACAAAATGCCGCTTTAAGAATTAAGAGCCTAGATCAACTAAAAGACATCCTCAGCAAAACCATCGTACTTGCATTACTAGTTGAATACTTTAAATTTGCAATTGAAATAACTTACAACAACAGCCTTGATTTATTGTATTTTTCATTAACCATTTTAGCGGTCAGCATTAGCATTGTCAGCTTATTTCATTTTTCAAAAAGTAAACGATAAGCTTGAAGTAGATGCAACCTCGGGGAGCAAATGGCAATTAGAACAAAATACCAGAAAGCCACCTCCACACTTGCATTCTCCAAGCATTCCTTTACAATCATCAAAGACAAATAAACAGGAACCTTCATGCGTGATCATTTATATTATGCTTTTTGGATTTTAGTGCTGGCCTTAGTGATGGGCACGCTTATGATGCATGACCTGCGTTGGTTTTTAATTGTACTAATCCCCCTCGTCGTGCTGTATTTACATGACATAACGCAAACACGGCATGCGATTCTGCGCAACTTTCCGATCTTTGGACACTTACGCTTTTTACTAGAATTTATCCGACCCGAGATCCAACAATATTTTATCGCCGATGATTTAAGCGAGCGCCCTTTTAATCGCGAACAACGCTCACTCATTTATCAACGCGCAAAAAAAGTGCGTGACACGATCGCTTTTGGTACCCGCCATGATATTAATGAAATTGGTTATGAATGGACCTTGCATTCACTCAATGCCAAAAAAGTCGAAGAGGTTGAGCCCAGAATTTTGATTGGTAATGAGCAATGTAGCCAACCCTATTTATCCTCACGCATGAATATCTCCGGCATGAGCTTTGGCGCGCTCTCTGCCAATGCCGTCATGGCAATGAATGAGGGTGCAAAATTAGGCGGCTTTGCCCAAGCGACCGGCGAAGGCGGTTTATCCCCCTATCATTTACAAGGCGGCGATATCATTTGGCAAATCGGCACAGGTTATTTTGGCTGTCGCAACAATGATGGTACTTTTAGCCCCCAAGAATTCAAAGCTGAAGCCACCCGCCCTGAAGTTAAAATGATTGAGCTAAAACTCTCTCAAGGCGCAAAACCTTCACACGGCGGTATTTTGCCCGCAGCCAAACTGACTAAAGAAATTGCCGCCATCCGTAAAGTACCACTAGGCCAAGATGTAATGTCCCCACCGACCCACTCCGCTTTTAGCAACCCTACGGAGATGATGCATTTTTTAAAAGAATTACGCGATTTATCAGGTGGTAAACCCGTAGGCTTTAAAATCTGTATCGGCCATAAAAAAGAATTTTTAAGCATTTGTAAAGCTATTTTGGCAACGAATATTATTCCAGATTTTATCAGCGTCGATGGTGCTGAAGGAGGCACTGGTGCAGCACCAATGGAATTTGCCAATCGCGTAGGCATGCCCATTACGGATGGCTTAGTCTTCGTGCATAATGCCCTCATCGGCATTGGCCTGCGAGACAAAATACGTATTTGCGCTGCCGGCAAAATTGTCAGCGGCTTTACTATGCTAAGAACCATGGCATTGGGCGCTGATGTCTGTAATGTCGCACGCGCGATGATGCTGGCAACCGGTTGCATTCAATCATTACAATGCAATGCCAACACTTGCCCCACAGGCGTTGCCACACAAGACAAGCGCTTACAAAAAGGCCTGGTCCCCGCTGAGAAAAAATATCGCGTGGCGAACTTTCATGAAACCACCATGCATAGCTTTTTAGAATTGATTGGCGCACTAGGCTTAAGCAATCCTAGTGAAATCACCCCTGATCATGTCCTACGCCGGATCAGTAGTACTGAGGTCAAAACCTATAGCGAAATTTATGACTTTATCCCCGAGGGCAGTTTACTCAAAAAAACCGTCCCCGAATCTTTTGCAATTCACTGGACGGCAGCTTCTGCTAAGGCATTTTAATGAACAATTATTTTATTACCTGCGCCCCTTTTCACGAGGGCTTATTACTTGAAGAAATCAAAAGCATGGGGCTCCGTGACGCCAAAGAAACCCATTTGGGCGTCAGCTTTTCCGGCACGCTTAAAGACGCCTATCGCGTATTAATTTGGTCGCGCTTAGCTCATCATCTGCTATTAAAACTCAAAGATTTTAAAGCGACCAATCAACACGCGCTTTATCATGAAATGAAAAAAATAAAATGGTCAGAACATTTTACGGCCAAAAATACCTTTCGCATTGATGTTTTAGGGAAACACACACAATTTACCCATCCACATTATTTAGCGCAAGTCGCCAAAGATGCGATCGTCGATCAACTGCGCGAACAATACGGCGAGCGCCCGAATATCGAAAGAGACTATCCCGATGTCGTACTCACCATCAAAGCTAAAAACGACGACTGCCAACTCTATGTTGATCTTTCAGGCGAAAGTCTACACATGCGCGGCTATCGTAATCAAGCGGGACCTGCACCCTTAAAAGAAACCTTAGCGGCGGCTTTAGTGCTACGTTCAGGATGGGCGCAGCGCGTCGCAGAGACAGGTGACAAAATATTACTCGACCCCATGTGCGGCTCAGGGACTATTTTAATGGAAGCGGCCATGATCGCCTTTGATATCGCCCCAGGACTATATCGCCAATATTTTGGCTGCCTCAAATGGCAACAACATGATGCCAAATTATGGGAAGAATTATTAACCGAGGCGCGCGCCCGCAAGGCCAAAGGCCTCGAGCGCCAAGATATTTATCTAATCGGCTATGATCAACACCCTGCCGCCTTAATTTTCGCGACCGACGCCGCGAGACGTTTAGGTGTGGGCGCACGCATTATTTTAGAAAAACAAGCGCTCAGCCAATTAACACTCCCTGACTCACTGCCAAAAACACCAGGCGTAATCGTAACGAATCCGCCCTACGGTGTAAGATTACTCAGTGAAAACAAAGATGAAGTCAGACAACTATTTGTAACGTTAGGCGAGCGCCTCAAAGCCCCTGAATTCAATGAATGGGAACTTTACCTAATTACCTCGGAACGCGAACCCGTAAAAGCTCTAGGCATTCGCATGAACAAAGCCTATCGCTTTAAAAACGGTGATCTTGATTGTGAATTGCTACAATTCAACATCGTACCCGAACGGTTTTGGCAAGGTAACTTATCCAAAGCGAATAATTCGATTTAAACCACAAGAAAAAATAAACTCCATTATGAATACTAATCTAGGATTCATAACAGGTTACCTGAAAATTCCCATAAAAAAGCCTATCGCTTGAACAAGGATGATCTTAATCACAAGCTTTTAGCAAAGCATTTTGCCTAAAAAAACAAATACCAGGACAAAACAATCATTTCACCTATTCATAAAAAATTTAAATTAATTATATTCCAATTTTCACGTCAAGAAGATATAATAAGAAAACATAACGCCTTATAAGGATATAAAATGGCACATGCAACAACACAAGACCTAGCCCTAACACAACGAGAATTAAATAGCTTAGCAATATTAAGATATTCCCTATCGCAAGTGCAACACTTTGGTCCGGCAAAAGTATCAGTAATGGATAACTGGCTAACACGATATAAAAAAGAGCCTGAAATGATTAGGAAAATGTTGACCCAGGACAAGAGTAAAAATTCATTCTTTAACACTACAGTAACCATGCCACTAGAAAAAAAAATCTTAGATGCACATATAGCGGCTATCCAGACACTATTAAATTTAGACCCTAAAAGAAAACTATCACGCAGTCATAGTGCCTCATCTACCTCACTCAGCCTAATAGGTGCGATAGATGGTCCCAGAACCCCCCAAAAGAAAAAAAAATCAATACCAGCACGCGATGAAGAAGATGAATTAACCACTGGTTTGCTAAATGCTGAATACGGTAGAGGTGCAGCTGCTAGGAGGAGCCCTACACCCACTACGCCCACAACACCCAACACGCCAGCTCGAGCAACAAACACCACTCCATTAAGAGGCCAAGCAACAAGGACTTATGGCAACATAGAACTCGAACAAGCACAACCTCCAAGAAGATCACTACTAGCACAGTGCTTTACTAGGTACTTTTGTGATTGCTGGGGCAGAAGACCTCAAGATACAACACCTACAGGCAATATTAACTAACCATCCCTGCAGTCCCACCGACCGTCATTTGATTGAGACGTAACGTGGGCTGCCCTACACCAACAGGAACGCTCTGACCTTCTTTACCACAGACGCCCACACCCTCATCCAATTGCAAATCATTACCGACCATGCTGATACGCTTTAAGGCAGAAGGACCATCACCAATCAAGGTCATGCCTTTCACTGGGTATTGCACACGGCCATTCTCAACCCAATACGCCTCTGAGGCCACAAAGACAAATTTACCCGAGGTAATATCCACTTGTCCGCCACTAAAATTAACGGCATAAATGCCTTTATCAATCGATGCTAATATTTCATCTTTGGTTGATTCACCTGGCAACATATAAGTATTCGTCATCCGCGGCATCGGCAAATGCGCATATGACTCGCGCCGACCATTGCCTGAGGATTTTTGTTTCATCAATTTGCTATTGAGCTTATCAAAAAGATAATTTTTAAGACGGCCTTTTTCAATTAGGACATTATATTGAGTTGGATTACCCTCATCATCAATCGTCAATGAACCACGACGGCCGACAAGCGTACCATCATCAACAATCGTACACAAATCTGATGCGACCATGTCATTCATTTTATTTGAAAAACTAGAACTTTCTTTGCGATTAAAGTCACCCTCAAGACCATGACCCACAGCCTCATGAATCAAAACGCCAGGCCAACCAGAAGCCAAGGCAATATCAAATGTCCCTGCAGGGGCAGCCTGTGCTGATAAATTCACAATCCCTGTACGCACAGCTTCACGCACAAAATGCTCATAGGGTTTATTTTTTAATAATTCCTGAAAACTATAACGACCACCTCCGCCAGAAGAGCCCTGCTCACGCCGGCCATTTTCTTCCACAATCACGGTAACATTAATACGCACTAAAGGACGCACATCTTGAGCATAAGTGCCATCACTACCAGCAATCAACACTACTTCATACACCGATGATAATGAAGCCATCACTTGAAACACTCGAGGATCAAGGCTTCGAGCCAGATGATCAATATCACGTAACAAAGCAACTTTTTCTGCTGCTTCCATGGTTTTCAAGGGATTAATATTTTCATACAAAGGCTTAACCAACTGAATCTTATTAAGCTGAGTCTGCGTGGATTGCCCAGCTTTAACAATATTGCGGGCTGTCTTAGCGCAAGAAATCAAGGCATCTTTATTAATAAAATCAGCATAAGCAAAACCGGTTTTATCCTCACGCACAGCACGTACACCGAGGCCTTTATCAATCGAAAAACTGCCTTCTTTGACAATACCATCCTCAAGCACCCATGACTCTGAGGCCATATACTGCAAATATACATCACCAAAATCAATATCATGAGCATGTAATAAACTTAAGGTATCCTCAAGATCCTGCAACTGCAGCTCTGCTTGATCCAATAAAAAATGCTCAGCAGTTGATGCTGCGCTTCCATTTGCCTTTACTGTTGCCATATCCCTATACCTCTGTTAACAGATTAAAAATTTATTCAGAAATGCGATGAATATCAGCACCCAAACGCATAAATTTTTCTTCCAAATATTCATACCCACGATCCATGTGATGTAATCCCTCGATGATAGTCTCACCTTCAGCCGCAAGTCCAGCTAAAACTAAGCAAGCTGAAGCACGTAAATCCCTTGCCATGACGGGCGCCCCATGGAGTTTTTCAACTCCAATACAAATCACTTGATTACCTTTAATACGAATATTAGCTCCCAAGCGCTGTAACTCTGGCACATGCATAAAACGATTTTCAAAAATGGTTTCGGTAATTTCAGACATACCACTCGCGATCGCATCTAACGCCATAAACTGTGCCTGCATATCAGTAGGAAATCCAGGATAAGGTGCGGTATCAATATTAACGGATTTTAATTCTCGCCCCGTCATATCCAGGGTAATGCTATTTTGTTTTTCACTAAGTTTTGCGCCAGCCTCAGAGAGCTTTAACAAAATATTACTCATACTTGCCACATCAACATTTTGAGCCACAATGCGCCCACGCGTCATGGCTGCAGCAACAAGGTACGTACCTGCTTCAATACGATCAGGCATCACGCTATGTGTTGCCGCTTTTAACTCTGGCACACCATGAATGACCAATTTTGAAGTACCAGCCCCTTCAATATTCGCGCCCATTTTAATCAAAAAATTAGCCAAATCCACAACCTCAGGTTCACGCGCAGCATTATGAATGGTGGTCACGCCATCTGCTAACACCGCAGCCATCATTAAATTTTCAGTCCCTGTAACCGTAACAGTATGCAGCTGAATAGTCGCGCCCTTCAAACGCTTGCCAGGTACTCTAGCCTGAACAAAACCATCTTCAAGATCAATCACGGCTCCCATCATCCGCAAACCATCAAGATGCATATCAATAGGCCTTGAACCAATCGCACACCCCCCAGGAAAAGCAACCTTAGCCTCACCAAACCTTGCCAACAAAGGCCCCAAGACCACAATCGATGCACGCATCGCTTTTACTAAATCATACGGAACAACTAAATTATTAATACGACTGCTATCAATGCTTACACTAAGATTATCAAGCAGCGTAATACCACAGCCCAAATCACCTAAAAGCTCTAACATCGTAGTAATATCATACAAATGAGGAAGATTACCAATTTCCACTGGCTCAGAAGCCAAAATACTCGCCGCCAAAATTTTTAAAGCAGCATTTTTAGCGCCTGCAATTGGGACCGTGCCTATTAATGGCTTACCACCTCGAATAATCAGTTTATCGTTCAACACAATCTCCTCAAAATTATTTATACATTTGCCTCAACCGGCGTTAAAGTTTTAATACTAATCGCATGAATATGACCATCCGTCAACGCAGGCCCTAAAGCTGCATACACCATCTGCTGACGTTTAAGACGACTAACACCCAAAAAGGCTTCGCTCACAATCAAGGCTTCAAAATGCACCGAGTCATGAGTAGTCACTGTAACATCACCTGAAATATGTAAACGAATAAGCGCTTCAACATCCATTGCTTTCATAAATTTCTCAATATATTAATTCTTTAAATAAAGGCCAAATTCCCTGCACCTGCATCAATGACTGAATATCAGCCGTCATATGCTTAATTTTCAACACCCCATGACGATCTCGCGTTGCTCGCAACAACGCCAGTAAAAATGCTAAAAAAGAAGAATCCACATGTTCAATGTTAGAAAAATCTAAAATCAGAACTTGATCCACACTCAGTAAATCACGGAGCAAACGATCCCAATCACGCCCAAGCGTCTCATAAGTGAGACGCTGAGTAAACACACAAAGGCCCTCAGTATTTTTAGCAAAAAGTTGATTCATTTAAGCATTTACACCTGAGTTTAATTGCGCCAGCTTGACCAACAAAGCGTTCATGTCATTAAAAGTCTGGAATTGTGATTGGTAATTCTTAAGAAAGCTCACACCCTCGATTGCTAAGTCATAAATTTTCCAGCTATTCCCCGAACGCTCAAGATAATAGGTTAAATTAGATTTTTGGCCATTAGACTGAGAAACCACCGCCCCATTCACAGCAACATACTGAGAAGTTTGCCAAGTATCTCCACGCACAGGACTGACGGTAATTTCATAATCCGAAATTTTCACAATTGTGTTCGCATAGGTTTTGGTAAGTAATAAACCAAATGCATTAACAAAATCTTGCTGCTGAGTCGGTGTTGCAGCGCGCCACTTAGGCCCTAAAGCCAATCCCGCCATACGATTAATATCAACACAGGGCATCACTGTAGTACGAATAATTGCATAAAGTTGATTAGGATTAGCCGTAAGCTGTTCTTGCTTACCTTGAATTTGGCCTTGTAAGGAAGTAACGATGCCCTGAACAAAAACCTGTGGATTTTGAACGGCAGGAGCGGATGCATAAGCAGCACCCATAAAAAAACAAAAAATTAAGATAAACTTTGAAAAAATCTTTAAAACACGCTGGCTCATTTTTTAGCTCCTTTGTTATTAGCGCTACTACTCATAAAAGTTGAAATAAGTGAGGTTAAACTGGTCGCAGCATAGGTCGTACCAAATTGCGCACCACTCTTCATATTGGTCGAGGCATAACCCGGGGTCACGCTGGCATAATTGTCCCCTAAAATACCCGAAGAAGTAATACTCACACTGCTATCTTCTGGAATATCAATAGTGTTTTGAATGCTCATCACCACGTGCGCTTCATAGGTTTGTGGATTTAAATCAATCGAAGTAACCGTACCAACTTGCACTCCCGCAATACGCACAGGTGAACGCACTTTCAGACTACCAATATCGGTAAAATTAGCCGTCACATCATAGGTCGTCGTTAAAAAAGGATTGCTACTGGTCATTCCACTCACTTTGAGCGCCATAAACATAAACGCCAAGAGGCCTAATAATATTAACAGCCCTACACCGAACTCGAGTGACTTACTATTTTTCATACCTTCATCCTTACTTTATGTATTAAACATAATCGCTGTTAAAAAGAAATCCGCACCCAAAATGGCAAGGGAGGAATAGACTACCGTACGTGTCGTCGCTTTGGCAATACCCTCTGAGGTCGGAACGCACATAAACCCTTGATAAACCGCAATCCAAGTGACAATAAATCCAAAAACAATGCTTTTGATGAAACCATTCATAATATCTGCAGAAAAATCGACCGAAGATTGCATGTTATTCCAAAAAGAACCACCATCAACGCCAAGCCAAGAAACCCCGACCCAATAGCCGCCGATAATCGCGGTTGCGCTAAAGATAAACATTAAAATAGGCATAGAAATTTGTCCCGCCCAAAAACGCGGTGCAATCACGCGCCGCATAGGGTCAACGCCCATCATTTCCATCGCAGATAATTGCTCTGTTGCCTTCATCAGGCCAATTTCAGAAGTTAAAGCACTGCCAGCACGCCCAGCAAATAATAAAGCCGTCACCACCGGACCCAACTCCCTTACAATGCTCAAGGCAACTAACTGCCCCAAAGCATTTTCAGCACTAAAACGCGAAAGTGTATAAAAACCCTGCAAACCCAAAACGAAGCCGATAAAAGCGCCTGAAACTAAAATAATTACAAAAGACAACACCCCAACCATGTAGAGCTGACGAATCAAATCACGCAAACGCACAGGACCAAAAATAGCACGTAGCAAAAACAAACCACTCGCGCCGATTTCATTAACAAAATCAATGCCCAAACGCCCTAAACGGCTGATATACTCAAACATGAGCCACTCCCAAAAAATCTCGCTGCAATAAGGGAGCCGGATAACGAAAGGCGACCGGCCCATCAGGCGCACCCGTCACAAACTGATTCACTAAGGCTGATGAGTCTGCCCTAATTTGATCAGGCGTACCCTGACCAATAACACTACCTCCGGAGATAATAAAGACATAATCAGCAATACCCAAAACTTCCTGCACATCATGAGAAACCACAATAGAAGTCAAACCCAAAGCATCATTTAAAGTCCGAATGAGTTTTAATAACACTCCCATCGAAATGGGATCTTGTCCGGTAAACGGCTCATCATAAAGCATAATTTCAGGATCAAGGGCAATCGCACGAGCCAAAGCCACACGCCGTGCCATACCACCGGAAAGTTGCACAGGAAGCATTTGCTCTGCGCCACGTAAACCCACCGCTTCTAATTTCATCAATACAATATCGTGAATCGCCGACTCAGGCAGATGGGTATGCTCACGTAAAGCATAAGCGACATTGTCATAAACATTAAGGTCCGTAAACAAAGCCCCGCTCTGAAACAACATGCCCATGCGCGCTCTCAAACTAAAAAGGTCAGAGCGTTTGATATGATTATAATCCGAACCCAAAACATTCACTTCTCCACCATCAGCTTGCACTAAACCCCCGACCAGATGCAACAGGGTCGTTTTACCGGTACCACTAGGCCCCATAATCGCAGTGACCTTGCCCTTGGGAATAGAAATATCAACATGATTAAAGATCTTGCGCTCACCGCGCAAAAAAGTCACTTTTTTGAATTCAACTGCATTTTGATAAGATGGTGACTTCATATAGTCCGTATTATTTGGTATAATTGTTTGAATTACGTAGTTTTAAGGGAATATTGTATGAATTTTTGCACAAAAGCGCAAGAAGTTATTCAGATTGAAGGCCAAGCCATTCAAGATCTAGCAAAACTTGTAGACCAACAATTCGAACAAGCCTGCAAACTACTGATGCAATGCCAAGGTCGCATTATTGTCATGGGCATGGGCAAATCAGGCATCATTGGCAACAAAATCGCTGCAACACTTGCCAGCACGGGATCCCCAGCCTTTTACGTTCACC
Organism: uncultured Thiotrichales bacterium; assembly: GCA_903870015.1. Lineage (GTDB taxonomy): Bacteria > Pseudomonadota > Gammaproteobacteria > Francisellales > CACEW01 > CAIQBE01. The sequence goes on from CAIQBE010000050.1 coordinate 177,071, forward strand.
CCGCAGAAGCCCTCCACGGCGACCTGGGCATGATTACCGCCAATGATATTATTATCCTTATTTCATATTCCGGAAAAACCGAAGAAATCATGACCATCATCCCTATGATCCGCAAACTAAAGCTGCCAATCATTGCCATGACCGGATTTCCAAACTCCTCAATTGCTAAAGCCGCTGATATTCACATTAATGTTCATGTCACCCAAGAAGCTTGCCCACTGGGGCTTGCACCAACCGCGAGTACAACTGCAACATTAGTAATGGGCGATGCCCTAGCCGTGGCATTGCTAAATGCCAAAGGTTTTACGAGAGAACAATATGCCCTCTCCCATCCTGGTGGCAATCTTGGCAAACGCTTATTGCTCAAAGTCAAAGATTTCATGCACACAGGCGAACAAGTCCCAAAAGTATCACCAGATACATCACTGCTTGAAGCCCTCATGGAAATGTCAAGTAAACGCCTAGGCATGACTACGATTACGGATCACAGCAACAAACTATTAGGCATTTATACTGACGGAGATTTACGCCGTACCCTGCAAAATCACCCCGACATCAATACCCTTAAGATCAGTACCGTGATGAGTAAAAACCCAAAAACCATCAACGAAAACGAGCTCGCAAGCTTAGCACTCGACATAATGGAAACCTACAAAATCACGTCATTGGCCGTCCTTGATGACCAAGAAAAAATCGCAGGGATTTTGCATTTACACGACTTACTCCAAGAAGGTTTATAAAAGGTTTAGAACTAGTTAATTTAAGGAAACAACATGAACGCCATAAAAATTTACCTGGAAAAATCAAAAAATAAAGCTCCCTTCAAAGCAAGCAGCCCAATAAGTCTGGGCAACAAAGAAGCCCACGTGCATATTGACCCTAACAGTCGGTACACGCTACGCAGAATCCAACGCGCAGGCCGTCAATGCGACCAATTAGGCATCCAAGATATCGAATTAAGCGGCACCTGGACAATGGCCGAACAATGGGCATTTTACCAAGGCTTTATTAAGCCCAAACACCCTGGAAACATCAAATTCGCAAAATTAAGTAGTGATGAAGAAGAAACATTAACACAACGCATCAAGCTCATTGAATGGGTTAAACTTCAAGCCAATATGGGACCAAGCATATGCACCCCTCTACATTTAAGTCATGCCGCTGAAGACCTCATCAAAGAAGTAGCGCAAGATCGCTATGAAATTATCTCCGAATATTTCGTCGGCGAAGAACTACTCCATCACGGTTACGTCGGCTGCTATAATGTCGGCCGTGGCAGCGTCAATCCACCCGTACTATTAAGCATTAAAGTCTTCCCCAAAAACAAAAGCAAAAGCCCTATCAAAGCAGCCATTATCGGTAAAGGCATTACCTTTGACAGCGGTGGTTATATTCTTAAAGGCCGTGATAGCGGCATTCATTACATGAAAGCAGACATGACCGGGGCTGCCACGGTAACTGCAGCCCTCGCTTTAGCAATGCAAGAAGGCTTAGATGAACCCGTAGAGCTGATTTTATGCTGCGCGGAAAATATGGTGAGCGGCAATGCTTACAAACCTGGAGATGTCTTAACTTATAAAAATGGCGTGACCGTCGAAATTATTAATACTGACGCCGAAGGTCGGGTAGTACTAGCTGACGGCCTATTGCGCGCTGATGCTAACAATCCCGAGATCATTATTGACGCCGCCACATTAACCGGTGCAGCTCAAACAGCTGTAGGTAAAGATTATTGTGCTTTTTTCTCCATGGATGAAGCACTACGCGTACGCACAATGAAATATGCCGAAGAATGCAACGAAGATATCTGGCCACTGCCACTCGAGCTTTGGCACCAAGACATGATTCCCTCATTGGTCGCAGATACGGCCAATGCACTGACTTCCGCAAGCCCAGCGGGCGCTTCGAGCGCTGCAGGCTTTTTATCACGTTTTTTGAAAAATCCAGAACAAGGCTGGCTACACTTTGACTTAGCGAATGCGTATATGGCGGATGGAAATGCCTTATGGGGCGGTGGCGCAACCGGAAACATGGTCTGCACCCTTGCTAAAACTCTATTAGCAGAAATGCACAGAAAATAAAGTTATAAAGTTATGATGATGCCGATGGCGTGACAGCATGAGCATGTCGCGCTAAAACTTCCGACTTAGCTTCATTATAAAACGGCGCCGCATGCGTACCAGTTACCTGCCCTTTACGGCGCTCAAACGCATCAAACAACTCTTGCTGAATTCTAATAAAATCATCCATACCACCAAATTCATCTATTTCCGCCTTCAAGTCTTGCGCAGCAAGGAACTCGCCACGAGATTCTTGAGCCCGAGGCTCTGATGCCTGAGCTTGCAATGCCGTAACAACAATATCAGCCTTAGCAATCAACGTTTCGATGTCTTGTATCACCGAAGCAACATCAACAGATAACTGCTGAGATTGTGAAAGCTGCGCAACGGGGGAGGCAGAAGCAGATTCTTGAACTGGAAGAACCGCAGATTGGACAACAACATCAATAGAGCGCTGAGCTTGAGCAACCTGATCAGCAGAAACGTAAGACCCTATTGCCGCCTTGACGCCCACCACAAGACTCTCTAAATCCCTGAGTGCAAAAGTCAAATCATTTGAAATGCTCGCACCGCTAGCTGAAGCTTTATAATTAGCTGGACTTGCAACATAAGCATCGGATTGACCTTTAGTAAGAGGCTGAACAGTCTTGCCTACCAATTTTGCTAATTGCATACCAAATGCAGCCGTCAAACAAAGACCAGAACCAATAACACCACTATCTTGAACGGCAAAATGACCTGGCACTAAAAAAATCGCACTAGCCCCTGAAGACCCAACCTGCTTGTTATAAGTGTCAGCATAAGCTTCAACTAATGTTAAAGCTCTGCCTAAACGCTCATTAGGCGTAGATAATTCAATCATATCCTGACTCGAATTGCGCGCTCGCCCACGCTGACTTGCCAAACTTTCAACTAAGGAAATATCATGAGCACTACCAAAAATCTGCTGCAATCGATTGAAATGCAGGTCATCCAACATATGATAAGAAAAACGATCACTGGCTCTAAAACATGATCTCAAATATTGAGATGAAAACTCATGAGCCTGAGCTTGATCACCAGGACTCTGTGCCAACAATTCTCGCAAAGCCAAACCAGCAACATGCTGAACATGCAAGGCAGTACAATGCTCTTGATCTAAGCCCAAAAGAGTAAAAAACTTTTTAGCTTTCGCCTGTGACGATACCTGGTGATTCCCTTCCAACCACTGAAGAAACTCAGCAACCTGTTGCTGATAAGAAATGGGGGTCTCTACATTCACACGATTTGGAGCCAACATAATACACACCCTAAAATTATCTATACTTAACAGAAATATTATATATTATAATCATTAAAAAGTCAATAAAATAAAAAACCCGCTAATTGCGGGTTTTCAAGAAAACGATAACTAAATGCTACTGACTAAACGCTAGGACCATTCGAGTTTGTTGAACCATCAGTATCACGTGAACCCCAAACAGAAGAAACATTATGAGGAGCCCCCACGCCTACTACACGACTATCACCACGAGGTGAGCTACTTCTCACAGAGTCAGCCCAACGCTCCTGCCCCTCAAGCAGACCTTTCACAAAACCTACTGGGTTTGAAAAATCTAAATTTGTCATGATGAATTCCTTTTACAGTTAAACTCTTACATATGTTTGTATTATATTATAAAAAACCACACAAGTCAACAGCATTTATATAAAAAAAACAAAAGAAAAACCTAAAAAATCAATGAGTTAACAAAAAATCAATGCCCAGGACAACACTGGTACATAATCTCGCCATCAACATACAGCCAGCATAAGCCTTCCAGACGAAATTGACTTATCTCATGCAAAACATGCTTTTCACCACGATACTGATAATACGCTTTAAACTCAACTACGCCAGCCTTACCACCAGGCGCAAGCGTTGTATGCAAAATCTCTAATTTTAACCAATGAATACTAGCATTTTTACCACCCACCGCCTCCGCTGTATCTAATTGAGTTTTGGCAATATAATCCATTTTACCACGTTTAAAAGCCGTATAGCGCGAGCGCATTAAAGCCTCTGGGGTAGGCGCTGGTTTTTGGCCAGCTAAATAAGGCCCACAACAATCAGTATAAGCCTGGAGAGAACCACAAGGACAAAATTTTGACATATCACTCCACAAATATAATAAAAAAGGCCCTTAAAAAGGGCCTTTTGAGCGTTAACTTAACTCAAGGAAATTAATTCCAAGAATCGCCGCCGTTACCGCCACGACCGCCGCCTGAGCGACCACCGCCGTAACCACCACCTGAACGACCACCACCGTAACCGCCACCACCGCCAGTACGAGGACGATCAGTTTGTGGACGAGCCAATGAAACCATAATTGCACGACCTTCAATCGTTGCGCCATTTAATTCTTGAATTGCTTTTTGAGCTTCTTCAGGGGTTGCCATCTCTACAAAGCCAAAGCCTTTAGAACGGCCGCTATCGCGATCCATAATAACACGAGCTGATTCAACAGTTCCTACTTCTGCGAAAATCTTTTCTAGGTCTGCGTCAGCCACGGCATAGGGTAAAGATCCGATATATAATTTTTTAGTCATGAGATTCCTCAATAAATTTAACAAGTACCCCTAAGAGATCGTAAGCTTAAGACAAAAACGAAAGACATAAGACACAAAGCTCAACAAAGGCAGTTCACGCTTTATAAATTTTTATATTCATAAAGCGTGGGCATTATAACAGCATTCCTATAAAAAAGCAAAATATGATTAAAATTTACTTAAAATCAAAATGATTCACGCACATAAGGCAAATAATGCGGAGTCCAGATCTTATTCTGCACCGCGAGCTTAATATCCTCTTGACTCATAGGCACAGCCAAACCTGATGCAACCGCCTCTGTTGCCACTGCCATCGCAACTTTATAAGACACATCACGAATTTGCGTCAGTGGGGGCAACAAATTCGCAGCAGGGTCTAAGCGTGCGGGAGAACATTCAGCCAACGCTTTAGCCGCCAGCATAAACATCTTATCCGTCACACGCGTGGCTTTGACCGCAATTAAGCCCAAACCTAAGCCTGGAAAAATATAGGCATTATTGGTTTGATCAACACGCACCGTCTTACCTTGATATGTCACATCACCAAAAGGACTACCCGTTCCCATCACCACACGCCCCTCGGTCCATCGCACCAAATCCGCAGGCACTGCCTCGGCCTTGGAAGTAGGATTTGACAAAGGAAAAATAATCGGCCGCGCCACATGCTTTGCCATTAAGCGCACAAGCGCTTCCGTAAACAACCCAGCTTGCCCAGAGACCCCCAATAACACCGTCGGCTTAACATTGTGAATCACATCTTTAAGCGTTACTGCATCGGCATACTCACATTGCCAAGTGGTAACATCAGATCTTTTGCGAACAAAAGGCTGTTGAAATGACTGCAAATTCGGGGTATCTTCAAGCAACAAGCCATGGGCATCAATTAAATAAAATCTCGCACGCGCCTCATCCAATGACAGCCCCTCATCAAGCAAAGCCTGTAAAATCAAGCTACTAATACCGCAACCAGCAGAGCCAGCGCCTACAATCACAATACGCTGATCCACGAATCGCGCCTTAGTCGCCTGCACAGCTGAAAGCAAAGCACTCATAGCAACCGCAGCCGTTCCTTGAATATCATCATTAAAAGTACACAACTCATCGCGATATTTAGCCAACAACGGATTAGCATTCTGTTGCGCAAAATCTTCCCACTGCAATAACACATGAGGAAAACGCTTTTTAACGGCTTGGACAAAAGCATCAATAAAATCATCATAATCTTGACCGCGAATACGCTCATGGCGCCACCCCATATACAAAGGATCTTTAATCAAATCAGGATTATTGGTACCAGTATCAAGCAAAATCGGCAAGGTTGTTGCCGGATGAAGACCCGCACAAGCGCTATAGAGCGCCAGCTTTCCAATAGGAATTCCCATCCCCCCAGCGCCCTGATCACCCAGACCTAAAATACGCTCACCATCAGAAACCACAATAGCCTCAACTTTATCAAAAAAAGGATTGGATAAGATCTCATATAAAAAATCTTTGTAGGGATACGCCAAAAAAACCCCGCGTGGACGGCGATACAAATGACTAAAATACTCACAGCCCGCACCCACGGTAGGGGTATAAACAATCGGCATCATTTCATTAATATGCGCTTCTAATAAGCTATAAAACAAAACTTCATTGGACTCTTGCAAATCCCGCAAATAAATATATTTATCTAAATCCGTCACGCGACTTTTAAAAGCCTGATACGAACGTATACGCTGCTGCTCCAAAGTGCTGACCGCTGGCGGAATTAAGCCATACAAATGAAAAGCCTTGCGCTCTGTCTCAGTAAATGCCGAACCTTTATTCAACAAGGGATTGCGAATCAAACTATAATCCGTCTGCTCTACTTCTAAAAACTTTTCATCATTCACATTTTTATATTTATAAGTCATAACATCCTCTATTATACCCGCTCAAAAACACCCGCAGCACCCATGCCCGAGCCAATACACATCGTACACAAACCATAACGACCTTGGGTTCGCTGCAAACCATGCAACAACGTTGCAGTGCGAACAGCTCCCGTCGCACCCAAAGGATGACCTAAAGCAATGGCACCACCTTGTGGATTGACTTTATTAATATCTAATCCCACAGCCTGAATCACCGCCAAAGTTTGTGCCGCAAAAGCTTCATTAAGCTCAACCCAATCGATCTGCCCCAAGGTCAACCCCGCGAGCTTTAACACCTTAGGAATGGCAACCACAGGACCAATACCCATAACCTCTGGCGACACACCGGCAACGGCAAAGCCACAAAAACGCGCCAAAGGCTGAAGATTTAATTTTTGCACCATGCGCTCACTCATCAACACCGCAATCGCCGCACCATCATTCATAGGCGAGCTATTACCTGCCGTGACTGTACCATCTTTTTTAAATACAGCCGGAAGTTTTGCCAAAGCCTCAAGAGAAGTATCAACACGGGGACCATCATCTTTACGAACCCACTCCTGTTGCGTCAGTACTTTTTGGGCGGTTAAATCAGGGCTAAAATTCGTCACTTCAACCGGAATAATTTCCGAATCAAACCAACCCTCTGTTTGGGCATGAATCGCTTTTTGATGACTATGGAAGGCATATTCATCTTGAGCCTCACGAGAAATTTTGTATTGGATCGCAACTTCCTCAGCCGTCATCCCCATACTATAAGAAAGACCTAATAATTTCGGATCCATAAAAAAGCGCGGATTCATAGCCAAATGCCCACCACCCATCGGCACCATACTCATGCTCTCAACACCCCCAGCCAACATAACATCACTTTGGCCCAACATAATACGCTCGGCAGCAAAAGCAATACTTTGTAAACCCGAACTACAAAAGCGGTTAATCGTCACCCCAGGAACACTATCTGGCAAACCCGCTAACAAAGCAGAAATCCGCGCAACATTCATCCCCTGAGGCCCCTCCGGCATAGCACAGCCGATGATGACATCTTCGATTAAATGGGGATCAAGCGCAGGTAGTTTTTTTAAAACTTGGCCAATCATCAATGCTAGCAAATCATCAGGACGTAAGTTTTTAAAGGCACCACGAGCCGCTTTCGTCACCGGACTTCTTTGAATAGCAACAACATACACAGCTTGCATAAAAACCCCCTCTAGACTTTTGTTATTTAGCATAACAAGAGTCTAGGATAATGTCATCTAGGCATTTTTATTAAATTTATGCTATAATTCATCCCAGAAAAGGAGTAAACGCCTGATGACTAAGTTAGCCCCCAAAAAAGCTCAAGACAATCTACCGCTAGCGCCTATTGCCAGCATTGAGGAATATATTCGCTTTGCTAATAGCATTCCTATGCTCAGCGCTGAGGAAGAACTAGCCTTGGCCCATCGCCTCCATGACGAACATGATCTTGAGGCTGCACAGCAGCTTATTCTTTCCCATTTACGCTTTGTCGTCGCCGTGGCAAAATCTTTTTTAGGCTATGGCCTGCCTCTCTCGGATTTAATTCAAGAGGGCAATATTGGCCTCATGAAGGCCGTAAAGCGCTATGACCCAAGCCTAGGGGTTCGACTCGTTTCTTTTGCAGTGCATTGGATCAAAGCCGAAATGCACGATTTTATTATTAAAAACTGGCGCATTGTTAAAGTTGCCACAACCAAACCACAGCGTAAATTATTCTTTAACCTGCGCTCACAAAAAAAGCGCCTAGGGTGGCTAAGCAATGAAGAAATATCTAATGTTGCTAAAGCCCTCAACGTCAAAGAAAGCGATGTCATCGAAATGGAAAAGCGCTTGAATGCCGCTGACATGCATTTTGATGCCCCGGTTGAAGAAGACATGGATGAAGAAGAAAGCTTTACCCCATCGATGTATCTCACGGCTCCCGAGGCCAGCAATCCAGACATCAAAGTGATCGAAGACAAACGCGAACACAAAATTAACACTGAACTCCAGCAGGCCTTACAAGATTTAGATGAGCGCTCCCGTGACATCATCACCTCGCGCTGGTTAAACGATAACAAAGCCACGCTACATGAGCTCGCCGATAAATATCAAATATCCCATGAACGCGTACGTCAGCTCGAAGAAGCTTCGCTCAAAAAACTAAAAAAACACATGATGCCTTATGCCGAGGATGCAGAAGAAATCATCGGTTGACCGAAAAACAACCGCATGATATGATTATTAAAAAATCAGTTTAATTTTTGTGAGCTTAAGCGAATTTTCCCTCAACCTTATTTTAACTAGCATGCTGATGCTGATCAGCATCAGCACCTTGACCGTCCTGGGCTTTCACAGCGAGAAAATAATCGAAAAAATCCAACTAGAGGACACTACGCTTCAGGCGCTATTAACCATTGAACAAAGCCTAGCAAACAGCAACCCTACTTATTGCGCCCCCATAAATAAGATCAATAATTATAATACAGACATCAACACCAACGGCCGTTACCAAGTGAGTGAAAATAAAATCACCACCTACTCAAAAACACCAGAATATTATCTTAATACCCAAATCAACAATGACCAAAAACATATCATTATAAATGAAAAAATTCCTGGCGACACTGGCGACAGCTTGATTTTAGACGACTGCGAACATGCCGTTATTGTAAAAATAACAGACATAGATTATCAGTCCAAGCACCAAACAAAACTGACCCTAGCGCAAGCCACAGGCATCATGCTAAAGCCCCCTATCATGCTTGGCACGATCAACATCACGCAATTTGAGCTGAACAGCAAAGGCCTCTATCGCAAAATCGGCAACAAAAATCGTGTACTAATTGCCCCCCACATTAGCAACATCAATATTTCCAAAAACATGATCAATATCAAAGCCCAGGATCAAGACCAATATGCTTATTTTCAAAAAGCCTTCTAGCGGCTTTATCTTATTACCCGTATTAATTCTATTACTCGCAAGCGCATTAATTTTATTTGCGTTAAGCCATGCTTTTTACACTCATGTACTGTTAACCAAAGAGACTCAACGCTATCTCAACGCCCAAACGATGATCAATAAAATCGTTGATGATATTGAAATGCAACTAAGCCTACAAACAGCAACAGACCCAAACCCCAAAAATCCAAGTGACTTACTCAACGACATCAACGCCTGGCCTAAAATAGCTATCAATCAAAATACTGCCCACATATACAGCCAACTCATTCATAATGATGACAGTGATTTAACTTATGCAAGCCTAATCACGATTGGAGATCATATCAGCCAACGCCGCGTCATTTACGAACTTATTAGTACTTGTACACTTGCGCTACACCACTGCCGTCCAGTACAATTGACGCTATTGTAAACTTAAGGATCATCCATGACTACGAGAACCCGCTTTGCGCCGAGCCCCACAGGATTACTGCATATTGGCGGCGCACGCACGGCCCTATACTCTTATCTCGTTGCCCGTCAAAATCAAGGCCAATTTATTTTACGAATTGAAGATACCGATCTTGAGCGCTCGACCCAAGCCTCTGTCGACGCGATTTTAGAAGGCATGCAATGGCTTGAATTAGGCTATGACGAAGGGCCCTTTTATCAAACCAAACGCTTTGATCGTTATCATGCCATTGCCGAGCAACTCTTAGAACAAGGTCAGGCCTATCGCTGTGACTGCACCAAAGAGCGTTTAGAAGAATTACGCAATACTCAAATGGCAAATCAACAAAAACCACGCTACGATAGCCACTGCCGCAATCGCAAGGATGTCGATACCAGCAAACCTCATGTCATTCGTTTTAAAAATCCAGTAGATGGCGCAGTATCATGGGATGATTTGGTAAAAGGCACGATTACCTTTCAAAACACTGAACTTGATGATCTCATTATCGTACGCACTGATAATGCACCAACCTATAATTTTACCGTTGTTGTCGATGATTACGACATGAACATCACCCACGTCATTCGAGGCGATGACCATGTCAACAATACCCCACGGCAAATTAATATTTTAAAAGCACTAGACTCACCACTGCCTCTATATGCCCATGTACCAATGATTTTAGGCTCAGATGGCAAGCGCCTGTCAAAACGCCATGGTGCTGAAGGTGTTATGGATTATCGCGATCAGGGCTATTTACCGGCAGCACTATTAAACTACTTATTTCGCCTAGGCTTTGCTCACAAAGATCAAGAAATTTTCTCACTCAGCGAGATGACCGAATGCTTTCGTCTAGATCATGTCAGTGGCTCACCAGCAGCCTTTAATACTGAAAAACTAAACTGGCTCAATCAACACTATATCAAAACAGCACCCATTGAGATGATTCGCCCGCACTTATTGTGGCAATTTGAGCAACTAAATTTAGATCCGAAAAATGGCCCCAGCTTTGAAGCCCTTATTGCGGCAATGTCCGAGCGCGCCCACACCCTCAAAGAGCTCGCTGAAAAAAGCACTTACTTTTACACCGATGATTACCCCAAAGATGAAGCCGCCTATAAAAAACATATCACAACAGAAACCCTACCTGCACTACAAGCCTTGATTGAGCCTCTACAACAATTAAAAACCTTTACCGCGCCAGGAATTCATGACATTATACAAAACGTGGCGACCAGCTTGAATCTTGGCATGGGCAAAGTGGGCATGCCTTTACGCGTAGCGCTTACGGGTGGCACGCAATCTCCAGGCATCGATGTCACCGCAGAACTCTTGGGTAAAGATAAAGTATTACAACGCATTCGCAATATTAATCTCGTATAGCAAGGACAACATTATGGCAATTATGAAACGATCAATCGGCCCAATCAGCTTAATGTTCACGGCCGTAAGCGGCATATTGGGCTCAGCCTGGCTATTTGGCCCCTACTACGCAGCGCAAATGGCAGGACCAGCCGCCTTAATCAGCTGGTTTGTCGGCGCTATCGCCATGATGATCATCGCCATGACCTTTGCCGAACTCACAAGTATGTTTCCCATCGCCGGCGCCCAAGCCCGCTTTATGCTCTTTTCTCATGGCTCGATGACAAGCTTCCTATTCGGCTGGATTATGTGGCTTGCTTATGCTGCCGTTGCCCCTGCAGAAACCATGGCGATTTTACAATACATGGGTAGCAGTTTTCCGGTTTTATTAGCTAGTAAAAATGGCACTACCATTCTTTCAACTCTAGGCTATATCGTTGCAGGCATCGTTCTTTTTGCCATGTGCGTTATCAACCTCATCAGCATTAAATGGCTCGCTCGTTACAACGCCATGGTTGTATGGGTTAAAGTATTTGTACCCCTCATTGTCGCGGTCGTAATTTTATCACTGGCTTTTAATACTAGTAATTTCACAAGCGCTGGCTTTATGCCCAGCGGCTGGGAAGGCACCTTAAGCGCCCTGTCTTTAGGTGGTATTGTCTTTGCACTCACAGGCTATGCTCCCGCCATTGTCTTAGCTGGCGAAGCTAAAAATCCACAAAAAACCATACCCATTGTTTTGGGTGGCTCACTGCTTATTTGTTTTTTCGTGTACTTTATTTTACAAGTCGCTTTGATTGGCGCAGTCCCCGCAGGCAGTCTTGCCAATGGCTGGAGCCATTTACAATTCGCCGGCTCACAAAGCCCCTTTGTAGGTATTGCTGAAAACAGCTTACATCAACATTGGCTACATTATTTAATTTTAGTCACTGCCGTCATCACTCCTCTAGGCACCGCCATCATTTTTATCGCCAGCAGCGCACGTGTCGCCTACGCCATGAGTGAAAATGGCTTTTTCCCTAAATCCATGGAAACCTTAAGCAAACGCGGCGTGCCTTTCTGGGCTGTGCTACTTAATTTTATCGTGGGCATGATTTTATTCTTCCCTGTTCCAGGCTGGCAAGGCATGATGGGCTTTTTAGTTGCAGCCTTTGTATTAGGTTATGCTATTGGCCCCTTAGCACTACTTTCATTACGCAAACAAGTGCCACACTTCCCCAGGCGCTTTAATTTACCAGTATTTAAAACCTGGTGCTTTATGGCGTTCTTTTTTACCAATTTGATTTTATATTGGGTCGGCTGGGATATTTATTCCAAAATGCTCATAGGCATTATTTTAGGTTTAGCTGTGATGATTATCTCACGATGGCGCCATCATCGGGACAACAACCTTGATGCGCGCACCAGCATCTGGGCCTTTATCTATATTTTTGGGGAAGGCATTATTTCTTATCTGGGCAATTTTGGCAATGGCATTGGATTACTACCCAAAGACTGGGACATGCTAATCGTTGCTATTTTTTCAGCCCTCATTTTATACCTGTCACAAAGACAAGCATTACCCGCAGAAAGAACCCAAGCCTACATTGATAGCATTAAGGATTGGTAGGAGTCTGTGATGACACCGATGCTTATATTCCCCAGGAACACCTGATGGACTTAATTTAAACACAACAAAAAAGCATTAACTTTTAGCAAAAAAACCGCTATAATATACGCCTGAAAACAAGAGTTTAAAACATGTCCGGCCATTATCTAGTACGCACTCAAGGCTGCCAAATGAACGAGTATGATTCACAAAAAATGCGTGAACTACTCGAAAATAATTTTAATTATCAAGCAACCGAGAATGAACGTCAGGCGGATATTTTAATTTTAAATACTTGCTCAGTACGCGAAAAAGCAGAGGAAAAAGTATTTGACCAACTTGGACGTTGGCGCAAAATTAAAGCCAAAAAACCTGAATTAATCATCGCAGTGACAGGTTGTGTTGCTAGCCAAGAAGGTGAAAACATTCTAAAGCGGGCACCTTATGTCGATTTAATTTTGGGCCCACAAACCATTCATCGCCTACCACAAATGCTCAGAGAGAGACAACAGCATTTAAAACCAGTGATTGACATCAGCTTTCCAGCCATAGAAAAATTTGACAATCTACCGGACGCCAAAGCCGATGGTGTGAAAGCCTTTGTCTCTATCATGGAAGGTTGCAGTAAATATTGCAGCTATTGCATCGTGCCCTATACTCGCGGCACTGAAATCAGCCGGCCTTTTGATGACATTCTCGTAGAAATCATGAAGCTCGTCGACAAAGGCGTGAAAGAAATTACGTTACTTGGCCAAAATGTCAATCATTATTTAGGCAAAATGCGCGATGGCAAAATCGCAGATCTAGCACTCTTAATTTATTACATCGCTGAAATTGACGACATCAAGCGCATTCGCTTTACTACATCACACCCGGTAGAATTTAATGATAATTTAATCGCTGCCTATCGGGATATTCCCAAACTTGCTGATCACCTACACCTGCCGGTACAAAGCGGTTCAGATCGAATTTTAGCGATGATGAAACGCGGCCACACAGCACTTGAATACAAAAGCAAAATTAAAAAACTCCGCGAAGTGCGCCCCAATATTGCGATCTCAACCGATTTAATCGTAGGCTTTCCCAATGAAACCGATCAAGATTTTGCTGCCACAATGAAATTGGTCGAAGATGTCGGCTTTGATTTCTCCTTCAGCTTTATTTACAGTCGCCGCCCTGGTACCCCCGCAGCGGATTTTCCTGATGACATTGATATGGAAACAAAAAAGGCTCGGCTCAAAATCTTACAAACACGCTTAGAACAAAAAGGCGCTGAAATCAGCAATGCCATGATCAATCATGAACACCCTGTTTTAGTCGATGGCTTTTCAGCAAAAGATGCTCAAGAACTATGCGGGCGCACTGAAAATAATCGCGTGGTCAATTTTAGCGGCGGTGATGCCAACCTAATCGGCAAAATTATTCCCGTCACGATAACGAGCGCCAGCCATTTTACCCTACGCGGAAAATTATAAAGGCGAAAGAATTATAAAGTAAAATTGGTAAAAGTTATGATATCATTGGGCCATGAAAACTCGGCAAAGGCTTGACACATGCTATCAAATAATCGCCGCTCACCAAATGAAGTAAGTATAATAGAAGAGGAAGGCAGAACCTTCTTCAATCCAGTTCGGATTTCACGCGGCGGCCTCCAAAACCCACGTCAAAGTTCAGGACAAGAACCCGGAAGCCGACTCCAGGTTTCACGATACAGCACAGGGCAAAACTCACGACGAAGCACGTCAAGCCTAAGCCCTCTGCGCAGCACAAGATTCCTCCGTCTATCAAGCTCTCAAAGTACAAGCCCTCCAGAGGCTGCAATTACAATAGCCGCAATGCCAGTAGACCCAGCTCAAAGTAACATTGAGATCCCAACCTCCAGAGATCATGCCGATTATGTACGCGCCTTTGAAACACAACCACATGAAGGCCTAGATGACAAAACCATGGAGTGGTCAGAGTGTATCGAAATTTTAATAAAAGGTGATGTTTTACTCGAACGCATACACCGTACGGCTTGTTTAGCAGAAACGGATATAAATAGCGCACTCTTGTACCTTCGGCATTTATTAGATGCACAGTCAAGCCTATCCCCGCCATCAGGAACCTTCAAAAAAGCCAATGATGAAGAATTTTACCATCTGAAAAAGCATGTTACTAAACTACAAGCACTTCAATGTGCATTAAAAGAACGAGAACTCCGCTTTAACATAACCGATAGGCCAACGCCGCAATTAGCAGTCACTCACTTAATATTGGGGGCTATATCACTTAATTTAAACAAGCTAAAAATGCACTGCCCAACGGCGTTCTCCCCTAAAAAAAACAGCAGCTTGCTTAACAACCCTCTGCATCAGGGATCGGTTTTAGCTAAACTAAGCCAAGCGGCCTGCGACTATCTAGCAGAGCCAGACAAACCCACTGCTTGGATACATCAACTGCAAAGCACCGATTGGATCAAGCAAGCATTACAAAGTTTAGGAGCACCCGAAGATAATGCCGATGCAAGTTCACTAGAATTTGTAATTAAACACACCAAAAAACTACGCAAAACGCATAAAGAGCCGATTCAAATTTCACTCATACAGATCATCGCTTTTATAGCGGCAGCAATTGGGCTTATCGTCTTTATGAAAATCAAGGCGCCAGACCCCTTCACGGCCACACAGATTACAAACGTCGATAACCCCCTGAATTTTGACCCACTCGTTGTAATACCTGCTGACATAAATATGCCTAGCGTGGTAACAAATATAACAACAGCGCCGAGCGAAAGCTTCAGTCAAACACTAACGCCATCAGAAACTTACAGCACCTCAGCATCAGGATCTCAAAACCAAAGTCTTTCGCAATCGCAAAGCCAAACTTTATCACAAACACAAACATCAACACAGACGATAACACCCACACACACACAAAGTACTTCACAATTGCAAAGCCAAACTTTATCAGAAACGCAAACAAAAACCCAAACACCAACATTCTCGAAAACACAAAGCGCATCACAATCACAAAGTGCTTCGCAATCCCAAAGCACCTCGCAATCACAAAGTGCTTCACAATCCCAAAGCGCATCACAATCACAAAGTGCCTCGCAATCCCAAAGCACCTCGCAAAGCCAAACTCTGTCACAAACACAAACGGCCTCACAAATATTCTCAGGCTCTCAGACACAAACTACCTCACAGTCACACAGTACATCACAAAGCCAAACGAATAGCCACACCCAAACGCCATCACAATCAATCAGCCCAAGCCAATCATCAACAGCCACTCAAACTGCATCGCTAACAACAACAGCGTCGCAGACAGATACGCCATCAGCGACGGCTACTGCTTCATCCAGCCGAACCACTACTCAAACCTCTACCCAAAGCGCTACTCAGTCAGCTTCGGGGAATTCTCAGATGATTTTCCAAAACTGCAATCTTGCGCTGCAGTTGACTTCTCAAAGCCTTTCTAACTGCGGCGCCGTTTGGACTGGGAGCATGGGCGGAGCTACTAGCGCTATGCATCTGCAGATTACTGCAGGCGCTCTGACTGGTAATCTTCAATCACCATGGGGTAGTGGCTCTTCAGTGAATCTCCCTTCAACTAATAGTGATGCTCAAATGCAAGCTAACCTAGCCGCAGTGAGCGTTTCTGCCTCAACCCTAGCGAACACTATTATCATAAGTGGTACTGGTGCTCACGTTTCTTATAGTGGCAAGATCCCATTTCAGGGACGGCTATTAGCTGAGAAAATTAATAAACAGCTTAACCTAACAAGCGGTAACGATGTGTACCTAAATCAGTGGGCCACCACATTTGCGGAGGCGAGCACAGCTTTAGCTAAGCATAGTCATTTGAGCGAATCTCATAAACTCCCTGCACTTGAAAAAACTTAATGCGATGTTGATAAAATTGGATATTTACTATAAATTAGCACTAATTTAATTAAAAAAAGGGAGGCCGCATGCTTGCCAGGGCATTCGCTGCATACGCCCGCACCCCAGCGCAAGAATTCGAATTTAGCTTAAATTTGAATGGCATCGAACTTAATATTGAGGTAGATACTCACGGCAACATTATAATAAATAACAGAGAAGCGCTGAGTGAGAGAGATCAAAGAATCTGCCACAAGGCTATAACATTAGCACATAGCCTTAAAGATGACACAAGAAATCGACACACACGTATACAGGCTTTACACACTGAGCTCACAAAACGACATCAACGACAACGCACACCTATAAAATCACCCACACTAACCTCCAAGGGTGAAGATCCTTTTGACTACTATTATGTGAGTTTTTCATCACATTTACCAAAAGGCTTCGGAGATGCAGTACCAGCGATCAATATTTTTGTACTTTTTATTGCATCAATGTTTTTGATCCCAGGTGTTGCCAGTACTTCAACAGGCGCATTGATTGCTATTTCTTTGAGTTTTATTGCGCTCATGATTCAACTACTCTCAAAGCCCCTTGAAAAAAAAATTGGAGCACCAAGAAACCGATATATTCAAGATACTATTTCTGTAACAATTCTGAGCGTCTCTAGTTTTAGCAATATACGCATGCTAGCTACCATTTTCGCCAATAGAGCTCTAGTATTAGCAAATAAAAATCAAAATGCAGAAGCTAATTTTATTGCGGCGATGTGCGTCATTACATTGGCGTCCGTGGGAATGATTGGCACTTGGTTTATACCTTCAATCGCGGTGATGGGACCTCGTGTTCAAGCAACCGTGATCCAGATTGAAAGGAGTTTTCTAAAAGATAAAGAAAATCCTAATTTAAAAGCAAGGCAACAACTGATTAAAAACGCCAAACACAATGAAGGACGATCTTTGGCTGAGCGCTTTTGCATTTGCATACGAACAAAAAAAATAGCAACGGATGTACACCATGATGAACGCGTGATCACCACGCCCTCTATTTTAATAGCAGGTAAACGCTTAGGCGGCGCCTTTGTAATATCAACTCAGCTTTCGCTTGCTTTGGGCATTAACGCCAGAATATTTGAAACCATTCTAACCCCCCTTGCAGCGTTAAGCTTACTACACCCTTTTGTCAATCGAGAGTGTAGAATTAACATCGGGCAAAAGTCTTTAAAAATACCCGCCCTAAGCGACAAAGCCCTATCTCTTGCAACAATTCTTAAATGGGCCTCAGAACTAGCTGGAGTGAGCTATAATTCACTGATTAACCCAGCTGTCACCCTATTTTTTGTGTGCGAAAAAATATTAAGTTTACATAACATTGGCAATAACGAACACGGTAACATTGGGAAGATCAATGGCAGTTTATTAGCCACAGCATTCATACTCATGATTCCATCGTTAATCCTTGATCTTGCTAGCCGCCGCCTGGGCATAGATCGCTTTGATGGCTGGTCTCCTTCACGCTTAAGCTATATCTTAAATGAGGCAGACAATGCAAATATACGTCATAATCTTGAGCACTATTTATCTCTAGTCATTGCAACTGCACAACACGAAATCACAGCACTCGAACAACCAGAGCCCTCAGCAAGACAAACCTTTTATCATAATAGTAGTACCAGAGGTCGATTAGAGCTAACTTTTTCACGCAGAAGCGTTAAAAATGTAGAAGCAGGCGTGGAACTGGTATGACCTTGCCTTTTAAAAATACCTGTTAGATACTAAAAGCAAATACCATAATGACATGCCCAATGATCCACACCTCTGCCCCGGCCACGCTCATGCTTATGGGTGAACATGCAGTCCTACGTAATTACCCTAGCCTTGTAGCTGCTGCAAGTCCACGACTACATGTCTACATCACACAACGCAATGATGATATTATTCAAATTAAATCAAGCTTAGGCAACTACGAATGCACTCTTAACACCATTGAAATAAAGCCCCCCTTCACTTTTATTTTATCTCTAATCAAACAATTTCAAAAAAAGCTAGACCATGGCTTTAACCTAGAAGTCATCAGTGAATTTGATGCTACTTTAGGCTTAGGATCATCCGCAGCAACGTTAATGGCAACGGCAGCAGCGCTCACAAAATTATCAGGCAAGAATCCATTATCAGACCCAAAAGCGCTCTTTAAAATCGCAAAAAAAAGCTTAATTGAAGTCCAAGGCGAAGGCTCCGGCGCTGATCTCGCCGCTGCGCTCATGGGCGGCATTGTCTATTACAAAATAAAACCACTCTTGATGGAAAAACTTCCCTGTGAAATACCCTTAGTGGCAATTTACTCCGGCAGCAAAATGCCAACGATTGAAGTCATCAAAATGATCAATATTCATGAAGCAGAATATCAACAATATTTTGAGGATATAGGTAAAGCGGTGACCCTTGCCAAAAGCGCACTCTTAGACAATGATATGGCTCTCTTGAGCGATGCTTTAATTTTAAATCAAAATCTCATGGAGCAAATGCACTTGGCGAATGCTAGCATTACCCATATCATCAAGCGCCTAAACTTAGACTCAGGCATTTTAGCGGCAAAAATTTCCGGCTCAGGCCTAGGTGATTGCATCATTGGCCTGGGTGGACTTAATAACACCCACTTTCCAGAAGATGATTTTGAGCAAAGCCAAGGCATTAAAAGCCTACCTCTTACCTTAAGTCCATTAGGATTAATTGAACATGAATAGACAAACTTTTTTTAAAAATTTATTAAGCGAACAAAATAAAGCACCCCAAAAAAACATGGGCCAAGCTTTTGCTCCTAGCAATATTGCCTTAATTAAATATTGGGGCAAACGTGATGCTGAGCTGAATCTGCCGATGACGTCATCGCTGTCAATGTCATTGGGTAATAAAGGCGCCAATACTTCAATTCGCCTCATTGATCAAGGTCATGATCGCATTGTGTTAAATGCACAAGAAATTAACATGGACAGCGGTTTTTACAAACGCAGCCAAAAATTTTTAGATTTAGTAAGACCCAACACCCAAACGCATTATGAAATTAACACACAGATGAACATTCCCATGGCGGCAGGCCTGGCATCGAGCGCTTGTGGCATTGCCGCATTGATTAAAGCCTTGCAAGATTTATATCAATGGCAATTACCCGACACCATGCTCTCGATTATGTGTCGCATTGGCAGCGGCAGTGCTTGTAGATCGCTATGGCAAGGTTTTGTTGAATGGCATCGGGGCGAATATGATGACGGTTTAGATAGCTATGCTGAGCCCCTGCCCTACACTATGGATAACTTATGCATCGGCTTACTAATTATTAATGATCAAGAAAAAGCAATCAGCTCCCGAGAGGCCATGACAATCACGACCCAAAGCTCCATGCTCTATGAATCCTGGCCCAAACAAGTAATGCACGATTTACGCCTAATGAAACACGCACTAGAACAACAGGACTTTGAGTTATTGGGCAAGACCGCCGAACACAATGCACTTGCAATGCACGCCACAATGCTAAGCAGCCAACCCAGCATTTGTTACAGTAACAGCGAGACCATCAGGGCAATGCATCACATTTGGCAACTGCGTCGCGAAGGTTTATCCCTCTACTTCACCCAAGATGCCGGCCCTAATTTAAAATTATTATTTGAAAAAAAAGACACGAATATCGTACAAAAGCATTTTCCCAACATTGAAATCATTGGATCGCGTTCATGAATAAGCATACTTTCCCAAAAGCAATAACACCAGAAGCTACAGGCGAACGCATCCCCTTCAAAAGCTTTATGATATTGGTATTACTTTACTGGCGCTCACAGGATGCAACTGTCAAAAAGTCTTTGTTATTTTTAGTCTTAAGCATGTTATTAATAATTTTAGTGGTTGGCACCAATGTCTATCTAAATCAACTCAGCGGCGATTTCATGAGCGCCATTCAGCATTATGCAAAAGAGACCATCATCCATCTCAGCCTTATTTTAATATGTTTGTTTACCCTGTTTAGCATTATGTCAGCATATCAAAACTACATCTTTGCATTAATGCAAATTCGCTGGCGTAATTGGCTCACTCATTACTGTGTCAGCCATTGGCTCAATCAACAAAATTTTTACCAACTCGAAACATTTAACGCCAAAATAGATAATCCCGACCAACGGATTAGCGAGGATGTTGCCAACTTAATTGGCATTTTTTCTGGTTTAGTACTCGGCGTATTAAACTCCATACTCACCCTAGGCTCTTTTGGCGTGATTTTATGGACGCTCTCTTCCCCCATTAATCTCTCAATTGGCGGGCATGCTTTTACCATCTACGGCGATATGCTCTGGGCTGCAATGATTTACAGCATCATCAGTACTTACCTAACCTTTATCATCGGCCGCCCGATTATTAATTTATCTTTCTGGCAGCAACGTTTTGAAGCTTATTTTCGCTATAATTTAGTGCGCATTCGTGAAAACTGCGAAGCGATCGCTATGTATCATGGTGAACAAAAAGAACACCAAACACTACGTGAAAAATTTGACCGAGTCGTTGGTAACTTTATTAGCCTAGCACGCCGACAAAGGCGTTTAGATATGTTGACTGGCTTTATTGATTACATCAACAACTTCATCCCTACAATCATCGCACTTCCTGGTTATTTTGCAAAACGCTACGACATGGGTGGCATCAGTCGGATCACCCAGGCGTTTAATGTCGTCAACAAAGCTCTAGGATTTTTCATTGTCAATTATGTACAAATAGCGCAAATTATTGCGACAAGCCAACGATTACATGCCTTACTACAACTGAATGGCAAACCCAATGACATCAAAGCACCTCAAAACTTACAAATCAAATATCAAAATAAAAAATTAAGCGCAGAAAATCTACAATTATTTAAACCCTCAGGCGAACTGATGCTAGGCCCCCTAAATTTTGCAATTGCTGCAGGCGAACACACCTTAATCATGGGGGCCTCAGGCTCAGGCAAGAGTACGCTACTTCGCACCATCGCCAATATCTGGCCCTTTGCCACTGGGACCTTAATCAAACCCAGCGAAGAACTTTTATTCATCCCACAAAAGCCTTATTTACCCGAAGGCAACCTGCGTGATATCTTAATCTTTCCCAACATCAATGATTTTGATGAAGCAAAAATCAAAACTATTTTAACTAAAGTACAATTAGGGCACTTACTACCGGAACTTAACGAAATCCACAACTGGTCACAAAAATTATCCTTAGGCGAACAACAGCGCTTAAGCTTTGCCAGAGCGCTGCTCCACGAACCCAAATGGCTGTTGCTTGATGAAGCAACAAGCGCTGTTGATGAGGATTTAGAACAAAATCTGTATCAATTACTACTTGATTATCTACCCAAAACGACATTCATTTCAGTGGGGCATCGCAGTACGCTAAAAGCCTTCCATCCCCATATTTTAGAGCTAAAAAAAGCGTGATAATAAATTTTTGTCAAATGCATTTGCTTCGTGTATGATAGACACCATAACCGTTTGCTGAAAAAGGACAAATCATGACTACAGACATCAAAGCACCCCAATTTCCTGAATCCGTTGCTGAAGGTACTGTCGCCACTTGGCACAAAAACGTAGGTGATGCCGTCACCGAGGGTGAAGTGCTCCTCGAAATTGAAACCGATAAAGTCATGATGGAAGTCCCCGCAGTAACAAGCGGAACCCTAAGCGCCATTAGCAAAAAAGCTGGTGATACCGTACAAAGCAAAGAAACGGTAGGCCAAATTACTGAGGGTGCTGTAGCGAGCAAACCTACCGCACCCATTGCCGAAGCAGCCCCAGTGCAAAAAGCTGCCGAAACCACCATCGCAGGACCTGCTGCCCGCCGTGCATTACAAGAAAATGATATTAAAGCCGAAACCGTCAAAGGCACTGGCGTAGGCGGTCGCATCACAACCGAAGATGTTGCCTCTGCAAAAAAACCCGCAGCAAAAGCAGCCACAAGCACAGTAGAATTTAGCGGCAACCGCCCAGAAAAACGCGTCCCCATGACTCGCCTACGCGCAACGATTGCCAAACGTTTGGTCGAAGTCAGCCAAA
Source organism: uncultured Thiotrichales bacterium (assembly GCA_903870015.1). Lineage (GTDB taxonomy): Bacteria > Pseudomonadota > Gammaproteobacteria > Francisellales > CACEW01 > CAIQBE01. The sequence goes on from CAIQBE010000050.1 coordinate 199,887, forward strand.
CCACCGCCATGCTCACGACTTTCAACGAAGTCGACATGAAACCTGTCATGGACCTACGTGCAAAATACAAAGATTTATTTGAGAAAAAACACGGTGTTAAATTAGGCTTTATGGGCTTTTTTGTTAAAGCAGCTACCGAAGCGCTTAAACGCTTCCCCTCAGTGAATGCCTCAATCGATGGCAATGACATTGTCTATCATGGTTTTTATGATGTTGGTGTTGCAGTATCGACCGAACGTGGCCTCGTCGTCCCGGTATTACGCAACACAGATTTAATGAATTTAGGTGATGTCGAAGCCGGCATCCGCGATTACGCAGCCAAAGCCCGTGATAATAAAATCGAGCTAAGCGACATGCAAGGCGGTACTTTTACGATTACCAATGGCGGCGTATTCGGCTCCATGCTATCAACACCAATTATCAATGCGCCTCAAAGCGCTATTCTCGGCATGCATAATATTGTCGAGCGCGCAGTAGTCGTCAACGGCCAAATCGTGATTCGCCCAATTATGTACCTAGCACTTTCTTATGATCATCGAATTGTTGATGGTAAGGAATCCGTGAGTTTCTTAAAAACAATCAAAGAATTATTAGAAGACCCCAGTAGGATTTTGCTAGACGTTTAAGGAGCGCCTCGTGTCACGCCCGAACATTATTTTTATCATCTCAGCACCCTCGGGCGCAGGCAAAACCACCTTGGTCAATGCTTTATTACAAGCAGATCCAAGACTGCATAACACAATTACTCACACCACCCGTAAAAAACGCCCCGATGAAGCCAATGGCGTACACTATCATTTTGTCAGCCAAGAACAATTTACCACATTAAAAGAACAAGGCTTTTTTGTTGAAACCGCCGAAATTTATGGCGAAAATTATGGAACATCCAAAACCGCCATTGAAAATATTTTAGCAAAAAACCAAGACGTACTAATCAATATGGACTGGCAGGGTGCGCGTAATCTGCGTAGTGCATTTGCCAATGATAACACCCCTATCGTCAGTATTTTCGTACTACCACCCTCTATTAACGAACTGCGCACACGCATGCTTGCACGGGGCGATGAAAACACGCATGAAATCGAAGCCAGACTTAAAGCCGCAGAGGCAGAAATCGCTCATGCAAGTGAGTACGATTACCATATCACCAATGATGATTTTAACGCTGCGCTAGAGGACCTAACGGCCATTATTCGTGCAGCTCGAACTAGGACACAGCATTAAGCCAAATTATCATTAAAAAAATGGATTTTAGTTTGATCATCATTCAGGGAGATATACAATGCCAGATCTAGAGGGAACTATCGCACGCCTAGAGGCGAATGACCCAACACTGGAATCAATTGAGCTAATTAAAGGCGACATTAACGATGACAAAGCAACCAGATTGGCCACTGCTTTAAAAACCAGCACAATACCAGCATTAACATCAATGGACCTTAGCAGTAATGAAATTGATGATGCAGGAGCGACTGCGTTAGCAGAGGCTTTAGCACACAATACAACATTAACTGCAGTAGGGTTGTATGATAATAATATTAGCAATACAGGCGCCATCGCTCTAGCAGAAGCTTTAAAGCGTAATAGAACGCTAACATCGCTTGAACTCTGGGAAAATAAGATTGGAGATACTGGAGCCTCTGCTATCGCCTCTGCTTTACAAGAACACAACCAAACACTAACGTTAATCGAGCTCGGAAATAACAAGATTAGCAGCACAGGCGCGAGTGCACTAGCCCAGGCTTTAGAGAATAACACAACACTAATATCAATGAATCTTGGATGGAATACTACCATCGGCGCTAAAGGAGCACGGGCCTTGTCCGAGGCTTTAAAGACTAACAAAACCCTGAGACACCTAAGCCTGGATCAAACCAATACAGGTGCTAAAGGAGCAGAAGCATTGGCCGAGGCTTTAAAGCTTAACCATACACTCGAACTTTTGGATCTTAAACACAATAATATTGGCACCCAAGGAGCTACTGCCATCGCCAATGCGTTAGCAAGTAACACAACACTGATCGAGCTTAAGCTTGGGTATAATAATATTGGCATTGAAGGCACACGCGCATTGATCGAAACACTATTAAGACTCAACAAAACACTGAGCATACTGCACTTGGGAGGGAATAACATTGGTGATGAAGGAGCAATCGCTCTGGCCAAATTTTTACAACATAACACAACACTAACAAAACTCAAGCTTGTCCATAATAATATTGGGGATGCAGGAGTCATCGCCTTGGCCGAAGCGTTAAAACATAACGAAACTCTGCTATCGCTTGAACTTGATCATAATGAATTTGGCCCCTTAGGTACAGCCGCATTACAAGATATTAAGATAATTCTTGCACGAAATAACGCAAAGACTGACGCACCAATAGGACTATTGCCACTAGCTGCGGACACAGAGCATGATATTTCCCCTATGGCAAGATCAACCACTGCTCCGCCCACAAGAGAAGAAGACAGAAGGACTGTGGTAATCAACCCTATGCGACGAGACGCAGCAACAGCTTTTCAGACTGCAACGAGACCCAAGATGGCAGCAAAATCGGCGGACACCGGGTGTCGCTGCACTATTCAATAGCGATGCTCTATGCCAAATTTTTAAGCACCGTAGGCAAAATACCACCATTTTGATAATACTCAACTTCGATCTCGTTATCCAAGCGTACTTGCACTTCAAAAGTCTTCACTTGACCAGAAGCGTCAGTGGCTTCAATCACCACGCTTTGACGCGGCTTAATCTTACCCAAACCTTTAATCGCGTAAGTTTCCATACCAGTTAAGCCTAATTTCTCACGAGAATCCCCTTCAAAGAACTGCAAGGGCAACACGCCCATACCCACCAAATTACTACGATGAATACGCTCATAGGTTTCGGCAATAACTACTTTCACACCCAACAAAGTCGTACCTTTAGCCGCCCAATCACGTGAGCTACCAGTGCCATACTCTTTACCTGCAATCACCAACAATGGGGTGCCTGCTTCTTTATACTTCATTGCAGCGTCATAAATAAACATAGTCTCGCCATTAGGATGATACAATGTATAGCTACCCTCTTTACCCGCAACTAATAAATTTCTTAAACGCACATTACCAAAAGTCCCGCGCATCATGACTTCGTGATTACCACGACGAGAACCATAAGAGTTAAAATCTGCTTTTTTAACGCCATGAGCCAATAAATACTGACCTGCTGGATAAGCCTCAGGAATGCTACCTGCCGGTGAAATATGGTCGGTTGTGACCGAATCACCCAACAAGGCCAATACCCTGACACCATGAAGCTCTGAAGGCGGCGCCTGATGCGAACTCAACCCCTCAAAGAACGGTGGATTTTGAATATACGTAGAGCTATTATCCCATTGGTATAACTGCCCGGTCGGAATCTTTAATTCTTGCCATTCTTGAGTACCATCAAAGACGATGCTATATTTGTCTTTAAACATTTCTGGTGTTACCAAAGATTTAACAATTTCGGCAATTTCAGCGGTTTTTGGCCAAATATCTTTTAAGTACACAGGCTGACCTTGTGGATCCACGCCCAAGACATCTTTATCTGGATCAAAATCAACCGTCCCAGCCAAGGCGAAAGCCACAACATGAATTGGCGATGCTAAATAATTTGCCTTCACCAATGGATTGATCCGCCCTTCAAAATTGCGATTACCACTTAACACCGCAGAGGCCACCAAATCACCCTCTTTAATGGCTTTAGCAACCGGCTCTGGCAAATCACCGCTATTACCAATACAAGTCGTACAACCATAGCCAACGACATTGAAATGCAGATCATTCAAGGATTTCATCAAACCAGATTTCTCTAAATAGGCACTGACCACTTGCGAACCAGGGGCTAAGCTGGTTTTCACAAAAGGCTTAACGCTTAAGCCTTTGGCCACCGCATTACGCGCTAAAATCCCGGCACCCACCATCACATAAGGATTAGAAGTATTAGTACAGGAGGTAATAGCAGCAATCACAACACTACCTTGTTTCAAATTCACATTTTCACCCGCAACTGGAACTTCTTTTTTAATTTGATCGGCAGTTAAACCAAAGCCACGTTTTTCAACCGGAGCCACTAATGATTCATGAAACATTGTTTTAAGTTCACGTAAACCAACGCGATCTTGTGGACGCTTAGGGCCAGCCAAAGTCGAGTCAATGGTCGCTAAATCAAGATCTAACACTACGGTATAATCGGGAGCTTCATTAGCATCACTTCTAAACAAACTTTGCTCGCCACACACGGTTTTAACTAAATCAACATATTCACCGCGATTGGATTGTACTAAATAATCAACCGTCTGTTGATCGACAGGGAAAAAGCCCATGGTCGCACCATATTCAGGCGCCATATTGGCAATAGTAGAGCGATCAGGCAAGGTTAAGTGATTTAAACCTTCACCAAAGAATTCGACAAACTTACCAACCACACCTTGCTTACGCAACATTTGGGTGACATATAAAACTAAATCCGTTGCGGTCACGCCTTCACGCAATTGGCCTTTAACACGCACACCAACAACATCAGGAAGTTCCATATAATAAGGCTGACCTAACATCACAGCTTCTGCTTCAATCCCACCAACGCCCCAGCCCATGACACCCAAACCATTAATCATCGTCGTATGTGAATCGGTTCCCACCAAAGTATCAGGATAGGCAACCAAGCCATCCGCTGTTTTTTTAGTCATCACCACATGGGCTAAATACTCTAAATTCACCTGATGGATTATCCCCATGCCCGGTGGCACCACTTTAAAATCCTGGAAGGCTTTTTGTGCCCATTTTAATAAAGTATAGCGCTCACTATTACGCTCATATTCAAGCGCAACGTTATGACCCAAAGCCTGACTATCGCCAAAATAATCCACCTGCACCGAGTGATCCACCACAAGCGCGGTATCGACCAAAGGATTAATTTTATTAGGATCACCCCCCAAAGTTTTAATGGCATCACGCATCGAGGCTAAGTCAACTACGGCAGGCACACCGGTAAAATCCTGCATGACCACACGCGCAGGCATAAAGGGAATCTCAGGACGAATAGCCTGACGCGCATCCCAATCTAAAGCTTTCATCACATCTTCTTCTTTCACTTTCTTACCATCGACGTTACGTAATAAGTTTTCGACCAAAATGCGAATTGAGTAAGGCAAACGCTTAATATCTTTACCAGTTTTTTTCGCCAAGGCTTCTAGGCTAAAAACAACAATATCTTTACCAGCAATATTAAGATTTTTTTTGGTATCAAGTTTCAGTGTCATGAGGGTTTCCTTTTATTTCTTTAAAGTATAAGTTGCGGAACAATAAGGGCAAACAACGGTGCCCTCTTGCTTAATCGGTAAGTACACACGTGGATGCATATTCCACAAAGTTTGATCAGGCCTCGGACAAGATAGTGGCAAATCTTTGGAGGTCACATAATGAATATCTTTTTGTGGTTGTGTTTCAGACATAATCATCTACCGCTAATGAGTTGCGCGTATTATACCGATTTCTTCCTCATTTTGTAAGCCATCATAATGAACAAAAATAGCAAGCATCAATGTTGCAAATTTGATCAATAAGTATATAATACGCACAATTCAAAAAAATTTGTGTTACAATGAGAGCAGCAAAACAAAAAAGAGATGACATCGTGAGACCTTTTAACTCACTCAAATCATTTGACCGACTCACAGATGCTGGCGTTTCTGAGCGACAAGCACGTGAGTTTATAGGCATATTTGAAGAATCTCTCGATGCCAGTGTTGAGAATTTGACAACAAAACCCGAGTTACAAGCCGCAGAGCTTGCACTTAGAGCAGACATCAAAACCGTAGAGACCACCCTCAGATCAGAGATACAAGCATCTGAAGCTGCTATCAGATCAGACATGCAAGCCTCTGAAGCTGCTATCAGATCAGACATGCAAGCCTCTGAAGCCGCTATCAGATCAGATATGCAAGCCTCTGAAGCCGCTATCAGATCAGACATGCAAGCCTCTGAAGCCGCTATCAGATCAGACATGCAAGCCTCTGAAGCAAGCCTAAGGGCAGAAATTAAAAGCGAAGCTACTGCAATAAAAGCAGAGCTCTATGAACAAGGCAAAAAACTAAGCGCCTTAGAATCAGGACAAGCTTTAATGCAACGCTTATTTTTTGGTGGCACACTCGCTATTCTTGTAGGTATCGGTGCACTGTTTTTACATCAAGGCTAAAAGCAAAAACTTCCTAAGCCTCAATAAAAATGCTAGAATAAGCCCTTTAAATTTAGGCATGAATCATGAGCCTCATTGACGAAATTAATAAACGCCGTACTTTTGCGATCATCTCTCACCCTGATGCCGGTAAAACGACCATTACTGAAAAGCTCCTCTTACATGGTGGTGCTATCCAGTTAGCGGGCGAGGTCAAAGGCAAAAAAGCCAAGCGTCATGCTACGTCTGATTGGATGGAACTGGAACAACAAAGGGGAATTTCGGTCACGACCTCAGTCATGCAATTTGAATACAATCAACGCATTGTCAATTTGCTCGATACGCCAGGCCATGAGGATTTCTCAGAAGACACTTATCGCACCCTCACGGCAGTAGATTCTTGCTTAATGATCATCGATGGTGCTAAAGGAGTTGAGGAGCGCACCATCAAGCTCATGGAGGTCTGCCGCCTGCGCACCACACCCATCTTTACTTTTATCAATAAACTCGATCGCGATAACAAAAGCCCTACAGAACTTCTTGATGAAATCGAAAAAGTATTAAACATCAAATGCGCCCCCATCAACTGGCCAATCGGCATGGGCAAATATTTTAAAGGCGTTTACAATCTTTATACCGACACGACCACACTATACGAAGGTGGTCATGGTGAACACTTACATACTTACGCAACGATCACTGGCCTAAACAATCCCGAGCTTGATGCCAAAATCGGGGATCTTGCTGATGACTTACGTCTCGAAGTTGAACTTGTTAAAGGCGCAAGCCACACCTATGATCATGAGGGCTATTTAAAAGGCGAATTAACACCCGTATATTTTGGCACGGCTTTGGGTAATTTCGGTATTGACTTATTGCTCAACGACTTCACCCGCGAAGCACCAACACCTGAACCACGACAAACGGTTGAACGCACGATTACTCCAGATGAACCAAAATTCACGGGCTTTGTATTTAAAATCCAAGCCAACATGGACCCCAATCATCGCGACCGCATTGCCTTTATGCGTATTTGCTCTGGCAAATTTGAAGAAGGCATGAAAATGTGGCAAGTACGTGTGCAAAAGCAATTACAAGTGAACAAGGCCCTAACCTTCATGGCCGCCAATCGGGAACACGTCAAAGACGCTTATGCTGGCGATATTATCGGCATCTACAATCACGGTGGTATTCAAATCGGCGATAGCTTTTCCATGGGCGAGAATTTAAAATTCACGGGCATTCCCAATTTTGCACCTGAGCTCTTCAAACGCGTGCGTTTAAAAGATCCACTAAAAATGAAAGCCTTGCAAAAAGGCTTGGTCCAGCTCTCAGAAGAAGGCGCCACCCAAGTATTTCGGCCACTCATCAACAATGATCTAATTTTAGGCGCAGTAGGACATTTACAATTTGACGTCGTAGCCTTTCGCCTGAAAAGCGAATACTCCGTAGAATGTATTTACGAGCCGATTAATGTCAGCACAGCGCGCTGGATCAAAGCTAAAAACGACACCGCCCTCGAGCAACTTAAAAATAAAGCAGAAGAGTATTTAGCCCTGGATGGCAGCGGCGCCCTAACCTACCTAGCACCCACACGGGTAAATCTACAGCTAGCAACCGAACGCTATCCAGACATAGAATTTTGCGCAACTAAAGAACACTAGCGCTAGACTTCAACCATCTCAAAATCCTGCTTACTCGCGCCGCACTCAGGGCAAACCCAAGTCAAAGGAATGTCTTCCCAACGCGTACCCGGAGCAATATCATCTTCGGGTGAACCTAATTCTTCATCATAAATCCAACCACACAACAAACAAATATATTTCTTGTATTCCATAAACAGCTCCTTGAGATAAAATTGACATGAGGCGTATTCTAACGAGATTTACCCAGATAATAAAGCCCAATTTTCACAAACCCAACACGAACAAAATAATGCACATAAAAAAATTTAAAATAATAATAAAAAATTGACATTTAAGAGTCTAATACTTACAATCCAACCAATTTACACATAAGTAACTTTACAAAAGAGGTCATACAATGGCAGCAGCGCGTCAAGAAAATATAACCAACCCCTTAATAAACGCCATTAATGCAAACACCCCTGAAGGGGATAGCGAAGCAATACGATTACTTGAACAAGGTTTTGATCCCAACACGCCAGACTATTATGGGTTTACACCATTGCACCATACAATTCGCACACGCAACATTCAACTATTCGACATTCTAATAGCCCACAAAAGCCTCAGACTAAATGTAATGACACAAAGATTTCATTTTACCAAAGATCCAGAAGGAAAAATCACCGCCCCCCTTAACCTTGCAGAACTAGTCATAAAACTAATAGACGACGAAGAAGGAAAATCATGCCGCACGCATATGTTACAAGCTTTGGCTAAAACAGGAATAACACCTAGAAACACAGGATCCAAAAACCAAAGCCTACTGAAAAAACACATGCCAGCGATAACCTTTGGAATCATACCCATCATAGGAGCAATAACACTAAGAGAGCTATTTAACCTAATGCTAAGCACCATCAACCCCTCACGCGCATCTTACTTAGCAAGCACGTGTACTGATGAAAATCTCCAGCACTCTAGCCTTTATGTAACACTGATGTGCCATTCAAAACCTGCAAGGGCACTACCCAAGGAGCTTGATCCAATAAGCGCGGGGATGCTTTCAAGCTTAGCATTACTAACGACAGTCTATGCAATTGCTCTTGCCAAAGCGGATTCAAAAGCACAGACTCAAGCAGGACATGGATTACTTGTTCTAACGGGCCTCTCAATCATCATGGCAACTATTTATAACAGCGATAATGCATGGGCAAAAAACATCACAGCAACAGCATTAATCTTAGCTGCATCACTATATATTTATTTTAACGCCTTTAAGCCAGCAACCAGAGTAAAAGCCCCGGCAAAATCTGCAGAAAAATCTCAAAATGTTTGGTGGACTAGAGATACCCCACAAACCATTGCTGCTCCTCAAGCACCTCAAATTCAAATCGATGGACGAGATGGGCGGGTAGTCGAAGTCACAAAAGATGTTGGAAACTGCCTCTTTGACTCCGTCGCATATGTATTAAGGCGACCAGAATTTAAATCCGTCGTAGAAGCATTAAAGGGCAAGGTAAGCTCAGGTGATTTAAGAGCGTTAGGAATAGCTAAGTTAAAAACTCAATTGATAGCAGATCCTGATTCATTTTTTGAAGCGAGTTTTGTATTAACCAACGGCTATAATCAAGAGAATGTCGTTACATCTGAAGCGTATATTGCTGCCATGAGTCAAGATAAATGCGCCGCAGAAGGCCCTATTATTGACATGTTGGCAATGGCACTCCAAGTTCAATTTACAATCATTGATAGGAACCAAATCATAGAAATCAGGGATCACGCAAAAGACATTCAAGGCACCATCATATTATTGCAAGCAGGCCTGCATTATCAAGTCATAGAATTAGATCCTAGCACCGAAATACCAATGGCTAGCACAGCTGGAACAGCTGAAGAAGAGATAGCGATAGATGCAGCTGCATTGGCATCACAAAGAGGCATAGGACACATTTCAAGAACGCACTCAGGATCACGGGACCTATGCAAAATAGCACACGCAGCCCCTGATGGTGACTGTGGCTTTACCGCAAGTAGATTAGCGCTACAACTGCAAAACCACCATGACTTAGCGCCTTTTTTTGAACGCAGAGCCTTTATAGAACTCATCAGAACAACACTGGAGGATCCTAGCTCAGAAGAACGATCAAGGGTATTGATCAATGAAATTTTTAGAGTAGATCGCGCAGAAAATTTTGGTGATTGGAGCGAGTGCTTTACACACTCAACCTATTGGATGGAAGAGGCACACTTCCGCTTTTTATCCCATCACCTCAATATTGCCTTTGAAATCTACCACGCAGGAACAGGAGTCCTTGAGCCTGAACCCGGTAATAATGCAAGAATTTACGAAGGAACAGGAATGCCTGCTGCCACTGTTTCTTTAGCACATGTCAGCACCATGTTACAGAATCGTCAAGGCGCCGTATTAAATCATTTCGATGCTATTATTATTGATCCAACAGCTAGACAACAGGATCAAATAGAAAGACTCAATACCGTAGGAGATAATAGGCATGATCAGTCCGGACTAGCTTTTCTTAGCACGAGCGCCTCAAGCGCCAGCACGTCAGCAGCACCTACGCTTTAAAAATTAAAGACAGAAAACCTATACTCAAGTTAACTCATGGCATTAAATTTGCTATGATAACATCCATATAGCAAAAATGAACTGACATGCCTTTATTAAACTCTTTGTTTTCAACTGCACAAAATAAGGTCCCTAATTTATCAGAAACCGAACTCGAAGCCATGCGTATCGGCGACCCTTGGTGGGAGGCTGATATTTTAAGTGGCTCACCCGACTGGCTAAAGCTGAGTGAGCTGCGCCTATCACGAGTATCTCCCGAAGAACAACAATTTTTAGAAAACGAAACCGAAATTCTCTGCCACATGTTAGATGATTGGCGCATCAATTTTCATGACAAAGACTTGCCTATCGAAGTTTGGGACTATATCAAAGATGCCGGCTTTTGGAGCTTGGTCCTCCCTAAAGAAGTCGGCGGCAAAGGTTTTTCCGCAGCATTACATTCTCAAGTAATCATGAAACTCGCCACCAAAAGCCTAACAGCAGCAGTCACCGTCATGGTACCAAATTCCTTAGGACCAGGGGAATTATTAGTCAAATACGGCACGACCGAACAAAAAAATCATTACCTCCCCCGCTTAGCCCAAGGACTAGAAACCCCATGCTTTGCCCTCACAGGTACTTATGCCGGAAGTGATGCAACGAGCATGCCTGATTTTGGGGTGATCTGCAAAGGCACCTGGCAAGGTCAAGAAGTCTTAGGCGTCAAATTAAGTTTTAGCAAACGCTATATTACTTTAGCACCCGTTGCGACCCTCATTGGATTGGCAGTGAAATTTATCGACCCAGAGCATTTATTAGGCGAGCAAGAAGACCTTGGCATTACCTTATGCTTAATTGAACGCAGCTACCCTGGGGTCATCATCGGCAATCGCCTGCTACCCCTAGACCAAGCCTTTATGAACGGCACCATCGATGCCCATGAATTATTTGTACCGCTTGAAGCCGTCATCGGCGGCCGTGATTACATAGGCAAAGGCTGGCAGATGCTGGTAGAGTGCTTAGCCACCGGACGCTCCATTTCCCTCCCTGCCATCAGCGCCGCTTATGGCGCTCTATGCTATATCGGCACTGGTGCTTATGCGGCATTACGCGAACAATTTAAACTGTCGATCAAAGAATTTGAAGGTGTACAAGCCTCATTAGCTCAGATTGCAGGGCTCACCTATATCGTGGAATCCTGCCGCATCCTGACTTTAACGGCCAATGATCAAGGCAAAAAACCAGCCGTCACTTCCGCTATCGCTAAATATCACATGACCGAAATGGCACGAAAAATTTTAAATCACGCCATGGATGTGCACGGCGGCAGGGGTATTATCATGGGGCCGCATAATTATTTAGGCCGTGCTTATCAAGGTATTCCTATTTGCATCACCGTCGAAGGTGCCAATATTCTCACGCGCAATCTTATTATTTTTGGCCAGGGCGTCATGCTCGATCACCCATATTTACGAGCGCTTGCCGAAAGTCTAAATGAAAAAGGCGAACTAGGTGAACAACATTTTAAAATCGCACTCAAAGGCTTTACCAAACGCTTTTGCAAACAACTGGGGCAACGTCTATGGCTGGGCTTAAGCCATGGTGCTTTCGTTCCCACCCCTGAAACACGCATGACCAAGTACTATCAAAAAATTAGCATCTTAAGCAATCGCTTATCGCTACTGACCGATATCGCCTTGGTGACCCTGGGCGGCAAACTTAAACGCAAAGAACGCCTATCTGCACGTCTGGGCGATGCCATGAGTTATTTATACTTAGCCAGTAGCGTCCTAAAATATTACCAACATTTTTATGAGCTCGAAGAAGAAGCCACCATCGCACAATGGGCAGCACAATATTGCGTATCCAAAGCCCATTACGCGCTTAATGAATTTGTTGCTAACTTCAAAATCCCCTTCGTGCCAAAGTTTTTACTGAAATGGCTCATTATCCCAGGACACAGCCAGTTTAACTCCCCCAGCGATAGTGATGATCAAGCACTCGCAAAATTCTTATGCGAACCCTCAGCACTACGTGAGCGCTTAAAAAACTTATGCGCTATCGACCCCAACGAAACCACTGGCATCATGAGCGTCGAACACGCCTATCAATTATTACAAAAAGTAAAACCCAGCCTTGAAAAAATAAAAGCTGCGGTTAAAAAAGACCTGATTCCAAAAAATCTGCCCTTCGCCCAACAAGCAGAACTTGCGTATAACCAAGATATTATCGATGAAAATGAATGGCCAAACATCCTTGATTTCATTACCTATCGCGATGATGCCCTGCAAGTCGATGTATTTACGTTTAATCTTGAACCCGCAAAAAGAAGCCGCATGAATATCAATATTTCCCTCGAAGCACAATTTCAAGATTGGGTCGAGCGCATGCGTACAGGGGCCAATAATTTTCAAGCCACTCCAGCACAAAAGCTCGATCTATATGGATTATACAAACAAGCTACCACGGGTGATATTAACGAGCCAGCACCCTCAAGCACCGATTTTGTCGCACGCGCCAAATATCAAGCCTGGGAAAAACGCAAAGGCATGAGTAAACAAGAAGCCATGCAGGCCTACGTTAATATTTTGTCAGAATAATCACAACAACAAAGAGCCCACTATGAGCGAATTGATAGCCCTAAACCCTATGCACCCAAATCCTAATTTGCTGGATTTAATTGTCCGCAACTTACAAAATGGCGCCGTGATCGCCTACCCGAGCGATTCTGGCTATGCCTTGGGTTGCGCCCTACAACAAAAACAAGCTTTAGAACGCTTGCGTAGCATTCGCCAACTCAATGCCCAACATAATTTTACGCTCATTTGCCGCGATCTATCCGAAATTTCTAAATTCGCCGAAGTCAGCAATGCCCATTTTAAACTACTCAAACGCCTAACTCCCGGCGGCTATACTTTTATTTTACCCGGCACTCGCGCCGTTCCTGATTTGATACTATCCAAGCAAGAAACCATCGGCATCCGCATTCCTGACCACCCCATTCCACTAATGATTGCCGAGGCTTTGCAAGCACCTTTACTATCAACCACCTTAATTATGCCCGAAAAAACAGAACCATTAATCTACGCCGAAGATGTAATTGATGAAGTAGGACAACAGGTTGAGCTCATCATCGATGCGGGCTTTGCCGGCTTTGAGCCGACATCCGTCCTCGACTTAACGAGCAACAAACCCATCATCATCCGCCGTGGCAGTGGTAATGTGAGTGAGTTTGAGTGAGCGAAAAATATATCTTTCTGGCCAAAGATCCCGTATCCTATAGGGATGATAAAATTTGATGAGTAGACACTATGGATCAAAAACTCTCAGGCTCTGAGCCCATCACTGAAAAACTACAAAAAATCTTAAGCCAACGCGGCTTAGGATCACGACGTGAATTGGAAAAATGGATCGATGATGGCCGAGTGAAGGTCAATGGCAATATTGCCAAATTAGGCGATCGCGCCGAACAAAGCGACAAAATAGAGGTCGACGGCAAAGTGATTTTAGGCCCCGTGGCTAGCGCCGAAACCGAAGTGCTTCTCTACTACAAACCCGATGGCCAAATTTGTTCCAAAAAAGATCCCGAGGGTCGCCCCAGTGTTTTTGATAATTTACCCAACCCCCGATCCGGCCGCTGGATTATGGTAGGACGCCTTGACTTAAACACCTCCGGCTTGCTGCTTTTTACCAATGATGGTGAACTGGCAAATAATCTCATGCATCCACGCAATGAAATTGAAAGAGAATACGCCGTACGTGTCATGGGAAAACTGACCGATGCGCAAATGCGCGAATTACAACAAGGCATTTCGCTTGAAGATGGCCCAGCGCATTTTGAAAAAATCACCTACCAAGGCGGTGAAAATGCCAATCACTGGTATAACGTTGTGCTGAAAGAAGGTCGTAATCGCGAAGTCAGACGCATGTTTGAAAGCATCAACATCATGGTCAGCCGCCTGCTTCGTATTCGCTTTGGTGACATCACCCTACCCCAAGAATTATCACGTGGCCAATATCTACTACTCCAAAAAGATTTGATTAAAAAATTGAAGGGATAATCGCTATGATTAATAAAGCCTTTTTATTTTTACGCGCGTGTTTGTTTTATCTGGTATTTATGGGCCTCTCAGCAGTTTATGCAATATTAATTGCCTTAGCCGTACCCCTCCCTTTTCAAGCCCGCCTGACATTAAGCCGCAACTGGTCAAAACTGATTTTAATATCATGCAAATATATTTGCGGCTTAGACTATGAGATTCAAGGCCTAGAGAATATCCCCCAAGAACCCGTGGTATTCTTGTCAAAACACCAATCAGCCTGGGAAACCATTATTTTTCCTGGCGCGCTACCGCCCAACTGTTTTGTCTTTAAAAAATCTCTCTCTAAAATCCCCTTTTTTGGTTGGGGCATGGCGCTATGCCATAATATTCCGGTCGATCGCGATGCCGGAATCAAAGCCTTTAAAGCGGTAATCGCCATGGGCAAACAACGCTTAAGCGAAGGATTATCAATTATCATTTTTCCAGAAGGCACGCGCGTAGCCCCAAAAACTGATGCGAAATTTTTCAAAACCGCAGCCAGTCTTGCCAAAGCCTCAGAGGCCCAAGTCATCCCCATCGCACACAACTCAGGATCATGCTGGCGCCGCAATAGCTTTGTAAAATATCCCGGAAAAATCACCGTAGTTATCGGCAAACCCATTGACATCGAAACGCTAAGCACCGATGAAATTAACACGGCTGCTTATCAGTGGATTCATGAAACGATGAAGGTTTTAGAAAAATAACTACTCTGACTCGGCCAAGGCCTTTTGCTGATAAAGCGCTGCAAGCTTGGCATCGCCCAAATGACTCGCCGTCAAACTGGCATTTTGATAAGCCAACCCAGTATACAAATAATTTTCATTACTTGCGGCTTTAACAAAATAAGGCAGCGCCTGTGCATAATGTTGTTGGTGATACAAAAACGCGGCATAGTCATCTTCAATCTGCGGATCATCTGGCGCCAAGCTTAAGGCACGCGCATAGGCCTGATCCGCACTAGCAACATCACCAACACGCCATAAATAATATCCCCATGCTGCTTGCACCGAAGGAGAATCGGGCGCTAATTGTAAAGCTGACAAAAGCTTTGCCTTCGCCATTAAAGGATCATTCTGTGCCAAGGCATCCACCGCTAAAGCCACATCAATTTGAGCCAAATTATTGGCCTGTGCGGCATCAATCATAGAGGAAGCGCATCCAGATAAATAAAGACTCAGAAAAACAACAACAATAATATTGATCACAAAAAAATGTGTTTATTTTTGAATCAATTTATCATCTTTTGGCAAATAAGGCAACTTATCTTTGAACAAAATAATAAGGCTTAATAAAATCAAGAGTGCAAATAAAATGGCCGACCAAACCGCCATACTTAAAGTTAAAAAGCGCCAGGTTACAATTGCACAATCACTGGAGCCTGCCCATACAAGTTGAATAACTTTAGACATCATAAATTCTTGCAGTAAAAAATTTAAACCAGGCCCACAACCAGCAATTTGATCAGCAGGCAAGCTTTGAATCCAAACCTGCCGCAAAGCGACAATCAAGCCCGCTACCGAAGGAAAGACGCTAATAAATGCATAAATACGCATACCCCAAGTTTTGGGATGATGAATCAAAGCCACAACCGCAATGAACGCATAAGCCACATAAGCCAAACGCTGAAAGATACACAAAGAGCACGGCTCAAGGCCATGAAAAAATTGCATATAAATCGCAAAGCCCATGCCCCCTAGAACCAGCAACAGACCATAAATAAATAATGCTTTAGGAGAAAAAAATAGCTTCATGCAATAACGTGTTTATCAATGAACAGCTTATTGTATCATAATTCTTTTAATTATAAACTAATTCCAAAAATTTTAGCTGCGCCATTTATGACTCTACTTGATAATGAGAAACATGCATCATGCATCTTTAAAGCCGCTTAAAAATCCACAACGAAAATTTAAAAAATTAAAATAACTGACAAAAAACTATAATAATGTATAATAAAATACTGGTGTCCGGTTTAATTTGAAAGCAAGGCAATGCATGTCACTATTTTCAATTCTTTCAGTTAATTTCAGCCTGTCCGATGTTTGAATTTAGCTGTAGCTTCGTAACGTACTAAGGACTGCTGCCGAACTTAGGCGTGCGCCTCACTGGCGTCATCCTTCGAATTTTGCGCAGCAAAATTGCGGAGGATCCAGTTTTTAATAGCGTGCAGCGCAGCTGCATTCATTGCGTGGTTAAGGGAGGATTGAATGCAGCTGCGCTGCATGCGATTGGGTCCTGGTTCCTCCGCAAAAATTGCTGCGCAATTTTTCGAAGGATAACGCCCGTGGGGCGCATGCCTAGGTTCTACGGGAGTCTTTACTATTATTATCAAAAGCTTGAGCTAACTTTTTAAACCAACCGGACAGCAGTGATAATAAAACCGTTCTTTTAATTAAACAACCAAAATGGAGAAATATTATGAATAGAGGAATCTCAGAAGTACCAACAGATTTTACTGTCGATCATTACGGTCCTGCCGGCCATCAAGAATTGGCAAGACTCTCTAAAGAGGGAAGATGCTGCGTTGTAGTTTGTGACGCAGCGGGAGATCCTACAGCATTAGGGCTCACTGGAGCTGCTGCAGGTGCTTCATATGGCGCAGCCATTGGACTATTCGCAGGAGTCATTGCGGCCGGATCCCTTTTAGGCATCCCTGTTATTATGGCTAGCACATCATTAGGCCTGAAGATATTAACTGGCGTTGGAATCGCCCTTGGAACAAGCGCTGCTGGTGCGTTTTTAGGTACACCAGTTGGACACATTGAGAATCAGCTAACTCGTGGTTACGCAGCAATTTGCTGCCCATGGCGCTCCAGCGCTGCTGAGGCACCAATGAGGCAAACCCTTCTAGCAGAGCAAACAGGACAACCGGAAGCATAATTGCTAATTTCATAAAGATGCCCGCTATTTATTGCCATAATATTTGGCAATACTAGCGGCATCTGTTTTAAGACAAGCACATATCAATCATCAGCCATCCAACTTTCAGCACAATCTTTACTTTTATTCATAACCACTCAATCCACATCAACGGAATAGCTTTCTATTCTTATCAAAATTTAGTAGATTAAGCTCAACAAAAGACTTTTAGGAACTCCCACCATGCCCCTAATCTTAGTTGACGGCTCTGCTTATTTATTTCGTGCTTATCATGCACTGCCAAACTTAACCAATAAACAAGGCTTTCCCACAAGCGCACTCTTTGGCGTGCTGAATATGCTTAAAAAACTTAAAGAAGATTTTAAACCCGAGGACATTCTGATCATCTTTGATGCCAAGGGCAAAAATTTTCGTCATGATCTTTATCCCGAATATAAAGCGAATCGCAGCGCCATGCCTGAAGATCTTGCCGTGCAAATTGAACCGCTCATGGAACTCATTCAATGCTTGGGCTTTCCACTGTATCGCCATAGCGGCGTTGAGGCCGATGATGTCATTGGCTCTCTCGCTACGCAAATGCAACAACAGCATCAAGATGTTTTAATCATCAGCAGCGACAAAGATTTAGCCCAACTGATCCGCCCCGGCATTACCATCTTTGACACTATGAAAAACATCCCCATTGATGAAAAACATTTGCAAGAAAAACTTGGCATTCGCCCCGAGCAAATGGTGGATTTTTTAGCACTCACAGGCGATACATCAGATAACATTCCCGGCCTACAAGGTGTCGGCCCCAAAACTGCCGCCAAATGGCTGCAAGAATATCAAACCTTAGAAAACATTATCACCCACAAAGACAACATCAGCGGCAAAGTCGGTGAAACCCTACGCGCTAATCTAAGCCAAGTCGCACTCGCAAAAGACTTAGCCACAATCCGTTGTGATCTAAAATTTGATAGCCTGCCTAATTTTAAACTACAAGCACCTAATGTCGCGGAACTGGCACCCCGCCTACGCGAATATGACCTGCATAGCCTTGCCAAAACTTTTGAAAATGCCAGCATAACAGCAAGCCCCGAAGCGCCCTTACCCACACCTGTATTACAAAAAAGCGACTATCAACTCATCAACACCCCTGAATTATTGCAAAGTTTTTTGAACCAATTGCAAAACCAAAGCATCTTTGCCTTTGATACTGAAACCACTAGCCTCGACCCCATGCAAGCGCAAATCATCGGGATATCTATCTGCTGGAGCAACACAACGTATTTTCTATTATTAGAACATCAATTCACTGATCACTTAAATAAAACCGAAACACTGCAACAACTAAAACCTATCTTTGAAAATAGCCAGATTAAAAAAATCGCCCAAAATGCCAAATATGATTGGCATGCACTCAAAAACGACGGCATTATTTTACAAGGCCTTTATTTTGACACCATGATTGCTTCCTACATTTTACAAAGCGGCGCCGAGCGGCATGATCTGGGCAGCCAAGCCCAGCGGGAGCTCAATTTAACTGGATTAAGCTATAGCGATTTAGTCGGAAAAGGCAAGGACGCCCTACCCATTACCGCCGTGCCGATCGAAAACTTACTCCAATACGCCTGTGAAGATGCCGATTTTACGTGGCAACTCTATCAACATTATCAGCAAAAATTTAATAACGAACCCAGGCTTAAAGCCATATTTAACGACCTTGAAATGCCTCTTGTCAGCGTGCTCGCAGAAATTGAAGACTACGGTGTTTTTGTTGAGCCCGCCATGTTAAAAAAATTAAGCCATGAGTGGAGCATTCGCTTGAATGAGATTATGGACGCTGCCTTTACCGAAGCGGGCATGCCTTTTAATCTCAATTCACCCAAACAATTGATTCATATTCTGTTTGAAAAGATGCAGCTCCCCGTCACGCAAAAAACCCCCAAAGGCGAACCTTCAACCAATGAATCGGTATTACAAGAACTCGCGCCCGATTTTAAAATTGCAGCACTCTTACTCGAACACAGGCATTTAACAAAACTCAAAACCACCTATGCCGATAAACTCGCCATGATCATCAACCCCAAAACACAACGCATTCATACCCAATATCAACAAGCCGTTGCGGTGACGGGACGCCTAAGTTCGATCGAACCTAATTTGCAAAATATTCCGATGAAAACAGCCGAGGGCCGAAAAATCCGCGCAGCCTTTATTGCACCGCCCCATACCAAAATTATCTCGGCTGACTATTCGCAAATAGAATTAAGAATCATGGCCCATTTATCCCAAGACCCGGGACTACTGAATGCTTTTCATTACAATAAAGACATTCATCGCGCCACTGCCGCAGAAATTATGGGTATTAGCGAAACAGAGGTCACTGATGAACAACGCCGCCACGCCAAAGCCGTTAATTTTGGATTAATCTACGGTATGTCGGCGTTTGGCCTCGCAAAACAACTAGGGATAAGTCGCAAAGATGCCGATACCTATATCAAACGTTATTTTGAGCGCTACCCCGGCGTATACAATTATATGGAGCAAACCCGGATGAACGCCCACGAACAAGGCTTTGTAGAAACTTTATTTGGCAGGCGTCTGTATTTACCCGCACTCAACAGTAAAAACGTCATGGAAAAAAAAGCCGCCGAACGCGCCGCGATCAACGCCCCTCTCCAAGGCACCGCTGCCGATATCATCAAAAAAGCCATGCTGAACTTTAATAACTGGCTGCATCAACACCAAGGGATCGCCCATTTGACCATGCAAGTCCACGACGAACTCGTCATCGAAGCCAAAGCACTCAATGCCCAAAGCGTTGCCGATGCCTTAGAGCACAGCATGAATCACGGCTGTGAACTCTCAGTACCGCTATTAGTCGATATTGCCATTAGTGACCGCTGGGAGTGATGACGCGTAGAGATCACTTATGATATACTACCGCAAATTTTAACGACCGAGATCAACCACCATGTCTTTTTCTGCGTTTATTTACAGCCACTGGCCTCTAGTTACCGGCATCGTCATCATGATGATCCTGCTCTTTGTATTAGAATGGTTTGAACGCGGCCATAGCCTAAAGACACTCTCAACCCAAGAGCTGATCCGCCTACTGAATAGCAAAAGTAAAGTCTTTGCTTTTGATTTAAGGGCAAGCAGCGATTTCGACAAAGGCCATATCAGCGGAAGCAAAAATATTGAGCCCAATGAACTTGAAAAAAATCTCGAAACCTTGATTAAGAAAAAAGACAGCCCGATTTTTCTTATCTGCGAACACAATCAAAAAGCGATCAAATCCGGCAAAGCCATCAAAGCCAAAGGCTATACTAATGTGAATATTCTAAACGGTGGCTTAAGCACCTGGCGTAAAGAAAATTTACCTTTGGAGGAAAGCAAACATGGCTAAAGTCGAAATTTACAGCACTCAAGTGTGCCCCTATTGCGTCCGTGCCAAAGATTTACTAACAAGGAAAGGCGCGAACTTTACCGAAATTCGTGTTGATAACAATGATACGTTGCGCGCAAGCATGATAGAGCGTGCTGGCGGCCGACGCTCAGTGCCGCAAATTTTTATTAATGATCAACACATCGGCGGCTGCGATGATCTTTACGCCTTGGAACAAGCAAACAAGCTCGATGCCTTACTCCAAGCGTGACCTTGGCCCGTAAATCATTTATAATCATTAAAATTTTCACTCATTAAGGAACAACATCATGACCGCAAACAAAACCAAAGAAACAAAAGCACCTGTAGAAACACAAACCACCGAGGGTACTGAAGGCGCTCAAGTCCAATTAATGAAACTTTATATCAAAGACGCATCACTCCAAATCCCAGAGGGCGCGAAAGCCTTTCGCTTTGACTGGGCTCCCGAACTGAACGTCGAAATTAACACCCAAAGCAAACCCTTAGCGGAAAAAAATCTCCATGAAGTCGCGCTCAAAGTAAAATGCACCGTCAAATGCAAAGAAGGCGTGGCCTTCATTACCGAAGTCGACCAAGCCGGCCTCTTCATGGTCGGAGGATTGGATGAGACTCAACTACGCCATGCCCTAGGCTCATTTTGCCCCAATATCCTCTACCCATTCTTACGAGAAGCCATAGGCGACATGGTACTACGCTCAGGATTTCCCCAACTGAACTTAGCACCCATCAATTTCGACGCGCTCTACCAACAACAAATACAACAAATAGTGCAGTAATACATCATTCTAGCAACACCCCACATTACTGATTAATTTTCAAACACAATTTGAACATTCAGAGCGCCATGCCAAATTCAAAAAATACATTTCATTTTATAAATAGGGATGATAGAATACCCCTCGATTGTTGTACTTAATTGAATTAAAAAGGAGTTTACGTAATGAAATTACAAAAATTTATTTTAGCTGCAGCCCTAGGCATATGCAGCATTAGCGCATTTGCAGACTGGCAGCCTTATGTGGGCGCTGGCTTAGGACTAACCAGCAGCAGTTTCAATACAAACATCCCCAACCCAGCTTTGTTATCACAAGCAGGACCAAACAGCAACGGAGGGTGGATCGACTCGAACCCAAACAACTACAATTTTTTGGCTCAGGCAACTACCGTAACCCCTGAAATACACTTGGGCATTGCGAACCAATATAATAAATTCTACCTAGGCTTTGAAGGAAGCGTTCAATACAACAATAACTGGGCAACCTCTAACACCGTCAATGACGTAGTGACAACAGTAACCAATCCAACTGCCGTTTTTAATAGCAAGGTAGTCAGCAGCCTGCAATGGAACACCAGTTTAACAACACAACTAGGCTACTTTGTCACACCTGACGTCATGCCCTATGCCAAAATAGGAATTACCGCTGCGCAGGGAGATGTCAGTGAAAGCATCAACAGCGAAGCCATACCACAAGTAGCGCCGGTTGGTGGCATTGCAGCAAGTACACACGCCAGCCCCTGGATGTTTGGCCCCACAATAAGCCTAGGGGTACAATATACCATAACCCAACATCTGAGAGGCTTTGCCCAAGGGAACTACACATACTTATGGGGTAACGCAAGCCCTCAATTAAGTTACAACAACACAGTCATGCAACAATGGATAGCCAACCCTATTGCAACAGCCCCCAGACAAAATTACACCTACTCTGCGTGGACTTTCGAAATAGGTACCAACTACTACTTCTAAGCAAAGAATATCTCAAGGCAAAACTAGAACAGTACTGCTCTAGTTTTGCCTATTAGGCCCCAAAGCTTTTCCTCACATCCATAAGACTACTGCATAACCCCGGCATTATCCTTCGAAAAATTACGCAGCCCACCACCACGGACGTCATCCTTCGAAAAATTGTGCAGCCCCACCACCACGGGCGTCATCCTTGGAAAAATTGCGCAGGCCCACCAACACGGACGTCATCCTTCGAAAAATTGTGCAGCCCCACCACCACGGACGTCATCCTTGGAAAAATTGCGCAGGCCCACCAACACGGACGTCATCCTTCGAAAAATTGTGCAGCCCCACCACCACGGGCGTCATCCTTGGAAAAATTGCGCAGGCCCACCACCACGGACGTCATCCTTCGAAAAATTGTGCAACAATTTTTGCGGAGGATCCAGAACCCAATCGCATGCAGCACAGCTGCATTCACTTATGGGGCGAGAGCTACCATAAAATCATGACGCAAAAAAAAAGCCTCTTTACAAAGAGGCTTTTTTAGAACGATCTATACCGATCACAGAGAAGTCTAGTCAAGTACTGAGAGTTCTTCAACAGGAGCTACTCCCCTCAAATTAGCATGCTCAGCAGCAACGAACTGATCCGCAAAAGTTGCTGCATACACACCAGCACCACTTGGCAAGCTAAGCTGCGCATTAACCTGCTCCGCTAACGCTTGACCAACAAACGGCACTCCGCCAGTATAAGTGACATGGTCACCACTACCAATCATAGAAATAGACACCGCTCTTGTTGAAGCACCTACTGTAACAAGCGCCATATTAGCCTGCATTTCAGCATCACTATCAGTAACAGGAAGATCAACTGAAACACCATTACCCCAAGGCGATTCTAAATAGCCAGTTGCCTGCCCCTGATTAATCTGAACACGCATAGAACTATTGGCACCACCCATACCACCCTGCCAAATTGCACCATTAACACAAGCAGTAATACTCTGACGAGTCACTTCCAAGGCAAGAACGCAGTTATTCAAAAACATCTGAGTAAAACGCGACATCGTTGGAGTCGGTGACGTCGTAGTCGTAGGCGTAAATGAAGGAGAACCAGAAGACGTAACACTCTGTGAGGCCGTAACCGTAGCCGACTGAGTATCAGTCTGCGAAGCCGTAGGACTAGATGTCTGAGTACCTGTCCGCGTCATTGATGATGCCGCCTGAGAAACTGACTGACTTAAACTAATCGACTGCGAAGCAGTGACTGAAGCGGTTTCCAACTGTGAAGCTGTTTGTGAAGCTGTTTCCAACTGTGACGCTGTTTGTGAAGCTGTCGCTGAGGACGTCGGCCACTGTGAAGGGGTTGGCCACTGAGAAGCAGTTTTGGTCATAGTTGCACTAGTTACTACAGGGTGACGCACACATTCTGGATCATTCAAATAACTAGGAAAAGCACAGTCTTTCGCGGGAATAACAGTACTAGGAACAAGAACAACGGCAAGTGCAGCAAGAACGATTCCCGCAGCCAATCCAACGGTTAAACGCGGACGCGCATGCGCGAATGCTTTCGTTGACTCATGTCGCATCACATTATGCTCTATGAGACTTGCTGTTGATCTTACCCATCGCCATGGCTCTATTCCACCAGTTGCTGACTCTTGCGCTGTTGGTATTAAAGGTTCGGTAACCGCATTCGGCATCTTAAATCTCCTTAGTTAATTAAAGTTATAAAAAAGTACAATTAATTTAAAAAAATTAATCAATTTTGCGACGAGTATATTTAATTTGCAGCAAAGATGCAAGCAATATCCACACATCAATGCCAAGCCAAACAATCGCTCGCACCAATCTGGCTGAGCAAGCTAAAAGTAACTATAATAACCGCACAGCCTCCAGGCATTACTCCTCAAGCACAGTAAGTTGATCAGCCCCTCTTAAATTACCATGATCAGCTTCGTATGCATCTGCAAACATGGTAGCCGAGCGATAGGCATCAGTACCACTTCTTAGATGAAGCGACTCATTCACTTGCTCAGATAATAGCCGCCCCTGAAACGGGACCTTTCCACTATAAGCAACATGCGCACCAGTACCAGTCATAGAAACAGTTTGAGCTAGCGTTGAAGCACTAACAGTAACTAGCGCTAGGTTAGCTTGCATTTCAGCATCACTATTAGTAAAGGGAAGATCCACCGCAGAACCACTACCCCAGGGCGATTGAAGATTGCCCGTGAGAGCACCTGCAGTAATCTCAACATGCATAGAGCTAGTAGCTCCCCCCATACTCCCCACCCAAGACGCCGCACAATTAGCAAGACTCTGAGCATTCAATTGCACCGCAAGAATACAAGCATTCAAAGTCATCTGAGTATAAGTCGTAGCCGTCTGGGTGTTGGTCTGGGTAGCCGTAGAGCTCAATGAAGGAGTAGCCGTTGCTGACGGCGTATCTGTCTGCGAAGCGGTGGCACTGCCTGAAGGCGAAGATGTGCCCGTTGAGGTCAACGATGCAAGCTGAGTACTCGTGAATGACTGACTAGCACTCACTGATAGCGACTGGCTAGAAGTAGCAGATTGCGAAGAACTCACAGTTGGCGCCTGCGTCAAACTAGGCGTCTGAGTGTCAGAAGCACCCAGAGAGTGCGATTGCGTCTGGGTTTGAGCCTGAGTCTGGGCTTGAGTTGATGTTGGATCCTGAGTTTGCGTTGCAAAAGACGAAGCAGTCCCAGTTCCTGTAATACTTGAGGTTTCAGTCATACTTGCCGATGACAAGATTGGATCCTGAAAACAATCTGGGCCATTGCCAGAACCACGAATAACACACTCCTCCTCCAAGACAGGAAAAGTAATCGCAGCAACAACGGCAACCGCAACCAAAGCAAGCGCACCAATCAAAATACGACAAGACCAAGGATTTTTGGACAAAGATGAAAAAGGATTTCTCGCCCCTGACGGACTTAGCCTTATACCCCCCACCCCTCTTCGAGTGCTTGACAAGCGACGCTTGTCACCAAAGTCAGGTATTGAACCCAAGCCCGATGCCAAGCCTGCTAGGCCTGATTCTGACGAACCCGTACGCAACAAAGGATTAGGAGTAGATACAACTGATGGAGCAGCCCCACCTCCTTCATCATGTCTGGCCGATACCCCAGCAGATGACAGAGCAACAGCAAGCGAACGAGATGAACCACCACGCCCAGAACCATCATCTAAAGCGTGTGGCACTCCAGACGGCACCCCAGATACTGGCACACTAAACATTTGCACATTGCGATCACCTATGACAGAAGGCCCTGGGGCACGCCTGATCTTTGCATTGCTGCTCAAGGCTCCTGCAAGTAACCCAGCTTGAGCTGAAGCCCCTGCCGCATCACCAACGCGAGGACTTGCACCAGGACTAGAGCCAACACTTCTCCGGCTATTAACTCTTGCTCTTCGAGGCCCTGTATTAGGCTTAATAACTTCAGTTGGCTGATCTTCTGACTCTTCACCTGACTGCTCACCTGACCGTTCACCAAAATTCATCTCGTCACCCCCATGTTCATTAAGTCAAAAAAATTACAGTTAATCTAAAAAAACAAATCAATTTTTTCGGCGATTATATTTAGTTCGCAACGAAGACGCAAGCAATATATATGCGTCAACACCAAGCCAAATAACTCCTTGCATTCAACCACCTTTCATTGTTATGGTATACCCAACAAAACGCAAAAAACCAGCTTATGAACAACTCTTTTTTAGTGATTGGCGCAGGATCCTGGGGTACAGCGCTGGCGCTAACTTTAGCTCGCAATGGCAATGACACTTTACTCTGGAGCAAAGAAAATCAGTGCTTGAAAATGCAAAACACCCAAGAAAATCAAACCTATCTGCCTGGCATAAAATTCCCTAATAATTTACAACCTGTGAGTGATCTGCATGCCGCACTTAATGCCAGCACACATATTTTAATTGCCGTGCCCAGCCACGCTTTTGAAACCATACTCAAAGATATCGCACCAATACTCAAACACAAACCCGGGGTGATCTGGGCCACCAAAGGCCTCAATCATGATGCGCGCTTATTGCATGAAGTCGCTGGAGATTACCTTGGCAAAGACTTTCCCATGGCGCTATTAACCGGGCCCTCATTTGCTAAAGAAGTCGCAGACCACCAACCCACCGCAATTATCATCGCTAGCAATAACAAAGACTATGGCATACAAATGCAACAAGCCTTTAATTCAAAATATTTTAGGGTATATTTATCCGATGATTTATTAGGCGCGGAATTAGGTGGCGCAATCAAAAATATCATCGCCCTAGGCGTAGGCATTGCCCAAGGCTTAGGCTTTGGGACCAACAGCCGAGCTGCCCTCATGACCCGAGGCCTGGCTGAAATGATGCGCCTGGGCGATGCCCTGGGCGCTAAACGCGACACGTTAACAGGCCTAAGCGGGCTGGGGGATTTAATCCTCACCTGTTCAGATATCAAATCACGCAACCTACGCTTTGGCGTACTCCTGGGCCAAGGCATTGATTCGGAGAGCGCCTCCAAACAAATTGACCAAGTCGTTGAAGGCATTCAAACCACAAAACTTGTGCATACACTTGCACAAAAACATGAGATACGTATGCCGATTATTTCCGGCATTTACGATATTCTCTATCATCATCGCCCAATTACTGAAGTCCTAAAAGAATTATTGATGAGCGCATCAACCCAGGAATAATAAAAACTCGAGATAATATCGAGAGATAATATCTTTACAAAATCATCCCAAAAAAGTACAATAGGCCACATTTCGTTGATAAAGCATACGCACGCTATGAGCAAAAACTTTTTATTTACCTCCGAATCGGTATCCGAAGGCCATCCCGACAAAGTTGCTGACCAAATCTCTGATGCCGTTTTGGACTCTATTCTAAGACAAGACCCCAATGCTCGCGTCGCTTGCGAAACTTTGGTTAAAACTGGCATGGCTTTGGTCGCAGGGGAAGTAACAACCAGCGCCTGGGTGGATTTAGAAGCCTTAATTCGTCAAGTAATTATCGATATCGGCTATAACCACGCAAGCCTTGGTTTTGATGGAAATTCCTGCTCAGTACTCAATGCCATCGGCAAACAATCACCCGATATCGCACAAGGCGTGGATCGCACCGACAGCGATCAAGGCGCTGGCGATCAAGGCCTAATGTTTGGCTATGCATCAAACGAAACCGACGTCCTCATGCCCGCCCCCATTACTTACGCACATCGACTCATGATGCGTCAAGCACATTTACGCAAATCAGGCGCTTTAAACTGGCTCCGTCCCGACGCCAAAAGCCAAGTGACGATTCGTTACGAAAATGACAAACCTGTTGCCGTTGACACCGTCGTTATCTCTACCCAGCACGCACCTGAAATTGCCTATGAAGACCTCAAAGAAGCGGTGATTGAAGAAATCATCAAACCAACGCTACCAGGAGCTTGGCTCAACAAAGACACAAAATTTTTTATCAACCCAACTGGGCGCTTTGTCATCGGGGGCCCCCAAGGTGACTGCGGCCTCACTGGACGCAAAATTATTGTCGACAGCTACGGCGGCATGGCTCGTCACGGCGGCGGTGCTTTCTCTGGTAAAGACCCCTCAAAAGTGGATCGCTCTGCTGCGTATATGGGACGATATGTCGCCAAAAACATCGTTGCCGCAGGTTTAGCGGATCGCTGCGAAATTCAAATTTCTTATGCAATTGGCGTAGCAAAACCCACATCGGTTTACGTTGAAACCTTTGGAAGCAACAAAATCCCTGAAGAAAAAATCAGCCAACTGGTACTCGACTATTTTGACTTACGCCCCGCCGGCATCACCAAAACACTTAATCTCCTGCGTCCTATTTACCAAGGAACCGCAAGCTACGGCCATTTTGGCCGCGAAGAACCTAACTTCACCTGGGAAAAAACCGATAAAGCCCAAGAACTAAAGGCGGCAGCAAAGATTTAAACGCTGCCCTTTTGTTTTCACGCCATTCATGAGATAATTCAGCATCATATATCACTGAAGCAACCTATTTATGCCTTTAAAGACTGAAGCACTACATTACCACCAACATCCACGTCCAGGAAAAACGGCACTGGAAATTACCAAATCGACGGCAACACAACAAGATTTGTCACTCGCTTACTCCCCAGGTGTTGCAGAGCCAGTATTAGAAATTGCCAACAACCCCGAAGATGCCTATCTCTACACCAACAAAGGTAATTTAGTAGCAGTGATCTCCAATGGCACAGCAATTTTAGGCCTGGGCAATTTAGGCGCTCTCGCGAGCAAACCGGTCATGGAAGGCAAAGCAGTATTATTTAAAAAATTTGCCGATATCGATGTCTTTGATATTGAAGTAGACACGACAGACCCAGCCATTTTCATTGAAACCGTTGCTGCGATTAGCCCAACCTTTGGTGGGATTAACCTTGAAGATATCAAAGCTCCAGAATGCTTCATGATTGAAGAAACCCTAAAACAACGCCTAAAAATTCCAGTATTTCACGATGATCAACACGGCACTGCAGTAGTGATTGGCGCCGCACTAACCAATGCAGCAAAATTACAAAATAAAAATTTCACTGATCTCAAAGTCGTCTGCCTAGGCGCTGGCGCTGCAGGCATTGCCACCATGCGCTTTTTACTCGCAATGGGAATTCATCGCAATAATATTTACATGATTGATCGCGAAGGCATTATTCATTCACAACGCGAAAACTTAAACTCCTACAAAGCCTTATTTGCCCAAGAAACTAAAATGCGCACTCTGGATGACGTACTACCCATTGCGGATGTATTCATTGGGGTATCTGGCGCCGATTTGGTCTCAGCAGAACAAATTGCCTTGATGCCCAAAAATCCTATTATTTTCGCACTCTCTAATCCCAATCCAGAGATTCACCCTGATAAAATTAGAGCCGTACGCGATGATGCCATCATTGCCACTGGTCGCTCAGATATGCCAAATCAAGTGAATAACGTCTTATGCTTCCCTTATTTATTTAGGGGCGCACTCGATACCCGCGCAGAAACGATCACCACGAACATGATGTTAGCCGCGGCAGAAGCATTAAGTGCCATTGCCCATGAACCCGTACCTGCAGAAGTGCTTGCGGCATATAATCTTAAAGAACTAAGCTTTGGCAAAGAGTATTTAATTCCCAAACCGCTCGACCCAAGGCTACGCACTCGCGTCACTGAAAAAGTTGCCGCTGCTGCAATTCAAGACAAAACCACAAAATAAAGACAAAAAAAAGCGCCCATCCGTGGGCGCTGTTTTTTGCTAGACACTCAATCCTTTGAGAGCCCAGCAAAGCTTTCTTAATGACCGATATCTTGGCCTTTAAGAAAGTCTTGAATACCAGGAACATAGTAGTTCGATCCATCAAACCCTTCATCCCCTTCATTGTTTTCAAAAACAATCACATCATCCTTGATGTTTTTTGCATCCTGCATTTTTGCTTTTTGAAGACAAACTTTCATCGCTTTAATCGCACAGCTAAATTCTCTATTACCACCATCAACAAGATAAATATTTTCCAAAAATTCAACAATATCCGCCGCGGTAATGTTTTGATCATCCAATAAATCCGCAACCAATGAATCCTGAGCATCCCAACCCCAAGCATGAGCATGATACATTAAAACTTTTTTTACTTTTTCAACTTCAGTACCATGGGCTTTGGCAAAGGCACCGATATATTTTGTCATTAATGTATTCATATTTTCCCCTGCTTCATTATTTTTCTTAATATTGCACTATATTGCACGAGAGTATTAAAGCACGCACCAGAAAACAAGTATACTGCTTTATTTAATGGCTAAAAAGGCATGCAAATAATGAATGGCTTTTTAGAAAAAAGCCAGGCACAGATTAAAAATCAATAGGTTACTGAGAAATAACTTGCACATCCGAGGCCGGCTTGTACACAAAAGTATTAGCAGGGACCGCAACATTAAAGCGCACCTGACTAAAAGTCACAATAGCAGTCTGCCCCATGGTATTAACGACCGAAATTTTTTCGATGGTATTATGATCAAAATTCAAAGTCACAGATTTAACCAAAGAATCATGGTCAATCGGAACCAAAAGATATTGACCAACACCCAACTGAGTCACCGTAAATATCTTATGCAAATCCGTAACATCTCCACTTAACAGCAATAATGGCGTGGTTGATAAATTTTGCGTCAATTTTGATCGCGTCGCTTGCTCTAAATCAGGCTCAACATTCCACAAGTTTTTACCATCGGAAATAAACAACTGCGCATTAGGCTGTGTCACTTCCCAACGAAATTGATTCGGCTTTTGAATCATCAATGTGCCAGACTGCTGATCACTCAGCCCACCCTGATGATCCGAAATACTCTGGACAAAATTCGCCTGCAAACTCTTAAAGCTTTGCAATAATTGATTCAGACCATTAACATCTGCAAAAACCGCACTACAAAAAAAACCACAGGTGATAACTAAACTTTTGATCCATTTCATATAAAACCTCAATGTTATTTTGAAAGAAGTATATACCATCAACTTATCGCCGTCACCCATGAAAAAACCATATGACAAGACAACAAGATACATATATAATAATAAAAAATCTAGCACGGCCTACTGGTGTTTGATCTATTCAGTCAAATCTTATTCGTACTTCTTATCACTATCACCATTGTAGCGATATTTCGACGCCTGCATTACCCCCCCATTATTGGCTATATTGTTGTCGGTTTGATTATCAGCATGGTGGGCGAACACTCATTTGATCACTTTGAAGATCTTAACATCCTGGCTCGCTATGGCGTGGTCTTTTTACTATTTTCTATCGGCCTTGAATTTTCGCTACCCCGCCTGCTCTCAATGCGCAAAACTGTATTTGGCTTAGGCAGCATGCAAATGAGCATTTGCGGTGGGATTGCTTTTATAATTTGTAACTTCATCTTAAACCTAGCCCCCCTCACCTCATTTATCGTCGCGGTCGCCATTGCCATGTCCTCCACCGCGATTATCAGCAAAATTTTAGATGAAGGCGGCGAGCTCTCAACCAATGTCGGCCAACTCAGCATGAGCATGCTGATTTTCCAAGATCTTATGGTTGTACCCGCAATCATCATCACGGGCTTTTTTGCCCACAACACGGACTCTGGCCCCCTCATCAGCTCGCTCTTTGTAGAGCTCGTCAAAGGCTTAGTGACCTTTGTGGTGTTGATTATTATCGGCAAAAAAATCTTTACGCCTATTTTTAACGAAGTCGCACGCTCACGCTCAAGCGAACTCTTTACCCTCGCGACTTTATTTGCGGCCTTAAGCGCTGCTTATTTTTCTGAAGTCATGGGCATGTCCAAAGAATTCGGCGCCTTCCTTGCAGGCGCGATCATCGGCGGAACCCCCTATCATCACCAGGTCGAAAGCGATATTCGCCCCTTTCGCGATGTCCTCTTAGGCATTTTCTTTATCGGTATTGGCACGATGATCGACATCCATGTCTTTGCCCATGATTTTCTCTGGGTCTTACTGGTCAGCTTTATCATCCTGTTCGGAAAACTGGTCGTCATTAATTATTTAGTGTATTTTTTAAAATTAGGCCACTCACGCGAAGCCACAAAAGCAGGCTTGCTACTCGCCCAAGCTGGCGAATTTGGCTTTGTACTCATCGCCCTTGCCACGCAATATAATTTTTTAGGCGATAATCAAGCACAGATTTTACTTGCAGCGCTGATCACAAGCATGCTCCTATCCATTATTACCCTACGCTATCAAGGCTATGTGGCCCCCTTTATTGGCAAAATATTATTTCCCTTTATTTCACAATCACCACCCAAATCTCAAGAGCTTCATCTCAAAAAAAATACTGTGATTATCTGTGGCTACAATCGCGTCGGACAATCGATTGCAAAAGCACTACAAGGCCAAGGATTTAATTATATCGCCCTAGACCTAGATCCCGTATTGGTAAATCAAGCACAACTCGGAGGCGATGATGTCATCTATGCTGATGCCTCAGACCCCCATATTATAAAAGGCTTACACGTCGATAAGATCAAAGCCATTGTAGTTACTTTCCATGACCCGGTGCTATCCAGCAAAGTCATTCAACGTATCCGCATTTCCAACAAAGAGGTACCCATATTTGCACGCACTCGCAACGATAGCGACATCAGCAATCTACTTAACGCCGGCGCTACTGAGGTGATTCCTGATATGTTAGAGGCCAGCCTGATGCTAAGCCTACATGTTTTAGTCAATCTAGGCGTGGATCTTAAAAAAGCCGTAGAATGGAGCGAAAACTTACGCCGCGATCGTTATCAATTACTACAAGGTTACTTCCAAGGCGAAAATAACAATGCCATGACCCCCCAAGATCCACATCAACAGCACCAAAAAGCCCTAATGATCTATGAGCATTTTTTTGCGAATGGCCAAACCCTACATCAACTCAATGCCGAAAAATTTGCGATTGAAATTATTGCCGTCCGTAAAAAAGGCATATTAGGCCACAAACCCGCAGGCAATACCAAAATACATGCCAATGATGTCTTAATCGTCCAGGGCATCAAAGATAATATCGAAAAATTTGAGTGGTTCTTACTAGAAGGCTAAGCATGATTTACCAGAGTTTAAGCCAAGACCCTTTTATTAATCTAGCCCTAGAACAACAACTATTTGAAGCAGGCACAAGCAACGCACTATTTTTATATCAAAATAACTCCAGTGTGATTATTGGTCGAGCACAAAACCCCTGGGTTGAATGTGACGTGCACTTCCTAAAAACACAAAACATTCCGCTCGCACGAAGACAAAGCGGTGGCGGCACTGTCTTTCATGATTTAGGTAATTTAAATTTTACTTTTTTTTGTGAAAAAGCCAATTACAACAAAGAACAAAACCTGGCGCTGATCATCAAAGCCTTAGCCACTCTTAATATCAACGTCGACATGAATACCCGTCATGATTTAATTTTAAATGACAAAAAGATTTCCGGCAGCGCCTTTCGCGAAACCAAAACCCATGCCTTTCATCATGGAACTTTATTAATTGACAGTAATTTAGATTTACTACGCCAAAGTTTAAAAGCCCCAGAATATGATATCAAAAGCAAAGGCGTAGCCTCGGTCAAAAGCTCCGTCATCAATATCAAAGATGTGTATGCACATGCCAATATCCCAGAAATAATAAAGGCCATCAGCAACGCTTTTGAACCAGAGCCGCAGATCAAAAAACTCACAATCAACAATCTCAATCCTGAAATTTTAGCATTATACCAATCCGACACCTGGCGCTTCGAGCGCACCCTACCCTTTAGCGAAACGATCGATCACGTAGATGGCAGTATCAGCGAACTTCAAGTAGAATCAGGGATAATTACCGAGATCAAAAGCGACAACAACGAATTATTACAATGGCTGCAACAACCCTATGCCCATTTTTATCATAAGAGAGCCCTATGCAAGCAAGCTTAATGTTTGAAACAGAGAATCTCATTGCTGGCGTTGATGAAGCAGGACGCGGCCCTTTGGCAGGACCTGTCGTTGCTGCTGCAGTGATTCTAGATCCACACAATCCTATCGAAGGCTTAAATGATTCCAAAAAACTAAGTGAACGCGCACGCAATCAATTATTCGATCAAATTTGTAGTAAAGCCAAAGCCTTTGCCATTAGCGAGGCCAGCGTTGCTGAAATTGATGACATCAATATTTTACAAGCATCGCTCTTAGCCATGCAACGCGCAGTTGAAGCCTTAGCCACAACCCCTCATAAAATTTTAGTCGACGGCACATTTTGCCCCAAGGTCAGTATGGCGAGCGAGGCAATTATCAATGGCGATGCTTTGGTGCAAGAAATCAGCGCCGCATCGATCCTTGCCAAAGTCTATCGCGATCGCCTGATGCAAAAGCTTGATCAAGAGCACCCAGGCTACGGCCTTGCTAAACACATGGGATATCCAACGAAAGCCCATATCAACGCTTTAGAAAATTTAGGCGTAAGCCCGATTCATCGCAAAACGTTTGGCCCTGTTAAAAAACTAATTGAGAAAATATTATGAAAAAAATTGGCATCTTGATCAGCAATTTAGGTACACCAAAAGCCCCAACCCCCAAAGCTGTGCGCGCTTATTTACGCGAATTTTTAAGCGACCCATATGTCGTCGATAAACCGCGCTGGTTCTGGCTACCGATTTTATACGGCATCATTTTAAATATCCGCCCCAAAAGCTCAGCAAAAAAATATCAAAACATTTGGCAAGATGAGGGCTCGCCTTTATTAATTTACTCAAAAAAAATCACAGAAAAATTACAACAAGCACGACCCGATTTAAAAATTAGTTTGGGCATGCGTTATGGCAAACCGAGTCTTGAAGATGCTTTAACAGAATTAGAACAAGCAAAGATCGATGAGCTAATTATTTTACCACTCTATCCACAATATTCATTCAGCACCAATAAAAGCACAATCGAGCGCATCAAGTTATTATTACGCAAAAAACCCGATATCAAAATACACACCATCGAAGAATACCATCAACATCCACAATATATCGAAACGCTCGCCCAGAGCATTGAACACTATTGGCAAACCCATGGCCGCGCCCAAAAATTAGTACTCTCCTTTCACGGCCTACCCCAAGCAATGATCGCCAAAGGCGACCCGTATTTCAGCCACTGCCAAACCACCACCAAATTATTGATCGAGCGCCTAAAACTAAAAGCCGATGAATACACCCTAAGCTTTCAATCACGCCTAGGCGTAGAAAAATGGCTAAAGCCCTACACCATGGACGTCATGAAGTCTTTACCAAATGAAGGTTACAAAAATATCCAGGTTGTATGTCCAGGCTTCGCCTGTGACTGCTTAGAAACTTTAGAAGAAATCAACATGGAAAACCGCGACTTCTTTTTAGCCGCAGGCGGAGAACACTATGCCTATATCCCGTGTCTTAACGATGATGATAGGCACATACAATTACTAGATATGTTAATAGGCATAAAGTAAGAACCTATCAACTACATGATAACACAAGAAGATAAACAACCCTTTGGCGGAAGATCTGCTTTAGCGACAGAATTAACAGAAGTAGCACCAGTTCCAAAAGTCAATGCTGACGAGCTCCCTAGCAAAGGCTGCGTAACATCAGATTTTTTGCCAACACCCACGGCATGTCGCACCGCAACAGGAAGAGGAGGAGCAGAAGAAGCAAAAGATGATGAGCCCCCACCCGAACCTGAAGAAGAATCAGACCAAAAAGAAGCACTTGAAGCAATAGCGGGCCTCAACGATACCATCTTAGGAAAGCGCTCTTGAAATTCCCGCAAGCAATGTTGCGAAAAAACATGACCATATTGGCCATGACCATCAAATGCTAACACCATTTGCACTAAAACAAAATCCGCTTCTGCACTCATAGGAGCAGAGGGCATGCAACAAGCCAAAGCCACTGTGACATCATCAGAAGGCCCACATTGAAAATGTAGAGGCCATGCAGAATCAGCATAATTCGCTATGGCCTCAGCGATTAAATCATAACGGCCAGCATCAATATATTTAAGAACATCAGAAGAATTAAAAATCCGAACTAACTCTGGCAAAGTCACCACATCAGAAAGACCATCCGTTGCAGCAAAAATAAACGCTTTTTGCCCTGGCGTAATCTGACCTGTTATAAAAGTGGGCGCATGACTATGACCACCTGCAAAAGAAGAAGTAGCATAATCTCCCAAAGATCGTGACATCATCAAAGATGGCATACCAGCATTATCTAACAAACGACAACAACCATTCATACCAACACTCTCAAGAAACCGTCGAGGAACCTCAGGGGCAACTGCGAACTCATATGCTGATTTTTTAAAAGGGTTATACGTGCTTGGATCAGGCAAATGCATTCTGCCTGCGTTTAACATCTCAACTGACCAAATACCAGCAGCATCACACGTAGCCATATAGAGAGGTGAATCACCTATATAAGCAGCAACATATTGACCATCAGGCAACACGACACACCCAGAAAACGTACTTCCAGAATGGTCATATCGAGAATCCGTCTTAAAAGAATCATGCAATGAATCTAAAAGAGCGGTGATATTCTGCGTTAATGCAAAAATATTAGCCTCTGACTCAGGAATCGAAATCCGCCTCGCCACGCCAGCATCTTGATTAGGCTTACCAGATGGATATCGAACCGACCGACCAAGCTGAAAATGATAATTTCTTTTCGTAACAAAACCAAAGTGAGACACAAAACCCCAAGTTTAAATAGTTATTTTATTTAAAAATACTAAAATAAAATAATATTGTCAAGATAAAAATCACTGAAATCCAGTTGAGTTCCAAAATTAGCCTAAACCCATGATAAATAGCACATTACAAAACCTCAGCCAAATTCAAACCTCGGACAAGAAAATTTTAATATAAAAAATTAAAATTACATAATTTTTCAGACAGAATGATTGATCCAACCATACATCGTTTTTTTACTAACGCCTCAACTCTTCAACTGCCCACGCCTGAGCAAATACATAATATAGCCATACAAAAGCAACGCCGACACGACAATCCCAAAAACCCCAAGCCACAAAGGCTCAGCGGGCTCTATCCCTAAAAGCGCATAACGAAAGCTATCAATCAGATAATGCACAGGATTTAAATACGCCACATAACGCCAACCTGAGCTTAAATCATCGATACTGAAAAACACACCACCCAAATAAATCAACGGCGTTAAAATAAACGTGGGCACAATCACAAGATCATCAAATTTTTTGGCATAAATGCCATTCAATAATCCCGCCAAAGAAAACACCACACTACATAATATAATCAAGAGCACGCTTAAAAAAATATGGACGATATAAAAATGCGCGAACATCAAACCAATCGCCATGACAATAATACCCGTCAACAACCCACGCGCGACACCACCCAAGGTAAAGCCCAGAACAATCATCCAATTCGGCACAGGCGACACCAACAGCTCTTCGATCGAGCGCACAAAACGCGCGCCATAAAATGAGCTTACGACATTAGAATAGGAATTGGTAATAATCGCCAACATTACCAAACCTGGGGTAATAAACACGGTATAATTAAAGCCCCCCATCATACCGATTTTTGGCCCCATGACCGCACCAAATACTAAAAAGTACAAAACAGTCGTCACCGCCGATGGCAATAACGTCTGAATCCAAATCCGCATAAAACGCACAATTTCTTTACGGATAATGCCGTAAAAAGCAATAGTGTAATAATTCATCATGAGCGATGCTCCTTTACTAATTTAATAAACAACTGCTCCAAGCGATTGGACTCATTACGCATGCTAAGCACATTAATATTTTGCTGTTGCAAGGCTAAAAATAACGCATTCAAAGATTGCCCACGCGCAACATCAACCGCCAATTGATGTGCATTTAACAGCCTGCTTGGCCAAGGAATATTGGGAACATCTATCAATACTTCTTCAACATCTAAAATCAAGGTCTCTTGCTCCAATTCATGAATCAAATGACTCATGCTATCAATACGCACAATCTCACCACGATTGATAATCGCCAGATTACGACATAAATTTTCGGCCTCTTCCAAATAATGCGTAGTCAAAATAACCGTTAAACCTTGGCGATTAAGATCCACAAAAAAATCCCACATGAGCTTGCGTAGCTCAACATCAACCCCCGCTGTCGGCTCATCCAAAATCACAACCGCAGGATCATGAATTAAAGCACGCGC
This sequence comes from uncultured Thiotrichales bacterium, assembly GCA_903870015.1. Taxonomy (GTDB): domain Bacteria; phylum Pseudomonadota; class Gammaproteobacteria; order Francisellales; family CACEW01; genus CAIQBE01. The sequence continues at coordinate 238,111 of CAIQBE010000050.1, forward strand.
AATCATCAAACGTCGTTTCATCCCTCCCGATAACATGCGCGTCTGCTGATCCCGTTTATCAATAAGCTCTAATTTTTCCAAGAGCATTTGCGCTCGCCCCACCGCAACCTTGCGTGACATGCCATAATAACTGGCTTGAGTTAACAAAATTTGCAGCGGCGTTTCAAAAATATTGAGATTAATCTCTTGCGGCATCACGCCTAAAAAGCGCTTGGCATTAAAAGGATCCATCTCTAAATCATGGCCCATAATACTGACAGAGCCGCCCGATTTAATCACAGTAGAACTGATGATACCAAGTGTGGTAGATTTACCCGCACCATTAGGACCCAGCAACGCAAAAAAATCCCCCTGCGCGACTTCAAAGCTAATGCCCTTCAAGGCTTGCACGCCATTTTTATACACTTTACTTAAGTTTTCAATTTTTAATGCTGCTACCATTTTTTAATCCTAGTTATGTAAATACACTACCTTCGACAAATAAATTTTTATGGCCATTTAAGAATTCGCGAATAGACAACATCTTTCCACCCGCTTTTTGCAAAGCCTCAATACGGATACGCCCAAGCGCTGCCTGCACTAAAATAAACTCGGGATTAATATCAATAATCTCACCCAAATGCCCACGCGAAGTCGTATCAATGACACTCACCTTACCGATTTTAAAAATCTCATCATTATACTCAACATAAGCCATGGGCCAAGGCGTAAATGCTCGCACCTTGCACTCAAGCGCCTGCGCCGACAAACTAAAATCCAGGCGCCCTTCCTCTTTGGTTAGTTTTTTCGCGTAGGTCATGTCGTATTCGGTTTGTGGAACGGCTTCTAAATGGCCTGCCTGCACCCCATCTAAGGCCTGCAACAAAGCCTCAGCACCCAAATGCGCCAAACGATCATGCAAAGTTTCTGAGGTATCACTTGGCAAAATATCAATCACTTTTTGCAACAAAATAGGGCCGGTATCAAGCCCCTCATCCATTTGCATAATACTCACCCCAGTGCGCGCATCACCGGCTTCAATAGCGCGCTGAATCGGCGCTGCACCACGCCAACGCGGCAACAATGATACATGAATATTCCAACAACCCAATTTGGGAATACCAAGCACCGCTTTGGGGACCATCAAACCATAAGCGACCACAATCATCAGGTCGGCATTAAAGCCTTGCAACTGTGCTTGGATCTCGCCAGCTTTTAAAGTAAGCGGTTGCAACACTGTTAAGTTTTGAGTCTTGGCGAAGTGTTTGACGTCACTCTCATGAAGTTTTTGCCCTCGGCCTGAAGGGCGATCGGGCTGAGTCAGTACCGCTAAAATTTCATGCTCTGAAGCGCATAATTTTTCTAATACTACTTTGGCAATCTCAGGCGTTCCAGCAAATAATAATTTCATAACCACTCCAAAGGAAGTTTAATTGGGCCCTGGATCCTGATGAATGCTACGCATTATCAGGACGACGGTTATTATAAATCCTGATGCCTCGAAGGCAAAGCCATCACTCGCGCTGCAAACTCATCACCACGATGACTATAATTTTTAAACATATCAAAACTTGCACACGCCGGGGAAAACAACACCACATCATCGGCCTTCGAAAAAGCATGAGCCTTGGCAATCACATCATCTAAATCATCGGCAAACTCATAAGACACTTCATGCAAAGCCTGGGCAATCATCGCTTTATCCTGACCAAAAATAATTGCATGGGCGATATGAACTGTAACCGCTTCGCGCAATAAAGTAAAATCTTGATCCTTACCCACGCCCCCTAAAACTAAAATAATCCGCCCCTGTGCATGTAAAGCCATGCCCTTAATAGCCGCAATAGTTGCGCCAGTATTAGTCCCCTTAGAATCATCAATCCAATGCACGCCATCCACAGTGCGAACCAAGGCACAACGATGCGGCAAGCCCTTAAAGTGTTTCAATACCTCTAATTGTGGAACAAGATCTAATTGCAAGGGCGCCGTGACCGCCAACGCACTTAAGGCATTCAACACATTGTGCTCACCATGCAAGCCCGAGCCGAGATGCGCTACAGGCAACAAACGCTGAGCCCCTCGAGCAAGATAGCGCTGCCCATTAACTTCAAGCACGCCAAAATCATGCGCCTCCTCGGGGACATCATTATCAAAAGTATAGCTAACTTGCGTTGGCGCACTATGATATTTGATTCCTCTAAAATATACCGGATGCTGACAATTCAAATATAACCGCTCTTTCGCTAATTGATAATTAACGATATCACCATGACGATCTAAATGATCTGGGCTAATATTTAAAACCACACCCACAAGACAGCTAAAATTTTCCAACAACTCTAATTGAAAACTCGATAATTCCAAAACATAATAATCAGGTACCGGCAAATCTAACAAAGCTAAAGCAGGAACACCAATATTCCCTCCAACCAAGGCTCTAAAACCCGTAGCATTAATCATCTGACCTACCAAAGTAGTTACAGTACTTTTGGCGTTCGTCCCCGTAATACCTATAATGGGAGCCTGCGCATAATGATAAAATAATTCAATATCACCATGAATGGGAATGCCTTGACGCCGGGCTTCAAGGACAATCGGGGTATCCAGCGACAACCCAGGACTCATCAAGACCACATCAATATCATCTAAAATTTCAAAAGGTAATGCACCCAAATAATAGGTTAAATCGGGAAATTTACCCTTAAGGTCATGCACATCTAAATCCACACGCGTATCAAAGGCCACAACCGTGACACCAGAGCGCTTACGCAAGAACTCAATCATGCTTAGCCCCGTCATCCCCAAACCAATCACCAAATAATGTTGCATAATCACACCTGACACTGTTGACAAAATACCGTACTACGATTGTTTAAACGAATTTCAGTGAGTAGCATAGCACAATTAACACAAGGCTGGCTCTTGCGGCCATACACTAAAAGTTCATGCCGAAAATAGCCAGGACGACCATCGCTTTGTAAAAAATCCTTAAGCGTGGTGCCCCCTGCCTTAATCGCCTTAGCTAACACATACTTAATATTTTGCACTAAAATATCACATTCGGGAAGGCTTAAGCTGTTGGCTGGACGCTCAGGATGAAGGCTACTTAAAAACAAAGCTTCATTGGCATAAATATTACCTACACCGACGACCACATGGGCATCCATAATGGCGAGCTTAATCGGCCTGGCTGTTGCTTTTAACTTTTCCACTAAATACGCCGCAGAAAAATCCGCCGTCAAGGGCTCTGGCCCCAAAGCCATTAATAACTTATGCGCCGTAATATCATCTGTCCACAAAATCGCACCAAAACGCCGCGGATCAGTGAAGCGAATAAGAACCTTTGATGCGAGCTCAATATCAACATGATCATGTTTTTGCGGCGGCAAATATTCCTGCAATACTCGCACCACACCAGACATCCCCAAATGCATGATCATAACGCCGTTATTAAAACGCCATAACAAATATTTACTACGCCGATCAATCCCCAATATTTTTTGGCCCTGTAACATCGACTCTAAACGAGCAGGAATCAGCCAACGCAAACGCCGCTCACGGATATGCATCTGCGTCACAACCTGCCCCTCACAATAAGGCAAAATCCCTTGGCGCGTGGTCTCAACTTCTGGAAGTTCAGGCATAGGAATCATCAAATAAATTTTGGGGATATTATAACATAGCAGCCAACGCAGTCACACCAGAACAAAATACAGCCTAAATGATTGACTTTCGGATTACTCCTTGATAAAATGTAAGAAATTATTAAAAAAGTAAGGAAAACCATGACAACCACAACATTGACAAGTAAGGGACAGTTAACACTTCCAAAGGCAATTCGGTCGTTTTTGAAGCTGGAAACCGGCCATAAAATTGAATTTGTAATTTCAGAGCATAACGAGGTCTTGCTAAAGCCACGAAAAGTGGGGCTTGATGCTATTTACGGCATAGCGCATACCAAAAAAAAAGCCTCCTTGGAAGATATCGATGCTGCAATTACCAGCTACCATAAGGATAAACGCAAAAAATGAAAGCGCTAGACACTAATGTATTAGTTCGCTTATTGACACGAGACGATGAGGCACAAGCTAAAAAAGCTTACGCTTATGTTAAAAAAAATCAACCAGTTCTAATCAACCACATCGTACTCTGCGAAACAATGTGGGTTTTAGCAAAGCTATATGAACACACCAAAACTGAAATTGTTAAAATACTCGATAACATGCTACTCAGTGACATTTTTGTTATTGCTGAAAATGACATCGTATGGGCAGCCCTGAATGAATTTCAGAATCATACCGCGGAATTTTCTGACATACTAATTGGCCACATCAATCATAAAAACAATGCGATCACCGCAACTTTTGATAAAAAAGCTGCACGCATACGTTACTTTGAGCACCTTGCCTAAACCATACTTTGCTGCAAAGTCTGATACACCAACAGCGCTAACTCTCGGCTCACGCCTGGAACTTTCGCAAGCTCATCCACACTAGCGCGACTGACTTCTTGCCAACCGCCAAAGTATTTTAAAATTGCTTGACGACGCTTTGCGCCGATGCCAGAAATATCATCCAAAGCCGAACCCTGACTTTTTTTCGCGCGTTGTTTACGATGCCCCGTAATCGCAAAACGATGAGCCTCATCACGCACCTGCTGAATTAACAAAAATGCAGGATCATGGGTATCTAAGATCAAAGGGTCAGGATGTCCTGGCAACCATAAGAACTCTTTGCCAGGCTTACGCTCAACGCCCTTAGCCACACCAATCAACTGCACGCCTTGAATCTCAAGCTCATGTAACACAGCAATCGCCTCAGACAACTGCCCTTTGCCACCGTCAATCAACACCACCTCAGGGAAAGCCGCGGCCTCATCACGCAAGCGCTTAAAGCGCCGGAGCAACACTTGACGCATTGCCGCATAATCATCTCCAGGGGTAATGCCTTCGATATTAAAACGCCGATAGGCTTGTTTATTCGCACCATTCTCATCAAAAACCACACACGATGCCACAATTTGCTGACCCATGGTATGGCTAATATCAAAACATTCAATACGGGCAATAGACTTATCAAGATGCAAACGCACCTGCAGCGCCGCTAGGCGCTCTTTAATCCGCACATCCATAACTAGCTGCCGAGACAAGGCATCGCGAGCATTCATCAAGCCCATCTCTAACCACTGTTTTTTAACCCCCGTGGCTTTGATCAAAAACTTTGGCATACAACCATGTTGCGCCTCAAAAAAATCGCGCAAATCTTGCGACACATCGATAGCTTGCGACATCATAATCTCTTGCGGCAAACTATTTTGACCAAAGCCCGCAAAGTAATAATGCTCAATAAAAGCTTCTACAATACTAGCCTCAGCATCAAACTCATTACCCTCTACAAAATACGAACGCTGACCCAAAATATTACCCGCACGCACATACAGCACCGCCACGCAGAAATGCTGATGCTCACGGGCAATCGCAATCACATCGGCATCAAGATCCAGCGCGGTGCTGATAATCTGCCGCTCTTGTAATTCCCTTAAATTTTTCAGCTGATCCCGCAAACGCGCCGCTTCTTCAAAATGCAGTAAATTGGATTCTTGCTCCATTTGCGCAGCTAACTGATGCAAAATCACCTGACTCTTGCCCTTTAAAAAATCTTTAACACGTACAACATCTTCGGCGTATTGCGCCTCTGTAATAAACCCAACACAAGGCGCACTGCAGCGCTTAATCTGATATTCCAGACAAGGCCGGCTTCTATTAGCAAAATAAACATCACTACACGAGCGCAGACGAAACACTTTATGCAATAAATTCAGCGTGTCTTTGAGCGCTGGCATCGAAGGGTATGGCCCAAAATAATCACCATGCTTTAAAGTCTTAGCACGCACACCACCCAGGCGCGGAAAATTTTTATGATGACTTAGGACCAAATACGGATAGCTTTTATCATCCCGAAACAAAATATTATAAGGCGGATGATGTTTTTTAATAAGATTACTTTCAAGAATCAGCGCCTCACGCTCACTTGGCGTCAGCGTAATTTCAATATCGACAATTTTACTAACCAAGTGCCGAGTCTTTGAGTCATCATGCTCACGCTTAAAATAACTGCTAACGCGCTTTTTTAAATCCTTGGCTTTACCCACATACAAAATAGCATGATGCGCATCGAGCATGCGATAGACACCCGGCCCATGCGGCAGACCTTTTAACAAAAGCTCAAGATGTTCTGTCATAGGCATTTAAATTACACCGAAAATGACGATCCGCAACCACAGGTCGTTTTGGCATTAGGATTACGAATCACAAAACGCTCGCCATTAACATCACTGACATAATCAATTTCAGCACCGACGAGGTACTGAAAACTCATAGGATCAATTAATAACGTCACCTGCTGATTTTCAATAGCAGTATCTTCTTCAGACTGCGCCTCATCAAAAGTAAAGCCATATTCAAAGCCAGAACAGCCCCCACCCGTAATATAAGCCCGAAACTTAAGTGCCGGGTTATTTTCCTCTTCTAATAGACTTTTGACCTTAAGCGCCGCACTATCTGTAAAAACGATCGATGTCATAAAAAACTCCTTAATACCGCTATTCTAACGCATTTCCCCCACAAAGGACAACGCTTTATAAGCCATTGAAACGCCACAAAAATAAATAAAAAA